>LRMT01000287.1 GCA_001725945.1 Cupriavidus sp. UYMMa02A | reverse complement strand
AGCCGTCGGGCAGGACGAAGGCGTGGCGCTCTGGCAATCGGCTGCGCAGGGCAGACGCACGCGCACTTTGCTCCGGCGCTGCAGGGCCGCACGCTGTGGCGTCTGGCAGTGCCGCCGACGTCGGCGCCGCTGGACCTGCCCGGTTCGCAACTCGTCGAATGGGGCGGCGGACAGCGCTGGTGGCTGCCCGATGCGGGGCTCGACGGCAACCACGCCGGGCTCGTGCGCGGCATCGCGCAATCGGTCGGCGGCCATGCGACGCTGTTCCGCAACGGCGACAAGTCGGTCGCGTGTTCACGCCGCTGGCCTCGCCGCTGGCCGCGATCCACACGCGGCTGAAGAACACCTTCGATCCGGCCGGCATCTTCAATCCGCAGCGCATGTATCCCGGCCTCTGAGCCGCGCGCACCGTTCAACGCCAAGGCAACTACTCCCCACACCATGCAAACGACCCTGGCCGATTTTCTCCGCAATACGCCCGAGGGCGAGGAAGCCAAGTCCATCGTCGGCAAATGCGTGCACTGCGGTTTCTGCACTGCCACCTGCCCGACCTACCAGTTGCTGGGCGACGAGCTCGACGCCCGCGCGGGCGCATCTACCTGATGAAGCAGGTGCTCGAAGGCAATGCGGTCAGCGAAAGCACGCGCCTGCACCTCGACCGCTGCCTGACCTGCCGCAACTGCGAATCGACGTGCCCGTCGGGCGTGCGCTACGGGCGGCTCGTGGACATCGGCCGACAGGTAGTGGATGAACAGCTCGAGGCACGCGGCATCCGCCGTCCCGCACGCGAACGCGTGGCGCGATGGGTGCTGCGCGAAGGCCTGACGCGCCCGGCCCTGTTCGGCACGGCGCTCAAGCTCGGCCAGATGGTGCGGCCAATGCTGCCGGCAGCGCTGCGCAACAAGGTACCTGCACTGAGCAAGACGGCCGAACCGGGCCAGTGGCCGCGCACCGAACACGCGCGCAAGATGCTGTTGCTCGACGGTTGCGTGCAGCCTGCGATGTCGCCCAACATCAATGTCGCAACGGCGCGTGTGTTCGACCGTGTCGGCGTACAACTGGTTGTCGCGCGCGAAGCCGGCTGCTGTGGCGCGATCCGCTTCCACACCGGCGACCATGGCGGCGGCCTCGACAATATGCGCCGCAATATCGATGCATGGTGGCCGCATCTCGAAGCCGGCGCGGAAGCGATCGTCATGACCGCATGCGGCTGTGGCGCCATGGTGAAGGACTACGGCCACCTGCTGCGCAACGACCCGAAGTACGCCGAGCGCGCGCGCCGCGTGTCGGCGCTCACGCGCGACCTGTCGGAAATCCTGCCCGACTTTGCCGATGCGCTGCACGCTCGCGCCGGCGCCGTGCCGCGCGACGGCCGGCGCGTGGCTTACCACCCGCCGTGCACGCTGCAGCACGGCCAGCAGATCCGCGGCAAGGTAGAAGCGCTCTTGACCGGCCTCGGCGTGGAAGTCAAACTCTGCGCTGACAGCCACCTGTGCTGCGGCTCGGCCGGCACGTATTCCGTGCTGCAGCCGGAACTGGCCTACCGCCTGCGCGACGACAAGCTCGCCAAACTGCAGGCCACCGAGCCCGAAGCCATCGTGTCGGCCAATATCGGCTGCATCACCCATCTGCAAGGCGGCACCGAGACGCCGGTCATGCACTGGATCGAGCTGGTGGACAAGATGCTGGGGTGAGGCCGACCGCGCGTCGGACGGTGTGGTTGTCGCCCCTCTCCCGCTTGCGGGAGAGGGGCGGGGGAGAGGGTCGGCGGCTCGTCAGGCGATATCGCCTCAGACGCGCCCGCCCTCTCCCCCGGCCCCTCTCCCATAAATGGGAGAGGGGAGGAACTGCACAACCCATAACGCGCCCCCATGCTCCAGACCTTTGCGATCCTCCTGGTTTTCCAATCCGTCGGCGAGGTGATCAGCTACGCGCTGCACCTGCCCGTGCCCGGCCCCGTGCTCGGCATGATCATGCTGTTCGGCTGGCTCGTCTTCGATGACCGCCTGCTGCCCATCATCCAGGGCACCACCAGCGAACTGCTCAAGCACCTGTCGCTGCTGTTCGTGCCGGCCGCGTCGGCATCATGGTCCATGCGAACCGCATCGAAGGCGAATGGATGCCGATCCTGATCGCGCTCGTGGTATCGACGTGGCTCGCCATCGCGACCACGGCGGTCGTCACGCGCATGCTGATGCGCAAGCCCAAGGAGCCAGTGGCCCGCGCGCCGATGCCCCGGGCAACAGCGGAGAACAGGCATGATGACGCCCCGCCTCAACGAGATCTGGGTCTACCTGGCCGCCAGCCCGCTGGTGGGCCTGACCGCCACGCTGCTGGCCTATGTGTTCGCGTTCCGCATCTACGAGCGCTCGCGCTTCTCGCCGCTGGCCAATCCGGTCATGATCGCGGTGGCGCTGCTGGTGACCGTGCTGACCGTCACGGGAACGCCGTACAAGACCTACTTCGACGGGGCGCAGTTCGTGCACTTCCTGCTCGGCCCTGCCACCGTGGCCTTGGCCGTGCCCCTGTATCTGCAGCTTCCGAAACTGCGCACGCATGTGTTCCCCCTGCTTGTCGGCTGGTGGCAGGTTCGCTGGTGGCGGTGGTATCGGCCGTCGGCATTGCATGGCTGCTCGGCGCATCGCGCGAAACCGTGTTGTCGCTCGCGCCCAAGTCGGTGACGATCCCCATCGCCATGGGCGTGGCCGAGAAGATTGGCGGGCTGCCTTCGCTGACGGCGGTATTGGTGATGGCCACCGGCATCATCGGCGCCGTGAGCGCCACCAGCCTGCTGAACCTGCTGCGCATCCGCGACTACACCGTGCGCGGCTTTGCCACCGGCGTGGCGGCGCACGGCATCGGCACCGCGCGCGCGTTCCAGGTGAACCAGGAGGCGGGCGCGTTCGCCGCGCTGGGCATGGGGCTAAACGGGGTGCTGACGGCCATCATGGTGCCGGTACTGGCCGCGTGGATGCCACACTGAACCGTGCTGACACGCTCCTGACAGGACGCTGTCAGCAGCCCCCGCGCAAGATGCGAACTCCTTTCCCCGTGACCAAGGAGTCCATCATGAGCAATGGCCTGATCAACTGGCTGGAGATCCCCGTTGTCGATATGAATCGTGCGATCCACTTCTATGAGCAGGTTTTCGAGACCTCGCTGCGGCGCGAAACGATGAGCCAGGTCGATATGGCGGTGTTCCCGCACCCCGACCCGGGCGGCGCGCTCGTGGCCGGCGAAGGCTACCGGCCCAGCCTGCACTACGGCCCGGTGCCCTATCTGCACGCGCCGGGGCTCGACGCGCTGCTGCAGCGCGTGGCCCATGCGGGCGGCAAAACCGTGTTCGGTCCTCTGCAGTTGCCCGGCGACATTGGCCGCATCGCGCATATTGCCGACAGCGAAGGCAACCGCGTCGGCCTGCACGAGCCGTTCACGGGCTGAGGCCTGCGCCCCGGAGCACCGATGAGCCGCCGCGCCGACCGCCTGTTCCAGATCGTCCAGGTCCTGCGCGGCCGCCGCCTGACCACGGCGGCGCTGCTCGCGCAGCGGCTCGGCGTGTCCGAACGCACGGTCTACCGTGACATCCAGGCGTTGTCGCTGTCGGGCGTGCCCGTCGAGGGCGAGGCTGGCATCGGCTACCGCCTGCGTGCCGATTTCGATGTCCCGCCGCTGATGTTCACCGCACTCGAAGTGGAAGCGCTGGTGGCCGGCCTGCGCCTGCTCAGCTGGGGCGGCGGTGCGCTGGCCGCCGCCGCCGATCCCGCGCTGGAAAAGCTGATGGCCGCGCTGCCGCCGCCACGCCGGCTGGCCGCGCAGCAAAGCCGCGTGTTCGCGCCGGAGTATGTCAACCGCGCGCAGGTGCGCGAAGCGTTCGATGTCGTGCACGGCGCGCTCGGCGCGCAGAAACTGCTGCTGCTCGATTACTGCGATGCGGAACAGCGCATCACGGAGCGCGTGGTGCAGCCGCTCGGCCTGTTCTTCTGGGGCAATGCGTGGTTGCTCGCGGCATGGTGCACGACCCGCACCGACTATCGCAGCTTCCGCCTGGACCGCTGCCGCGCCATCAGCATGCTCGATGACCGTTTCCATGAAACGCCAGACCGTTCGCTCAACGGCTTCCTGCGCGCGGTGCGGGCCGGCGGCGTGTAGCGTCAGGCGGCGGGATCGGCCAGCAGCGTTTCGATATCCGCGCGAATTTCTTCAGGCTTGGTCATCGACCCATAGCGCTTGTAGACCGTGCCGTCACGGCGCAGCAGGAACTTGGTGAAATTCCATTTGATCGCCTGCGTGCCGAGCACGCCGCGCTTCTCGCTGGTCAGCCACTGGTACAGCGGGTGCGCGTCGGGTCCGTTCACGTCGATCTTGGCGAACATCGGAAACTTGACGCTAAAGCGCGACTCGCAGAATTGGCCGATCTGCTGCGCGTCGCCAGGCTCTTGCTTGCCGAACTGGTTGCAGGGAAAGCCCAGCACCTCGAACCCGCGCGCGGCATACGCTTCGTGCAGCGCCTGCAGGCCCGCATACTGCGGCGTAAAGCCGCATTCGCTCGCGGTGTTGACGATCAGCAGCACCTTGCCGCGGAACAGCGACAGCGGCACCGGCTCACCTGCCAGGGAGTTGGCTTCGAACTGGTAGACATTGCTCATGGCGGACCTTGCTCCGGTTTGGGACGTGGGCCGCGCAAATCAGATCACGTTCATGTGCTCGGTGCCGGCGCCGAGGTCGGCGTCCTTTCTCGTGGCACTGTGCAGCTTGATCATCAGCCGCAGGTCGTTGAGCGAATCGGCATTGCGCAGCGCGTCTTCGTACGTGATCTTGCCGCTTTCGTGCAGATCAAACAACGCCTGGTCGAAAGAAATCATGCCCTGCTCGCGCGATTTCTTGATCACTTCCTTGAGTTCATGGATCTCGCCCTTGAAGATCAGGTCGGCCACCAGCGGCGTGCCGATCATGATTTCCACGGCGGGCACCCGCCCCTTGCGGCCGGCGCGCGGCAGCAGGCGCTGCGAGATCATGGCCTTCAGGTTCAGCGACAGGTCGATCAGCAACTGCTGGCGCTTTTCCTCGGGGAAGAAGTTGACGATGCGGTCGATGGCCTGGTTGGCGTTGTTGGCATGCAGCGTGGCCAGGCACAGGTGGCCGGTTTCGGCGTACTGCGTCGCATATTCCATGGTCTCGCGGTCGCGGATTTCGCCGATCAGGATCACGTCGGGCGCCTGGCGCAGCGTGTTCTTCAGCGCGATATGCCAGGACTCGGTGTCGATGCCGACCTCGCGCTGCGTGACGACGCAGTTCTGGTGCGCGTGCACATATTCGATCGGGTCCTCGATAGTGATGATGTGGCCATAGGAATGCGCATTGCGGTGATCCAGCATCGCCGCCAGCGTGGTCGACTTGCCCGAGCCCGTGGCGCCGGTCACGATCACCAGGCCGCGCTTGGACATGACGATCTCGTGCAGCGTGGGCGGCAGGTCCAGGTCCGAGACCGACGGAATGCGCGTGTTGATGGTCCGCACCACCATGCCGGCCTTGCCCTGCTGGATGAACGCCGACACACGGAACGCCCGGCCTTGGTCGCCGTAATCGCGAAATTGCACTCGCGGGTGTCGTCGAACTCCTTGACCTGGCGCTCGTTCATGATCGAGCGCACCAGGCCCAGGGCCTGCGTCGGGTTCAGCGGCTGCTGCGAAACGGGGGTGATCTTGCCGTCGACCTTGATGGCCGGCGGGAAGTCCGAGGTGATGAACAGGTCCGACCCGTGGTTGCTCACCATGAGCTCGAGCAGGTCGTTGATGTACTTGGCGGCGGATTCGCGGTCGAGCATGGCGTGTTCCTGCGAAATGAGCGGATTGGCCGCCGCGCGCGTGGCGCGGCGAGGCACGGCGCGGGCCTCAGCCCATGAAGGCGTCGGGGTTCTTGGCGATGGCGCGCGCGTCGTTGTAGTTGATCATGCTGCGTTTGATCAGGTCCGACAGGCACTGGTCCAGCGTCTGCATGCCCAGACCGCTGCTCGTCTGCATCATCGAGTACATCTGCGCGATCTTGTTTTCGCGGATCAGGTGGCGGATCGCGGGCGTGGCGATCATGATCTCGTGCGCGGCGGTGCGGCCATTGCCGTCACGGGTCTTGAGCAGCGTCTGGGAGATCACCGCCTCCAGCGATTCGGACAGCATGGTGCGCACCATGTCCTTCTCTTCGGGCGGGAACACGTCGACCACACGGTCGATGGTCTTGGCCGCGGAACTCGTGTGCAGCGTGCCGAAGACCAGGTGGCCGGTTTCCGCGGCGGTGAGCGCCAGGCGGATGGTTTCCAGGTCGCGCAGCTCGCCAACCAGGATCACGTCCGGGTCTTCACGCAGCGCGGAGCGCAGCGCATTGGCGAACGAATGCGTATGCGGCCCCAGTTCGCGCTGGTTGATCAGGCTCTTCTTGGAGCTGTGGACGAATTCGATCGGGTCCTCCACCGTGAGGATGTGACCCATGTCGTTTTCGTTGCGGTGGTCCACCATTGCCGCCAGCGTGGTGGACTTGCCCGAGCCAGTCGGCCCGGTCACCAGCACCAGACCGCGCGGCTTCAGGCACAGGTCGGCGAACACCGCCGGCGCACGCAGCTCTTCGAGCGTAAGACCTTCGAGGGAATCGTACGGAATACCGCGGCCGCGCCGCGCTGGGTGTTATAGGCATTGACCCGGAAACGCGACAGGCCGGCGATTTCAAACGAGAAATCGATCTCGAGCCGCTCTTCGTAGGTCTTTCGCTGGGAGTCGCTCATGATGTCGTACACCATGGCGTGGACATCCTTGTGCCCCATGGTTGCGACGTTGATGCGCCGCATGTCGCCGTGGATACGCACCATCGGCGGCATGTCCGCCGAGAGGTGCAGATCGGACGCCTTGTTCTTGACTGCGAAAGCCAATAGCTGCGCGATGTCCATCTATAATGACCCCACCCGATTAATTGTAGTAAGTACTTTCCGTACTTCTTTTTACTTCTTCTGTATGTCCGCCGGATTATGTCTGTAATCGCCGCCAACTTGCAAGCTGTGCACCGCGGCATCGCGGCGGCGGCACAACAAGCCGGAAGGACGCCCGAAGACGTGGCCCTGCTGGCCGTTTCCAAGACTGTCGCGCCTGGCATCGTGCGCGAGGCATTCGAGGCCGGACAACGCGCTTTTGGCGAAAATTACGTGCAGGAGGGCGTGGAAAAGATCATTGCGCTGGCCGACCTGCGCAGCCAGATCGCCTGGCATTTCATCGGACCACTGCAAAGCAACAAGACACGGCTGGTGGCCGAGCATTTCGACTGGGTGCATGGGATCGACCGCCTCAAGATCGCGCAGCGGCTGTCGGAACAGCGCCCGGCCGGCATGGCGCCGCTGCAGGTCTGCATCCAGGTGAATATCAGCGATGAAGCGAGCAAGAGCGGCGTCGCCCCCGACGAGGTGCCGCAACTGGCCCGCGCCGTGGCCGCCATGCCCGGCTTGCGCCTGCGCGGGCTGATGGCGATCCCGGAACCCGCGACTGATCCTGCGGAACTGCGTCACCCGTTTGCCGCCATGCGCAACCTGTTGCAATCGCTGCGCGAGGACGGCCTGCGGCTCGACACCCTGTCGATGGGCATGTCGGACGACATGGACGCCGCCATCGCAGAAGGCGCGACCATCGTGCGCATCGGCACGGCCATCTTCGGTGCACGCGCCTGAGCGGCACGACCGCACTCTCCGCACCTCCCTTTCCCATTCCCAGCCAGAGACTGACATGCTCGAAACCCTGACCTTCGGCTTCCTTGGCGGTGGCAATATGGCCACCGCGCTGATCGGCGGCCTGATCGCTCGCGGCGTGCCCGCCGGTTCGATCCGCGTAGTCGACCCGTTCCCTGACGCACAGCAGCGCCTGGCACGCGACCTCGGCGTGCACACGGCCGGCGCGCCCGACGCGGCTTTCGGCGCGTCCGACGTACTGGTGCTGGCCGTCAAGCCGCAGCAGTTCCGCGAAGCCGCGGCCAGCCTGCTGCCGCACCTGCCTGCGACCGGCGCCGGCAACCTGATCATCAGCGTGGCCGCCGGCATCCGCCTGCAGGACATGCAGCGCTGGCTGGGCGGCCGTACGCGGCTGGTGCGCGCCATGCCGAATACGCCGGCGCTGTCGGGCATGGGCATGACAGGGCTGGCGGGGCCGGCCGGGCTGTCGAGCCAGGATCGCGCGATGCTACCGCAGTGGCTGAAGCCGTGGGCAAGTGCGCATGGGTCGATGGCGATGACCAGATCGACGCTGTCACGGCCATTTCCGGCAGCGGCCCGGCGTATGTGTTCTATTTCATCGAGGCGATGGAACGCGCCGCGACGGAACTCGGCCTGAACGCGCAGCAGGGGCGTGAGCTGGCGGTGCAGACGTTCCTTGGCGCCGCCACGCTGGCCGGCAGTCGAAGGACGCGGTGGCTACGCTGCGCGAGCGTGTGACATCGAAGGGCGGTACTACCTATGCCGCGCTGACGGCCATGGAAAGCTCGGGCATAGGCGACGCATTC
This sequence comes from Cupriavidus sp. UYMMa02A, assembly GCA_001725945.1. Classification (GTDB taxonomy): domain Bacteria; phylum Pseudomonadota; class Gammaproteobacteria; order Burkholderiales; family Burkholderiaceae; genus Cupriavidus. The sequence continues at coordinate 235 of LRMT01000287.1, read as the reverse complement.
GTGCGTGCCATGCAGGCGGCGGCGGCGCGTGGGAAGGAGATGGGGGAAGAGTTCGGGAAGGATTGAGCGGGCGCATCCTGGGACCATCGGCACTCGCTATGCCGTAGACCGGCTCCCCTCTCCCGTTCACGGGAGAGGGGTTGGGGGAGAGGGCCAGCTTGTCTCGATGCGAAGGACCTCGCTTCGTGGGAGGCTCCCGCCCTCTCCCCCGCCTCTCTCCCGCCAAGCGGGAGAG
>LRMT01000286.1 GCA_001725945.1 Cupriavidus sp. UYMMa02A | reverse complement strand
TTTGCGCGCCACGCGCCGCACGCGCGATTCCTGCCCTGGGCGCCGGAAAGCGCCTCGGGCAGATGCAGGCGCTCGAGCGGCGTGGGAAGCGTAGCGGGCAGGGCGTGGACGGTAGATTGGCCGATATCCGAAGGGGAGTCCATGTGAGGTATGAGTTCAGGCTGAGATCCAGACATGATTATAGACATAAGAAAACTTATGTCTAAATTATGGCTAATAAATTGTATATATAACGTATTACGTAGTAATATGTAAGAACTCAACGACGCTTTTTGCCGATGGCCGCCGCCGACCTCGATCTGACCGACACCGCCCTGCAGGCCGACCTGGCTGAACTCCGCGGCCGCTTCCCCGACACCCGCGCGCTGTACCGCGAGGTCTGCGGCCTGCTGTTCTTCCGCTATGGCGTGACACCCACCGCCAACAAGCTCTACAGCCTGGTGCGCAAGGGCAGCATGGGCACGCCCGCCGAGGTGCTGCAGGCGTTCTGGCAGGAGTTGCGCGGGCGCACGCGCGTCACGATTGAACCACCCGGACCTGCCCGATACGTTGAAGGACATCGCCGCCGGGGCCGTCCAGACGATCTGGCAGGCCGCGAACGAAGCGGCCAGCGCCGAACTGGCCACGCTCCGGGCGGAAGCGCGCGACGTGGCGACCGCTGCCGAATCCGAGCGCGATGCCGCGCGCGCGAGACCGCAGTCGCGCGCGAAGACGCG
>LRMT01000285.1 GCA_001725945.1 Cupriavidus sp. UYMMa02A | reverse complement strand
GTAGCCGACCACCGCGTAATCGGCTTGGTCGGCCAGCCGGAGGCGTGGGCGGCAAGCGCGGAGAAGGCGAGGGTGGCGGCGCCAGCCGCGGGCGGCCAGGGTCTTCGTGGTCATGGCTCGGATCGGAGGATTGGAATGGGAATGGCGCTGGCCCGATGTTAGTGAGGGCGACGGGCAACGGCATGCGGCTTTGGCAAGGGGGGTTGCCGTTTTGGCAATGGGTGCAATGTGGAAGCTGGGACTTCGTGGGGATGCCGGCCCTCTCCCCCGGCCCCTCTCCCGCAGGCGGGAGAGGGGAGCACACAAGGGGCGATTGAGTCAGGTCTGCGGTTCGCTGACAGCGGCGTCCCAGAACGCCTCCGCAAGCGGCCGCACCGGCGCGCGCTGGCGGTACAGGCGGATCTCCAGTGCCAGGTCGGCCTCGTCCGCGCCGCGGCCCGTGGTGGCGCGCACCAGGCGTCCCGTGTGGAGGTCGTCGGCAATCAGCCCTGCCGGCAGCCAGGCCAGGCCCATGCGCTGCCGCACCATCTCGTGCACCGACTCGGCAAAGTCGCTGACGGCGATCACGTCGAGGCGGCTGGCCAGCTTGCGGCGCGCGATCTCCTGGTTGACCATGCGCCCGAGCGTCAGGCTGTCGGCGTAGGCGATCATCGGCGTGGGAGCCGTGCGTGTCCCGCCCTTGCCGGCCTGAAGGCGGAACAGGGGAGCACCGCGCGCATCGGCAGCGCTCACGCAGACCAGCCGCTCCAGGCCCACCACGTGGAAGCGGTAGCGCGCATCGTCGAGCATCACCGGAATATCCGGCGGGCTGTAGCACAGCAGGAAATCGGCATCGCCCTCGGTGAACATCGCGAGCGCGTCGTGCATCGGGAAGGTGGACAGCCGCGTGCGGAAGCCCGCCGCGGCCTTGTCGTTGCGCAGCGCATGCCGCAGGCCGGCCAGCCATGCCGGCACCATCGAGCGCGCCAGCGTCTTGCCGGTGGCGATCGTCAGCGTGCTGGCATCGGCGCGATGCGCGGTACGCAACGCGAGTCGCGCATCCTCCAGCGTCTGCAGCGCGCTTTGCGCGGCTTCGAGGAACTGACGCCCCTCGGCGGTCAGGCGCACCGGGAACGCGCTGCGGTCGATCAGCGGCGCGCCGGCCCAGACTTCCAGCGCCTGCATGCGCCGGCCGAACGCCGGCGGCGTCACGTTGCGCAGTTCGGCCGCGCGCGCGAGGCTGCCGGCCTGGGCGAGGCAGATAAAGTCTTCCAGCCAGCGGATATGCATGAGATCGGCGATCGGTGTTGGGGCGAGGATGCCCGCATTATCGGCACAATTCACCGCCATGTTACCGGCTGCGCGCCGGTTGCCCCCAAGGCCATCCCGGCGCCTTTCCCGGGCGAAACGGACACTGCCACGGTCAACTGGTCGTCGAAACCTCACGGCATGATGTATTTCGGATGACGGGCGCAGGAGTGGCTCTAATGTTTCCTGTTGCAGGCATCTACAGCACCGTCCTGATAGCAGCGCGCTCCGACAATGTTGTGCGATACCCAACAAAGCAGGCGGAATTAGAAGCGCCCCTCGAATGCCACGCTTGTGAACGCCCGGACACGTGGATAGGCTTCATTCACCTGTTTCAAGCAACCGTATGCCGACAGAGCCCGGTGCGAAACAGGGTAGACATTGCAAGGGGTTAAACAGCAGCACAAAGAGACGCGCCCCCATGAAGACCGGCAAAAGCACGGCAGGAGACACCAAGGCTCGGATTCTCGACGCCACGGAAAAGTTGTTCATCGAGGTCGGCTACGAAGCCACCTCACTGAGGCAGGTCACATCGCGTGCCATCGTCAACCTGGCCGCCGTGAATTACCACTTCCGCAGCAAGGACATCATGATGCAGGCCGTGCTCGGCCGCGCCTGGGGCCGCTCAACGCGCGTCGCCTGGCACTGCTGGATGCGTGCGAAGCGCATTGGCCGGGCAACAGCATCCGCTGTGAGCACGTAATGGGCGCACTGTTCGTGCCCGCACTGCAGATGGCGCGAAATCCGGTGGTTGGCGGCCCGTCGTTCCTGCGTCTGCTCGGACGCGTGCATTCCGACACCGCGCCTTTCATCCAGTCCTACCTGACGGAGCATTGCGCGACGGTGTTCGGGCGCTTCTTCGATGCGTTCTCGCGCGCCTTGCCTGACCAACCCCGTGACGAACTAGGCTGGCGGCTGCAGTTCGCGCTCAAGGCCCTGGCCGGCGTGCTCGCCAGCGACGACATCGCCAACCTCATGCCGGCCTTTACCAGGGGCCGGCTTCTGAGCGATGCGCAGGTGCTGGCCCAGCTCACCGCCATGGTGATGGCCGCGCTGTGCGTGCCCGCGCCGGGCGGCCAGCAGCTGGCATCGCTGCAATCGGTCTTCGATCTCGACGAGGCCAACGACGCGATGCAGCGCGCCGAAGCACGGCGCGCGAGACTGCGGCGGCAGATGCGGCCGCCAAGGCAGAGGCCGGCGACCGCGCGGAACCTGCTGCCGCCAAACCCCGCCAGAGCAGGCGCGCCGTGCGCAACGAAGGCGCCAGCCGCGCAGCCATGGCGAGTGTCCCGGTCAGAGCGCGCGACCCGGCCTTGACGTTCCCCTCCAATCCGCTGGATGACTGGATGCGAATGCGCGCCAGGACATAACGGCCGGCAGCGGCCGCATTCATACCGCGGCCACGGTCACCACCACCACTAGCACTGTCACTACGACTAAGCCTTGGTCGGGGCGGGCCATGCGCACGCTCGCACGCGGCACTGCCGGAGCGCGCCATCGCGCGCAACGGTTTCATGCCGCCGGCCAATGCGCCACACAAGACAAGGAGACAAGCCATGACGATGTCCCGACTTCGACGCAAGACCCTGGCAGTATCCGGGCTGACTATGGCCATACTGCTGGCCGCCTGTGGCGGAGGCGGCGATGGTGGTTCCGCGACCACCAGCAGCCCGAGTACGCAATGCGCGAGCAACGGGACCTGCCCTGTCTCGGGGCCGATCCGCAATGGCGTCCCGCCGGGGCCGCTGTGCCCCGCTTCGCTGGACTACACCACCACGTTCACGGGCGGCTCCGGCGCAGGCGAACTGGTGCAGCTCAGGTTCGACACTTCGGCACACACCTACCAGCTCGACATCCTGGAGTCGCCAGTGCCCAAGCAGCCCGGCAGCGTGAGCCCCACGCGTGCCGGTGTCACGTTCACCGGCTCGATCGCCAACATGACTTCGCTGCCCACCGCGGAACAGAACCGTTGCGCATGGGTCCTGCAAAGCGCGACCGCCTCCGACGGCAGCTCGCAGGCGCTGGTCGATCCCGCTCACCCGCCTGTGATCTTCCTCGGCAATGGTGTTGCGGGCGGCGGCATCCCTGGGGCGACGATTTCCTATCCGGGCGTGCTGTCCATCGGCGCGATTCCCGCGACCACGTTCCCGATCTATCCGGTGCTGGCGTTCGCGCAGACCGAGACCGACTTCAGCAAGGTGGCGGGCACCTACAACGTGCTCGGCTACCACCAGGTGCCGTCGGGCGGATCGCTGACTGCGTCGTCGCACTTCACGCCGGCCACGGCGCGCACCACCGAAACGCTCAACGCCGATGGCAGTTGCACGTCCGCGGGCGCAAGCTGCGTCACCACGGGCAACAACTGGACGCTGCGCGCCGGCAATGACGGCGCATTCGAGAGCAGCAACGCCGACGGCAGCCGGCGCTACCCGGCCTTCTACAACCAGGCCATCACCAGCACCAACGCAAGCCGCGCCAAGGGATTGATGGTCGTGGGCAAGCTCAACGGTGCGCGGATCCCGCTGGTGATCCGCGCCGGCTACGCGCAGATCTCGGTGCTGCCGCCGAACATCAATGTCGATGACGAATCGGGCCTGGCATTGCTGGCGCCCGCTACGCCACTGGCTGTCGGCCAGATCAACGGCGGCTACATTGGCTCGGGCAGCGACCTGTCGTACACGTTCTCGCTGGTCAACGGCAACCGCGTGGACCTGCTCGACCCATCGACGCTGGCGCAGACGGGCGGCTACCAGCTCGACTTCACGCAGGGCACGGCAGGCATGGTCGACACCACCGACAACAGCGGTACCACCGGCACGCTGATTGCCAACGGCCGTGTGTTCGCGCACCTGGCGGGCTCCTCCGGTCCGACCTTCCGCGTCAGCGTACTCGCGAGCCCCTGACCCGATCCCTTGCGCCCCCACACCTATCTGCCCAAAGCCAATCAAATACCAAAGAGGAGACTGGCCATGCAGCCCCGTAACCGTTCACGATCGTTCATCTCCAACCGCCCGGTCCCCGCAGGCTTGCGCGCCGGCGTGCTGGCCGCCGCCGCTGCCGCCGGGCTTGCAGCCTGCGGAGGCGGCGGTGGCGACAGCGCGCCTGCCACGCCCGCGGCCGTCGAAACCCGCCTGTGCCCGGCATCGCTCGACTACTCCACCACGTTTACCGGCGGCACCGGTTCGGGCGAGCTGGTCAAAGTGCAGGTCGACACCACAAAGCTGACGTGGCGCGTCGTTCCTCGATTCGTCGGTGCCGCGCACCACCGGCACCGTTCAACCGACACGCAGCGACCCCACCAACGGGCAGAACGTGATGGAAGGCGCGCTGTCGCAGGAAACCGGGCTGCCCACCGCCAAGCTGAACCAGTGCGCGTTCCGGCTCAACGGCGCGAGCCTGGACCCGAACCGTCCGGCCAGGCTGTTCGTGGGGATGGGCGTCGTCGGCGGCACCATCCCGGGCGCGCGCATCCGCTTCGCCGGCATCGGCGGTGCCGGTGCGGTGCCTGACACTACCTTCCCGTACTTCCAGTTCATCGGCTTTGCGCAGACCGAGACCGACCTGTCCAAGATCGCGGGCTACTACAACGGCGTGGGTTTCCATGAGGTGCCATCGAAGAACTTCCAGACGGTCGCGCAGGATTACCGCATGCAGCTCGCGGCCGACGGCTCGTTCACGGTGTGCGACAACGCCACCGGCACCTGCGCCCGCAAGGGCAACAACTTCGTGCCGCAGCCGAGCGGTGCGCTGCTCTCCACCAACTACAAGGCGGAGGTCCAGCCGCCCACCATGGGCGGGACGCTGGGCAAGGCCTACCTGATCGTCGGCAAGCTGCGCGGCGCGCTGGTGCCGGTCATGATCCGCGTGGGCTATGCCAGCGACAACCTGGCCTACGGGCCGCTCGGCGCTGACGACGAAATCGGCATCGGCATGATGTCGCCGTCCGTCGCCATCACGCAGGGGACGGTGAACGGCGAATACGTCGGCGTGGACAGCAACTTCGACTACCGCACCACGGCTCTGGTCAATGCTGCCGCGACCATGCTGGATCCGTTCCGTCCGTCCGATGCTTCGCTGGCCAATCCCTACCGGCTCGATTACTCGCAGAACGTGCCCGGCGTGGTCGCCGTCACGCCCAGGGACGCCGCGGCGAACGCGGCGCCCACCGGCAAGCTGATGTTCACGGGCGGCGTGTTCGGCTTTCTCGAATCGCGCAGCAGCGGTCCGTACTTCACGGTCGGCGCCTTCGTGCAGTAAGCCGCATGGACACAACGCGAGGCGGCACCACGCAGCGTCCACGCCCTGACGGGCATGACGCTGCGGATCGCCTGCTTCTTTGCAAGACCATTTTGATCGCCCGGGGACATCACATGCATGCCATTCACAAGATCCTGAAATGCCTTGCCGCAGCGTGCACCGCGCTGGCAGCGCTCGCCAGCGTGCCGGCCCACGCGCAGAAGGCCGGAGACAATGTCGTCACGGCCGGCTGGTTCAACATCCAGACCAGTGGCCACAGCGCCCCGCTCACTACGACCGTGGCCCAGGTCCCGATCAACTATCCGCTCGGCCTGCCCGGCACGTTCAGCGCGCCGGGCAGCAGCCTGTCGACGTCGAACGCCAATACGGTGGGCTTCACCTTCAGCCATTTCTTCACCGACCATATCGCGCTGACGGCAGTAGGCGGCGTTCCGCCGGAGTTCAAGATCTACGGCCACGGTGAACTGATCCCGCCGGGCCCGGCCGGCGCGCTGGGCCACCAGAGCCTGGGCGATCCTGCGCTCAACCCGATCATCACCAAGGCGCGTCAATGGAGCCCCGCGGCAATGGTGCAATACCACTTCCTGGAGCCGACCTCGAGCTTCCGTCCGTTCGTGGGAGTGGGGCTTTCGTACAACTTCTTCACCAACATCGAAGTGAATCCGGCCTTTGCCAATTCGCTGAACAGCAACCTGGGCGCCATCCTTGCCGCCGGCGCGGGCATCCCGGGGCCGACGTCGGTACATGCCGATGCGTCGTCGTCATGGGCGCCGGTGTTCAACGTCGGGGGCACCTACAACTTCAACGAACACTGGGGGCTGACGGCGTCGGTCACGTATATCCCGCTGTCGTCGACGTCGACGATGACGGTCAAGGCGTCGGATGGGACGGTGTTGTCGACGTCCAAGACGAAGCTGGAGCCGAATCCGATCGTGTTCTATTTGGCGGCGTCTTATAAATTTTGAGCGTCGGGCAAAAAAACGGCGCACCTATTGGCGCGCCGTTCTTACCGCCCAATACCGTAGCGGTTATTGCATGGTCCCCGCCGCCGGAGCAGCCGGCGCCTGGGCCACCTCTCCCGTCTCCTTCAGCCCGCCGCCAAGCGAACGATAGAGATCGATCGAGTTGTTCAGCCGCAGTTGCCGCGCCTGAATCAGCGCCTGCTCGGCGGTAAAGAGTTGCCGCTGCGCATCCAGCTCATCCAGGTAGCTGGCCACGCCGCTGCGGAAACGCAGGCGCGCGAGTTCGTAGCGTGCCGATTCGGCATTGCGGACCTGCTCCTGCCCGGCCACCTGGTCTTCCAGCGTGCCACGTGCGACAAGGGCGTCCGCCACCTCCGCGAAGGCCGTCTGAATGGTCTTCTCGTAGTTGGCCACCTGGATGTTCTTGCGCACATTGGCCAGGTCGAGATTCGACTTGTTGCGGCCGTAGTCGAAGATCGGCAGCGTGAGCTGCGGTGCGAACGACCATGCCTTGGTGCCGGCATCAAACAGTCCCGAGAACGTCGGGCTGATGGTGCCGATGTTGGTCGTCAGCGTGATGCGCGGGAAAAACGCCGCACGTGCCGCGCCGATATTCGCATTGGCGGACAGCAACTGCTGCTCGGCCTGGCGGATGTCCGGACGCTGCTCCAGCAGATCCGAAGGCAGGCCCTCGGGAATGTCGCTGATGATGCGCTCGTCCGACAGGCGCATCGGCTCCGGCAGGTTCTCGATGGTACCGATAGGCTTGCCCACCAGCACTTCAAGCGCGTTCTGCGCCTGCGCGCGCTGGCGTGCCAGCTGCGCCGCGGAGACGCGCGCCTGCGCCACCAGCGATTCGTTGTCGCGCAGATCCAGCGCGGACGTGGCGCCGACGTCGAAGCGCTGCTTGGCCAGCGTGTAGGTGCTCTCGCGCGCCTTGAGCGTGTCACGCGCGATCTCGTACTGCTCGGCGAACGAACGCTCGGACAAATAGGCCTTGGCCACTTCCGACACCAGCGAGATATACGCCGAGCGGTGCGCCTCCTCGGTGGCGAAGTACTGCGCCAGTGCCGCGTTCGACAGACTCCGCACACGGCCGAAGAAGTCGAGCTCGTAGGACGAGATACCCAGGCCAACCGAATACAGGTCACTCACGGACGGCTGGCCCAGCACGGTGGCCGTCTGGGCGGCGAGGTGCGGGCTCGGGTGTAGCCTGCGTTGGCGTTCACCGTCGGCAGCAGGTCGGCGCGCTGGATCTGGTACAGCGAGCGCGCCTCTTCGATGCGCAGCGCCGCCTGGCGCAGGTCGCGGTTGTTTTCGAGCGAGGTGGCGATCAGTGCTTGCAGGCGCGGGTCGCGGAAGAACTCGCGCCAGCCGATATCGGTGGCGCGGCGCGTCTCGCCGGTCTTCACTTCGGCGGTGGCATAGCCTTCCGGCGCGGCCGGGAAGCCGGCCGCCACCGGCGGCACCGGGCGCTCATACTTCGGCGCCAGCGTGCAACCCGTCAGAACGCCGGCCACCAGCAGCAATGTGGTCAGTGTCTTGGTCATATCAGTTGTCCTCCTGCGCTGCGGTCAGGCGCGCACGTTCGAACTCGTGCTGGCGCTCGCTGCCCTTGAAGCGCTTGCGCACCACCACGAAGAACACCGGCACCAGGAAGATCGCCAGCGCCGTGGCCGTGATCATCCCGCCCATCACGCCGGTACCGATCGCGCGCTGGCTGCCCGAGCCCGCGCCGGTGGCGATCGCCAGCGGCAGCACGCCCAAGATGAACGCCATCGACGTCATCAGGATCGGGCGGAACCGCAGGTGCACCGCTTCGAGCGTCGCTTCGATCAGGCCCTTGCCCTGGGCCTGCAGGTCCTTGGCGAATTCCACGATCAGGATGGCGTTCTTCGCCGAGAGGCCAATCGTCGCGATCAGGCCCACCTTGAAATACACGTCGTTGGGCATGCCACGCAGCGTCACGCCAAGCAGTGCGCCGAGCACGCCCAGTGGCACCACCAGCAGCACCGAGAACGGGATCGACCAGCTCTCGTACAACGCGGCCAGGCACAGGAACACGATGATCAGCGACAGCGTGTACAGCATCGGCTCCTGCGAACCGGCCAGGCGTTCTTCGTACGACTGGCCCGACCACTCGAAGCCGAAGCCCGGCGGCAGCTTGGCGAAGTTCTCTTCCATCACGCGCATCGCTTCACCGGTGCTGTGGCCCGGTGCGGCCTGGCCCGCGATCTTCACCGCCGGCATGCCGTTGTAGCGCTCCAGGCGCGGCGAGCCCATGACCCACTTCGAGGTCGCGAACGCGGCAAACGCCACCATGTCGCCGTTGCTGTTGCGCACGCGCAGCTTGGTCAGGTCGTCCGGCAGGCGGCGGTCAGCGCCCTCTGCCTGCACGATCACCTTGCGCACGCGGCCTTCATAGATGAAGTCGTTGACGTAGTTGGAGCCGAACGTGATCGACAGGGTCGAGTTGATGCTCGCCACGGTCACGCCGTGCGCCTTGGCCTTCTCGCGGTCGATGTCGATCTGCAGCTGCGGCGCGTCTTCCTGGCCTTCGGGGCGCACGCCCACCAGCACCGGATTCTTGGCCGCCATGCCGAGCATCATGTTGCGCGCTTCCATCAGCTTCGCGTGGCCCTGGCCCGAGCGGTCCTGCAGGCGGAAGTCGAAGCCCGACGAGTTGCCGAGCTCGGAAATCGCCGGCGGGTTCAGCGGGAAGATGATCGCGTCCTTGATGAACGACAGCGCGCCGAACGCACGGCCCACCAATGCCTGCGCGGTCTCGTTGGCGCCGCTGCGCTCCTTCCAGTCCTTCAGGCGCACGAACGCGATACCGCCGTTCTGGCCGCGGCCGAAGAACGAGAAGCCCGCCACCGTGATCATCTGGTCCACCACCTTGCTTTCCTTCTGCAGGTAGTAGTCCTCGATCTGCTTGAGCACGCCGATGGTACGGTCTTGCGTAGCGCCGTTGGGCAGCTGCACCACGGTGATCATGTAGCCCTGGTCTTCATCAGGCAGGAACGACGACGGCAGGCGCTTGAACAGCACCACCACGCCGACGATGATGACCGCGTAGATGATCAGGTAGCGCCCGCTGCGCGCGAGGATGCGCGCCACCACGCCCTGGTAGCTCGCCGATGCGCGCACGAAGGTGCGGTTGAACCAGCCGAAGAAGCCCTTCTTCTCGTTATGGTGGCCTGCCTCGACCGGCTTGAGCAGCGTCGCGCACAGGGCCGGGGTCAGCGTCAGCGCGAGCAGCGCCGAGAACGCCATCGATGCGATCAGCGACAGCGAGAACTGGCGGTAGATGTTGCCCACCGAGCCCGAGAAGAACGCCATGGGGATGAACACGGCCGTCAGCACCAGCGTAATGCCGACGATGGCGCCCGTGATCTGGCCCATTGCCTTGCGCGTGGCCTGGCGTGGCGAGAGCCCTTCCTCGCTCATGATCCGCTCGACGTTTTCCACCACGACGATCGCATCATCCACGAGGATACCGATCGCCAGCACCATGCCGAACATGGTCAGCACGTTGATGGAGAAGCCGAATGCCAGCAGCGCGCCGAACGTGCCGAGCAGCGCGATCGGCACGACCAGCGTCGGGATCAGCGTGGCGCGGAAGTTCTGCAGGAACAGGTACATCACCAGGAACACCAGCACCACGGCTTCGAGCAGGGTCTTGATCACTTCCTCGATCGAGATCTTGACGAAGGCCGACGTGTCGTAAGGCACGCTGTACTGGTAGTCCGCCGGGAAGTACTTCGACAGTTCTTCCATCTTGTTGCGCACCGCGGTGGCCGTGGCCAGCGCGTTGCCGGTCGGGGCGAGCTTGATGGCGATGGCCGCCGACGGCTTGCCGTTGGTGCGCGCGAGCGTCGAGTAATCGGCGCCGCCGAGTTCCACACGGCCCACGTCCTTGATGCGGACCGAGGAACCGTCGGGGTTCGTGCGCAGCAGGATGTTACCGAACTGCTCGGGCGTGGTCAGGCGGCTTTCGGTGGTGACGGTGGCGTTCAGCTCCGTGCCCTTCGGCGACGGCGTGCCACCGAGTTCGCCCACGGCGACCTGGATGTTCTGCTCCTGCACCGCGGCCGTGACGTCAAGCGGCGTCAGGTTGTAGCCGGTCAGCTTGGCCGGGTCCAGCCATACGCGCATCGCGTATTCCGTGCCGAACAGGTCGGCCTGGCCCACGCCCGGCACGCGGCGAATCGAGTCGATCACCTGCGACGAGACGTAGTTGCCGAGCTGAATCGCATCGGCGGCGCCAGACTTCGACGACACCGTCAGGAACATCATGTAGTTGTTGCCCGCCTTGTCGACGCGCACGCCCTGCTGGCGCACTTCCGCCGGCAGGCGCGCCTCGACGCGCTTGAGGCGGTTCTGCACTTCGACCGAGTTCAGGTCGACGTTCGATCCCGGCGCGAACGCGATGGTGATCGACGCCAGGCCCGACGACTCGCTGGTCGACTGGTAGTACAGCAGGTTGGGCGCGCCGTTGAGCTCCTGCTCGATCACCGAAGTGACCGAGTCTTCGAGCGTCCTGGCGGATGCACCCGGATAGGTGGCGGTGACCGAGATCGTCGGGGGGGCGATATTCGGGTACTGCGCGATCGGCAATTGCACGATCGACAGCAGACCGCCCAGCACGATGATCAGCGCGAGCACCCACGCGAACACCGGCCGGTCGATGAAAAACTTTGCCATAAAACTGGCTCCCTCTGTCTGATGCGCTGGGTTTAGCCTTGCTTGCCGTCGGACTTGGCGTCAGCCTGTGCCTCTGCCTTGGCGCCAGCCTTGGTGTCGGTGGCCGGTTGCGGCTCCGATGCCTGCTTGGCCGTCGGCGCCGGAGCACCGGCCGGCTGGAACGGCACGGCCTTGGCCGGCGCGCCGACCTTGACCTTCTGCAGGCCCTCGACGATCACCTTCTCGCCGCCCTTGAGGCCTTCGGTCACGATCCAGCTGTCGCCGATCGCCTGCGGCGCCTTCACCGGCAGCGCGGCCACTTTGCCATCGTTGCCCACCACCAGCACGCTGCGCCCTGGGCATTGCGGATCAGCGCGCGCTGCGGCACGGTCAGCGCGTTTTCATCCGTGCCTTGTTCGATCTTCACGCGCACGAAGGTGCCCGACAGCAGCTCGCGCTTCGGGTTCGGGAACTGCGCGCGCAGCGTGATGCGCCGGTGGTCGGGTCGACGGTCATGTCCGAGAACAGCAGCTTGCCGGTCTGCTCGTACTCGCGGCCGTCTTCGACGTACAGATGCACCTTGGCGCCGCCGTTCATGCCCTTGACCGAGCCGGATTCGATCGCACGGCGCAGGCGCGTGACTTCCGCGGCCGGCTGCGTGAACGTCACCCAGATCGGATCGACCTGTTCGACCAGCGCCAGCTTGGTGGCTTCGCCCTTGCCGACCAGCGCGCCCTCGGTCACCAGGCACGGCCGGCGCGCCCGCCGATCGGGGCGGTTACGGTGGTGTAGCCCAGGTTGATCTGCGCGGTGGTCACGGCGGCCTTGGCCGCGGCAATGTCGGCGTTGGCCTGGCCAGCGGCGGCCACGGCTTCGTCATATTCCTGCTTGCTGACGGCGTTGACGGCCACCAGCGGCTTGTAGCGCTCGGCCTTCTGGCGCGCCGACACGGCGTTGGCTTCGGCCCGCTCGAGCTGGGCCTTGGCCGACGCAAGCTGCGCCTGGTACGGGGCGGGATCGATGCGGAACATGACCTGGCCCGCCTTCACTTCGCCACCTTCGGTGTAGTTGCGCGACAGCACGATGCCTTCGACGCGCGCGCGCACTTCCGCGGTACGCACGCCTTCCAGGCGGCCCGGCAATTCATTGACGATGGCGACGGACGACGGCGTCACGGTGACTACGCCCACTTCCGGCGGGGGCATGGCGCCGCCTTCGGGCTTCTTCTCGCCACAAGCGGTCAGCGCCAGCGCCGACAACGCGGCAACGGCAACGCAATGGATACGTTGGGACTTCCTCATCGATAACCCCATGATGAAAATTTGAGATCGCCGCGCCGGCCCGGCATGCCTCATGGGAATGGGGGCGCGACGCGGTCCGCTGCGTGACCCGCAGCGGAGAAAAGCGTGATGCTAGCCAAACGGGTCGTCACTGCAATGACAAAGCGACGAACGCGGCCTTTTCTTTGATGAATAGTGTTGATGACCGACGGGTCAGCAAGAAATGCTGGGTGGCGTGGCGCACAAACCTGCTGCTGGCCGAACGTCGGGCAAGCGCGTATTATATATACATTCAAGCATGTATGTTAAGCCACTGTCGCAAAGCGGGGCTTTCGGCGCTTCGCTTGCGCTTTTTGGCTGACTGTGTGCAACTTAATCGGAATTCAGGCGTTGAATCCATGCGCGGCCTTTCCGGACGCGTTAGGATGCGCGCCGGTCGTCGCGGCAGGTTCGTGCCCGCAGGACTCCGGAAGTGATGATAACGACCCGCCGGTGCAGCACACCAGCACGCGCCGCTGCAATGGCAGCCGCGCCAGGGGGAGCAAAAACGGACCGGCACTGAATGCCGGCACCAGAGATAGACATGGTCAGACGTACCAAGGAAGAGGCGCTGGAAACACGCCACCGGATTCTCGACGCGGCGGAAACCGTGTTTCATGCGCGCGGCGTGGCCCGCCCGTCGCTGGCGGACATTGCCGAGGCGGCCGGCGTGACGCGCGGTGCCATCTACTGGCACTTCAAGAACAAGAGCGATGTGTTCGCGGCCATGTGCGACCGTGTGAACCTGCCCGTGGAAGCGCTGTGCGACCCGGAGCGCATCGCGCGCCAGGAAGACCCGCTCGGCGGCATCCGCGACATCTGCGCTTTCGTCATGCGCCAGACCGTGGTCAACCCGCGCTGGCGGCGCGTGTTCGAGATCATCTTCCACAAATGCGAGATGGTGCAGGACAACGGCGCCATCTTCGAGCGCCAGCGCCAGTCGCACCAGGAAGGCATGGTGAAGATCCGCGAGCACCTGCGCCTGTCCGTGGAGCGCGGCCAGCTACCGGCCGACATTGACCTGGACCTGGCGGTCAACGCCTTCCATGCCGCGATTGGCGGCGTGCTCGCGCACTGGCTGTTCTCGCCGCAGGACTTCGACCTGGACGCCAATGCAGAGCGCCTTTCGGACGTCTTTATCGACACCCTCAAGTATTCGCCGGCGCTGCGCCACGGCTATGTGCCGCGTCCGATGGCCGAGCTGGACCGGGAGCTGTCCACGCTGTGCGAAAGCGCCGGACACGCCTCCGCCAGCGCGACCTGACGCTCCCGGCTAGCCGCGCATGGCTTCGCGCCAGCGCGACAGGAAGGCCCGCTTGCGCAGCGTGTCCTGCGCGGCCAGCAGGCCCGGGCCCACGCTGATCGGCCTCAGTGCATAGCCGAGCCGTTCCGACAACGTCGCCGCCGTGTGCTGGCTGTCGGTGTCGGTGCGCACCGTATAGAGCCGCGAGGTGGACTTGCCGAGCAGCGCCTGTCCTTCGCGCGAAAGCAGGAAATCGAGCCACAGCCGCGCCGCATTCGGGCGCGGTGCGCGCCGCGCAATGAACGCCACGCGCGACATCACGAGCGTGTAGTCGCGCGGCGCAATCACATCGATGCCGGCACCGCGCTCCATCAGCGACAGCGCGTAGGAACCAAGCAGGTTGTACCCAAGCACGAATTCGCCGCTGGCAATGCGCTCGATCATGTCGGCCGTCGATGCCGACAGGTTCACGCGGGCCCGCCCCAGCGCCTGCGCCAGGTACCAGAATTCGTTGCCCATGCGGGCATCCTGCTGGGCCAGCAGATAGCCGACGCCGGACTTCTCCACATCGTAGGTAACGACCTTCCCGCGCCAGCGCGGCGCGTGCTCCTGCAGCAGGCGTGCCAGGCCGCTGCGGCTGCCTGGCGGCTTCGTGCCCGCGAAGTGGCTGCGGTTGTAGACGATCACGGCGGGCTCGAAGGTCGTGCCCCATGCCTCGTCACGCCACACCGCCCAGCTCGGCAGGCCGCTGCGCTCCGGCGACTGGTAGCGCTGGGCATAGCCGTCATTGACCAGCTTGATCTGCAGGTCCATGGCGGTGCTCCACAGCACGTCGGCATACGCAGCGTCGGGGGCAGGCTGGGCCTTGCCGAGCGCGGCGCTTTCGGCCAGGAAGCGCTCGTGCAGCTCGATCGTGTTCAGGTCCTCGTAGCGCACGCGGATGCCCGGGTAGCGCGCCTCGAACGCACGGATCAGCGGATGGACCACCTCGAGGTCGGTCGACGCATAGACGTGGACCGCGCCCTCGCGCATGGCGCGCGCGACGGTCACTTCGTACTCGGACGGGTAGCGTGCCGGCGGCGCGGGCATGGCGTCCTGCGCCAGTGTCCTGCCCGCGAGCGGAGCCAGCACGGCACCGGTCAGCAGCTTGCGGCGCAGTGTCGAGGCCGGGGCAGGCATGGCCGGCGAAAAGTCGGGGTCGGACAAGGGGGGCAGGCGCTGGGACAAGATTGTGCAGAGCGGCAACGGATGGACTGGCGGCGGTCGGCGCGCCGGTATCGGCAGGGCGGGGTTATTATAGGCGCCCGCGGCCCCTAGACCGCACCATCAAAACAGCAGGAGGAGGACCAGCATGCGCATTCTGCTGGTGGAAGACGAAGTGGAACTGGCGCGCTGGGTGTCCCGCGCGCTGGAGCAGGGCGGCTTCGTGATCGAGCACGTCGCCGATGGTCTGCAGGCCGAGGCGCGGCTCGCGGCCGAAGAGTACGACGCTGTCGTGCTCGACCTGCGCCTGCCCGGCAAGGACGGCCTGGCCGTGCTCAAGGCCATGCGCGCGCGCGACGACCGCACGCCGGTGCTGATCCTCACCGCGCAGGACACGCTCGACGAGCGCGTGCGCGGCCTGAACCTGGGCGCCGACGACTACCTGCCCAAGCCTTTCGCCATTGCCGAACTGGAAGCGCGCATCCTCGCGCTGATCCGCCGCAGCCGCGGCCGCGCGCACCCGCGCCTGCAATGCGGCACGCTGGTGTTCGATGGCGAGAGCCGCGGCTTTACGCTCGACGGCCAGCCGCTCGCGCTGACTCCGCGCGAATCCACGCTGCTCGGCGCGCTGCTTGCGCGCAGCGGCCAGCCGCTCACCAAGGCCCAGTTGCTCGACAAGGTGTTCTCGCTCGACGCCGATGTCAGCCCCGACGCCATCGAAGTGCTGGTCTACCGCCTGCGCAAGAAGCTGGCCGGGCACGGCGTCACCATCGTCACGCTGCGCGGCTTCGGCTATCTGCTCGAACCCGAAACTCCCGCTGCCTGACATGTGGCCACGCAAGCTGCGCCAGCGCGCGCGGCATCCGATCCTGCTGTGGCGGCGCGGCAGCCTGCGCCGCCAGCTGCTCCTGCTGCTGGTGCCGGCACTGGCGGCCATGATGGCGATCGATACGTGGCTCACCTACGGCACGCTGCGCGACGCCGCCAACACCGCTTACGACCGCTCGCTGTACGGCTCGATCCGCGCGATCGACAACGCCATCGGCATGGCCGGCGAGAGCGTCCAGCTCACGCTGCCCGACGCCGCCATGGAGATGTTCGAGACCGCGGCGCAGACCCATGTGTACTACCGCGTCTCGCTCGAGCGCGCGGGCACGGTCGAGACCGTCACCGGCTACGAAGACCTGCCGCTGCCGAAGGGCGCGCTCGTCAACAACCAGCCGCGCTTCTATGACGATGACGACTACCGCGGCGATGCCGTGCGCATCGCCGTCATGGCGCGGCCCGTGTACCGGCCCGATGCGCGCATGCGCGTCATCATCCAGGTAGCGGAAACCGCCGAACCCCGCACCGCGCTGATCGGCAAGGTCTGGCGCAGCGCGCTCGCGCGCGACCTGCTGCTGATCGTGCTGAGCGCCGCCATCCTGGTCGGCGGCGTGACCTACGTGCTGCGCCCGCTGGGACGGGTACGCGACGATGTGGAGGCGCGCACGCCCGACGACCTCACGCCGCTCTCGTTCAGCCGCGTGCCGATCGAAGTCAGCCCGCTCGTCGATGCCGTGAACCTGCATGTCGCGCGCTCCGCGGCGATGGCGCAGGCGCAGGCGCAATTCATTGCCGATGCCGCGCACCAGCTGCGCACGCCGCTGGCCATCCTCAAGACGCAGGCGGAATTCGCGCAGCGGCAGCTATGCGCGGGCGGCGACGATCCCGCATCCCGCCAGGCTGCCGGGGAAGCCGTCGGCGGCATCGTCACGCAACTGGAGCAGGCGGCGCGACTGACCAACCAGCTGCTGGCGCTGGCACGGGTACGGCAACACCATGACGAAACGGCCGCGCAGGCAGCCGATGCCATCGACATCGTCGATGCGGTCAGCGTGGCCGAGCAGGTCGCGCTCGACTACCTGCCGCTTGCACGCGGCAAGCAGCAGGACTTCGGCTGGGAGCCCACGCCGGGCCTGAAGCTGCCTGTTCGCGCCGACGCGGCGCTGCTTCGCGAAGCGCTGGCCAACCTTGTGCACAACGCCATCCAGTATTCGCCGAAGGGCAGCCGCATCACGCTGTCGGCACGGCGCTTCGACCAGACCGCGTGCCTGATGGTCGAGGACGACGGTCCCGGCATTCCCGCCAGCGAGCGCGAGAAGGTATTCGCGCGCTTCTACCGGCGCGTGGGCAACACCGAACCGGGGTCCGGCCTGGGACTGGCGATCTCGCGCGAGATGCGGCGCGGTTCGGCGGGACGGTGGAGCTGACCGAAGGATCGCAGGGGCAGGGGGTCAGGGCATTGCTGAAGCTGCCTGTCAGCGAACAGGATCTTTGACAGGCACGCATCAATAACGCTGCCCCCTGAGCGCTCCGCTTCAGCCGAACAACTCTTCCGCCACCGTCGGATGCAACTGCAGCGTCGTCTCCAGATGCGACTCCCTCACACCGAGCCGCAGCGCCACGGCCATGGCCTGTACGATCTCCGGCGCGGCGTTGTCCATCAGGTGCACGCCGAGCACGCGTCCGGTCCGTGCATTCAGCACGAGCTTGAACACCGACGGCAGCCCGCTGCCGCCGAAGCGGTTCTCGAGCGAGACAAAGCGCTTGACCACGGTACGGATGCGTTCAGGCTTGCCGGCCGCTTCGATCGCCTGGGCCTCGGTCAGCCCGACCGCGCCGATGGCCGGTTCGCAGAACACGGCGGTCGGCACGAAGTCGAAATCCGAGCGTTCGCCGCGGCGGCCGAACAGGCGGTCTGCGAGCCAGCGGCCCTGCGCGGTGGCGACCGGCGTCAGGTGCAGGCCTTCGATGGCATCTCCAATCGCATGGATCGAACGCACCGAGCTGCGGAACTGGCGGTCCACCTTGATGCCGCCCTTGTCGCCACGCTTGACGCCGATCGCGTCCAGGCCAAGCCCATCGCCATTGGAAATAC
The DNA here is from genome assembly GCA_001725945.1 of Cupriavidus sp. UYMMa02A. Taxonomy (GTDB): domain Bacteria; phylum Pseudomonadota; class Gammaproteobacteria; order Burkholderiales; family Burkholderiaceae; genus Cupriavidus. The sequence goes on along the minus strand of LRMT01000285.1, from coordinate 20,089 downwards.
GCCCGACCGCCGCGAGCGCCGCCTGCGCGCGCACCGACTCCGTTTGCCCGGGCTTGTTGCCGGGCCGGTAGCAGACTTCCAGCGCGCCGTTGGCCTGGCTGATCAGGTTGACGCTGGCATTCAGGTGCAGCCGCACGCCCTTGGCTTCCAGTGCACCAGCCAGCGCTTCGGCGATTTCCGCATCGAAGTGCGGCAGCAGCCTGTCACCGGCGACGATCAGGTCCACCTTCACGCCGTAGCGCGACAGGATCGATGCCTGTTCCACGCCGATATAGCCGCCGCCGATGACCGCGATCGATCCTGGTACGGTCTGCCACGTGAACACATCGTCGGAATTGCTCGCGAGTTCGCCGCCGGGAATGTCGAGCGGCTTCGGCCGCGCGCCCGTGGCGATCAGGATGCGCTTGGCGCGGATGACTTCGTCGCCCACGCGGACCTCGTCGGGCGCCGTGACGATCGCATCGCCGCGGATGATGTCGACACCGGCTTCGAGCAGGCGCTGCGCATAGACCACATTGAGCCGCGCGACTTCCGCATTGACGCGCACGATGGCGTCGCGCCAGTCTTCACGCCCGCCCGTGTGCGACAGGCACCCGGACAGGATGGCGGCCCAGGTCGCACCGTACGACAGCATCTTCTTCGGCACGCAGCCGCGGTTGACGCAGGTGCCGCCGATCTCGTCGCGCTCGATCAGCACCACGCTGGCGCCGTGCGAGGCCGCGCGCCGGGCACAGGCCACACCGGCAGAGCCGCCGCCGATCACGACGAAGTCCGCCTTGCGCGAACGGCCGGGGCGGCCGCCCTTGCCGCGTGCGCGCGGCACATGCTCCACCACCGGCTCGGCGCTGACTTGCCGGGCCCGCCTTTGCCCGTTGTCGGACGTGGCGGTTGTTGTCTGGCGCTTGGTCATCCATCACTCCTGTCGCGGCACGCAGCCGCATCGACAAACGATCGGACCAGCGCCATGCAACATGGCTAGGCGCCGGGCTTCAGTTCCGTATTCAGGATCGACGGCCACTCGCGCAGGAAAGTTTCCCCGTCGCGGCGGCCCAGCTCATAAGCATGCGTCATGGCGTCGGGTCGGGTGTAGTCCCAGCTCGAAATCGGCACGCGTTGTGAAGGCTGCAGGTACAGGCGGCGCTGGCCGCCGCTTTGCATCACGAAACGGCGCGGGCGCGGATACAGCCGCGTCACCAGCACCAGCACATTGCCGGGCGCCGCGTCGAGCGCGTCCACCGGCACGTTGTCCACAAGGCCGCCATCCAGCACGGCGCGGCCACCACGGCGCAGCACCGGCGTGAACGGCGGTGTCGAAGCCGACTGCAGCAGCAAATCCGCGAGCTGCTCGGGCGAGCCGCAGTCCTGCGCGCGCACGAACTCCGGCCGGAAGCCGAGCTTGCGCCCGAGCCGCGGATGCAGCGTCTTGAGCACGTGCTTGTCGATGTTGTACGCGAGCAGGCCGGCCGCCACCGCCAGGCGCGGGCCGCTCCAGCGCGGGATATGGGCCACGCCGATGCGGATCTCCGGCGCTGCTGCAGGTGTTCAAGCGTCCATCGCCAAGATCGACAGCAGCGCCGTGCGATAGATGCCGTAGTGCGGGAACACGCGCTCGCGGCGCAGCAGGTTGCCCCAGTAGGCATTGCGCTTGTTCGCGGACAGCACCTGGCGGTAGTACGCCATGGTCTGCTGCGAGTCGTGCGCATAGATCATGCAGGCCGTGGCGGCGCCCGCGGAAATGCCGGCGATCACGCGCGGCCGCAGGTGCAGTTCCGGCGCCACGGTGTCCCACCAGCCCGCCTGCCACCAGCAGCGGTTGCCGCCGCCGGCGAATACGATCTGGTCAAACGGAGTGGCGGTGCCTGCGGTCATGCTGCGCTTTCTGCGAATCGTTGCGTGGGCCCTGATGCGATCAGAGCAGGGCGTAGGTCGTAGTGGCCTGCACGGCCAGCTTGCCGTCGGCGCCGGTCAGTTCGATCTCGCCGAACACCACGGTCTTGCCGAGGCGCAGCACGTTGGCGCGCACGAGCACATCGCCGTCGATCACGGGGCGCATGAAGTTGGTATTCAGCGTGACGGTGGTCATCGGCCGGAAGCCGCCCAGCGCGCAGGCCACGGCGACGATCATCGCCGTATCGGCAGCCGACATCAGCACCTGGCCGCACACCACCCCGCCCGCATGGCGGAACGATTCGTTGAAGGGCAGCCGCAGCGTGATGCCGGCGTCATCAACGGCCTCGGCGCGCAAGCCGAGCTGGCGCACCCATGGGGCCAGCACGCGTTCCAGCGTGGCATCGATGTCGGCAAGGGTCAGGCGGCGTTCGGCGGATTCGGACATGGCGATCCTGGTCTTGTTGTCCCGCTGTATGTCGCGCGGTGGCCACCCGGGCAGGGCAGGCCGCTAATCCGTCTCCTCCGGCGCGACGCGATGTCTGGGTCAATGATACAGGGCGCCAGTGGGGAGTACCACGAAGGGCATCCGGATCACATGAAAGGCGGTCATCGGCTGCGCGGCGGATTCCGGCACCAGAAGCACAAAGCCCGGCGCATTGCGCCGGGCTTCGATCCCCTTATGGCACCGAACCATGCCTTAAGCCGCGTTGTCCGCCTGTTCGTGCGCCGTCGGACGGTTCGCATGCCAGCGCAGCAGGCGTGGAATCACCACCACGGCCACCGTCATCGCGAGAATGGTCGCCGAAATCGGCTGCTTCACGAACAGGCTCCAGTCGCCCTGGCCGATCGACAGCGCGTTACGCAACTGCTTCTCGGCAATCGGCCCCAGGATCAGGCCTACGATCACCGGTGCGTCGGGAAATCGAAGCGGCGCATCACCATGCCCAGCAGGCCGACCACGAACAGCAGCAGCAGGTCGAACCACGACTGGCGGATGCCGTAGGCGCCCAGCCCCGCGAAGATCAGGATGCCGCCGTACAGCAGTGGCGTCGGCACGCGCAGCATGCGCACCCAGAGGCCGATCGCCGGCAGGTTCAGCACCAGCAGCATGACGTTGCCGATATACAGCGACGCCAGCAGGCCCCACACCAGGTCGCCCGAAGTCTGGAACAGCATCGGGCCCGGCTGCAGGTTGTAGTTCTGGAACGCCGCCAGCAGGATCGCGGTGGTGTTCGAGGTCGGGATGCCGAGCGTCAGCAGCGGGGCCAGCGTGGCGGTCACTGCGGCGTTGTTGGCGGCCTCCGGGCCGGCCACGCCTTCGATCGCGCCGACCTTGCCGAACTCTTCCTTGTGGTTCGACAGCTTCTTCTCGGTGGCGTAGGACAGGAACGTCGGGATCTCCGCGCCGCCGGCAGGGATCAGGCCGAACGGGAAGCCGATGATGGTGCCGCGGATCCATGCCGGCACCGAGCGCTTCCAGTCCGACTTGCTCATGTGGACCGAGCTGAGCTTGTTGAACGTGCCTTCCGGCTGCGGGAAGAACGCGTTGAACAGCGCCTCGCCGACCGCGAACAGGCCCACGGCGACGACCACGATGTCGACGCCGTCGTACAGCTCCTGCACGTTCATCGAGTAGCGGGTCTGGCCCGACAGCGAATCCATGCCGATCAGGCCGATGCCCAGGCCCAGGAACAGCGCCGTCATGCCGCGCAGCAGCGACGAACCCAGCACGGCCGATACCGTGGTGAATGCGAGCAGCATGATCATGAAGTACTCGCCCGGGCCGAACTGGAGCGCGACATCCGCCGCCACCGGCGCGAACATCGACAGCAGCACCGTGGCAATGGTGCCGGCCACGAACGAGCCGATCGCCGCGGTCGCGAGGGCCGGGCCCGCGCGGCCGTTCTTGGCCATCAGGTTGCCTTCCATGGCCGTGACCATGGTGGAAGACTCGCCCGGCGTGTTCATCAGGATCGAGGTGGTCGAGCCGCCGTACATCGCGCCGTAGTAGATGCCGGCGAACATGATCAGCGCAGCAGTGGGTTCGACCTTGGCCGTCAGCGGCAGCAGCATGGCCACCGTCAGCGCGGGGCCGATGCCGGGCAGCACGCCAATGGCGGTGCCCAGGAAGCAGCCCACCAGGGCCCACATCAGGTTGATCGGCGTGATGGCCACGGCAAAGCCGTGCATCAGCTGGTTCAGGGTATCCATTCGTGACTCCTAGCTGGACAGGCGGGCTTAGAAGCCAGCGATGGGGAGCAGCGGCAGGTTGATGCCGAGCAGGAATTCAAACAACGCCCACATCGGCAGCGTGATGCACAGACCGATGATCGCGTCGCGCACGATGCGGCGGCTGCCGTAGCCGCGCGCCACGCACACCATCAGCAGCGTGGACGACAGCACGAAGCCGAGCGTGCCGATCAGCGCCATGTTCAGCACCAGTCCGGCGGACACCCACAGGAAGCCCTTGAAGTTGTGCGGGGCACTGGGCAGTTCGGCATCTTCTTCCGGCATGTTGCGGAAGCCGCCGCGCACGCCCTGCCAGGTCAGCAGCGCGCCGCACACGGCCAGGCCGATCGCCACCAGCGTGGGCGCGAAGCGCGGCGACAAGCCGGCATAGCCTTCTTCCCCCGAAATGCCCGACAGGCCCAGGAAGAAGAACAGCGAGATCGCCAGCACGGCAATGCCGATGGCGAGATGGGAGGGTTTCATTGGAGACTCCTTGGCCTTCGTCGCCAGCCGGAGGAGGCTGGCGTCCGCGACGCTGGCTTTCTGATTCCTGCGCGGCCGCAGGGCCCGGCGACATGTAGTTTTGGTTTGGTATCGCAGGTGGCAGACACCGGGCCCCGCGCCGTTTTTCCGGCCACCTTCTACACCAGTGGCTCCGGCAGGCACGACAGGTAACATTTCAACACTGCTCGGATCCGCAGGCTGCGGACCCGTACTGCAAGACACATCTACCGCGTCCTGGCTCTTTACTTGGCCACGCCCAGTTCGCGCAGCGTGCTGCCCAGGCGGGCCGATTCGCTGTCGACGAACTTGCCGAACTCGTCGCCGGTCAGCAGGAACGGCGTCCAGTCGTTCTTCTGCAGCGTTTCCTTCCAGGCCTTGCTCTCGGTCGCCTTCACCACGGCGTCGATCATGGCCTTGCGCTGTTCAGGCGTAATGCCCGGTGCGCCGTAGACGCCGCGCCAGTTGTAGATCTCGACGTTCACGCCCTGTTCCTTGAGGGTCGGGATGTCGGCGGTGCGGTCCTTGGAGGTCACCGCGAGCGCACGCATCTTGCCGCTCTTGATGAAGGGCAGGAATTCCGACACGCCGGCAATGCCCACCGTCACGTGGCCGCCGAGGATCGAGGCCGAGGCCTCGCCACCGCCCTGGAACGGCACGTAGTTGATCTTCTTCGGGTCAATGCCGACGTCCTTGGCGATCAGGCCCGCCAGGATGTGGTCGATCGAACCCTTCGAACCGCCGCCCCAGCTCACGCTGCCCGGGTTGGCCTTGAGCTGCGTGGTCAGATCCTTGATCGACTTGATCGGCGAGTTGGCCGGCACGGTGATGACCATGGTGTCGGCGAACAGGCGCGCGATCGGCGTGGCGTTCTTGAGCGTGACCGGCGGATGGTTGGTCTCGATGGCACCGACCATCACCGCCCCGACGACCATCAGCGCGTTGGGGTTGCCCTTGTCGGTATTGACGAACTGGGTCAGGCCGATGGTGCCGCCGGCGCGCCCTTGTTGTCATAAGTGGCGGTCTTGGTGACACCCGAGGCGATCATCGCCGCGCCCAGGCCACGGCCGGTCTGGTCGTAGCCGCCGCCCGGGTTGGCGCCGATCATGAACTTGACGGTATCCATCGCGAACGCAGGCGCGGCGGCGACGGTGGCCGCAACCACGGCCGAGGCCATGACGACGTGGGCGAAACGGTGAATCGAGCGACGCATAACGGTCTCCTGCTCCTGGAATGTTCTTGCCGTATCTTCGGCTCGCCGCCATGGCGTTGCGTACGGGAATCGGGAGACGGGGGCGCATACCGTCACGAGGGAACCGGTAGGTCGCTGTCTCCTGTCCGTTGCACGCACTGCATGCCGGCATTGTTGTTTGACTTCTGCATGACCCGCTGACGGATCATGTGCCGGATTCTAGGCGTTGAAAACTGTCAAAAGGCTGTCAGATTGACAGCCAAGGCATCGGGGTTTACGTGGATTGGCAGGCCGTTCAGCGCGAGGCGGGTGCCGATGCGGCTCCCGGCATGGCCTTGCCCACGACGGCATCGCGGCATGGATCGCCACGCTCGACCGGGGCCACGGTGACGACGCGGTCGAAATCGGCCGGATTGCCCTGGCCGCGCTCGAGGTAGCCCACGCTAAGGGCCTTGCCCTCGCCGGTACCAAGCCAGCGCGGCACGCCGATATCGTTGCGCACGTGGCCATTCCCGGCGATCAGCACCGCGCCGCGTGCCGCGTAGGGCCGCAGCGTGGCCGCCATCACGGCATCGCGGGCAGCCTGTGCATTGAGCATGCCGGGCAGCATGGCCTTCGGGAAGTTGCCGCAATGGCCTTCGTCCAGCACGGCGGTCTGGCCCGACACCAGATCCGGCGGCAACGCCCCGGTCAGGCCGAGCTGCGTACGCTCCTGCGGCGTGAACAGGCCGTCGAGCCCGCCGCGCACGATCTTGGCGGCGTCGGCGCGCGACAGGTTCGCGGCCAGCAGCGGCAGGTCGTACTGCAGTGCCAACGCCACCACCGGCCGGTACTGTGGCCATTGCCATCCGCCGCTGCCTGCCTGCGCAATCAGATAGTCGGCATCGGCCGGGCGTCTCGGCGCGCGCGGTCGATATCGGCCTGGCGTTCGCGGTCGAACTGCTCCATGGCGATGGCAGGGCGCCAGCCTTGCTCGATGGCGCGGGTCAGTGCGGCGAGGCGCTGCTGCTGGCCGGCGGGGTTGTCGTGGACTTCGCCAAGCAGCACGTAGGACTTGCCGGCGAAGGCGGCACTGACCGCCGCAGGAGACGGTCCCTGCGTTGCGCAGCCGGCCGTCAGCACGGTCGTGGCTGCCGCCAGCATGCCGGCCACATGCAACCGGATTGAAATCACACGGCTTCCCTCCCTTATCTCTTTGCGGTCACCGGGACCGCCGCCGCCAATGGTGAGATTCTCGCCCACATTGGCCAGGTTGCCATCGGACAGGTCCTTCAGCGCCGCGATCACGGTTGCCGCCAGTGCAGTGCCGCCGGCTGACACTTTCCTTGCGGCCGGTCAATCCGGGCGTTCCGTTCGGCAGATAACTTGCCGCGGACTCGCTCAATTGCAGGCCATTACCGGCCCTCCACCACCATGGCAAATCCCGGCTACCTACTCTACCGCAGCATCATCGACAACGACGGCGATCAATTTGCTCCGGCGACACTGACGCCGACGGAAGATCAGCGTGAAAAGATCATCCTGGCCAAACCTTGCGTTATCCCTGTCCTCTTTTTGCCCGGCATCATGGGCACCAATCTCAGGAAGAAGGAAGGGAAGGACATCGCCTGGCGTCCGCCAAACACGGACCTGCGCGGCGCGGCAGATGCCATTTGCCAACTCTTCAGCTATCTGTTCAAGAATGCAAAGGATCGCGCCCACGACCTGGCAACCGCCACGGTGGAGGTCGATCCCAGCGGGCCGATCGATGCCGGCCTGAGCGGGCTGCCCAGAAACGTGCTCGTAGCGCGCGGCTGGGGAGCATTGATGCGTTCCTCCTACCACCCGTTCATGGGCAATTTGCAGCACCTCCTGAACTCACTGGCGGAATATGATTTCGAGCGCTGCGTAGCTGACCTGAAGGGCTGGGCCGCCGAGGACGGCCAATCCCCGCCCTTGGACTGGGGTGCGGACCGTGGCGAGGCGTTGACGCGCGAGGAAATCCTGCACGCGGCCAATTACCAGTTCGATGTCTGGGCCGGCGGCTACAACTGGCTGCAGAGCAACCGCGACTCCGGTGCGGCCATCAAGGACCTGATCGAGAACACGATCCTGCCGTATTACAACGAAGGCAAGACGGTCGTTGCCGAGGACACGCCCGACGGGGAGGGTGGCACCCACTGCCGCATCCGGCGCCGCAAGCCAGGCCGACCGGTAGCCGAAAAGGTCATCGTGGTGACCCATTCGATGGGCGGCTGGTAAGCAAGCAATCAAAGAGCAATGCAAGGCGCCCACCTTTGCTTACTACGGCGCACAAGGGCAGAGAAACGCCGAGAAAGAGCGTGGCGGGCTGTTCAACAGCGGACTGCTTGCAAGCACAGATCGGTTCAGCTGAGGCGAGGTTGCATGGGAGGGGACCGGCGTCGGAGCATTCGATCCCGAGATGGGCAAAGTTACCGGCGATAGTGGAAATGGCATGCTGAGGACTTCGGAGGGGTTCAGCCTGACGCTCAGCAAACCAGATTGTCCGGGGGATGGCACGGTTCCTTATCAATCCGGTGCAGCGCCGGCAAAGGCAGGCATCGAAATGAGCTTTGCCCACGGCCAGGACTGTCCAGGGCAACAGAACAAGCATATCTGCTACGACCATCAGGACAGCTATGGGGACAAGCGCGCCTTATACGCCACGATGTATGCGATCGTGAAAATCGCCCAGCAAGCCCAATGGCACAAGAAGGAGTCAGCATGAAAGAGGGATGGAGAACCCATGCCATCGGTCGGCATCTGGTCGACCTGCCTGGAGACGCGCGGACAATCGAGAGCCATGTACACAACGGGGTCAAAATCGAAGCGATGCCCGCGATTCAGACGCAGGCAAGCCTGGATCAGTTTGTCGCCAAAGAGGAGCAGGCCCTGCGGGAGGCCCGACACGTCAAGCATGGCAGCATGTTTATCGAGCGCGTGCCGCATGCCAATGGAGCAGTGACGCTAATATCGTGGAACAGACCGACGGGAGACATACTTTATCGCTTCGAGACGTACTTCAGGGCCGGGTCAAGGACCGTAAGGTATGCGGGAAATGTCTCTCCCGACAATAAGCAGTCGGCGCTGTCTGATTGCGAAAAATTGTCTCGTGAATGGCGGGAGATTCCGCCGGGAGAATTGCCAGCAGGAATCGGTTATGCCGCCAATGATGTTGTTTTGGTGGACAAGCAACTGAACCTCGAAAGCTGGCGCATGGTGATCCACCTGGCCGGCAAGCCCGACGTTTCATTCGGGATCACTGCCTACGTACAACGCAGCGTGGAGCCCGGCCTGCGCAAGCGGGCCGGCGAGGTTCTGGCCGGGCTGCTAGGCACGGTGGCCGGCTTTACTCAACTGCGCAATCGTGAGCGCCGGGTCGGCCCCATCGAGGCCGACGAGATTCTTGTGGCAGGCACGCAGGACGGCAAGCGGACTTACGGCTTCAAATGGGAAGCGCCGGGCAAGGCCGACTCCCTGGCAGAACCAAATCTGAATATATCGCTGCAGGTCGGCGAAAGCGCTTACCGCACCAACAAGGAGTCGTTTGCCAGCGACGAGGAAGCGCTGGAGTTATGGGACGCCGTGGTCGGCTCCATCCGGCTGCGCCCGGGGGCCATATAAGTACAGACCAGATTCGCGCCGCCACGCGTTGCGGATAGTGGCTGCAGTGACAGGCCCACGCGGTGCGGCCTTCCTGAAAGTTGCCGGGTCCCGCATTCGCGGGGACCACCTGTCGGTTAGCACGCGCAAGTCATCGTAGCCAGCGCGCCGTCATCGCTCACGCAAGCGGAAGTGGAAAACTTCGCTGCCGTCCTTCAGTGCTGCTGCACCGTCTCCGCATGCACCGTCTCCGGCATTCTGTTCCCGTCCGCATCGATCTGCAACGGGCCAGTACCCGAGAACCGATCCAGCGCCAGGTAGATCACCGGCGTGATGAACAGCGTGATGACCTGCGAGAACAGCAGGCCGCCCACCACGGCCAGGCCGAGCGGCTGGCGCAGCTCGGCGCCAGCACCGAGGCCCAGCGCCAGCGGCAGGGCACCCATGATGGCAGCGAAGGTGGTCATCATGATCGGCCGGAAGCGCAGCAGGCAAGCCTGCCGGATGGCCCGCGCCGGGGCCATGCCTTGTTCACGCTGCGCGGCAAGCGCGAAGTCGATCATCATGATGGCGTTCTTCTTGACGATGCCGATCAGCATCAGCACGCCGATGGTCGCGATCAGCGACAGCTCCACGTTGAACAGGAACAGCGTCAGCAGCGCGCCGATGGCCGCCGACGGCAGCCCGGCCAGGATCGTCAGCGGGTGGATGTAGCTCTCATACAGCACGCCCAGCAGCGTGTAGATGACCGCGATGGCCGCCACCAGCAGCACGATCTGCGTGGCCTGCGACGACTGGAACACCGCCGCGTCGCCCCCCCAGCTCGTGAAGATGGCGCTCGGCATGGCGATCTCCTGCCGGTAGCGGTCGATCTTGGCCGACGCTTCGCCCAGCGCCGCGCCGGGCGCCAGGTTGAACGACACCGTCACCGAAGGCAGCTGGCCCTGGTGGTTCACGGCGATCGGCCCGACGCGGCGCTCGGTCGTGGCGAACGCGGAGATCGGCACCATCTGGCCGGTCTTGCTGCGCACGTAGAGCTTGGTGAACGCGCTTTCGTCCTGCCGATCCACGTCGGCGGCCTGCAGGATCACGTAGTAGTTATCGATCGGCGTATAGATCGTCGACACCTGGCGCTCACCGAATGCCGAGTACAGCGCCGTGCGCACGTCCTGCATCTGCACGCCGAGCGCATTGGCCTTGTCGCGGTCGATCGACAGCTGCGCTTCCAGACCCGATTGCTGCGAATCGCTCGTGACGTCGCGGAACAGCGTGTCCGCGCGCATCTTCGCCATCAGCTTGTCGCTGAATTCCTGGAGCTGGCCGGCCTTCACGCTCTGCAGCGTGTACTGGTAGCGGCTCTTGCTCTGCCGCCCGCCCAGGCGCAGGTTCTGCACCGGCGAGAAATACACCGCCAGGCCCGGAATGCCGGCCACGTCCTTGCGCAGCGACTCCACCACCTTCGCCATCTTGGGCCGCTCGCCGAGCGGCTTCAGTTCGACGAACATGCGGCCAGTGTTGATCGCCGGCGACGGGCCGCCGCCGATCGAGACCACGATGCTCTTTACGGCGGGGTTGGCACGCATGCGCTCCGAGGCATCACGCAGCCGCTCGGCCATGGCGTCGAACGAGATGTCCTGCGGGCCTTCGGCGTTGACCTGGATCTGGCCGATGTCTTCCTCGGGGAAGAAACCCTTGGGAATCTTGACGAACAGCACCGCGGTCAGCACGAAAGTCAGACCGGCGGCCGCCAGTACCACGCGCCGGTGCGCCAGGCACCAGTCCAGGCCGTGCGCGTACTTGTGCAGCGTCCACTCGAACAGGTTTTCGAACCACTGCGTCGAGCGCATGCCCAGCGTCTGCTTCTGCACCACGGCCGGCGCATGGCCGGCGTGATCGCCGTACGCGTGCTGCGATTCGTCCACCGGCACATTTTCGGCCGACAGGAAGCGCGCGCACAGCATCGGGATCAGCGTGAGCGACACCAGCGCCGACACCAGGATCGACAACGACACCACCGCGGCAAACTCGTGGAACAGCAGCCCGATCACGCCCGGCATGAAGAAGATCGGGATGAACACCGCCACCAGCGAGATCGAGATCGACATGATGGTGAAACCCATCTCGCGCGATCCCACCAGCGCGGCCTTGAGCGGCGGCATGCCTTCCTCGATATGGCGCACGATGTTCTCGAGCATCACGATGGCGTCGTCCACCACCAGGCCCACCGCCAGCGTGATGGCCAGCAGCGATACGTTGTCCAGGCTGTAGCCGAACGCCTTCATCAGCGCCACCGTGCCGATCAGCGAGATCGGCAGCGACACGGTCGGGATCAGCGTGGCGGCCGCGCGGCGCAGGAACAGGAAGATCACCATCACCACCAGCGCCACGGTCAGCGCCAGCGTGAACTGCACGTCGTGGATCGATTCACGGATCGAGTTGGAACGATCGTTGACCACCGCCACGTTGACCGAGCCCGGCATCTGGCTCAGCAGGCGGGGCAGCGCCCCCTTGATGGCGTCGACCACGGCCACGGTATTGGCGTCCGGCTGGCGCAGCACGGCCAGTACGATCGAGCGCTCGTTGTTCAGCCAGCTGCCGGTCTTGATGGTCTCGACGCTGTCCTCAACCTCGGCCACGTCGGACAGCCGCACCAGCACGCCGTTGGCCTGGCTCGCGACGATGATGTTGCGGAACGCGTCGGCGTTGGCGAGCTGGCGGTTGGCCTGGATGGTCAGCGTCTGGCGCGCGCTGTCGAGCGTGCCGACCGGCGTGTTGGCGTTGGCGCGGTTCAGCGCCGTGGCCAGTTCGTCGAGCGTGAGGCCACGCGCGGCGAGCGCATCCGGGTGGGCGCGCACGCGCACCGCGAAGCGCTTCTGGCCGAACACCTGCACCTGCGCCACGCCGGGCAGCGTGGCCAGCGTCGGCGAGATCAGGTTGTCGCCGAAGGCATTGAGTTCGGCCAGGCTCATCGCCGGCGAGTTGATCGCGAGCAGCAGCACCGGCGCATCGGCCGGGTTGACCTTGCGGTACGACGGCGGCACCGTCATCTCGATCGGCAGCGAACGCTGCGCGCGGAACAGCGCCGCCTGCACGTCCACGGCCGCGGCATCGATATCGCGGTCGCTGTCGAATTCGATCGTGATGCTCGAGTTGCCGAGCGTGTTCGATGAACTGATCACCGACACGCGGGGATCGTCGCGAACTGCTTTTCGAGCTGGGTGGCCACCGAGGCGGCCATGGTTTCGGGGCTGGCCCCGGGCAGGGTGGCCGTGACCTGGATCACCGGCGAGTTGAAGCTGGGCAGCGCGGCGATCGGGATCGTCGGGTACAGCACGATACCGGTGACGATGACGGCGATGCACAGCAGCACCGTCATCACCGGACGGCGGATACAAAGCTCGGACAGCGTCATGGCTCAGTGCCCCTGCGCAATGGCAGGCGCGCTCGCCGGCCTGGCCGAAGCGGCGGAAGCAGCAGAAGCGGGCGTCGCCTCGCGCACCACCATGCCCGGGCGCAGGTTCTGCGTGCCTTCCACGACCACGCGCATACCGGGCTGCACGCCTTCGACCACCGCCGACGTCGCCGTAGTGGTCACCAGCTTCACGGGCACGCGGGCCACCTTGCTGTCAGGCTGCACGACATAGACGAAGCGGCCTTCAGGCCCTGTCACGACCGCCTGGGGCGGCACGGACAACGCGTTCTTCAGGGTCTGCACCACCGCGCTGACATTGGCATAGGTGCCCGGCCACAGCCGCTGCTCGTCATTGTCGAACTGCGCCTTGACGCGGATGGTGCCGTACTGCGGATCGACCGTGTTGTCGATAAAGGTGATCTTGCCCGTCACCGGAGCTTTGCTGCCGTCGTTGGGCTGGGCGGTCACCTGCACGGGGCCTGCGTGCAACGCCTCGCGCAGTGCCGCGAGCTGGCGTTCGGGCAGGCTGAAGGTCACCGCAATCGGCTGGATCTGGGCAACTGTGACCATCGGCCCGGTGCTGGTGGGCATCACCATCGATCCCGGGAAGACGTTGATCACGCCGGTGCGGCCGCCGATGCTGGCGCGGATCGCGCCGTAGCTGACCGCGACGCGGCTGGCTTCGATCGCGGCCTGGTCGGCGCGGATGGTCGCCTCGAAGCCGTCCACCTTGGCCTGGGCCGTGTCCACCGCGCTCTTCGAGATGAAATTGCGCTCCAGCAGTTCCTTGCTGCGTGCCAGGTTGCGGCGCGCGTCCGCCAGGTCGGCCTGGTCGCGCAAAAGCTGCGCCTGGGCCTTGGCCAGGTTGGCTTCGTCCATGCGCGTGTCGAGCGAGAACAGCAGGTCCCCGGGCTTGACGGTCTGGCCTTCCTTGATGTGGACGGCGCGCACCGTGCTCGAGACCTGCGAGCGCACTTCGACTGTGGATAACGCCGTCACATTGCCGTTGGCCGTGAACTGCAGCGGTACGTCGCCCTGCTGCACCAGCGCGGTGGCCACCGTCACCGGCGCGGGCCCCTTGGCGACGGGCTTGGGCGCCAGCCACGTACGCCAGGCAAACCATCCCAGTCCGGCGAGCACCGCCACCGTGACCACCACGGCCCACGGCGATACCCGGCCCCGTCCCGTTCCCGCGGACGCGCTCCAGTTGCTGTCGACAAACCCCTTGGGCTGGTCGATCCTGTCTGTCTTCATTGTGTGTGGACCCTCTTAGCCGCAGCGCGCCTCCCCGGTGACGTCCCGCCTCTGTTCCTGCCGCGGCCGCCCTGGACGGGCGGCCCGGGGGCCGGGCGGGTACGTGTCGCGCAAAACCTCTACTAGTACAGCGGTTCGCCCCGCCTAGCCAGCGTGGAGTATTACAGCCCATTACAGATCGGGTAACGGCGTGCTCCGGGCGTGGCTTGATGGGCAACGAGGGTAGCGTGGCGTTTGTGGGGCGACTGCTTGTATCGATAGACAAACATTATCAGAAAAGATGCCGCCGGCCCTCGCGGCGCCACCGGTTAATGCTGTCGATCGACAGCTCCCGTGGCCCTGGCTGCACACGGATGGCATCTCCGGCATGGACTTCGCCGGTCTGGACCACGCTCAGGTAGACGCCGGAATAGCCGCTCTCGACCATGTCGCGCACGGCGTGGCGGTAGCCGAGCACGGCGTTGAACTTGCACGACGGCTGGCGCGGCGACGCCACGCGCAGCACCGCGGTGCCGATGCGCAGCACATCGCCGACCCACAGTTCGGTCTCGTCCAGTCCCTCGATGGTCAGGTTTTCGCCCATGGCGCCGAAGGCCAGGCCACGGTGCGCATCGGGCTGTGCCGCGGCGCGGCGGCGCGCGTTCCACCACGCGTAGTGCTCGGCCGGATAGGCGTACACGGCCTTGTCGAGGCCGCCGTGCGCGCTCAGGTCCGCCTGCTCGTCACCGGCCACGCCCAGCGGGCGCAGCTGCACGCCGAGCGGGCGGGTCAGCGTGCTGACGGGATGCTTGCGGATGCCGGACATCACCACCGCTTCGGTACCGGCGCGGGACACCACCAGCGGAATGGCCTTGCCGATGCTGATCGCCAGCACGCGCGCGCCGGCCAGGGCTGCGTTCGATTCGCTCATGATGCCCTCGCGCAGGAGTTGTGGATAACCCCGTGGATACGCGTGGGACAGGTGGTGGACAGTGCGCTGGACAACACTGTGGAAAACCTGTGGAGCGGAGCCCGGCTCAGCCAGCTTCCGGGGCAGGCGTGGGGAACGGCTCAGGCCTGTTGCGGCGCCTGCCGCGGCGGCCACTGGCAGCCGAGCGCCCGCGCCCGTTGCGAGACGGCCAGCGCCGCCAGCATCAGCGCCGCGGCGCCCCAGTGCAACGAGCCGCTGCCGGCCACCGTATAGATGGCCGCGCCGGCCATGGCGCCCAGCGCCTGCCCAAGGTAGATCGACGACGAATTGAGCGAGATCGACACGGATGCGCGTTCCGGCGCGATCATCACCAGCCGTGCCTGCTGCGCGCTGTTGGTGGCAAACCCGCCCACGCCCCACAGCATGAACAGCAGCACCAGCGCCACGCTGCCCAGGCCCGCGAGCGGCCACAGCACCATTGCCATGATCGAGGTCAGCAGCGCGATCTGGACGATCCGGCTCGGCGTGATCCGGTCCATGCGCGAGGCCGCCATGGCATTGCCGAGCACGCCGCACGCGCCATAGGCCAGGAACATCAGGCTCAGCGCGGCACCGCTGATGCCGTGGACATCGCGCATCAGCGGCGCAATGTAGGTAAACATCGTGAACATGCCGGCCGACTGGATCATCGTGGCGGCCACCACGAGCATGATCGGCCGGTGGCGCAGCACGGCACCCCACGCCTCGCGGCCCGCGGCCGGCACGTTGAGCCCGCGCGGCAGCGCGCGCCATACCGCCACCGACACCAGCAGCGCGAGCACGCCAACTACCGCCATGCTCACGCGCCAGCCCAGCGTGCTGGCAATCCAGGTGCCGAGCGGCATGCCGACCACACTGGCCACGCTCCAGCCCAGGAACACGAAGCTGATCGCGCGGCCGCGCGTCTGCGCATTGACCAGCAGGGGCAGGGTGGCAGCAGTCTGCGGCGTATAGATGGCCGCGCCGATCGCGGTCAGGAAGCGGATCGCCATGAGCGTGGCGAAGCTCGGCGCCAGCGCGGCGGCCAGGTGCATCACCGCGTAGATGAGGAGCGAACCGGCCAGCAACAGGCGGCGGTCGATGCGCGAGCCGATCGTGGCAAACAGCGGCGCACCCACGCAGGTGGCCAGCGCGAACACCGAGATAAGCTGGCCGGCACTGGCCACGCCCAGGCCGAAATCGGCGGCAATGTCGTTCAACATGCCGGTCACGATCATCGCACCGGTGCCAATGACGAAATTGCGACGCAGAGCGTCACGAGCCTGGGGTCCATTCCGGCCTTGGAGGAGGGGGTGGCGCGCAAGCGCCTTGTTGTTGTCGGGAGGGCGCCGCGAGCCATGGACGGCCGGCGGTCAGGGAAGTCCCGAGTGTAGCGGTTTCGTGAGATTCGCGTCCGCGACGGGACAAAGTGGTGAGGCGCCAGCTGCTACCAAGCGCGGTCGAACCAGGCTCACCTCGCCCGCGAAGTAGAGAGGGGTGGGGGAGAGGATCGGAGGGTCTGCGAAGTACAGCGCGTGGGTATGCCAGCGCCTGCCCTCTCCCCCGGCCCCTCTCCCGCGGGCGGGAGAGGGGAGAAACCCTTCCCCCTCAGCGCGACAGCGCCGGCGTCAGGGCCTTCGGATTGACGATGCTGTCGTGCTGGCCGCCGAGCACATCGAGGATGTTCTGGAACGCCGTGCGGAAGTACAGCTCATAGCTGTCGCGCTCCACGTAGCCGAGGTGCGGCGTGCAGATGCAGTTTTCCATGCGCAGCAGCGCGTGGCCTTGCAGGATCGGCTCGGACTCGAACACGTCCACTGCGGCCATGCCCGGACGGCCGCGGTTCAGCGCCGCGACCAGTGCGTTCTCTTCGAGCAGCTCGGCGCGGCTCGTGTTGACGAACAGCGCGGTCGGCTTCATGCGCGTCAGGTCGGTCAGCTTGACGATGCCGCGCGTGTCGTCGTTCAGGCGCAGGTGCAGCGACAGCACGTCACTCTCGGCAAAGAACTGGTCCTTGGACTCCGCCACCGCGAGGCCCTCGGCGCGCGCGGCTTCCTGCGATGCCTCGCGCCCCCACACCAGCACGTTCATGCCGAAGGCGCGGCCGTAGCCGGCCAGCAGCCGGCCGATCTTGCCGTAGCCCCAGATGCCCAGGGTCTGGCCACGCAGCACCTGGCCCAGGCCGAAGTTCGGCGGCATGGTGGTCGACTTCAGGCCCGACTGCTGCCAGGCGCCATGCTTGAGGCTGGCCACATACTGGGGGATACGGCGCTGGGCCGCCATGATCAGCGCCCAGGTCAGTTCGGCCGGCGCCACCGGCGAGCCGACGCCTTCGAGCACCGCCACGCCACGGTCGGTGCACGCCTCGACGTCGATATGCGTGTTCGGCGCGGTGCCGACGCGGCCGGTCTGGCTGATGATCTTCAGCTTGGGCAGCTTTTCGAGCAGCTGGCGCGTGATGCGCGTGCGTTCGCGGATCAGGACGACCGCCTCCACGTCCGACAGGCGCGCGGCGAGCTGGCCCACGCCCTTGACGGTGTTGTTGAACACCTTGACGTCGTGTCCTTCCAGCAAGCTGAAGCAGGGCAGCTTGCGCACGGCATCCTGGTAATCGTCGAGTACAGCAATCTTCATCGGCAACTCTTTCTTGTCGGCTGGCCTGGTGACCCGGATTGGTGTGCGCGGCAACGGAAACCGTGCACCACCGACGTATTGTCGGGTATCGCATGCCGGCACAATCCGTGCGTAAACCCGGGACCGGCAATGCTGCGCAGCAAAAACAAGCGGGGTGCAGCAGTGGTATCCTTGCCCGCTCCGGTGCTGCCCGGGATTGTCGGTCGAGCCTCGCTCCCGACACCCGGTGCCGTCGGACAAAGCCCGCCTGGCCCTGTGCAGCACCCCCGCGCGGGCGAAGCGCAACTGTAGCGCAGGCGCGGGGAATGCAGCGACCCTTTGCGTTGCCGGGGCCGCACAGGAGTTGTAACGGGATGTGACGGCCGGTGTAGACCACGAAACACACCGGCCTTGACGGCCGAGGACCGGGCTTTGAAAAGATTTCCCCCTTCCTTCCCTTTACACACTTTGGAGTTGCAGTATGAACCACCCATCGATGCAAGGCACGGCGGCGTTGAACGTCCCGGCCTGGGTCAAGAACCAGAAGCTGGTGGCCTGGGTTGCCGAGATCGCCGCGCTGACCAAGCCCGAGCGCATTCACTGGTGCGACGGTTCGCAGGAAGAGTACGACCGCCTCTGCGAGCAGATGGTTGCCGCCGGCACGCTCAAGCGCCTGAACCCTGCCAAGCGCAAGAATTCCTACCTGGCCCTGTCCGATCCTTCCGATGTCGCGCGTGTCGAAGACCGCACCTTCATCTGCTCGCAGAAGAAGGAAGACGCCGGCCCGACCAATAACTGGATCGCCCCGGCCGAAATGCGCCAGACGCTCAACGGCCTGTTCGACGGCTGCATGCGCGGCCGCACGCTGTACGTGGTGCCGTTTTCGATGGGCCCGCTAGGCTCGCCGATCGCCCATATCGGCGTGGAGCTGTCCGATTCGCCGTACGTGGCCGTCAACATGCGCATCATGACGCGCATGGGCAAGGCGGTATTCGACGTGCTGGGCACCGATGGCGACTTCGTCCCGTGCGTGCACACCGTCGGCAAGCCGCTCGGCGCCGGCGAGAAGGACGTGGCGTGGCCGTGCAACCCGACCAAGTACATCGTCCATTTCCCGGAATCGCGCGAGATCTGGTCGTTCGGCTCGGGCTACGGCGGCAACGCGCTGCTGGGCAAGAAGTGTTTCGCGCTGCGCATCGCCTCGACGATGGGTCGCGACGAAGGCTGGTTGGCCGAGCACATGCTGATCCTGGGCGTGACCTCGCCCGAAGGGAAGAAATTCCACGTCGCTGCTGCGTTCCCGTCGGCCTGCGGCAAGACCAACTTCGCCATGCTGATCCCGCCGAAGGGCTTCGAGGGCTGGAAGGTCACCACGATCGGCGACGACATCGCTTGGATCAAGCCGGGCAAGGACGGCCGCCTGTACGCGATCAACCCGGAAGCCGGTTTCTTTGGCGTGGCCCCGGGCACCAGCGAGAAGACCAACTACAACGCCATGGCGACGCTGAAGGAGAACGTCATCTTCACCAACGTGGCGCTGACCGACGAGGGCGACGTGTGGTGGGAAGGCATGACCAAGGAAGCGCCGGCGCACCTGATCGACTGGCAGGGCAAGGACTGGACGCCGGAAATCGCCAAGGCGACCGGCGCCAAGGCCGCCCACCCGAACTCGCGCTTCACGGCGCCGGCGTCGCAATGCCCGTCAATCGACGAGAGCTGGGACAACCCGGCCGGCGTACCCATTGATGCGTTCATCTTCGGCGGCCGCCGCTCGACCACTGTGCCGCTGGTGACCGAAGCGCGCAACTGGACCGAAGGCGTCTACATGGCCGCCACCATGGGCTCGGAAACCACCGCCGCGGCAGCAGGCCAGCAGGGCGTGGTGCGCCGCGACCCGTTCGCCATGCTGCCGTTCTGCGGCTACAACATGAGCGATTACTTCGGCCACTGGCTCGCACTGGGCAAGAAGCTCGAAGCCGCGGGCGCGAAACTGCCGAAGATCTATTGCGTGAACTGGTTCCGCAAGGACGCCGACGGCAACTTCGTGTGGCCGGGCTTCGGCGAGAACATGCGCGTGCTGTCGTGGATGATCGACCGCGTGCAAGGCAAAGGCCAGGGGCCGAACACGTGTTCGGCACCAGCCCGCGCTACGAGGACCTGAACTGGAATGGCCTGGAGTTCTCGTCGGCGCAGTTCGCGCAGGTCACGTCGATCGACGCCGATGCCTGGAAGCAGGAACTGGCGCTGCACGACGAACTGTTCACGCAGCTCAAGCACAACCTGCCGCAGGCGCTGGCGGAAGCGCGCGCGGCGCTGGGCAAGCGGTTAGGGAGCTAAGGCTCACTGCTGATGGTTTGCTCCCCTCTCCCGCGCGCGGGAGAGGGGTGGGGGAGAGGGCAAGGCGTGTGGCAAGCATGACAAGCTGTACTTCGCAGACACGCTGGCCCTCTCCCCAACCCCTCTCCCG
>LRMT01000284.1 GCA_001725945.1 Cupriavidus sp. UYMMa02A | reverse complement strand
CCACGTGTGCGTTCCTCAAAATGACGCGGCTCAAATAACAACGCAGGAACATGCTGAGTCTCCACGAAATCGCTACTCTCATCTTGGTCAAGGATTCACCGAATCCATGCGACTTGGACCCTATGGCTATCAAGGCCCTGGCGGAGCGCCAGCTTGTTGCGCTCGAAGGTCGCTCATGGGGTCAACCGCGCCCTCGGATAACTGATCGCGGCCACTCCGTCCTCAGGGCTGTCGGGCGAAGCAACTAAGTCTGGCACCCCTCTTACGCCAGGTTAGGGGGGCGCGACGAAGCGGCACAGCGCAACATCTCGCGCAGAGCCGCAGTGCACTTCGGTCATCGAAAGGAGTCCAGGAGGGGGCTGGGCGATGCAACGCAGGAAATCATCCCTCCGTGGGGCCCGTCCCGACACGCATTAGTGGTCGAGAACATGGTGGCCTCGACAGACGTAGCAAAAAACCCGCCCGGCGCGCCTTGAAGGCTCTTTACCCCATGAAGCCTCACATGCAGCACCGCGGAGGCCAAGCGGTGCGCGGCAACAGGCGTTGCTGCTCGTCAGTCAGCGAGCGATGCGGTCGTGCAAGAGCTCAGGCGCCATGATGGCCCGCCCCTCCGTGCGCCCGGGCGCCTGTTTGCCCGAAGGACTCCGGTATCGCTTGCGGTACGGTTGACGTCATGTCCGATCGCTCGCAAGGGCGTACCCGTTTCTGCGAACTGCCGCTGGGAGGCAAAGTCCCAAACGGAGTTGCCCGTCGCAGGTCGCTATTGTTGATTTCGCCGCCGTCCAGCAAATGCAGAGCCGATCCGGGCGCCGTCCAGCTGTGAGCTCGATAGCTTCAAAACCTTACTGCATGTGCTGGCCGCCGTTGATGGCGATATTCGCCCCCGTCACGAAAGCGGCGTCCTCCGAGCATAGGTATGCAATCAGCGCGGCCACCTCTTCCGGCTTGCCAAGACGACCTACCGGGATTTGCGGAATGATTTTGGTATCGAGAATCTCCTGAGGCACGGCCGTCACCATCTTGGTGGCAATGAAGCCGGGTGATACCGTGTTGACGGTGACACCGCTCTTGGCCACCTCCAGCGCCAGCGATTTGGTGAAGCCGTGCATGCCGGCCTTCGCCGCCGCGTAGTTGGCCTGGCCGAAGCCACCCTTGGAGCCAATGATGGAGGACACATTGACGATGCGGCCCCAGCCCCTTTTAACCATGTCGTCGCACACCGGCTTGGTCATATTGAACACGGAGTCGAGATTGGTTCGCATGACCGCATCCCAGTTGACCTTGTCCAACTTCTTGAAGCTCGCGTCGCGCGTAATGCCGGCGTTGTTGATCAAGATGTCGACAGGGCCAAGTTCTTCCCGGATTGCCGCCACGCACCGCTGACACGAATCGTAGTCGGCGACGTCTACAGAATACGCGTGGAACTTGCGCCCGCTCTCCTCCATGCTTCCCAACCAGTTCGGGACGCTGCTGTTGCCGGGCGAATGCGTGACTGCCACTTCATATCC
>LRMT01000283.1 GCA_001725945.1 Cupriavidus sp. UYMMa02A | reverse complement strand
GCCGCGCGGCGCGCTCGCCAGGCTGCATGCTGCCGGACCGTGGCTGCTTGCACTGGCCGTGGTGCTGTCCGCGTGGGAGGTGCTGACCGCCAAGACCGCGATCCTGCCTACGCCTTTTTTCGCGCCGCCGCAGGCGCTGATCGAAGTCTATGTCGATGACTGGCCCCGGCTCGGCGACAGCGCATTCAACACGCTCAGGCTGCTTGGACTCGGCGTGGCCTATGGCGGTATCGCCGGCTTCCTGATCGGCGTGTCGATCGGCTGGTCGCGCCGCGTCGGCTATTGGGTGCATCCGGTGTTGCGCGTGCTCGGCCCGCTGCCCTCTACCGCGCTGCTGCCGCTGACTTTCTACTTCTTCCCGTCCAGCTATTCCGCTGCGGTGTTCCTGATCGCACTGGCCACGGCGTTCCCCGTCGCCGTGCTGACCTGGTCCGGCGTGGCCAGCGTCAACAGGAGCTACTACGACGTCGCGCGCACCCTGGGGGCATCGGGCTGGTTCCTGGTGTTGCGGGTCGCGATCCCGGCGGCATTGCCACAGGTATTCGTCGGCCTGTTCATGGGCCTGGGCGCCTCGTTCTCCGTGCTGGTAACAGCCGAGATGATGGGCGTGAAGTCCGGCCTCGGCTGGTATCTGACCTGGGCGCAGGGCTGGGCTTCCTACGTCAATATGTACGCCGCGCTGATCGTGATGGCGCTGCTCTTCTCCGGCGTGATCACGCTGCTGTTCACCGTGCGCGACCGCGCGCTGTCGTGGCAGAAAGGAACTGTCAAATGGTAGCCATCGCAGATCGTCCCGCCTCCGCAGCCGGGCACGCCGCCGCGGCGGGCACGGGTGCCCACATCGATATCCGCCATGTCAGCCACTGGTTCGGCAGCGGCGAGAACCGCCTTCAGGTGCTGGACGGCGTGGACCTGACCGTTGCACCCGGCGAGTTCGTCGCCCTGCTCGGTCCCAGCGGCTGCGGCAAGTCCACGCTGCTGCGCCTGGTGGCCGGGCTGGACGCGCCTGTCTCCGGCGAACTGCTGCAGGACGGCGCGCGGATCACGGAGCCCGACCCGTCGCGCATCGTCGTGTTCCAGGACCCGACGCTGTACCCGTGGCGCCGCGTGTGGGACAACGTGGCGCTGGGGCTGCAGGCGCGCGGCATTGTCAAGCAGGAACGTCATCGTGTCGATGCGGCGCTCAAGCGCGTTGGCCTCGAGTCGTTCGATCGCGCGTTCCCGCACCAGCTTTCCGGCGGCATGGCGCAGCGCGTGGCGCTGGCGCGCGCGCTCGTCAACGACCCGCGCCTGCTCGTGCTCGACGAACCGCTCGGCAAGCTCGATTCGCTTACGCGCCTGGCCATGCAGAGCGATCTCGTGGAGCTGTGGCAGCGTTCCGGCTTCTCGGCGCTGCTCGTCACGCACGACGTGGAAGAAGCCTTGTTCCTGGCCCAGCGCGTGATCATCTTCAGCGACCGTCCGGCGAAGATCCGCGCCGAACTCGCCGTCGACCTGCCCTACCCGCGTCACCGCGGCGACCCGCGCCTGACCGAACTGCGGCATGAAGCGCTGCGCCATCTGGGCCTTGATGCAAGCTGGTGATGATGTCGTGGCCTGACCGGCGCGTGCGCCCATGAACGGCCTGCCCGCGCAGGCCTGGCTCAATACCCTTCTTGTCCTGCTGCAGGACGCCCAGCTTGCGCTGCTGCGGCTCTGGCACGCGCTCGGGCTGACCGGCGACAGCCACGGCCAGCCAGCCTGGCCGTGGGCACGGCGCATTGCCGGGGAAACGCTGCTGATCGATCTCGGGCTGGCGCGCCAGCTTGCATGGTCGCTTGGTGCGGTGGCTCTGGCACTCCTGATGGTGTTCGTTGCGCTTGCATGGCGCCGGCATCGCGGCGCATGGCTTGCGGGGGCCGTCTTCGCACTGGTTCTCGCACCATGGCCTGCGCCTTCGCTTCTGCTCAGTCCCGCTGCGCCGACCAGTTTCCACGTGAGTCCCACGCGCTTCTCGGTCAATGCGATCGCGCGTGGTGCCGAGGTCTACACGCGGCACTGCGCCGCCTGCCACGGGGACGACGGGCGCGGCGAGGGGCCGCTGGCGGCTGGGCTCTCGCGCTGGCCGCCGACACTGGTCAGCCCGTTGCTCGCGCGCCGTGCGGATGGAGAGTTGTTCTGGCATATCGTCGATGGCATGCGCGATGCACGGGGGCAGACCACCATGCCTGCGTTCGGGGACGCGCTTGGCGATGCCGACACGTGGGCCGTGCTCGACTACATGAGACGCTGGCCGCAGGCAGCGGCGCCATTGCCGACGGCAGTTGGCCCACGCCGCTGTCATTGCCGGATACGCCGGTGCAGTGTGGAAAGGATGCGCCCCACTCCATAGCGCAGTGGCGTGGCGGCCAGCGCGTGCGCGTGGTGGCCCTCAATGGCGATTCGCGGTCGCTGCCGACGCTCGATCCGCGCTTTCAGACCTTGCTGCTCACGCGCGATGGTACGTTACCGACGGAGATTCCGCAGCTTCGTGCCGATTGCGTCGCGGCGTCGCCGGATGCGTGGCGGGTCTTCGCGCAGATAGCCGGTGTACCCGCCGACAGGCTGGGCGGCACCGTACTGCTGGCCGACCGCGGCGGCTGGCTGCGCGCCCGCGGCGCGCCGGGGCAGCGTGGCTGGTCGGAGGCGGATATGGTCTGCAGAGCCGGGAGCGGTGCGGAGCTGCGCCGTGATGCGCCTGCAGTGGATGGGCTTACCGGGCTGTTGCTGACGATGGATGACGAGCCGGTCAGGTTTGTGAAGGGGGGATTTGTTCACGGGGGCCTGCCCTGGTAGAGGCTGGCTGCCGGTATCCGATCCAATCCGTTAATGGCGTTTCCGCTCGCCAGAAGAAGCCAGCTTTGACAAAGGCAGCACAGCGCATAGTATGAGTCTGTTTGCACACCGGACAGCAGATGGACCATGCGCCCCACTCGGATGGCATTGCTGCGTGATTGGCTGTTGACGTCGCTTCTCGTCTGGCTGAGTAGCTTGCCGCTCCACGGTCGTGCGCAGTCCCTGCCGGTCCCGGCGCCGCCGCAGGAGTCAATCCCGGCCTTCAAGACAATCGACTCGATGGAAGCCCGCGTGCAAGGCTGCGTTACCTGCCATGGGCAGAGCGGCCAGGGCACTGGCAACGGCTACTACCCGCGCATTGCCGGCAAACCGGCCGGCTATCTCTATAACCAGCTGGTCGCCTTCCGGGACGCACCCGGCGTTATCCGCCGATGAACTACCTGGTCGCGTACCTGCCCGACCCCTACCTGAAGGAGATCGCCGAGTATTTCGCCAAGCAGCGTCCCGCTTTCGCGCCAAGTGCCCCGACCGACGTCCCGCAAGCCGCCATGCGCGCGGACAGGCACTGGTCGCAAGCGGCGATCCCAAGCAGGGGATTCCCGCGTGCGCCGCCTGCCACGGCGCCGGGCTGACCGGCATGGAGCCGGGCATTCCGGGCCTGGTCGGCCTGCGGCACGCCTACATCGTCGGCCAGCTCACGCGCTGGAAAGTGGGGGAACGGCACGCGAAGGAGCCGGACTGCATGAAGCGCGTCGCGTCGCGGCTGTCGGATGCCGACATCTCGGCGGTAGCGGCCTGGCTGTCGCAGCAACAGCCACCCAAGGACCCGTCGCCCGAGTCGTCCAACCTCGTGCGCATGCCGCTCGCATGCGGCAGCCAGCGATGAGGACGCCATGAAAGCGCGCGGGATGCTCATTCTCGTCATCGGCATCGTCGTTGTGGCGGGGCTGGGCGCTCTGGCCGTGCGGCTCGCGCATCGCGAACCGGGGAAAGCACCCCAGCCCGTCACCGCGGCGAGCGGCGTGAAGGCGGCCGGTGCGCTGAGTCCCGCCAGCCAGATTATCGCCAAGGGCGAGTACCTGGCCCGCGCCGGCGATTGCGTCGCGTGCCATACCGAGCCGAACAATCCCGCCTTCGCCGGCGGACGCGCCATGCCGACGCCCTTCGGCAACCTGTATGTCCCTAACATTACGCCCGACGACGAGACCGGCATCGGCCAATGGACCGCCGACGACTTCTACCGGATGATGCACACCGGCGTCTCGCGCGACGGCTCCCTGCTCTACCCGGCCATGCCGTTCGCCTCGTACACGAAGGTCACGCGTGAGGATTCGGACGCGATCTACGCGTACCTAATGTCCGTGCCACCGGTAAAGCGCAAGAACCATCCGCACGAACTGCGCTTCCCGTTCAACAAGCGCGAACTGCTGATCGGGTGGCGCACCCTCTACTTCACGGAAGGGGAGTTCAAGCCCGACCCGAGCCAGTCGGTCCAATGGAATCGCGGCGCTATCTCGTGCAGGGGCTCGGCCACTGCGCCATGTGCCATACCGCGACCAATGCGCTGGGCGGCTCCAGTGAGTCGAAGGAATTCGAAGGCGGCATGATCCCGAACCAGAACTGGTACGCGCCGTCACTCACCTCGAACCGCGAAGCCGGGCTGGGCAATTGGCCGATCCAGGATATCGTCGATCTTCTGCAGGTGGGCGTCTCGCACCGCGCCACGGTGTACGGCCCGATGGCGGAAGTCGTCTACAACAGCCTGCAATACATGAGCGACGAGGACGTGCAGGCGATGGCCGTCTACCTGAAGGCCCTGCCGCAGCGCGACACCGAGGCGCCGCCCCCGAGCCAGGAGCGGCTGGTACAGCCGGCCGTAATGGAGGCAGGCCGCCAGATCTACCAGCAGCAATGCGCGATGTGCCATGCCGAGGACGGCAAGGGCCATCCGCCGTCCTACCCGCCGCTGGCGGCAAACCAGTCGATCACGATGTCGTCGCCGGTCAATGCCATCCGCATGGTGCTGAACGGCGGCTATGCGCCCGGCACGCAGAAGAACTCGCGCCCGCACGGCATGCCGCCCTTCTCGCACATCCTCAATGACGACCAGGCCGCCGCAGTGCTGACTTATATCCGCGTAGCCTGGGGCAATACCGGCACGCCGGTGGCAGCGCCGCAGGTCAACGAGTTGCGCAAGCTGCTGCCGGAATAACCGATCGCAACCAGACGAGGCCAGACATGCCAGAACCTCTCGATCACAACGAACCGCGCCCGGCCGATGCCGAGGTGCATCGCGTGGTCAGCGCGGGCCCGACCGGTACCTTCGCCGTGGCCGGTGTGGCGACGGCCATCGTCGTTCTGATCTACCTGGTCTTCTTTTTCTTCGTGCACGTGCCGCGGGGGCTGGTCCAGTGACTGCCGCGCCGCAAACGCCCGCCACGCCGGATGCCACCACGCCGAGTCGGTCGCCGTGGCGGCCGAGCGCGCTGGGCCATGGTGGTCGGGCTGATCATCGCAGCCATCGTCCTGCTCATGATCTTCACCGGCGTCCACTGGGCGTCAATGCCGCCGTCGCGCGTGGAGACGGTGAACGTCAGGACGCTGCACCTCGAGGGCGAGTTCGTCGAAAGCAACCTCGGCACAGCGCTCGACCCGGACGGCAAGGTCACGGTACGGCTGGTTGCGCAGCAGTATTCGTTCGAGCCGCAGTGCATCGTGGTGCCGCAGGGCATGCCGGTGACGTTCCGCGGCACCAGCGCCGACGCGGTGCACGGGTTCATCGTCGGCACGACCAACGCCAACACCATGCTGATTCCCGGTTTCGTGGCGACGTTCACCACTACGTTCAACCAGACGGGCGAGCACCTGATGCCCTGCCACGAGTATTGCGGCATTGGCCACGAGGCCATGTGGGCGAAGGTGCAGGTCCTCCCGCGCGAGGACTTCATGGCCCGTGCGCGCAACACGGAAAGGATGACCTGTGTTCCTCGCTAGAAAGCTCGTTCTCGCCCATTTCTGGGTGGCATTCATCGCCTTTCTGGGCGCGATCCTGCTCGGCGAATGGCAGATGTTCATCCGCAGCCCGCTGGCGCAGTGGGTCAACAATCCCGAGCATTACTACCGCTCCGTCACGGCGCACGGCACCGTCATGGCGTACGTGATGCCCACGCTGGTGGCGATGGGGTTCGGCTACACGGTCACCGAACTCTCGCTGAAGCGGGCGCTGCTGGGCGTGCGCTGGGCGTGGACCGGCTACTGGCTGGTCATCGCCGGCACGGTGCTGGCGGCGGCGACCATGGGGCTTGGCAAGGCGTCGGTCCTCTATACCTTCTACCCGCCGATGATCGGCAGCCCGTTCTACTACTTCGGCGTAGTGCTGGTGGTGGTCGGCTCGTGGATTTGGGTGGCACTGATGTCGGTCAACCTGGCCGCCTGGAAGCGCGATAACCCGGGCGCGACCGTGCCGCTGGCCATGTACGGCATCGTGGCGGGCGCTACCTTTGGGCCTGGA
Source organism: Cupriavidus sp. UYMMa02A (assembly GCA_001725945.1). Lineage (GTDB taxonomy): Bacteria > Pseudomonadota > Gammaproteobacteria > Burkholderiales > Burkholderiaceae > Cupriavidus. Next base: position 3,051 of record LRMT01000283.1, on the reverse strand, counting down.
CCTCGCTGGGGGCGGCCATCGAAGTGCTGGTGCTGATCCTGCCGGCATCGCTCGGGCTGACCGACACCATCAACGCCGGCCTGGCACGGGTCTTTTTCTCCTGGACACTCCATGCCATCGTCTATTTCTGGCTGATTCCCGCCTACGTCGCCTTCTACAGCATCGTGCCGCGCGCCATCGGCGGACGGCTCTACAGCGACACCATGGGTCGCGTGGCGTTGCGCTCTTCCTGGTCTTCTCGATGCCGATCGGCATCCACCACCTGTCGCCGACCCGCAAGTCGCTCGGGCTTCAAGTTCGTCCATGCGGCGATGACGGCAATGGTGTCGGTCCCGACGCTGCTGACTGTCTTCACCATCGTCGCCTCGGTCGAGATCGCTGCCCGGTTGCGCGGCGGCCGCGGCGCGTTCGGCTGGTTGGCCGCGCTGCCGTGGCACAACCCGATGATGCTGGCGGTGACGTTCTCGTTCATCATGCTGGGCCTCGGTGGCGCGGGGGGCATCATCAACATGAGCTACCAACTCAACGAGACGATCCACAACACCCAGTGGGTCACCGGCCACTTCCACCTGATCTTTGGCGGCGCCATCGTCATCATGTACATGGCGCTGGCCTACGACCTCTGGCCGCAGCTGACGGGCCGCGGGCCGCTGCCGGTGGGGCTGATGCGCCTGCAATTGTGGCTTTGGTTCCTTGGCATGCTGGTGCTGTCGCTGCCGTGGCACTGGGTGGGGCTGCTCGGCATGCCGCGCCGCATGGCGTACTACGACTACAGCCACCCCGCGCTGCAGCCGCAGGCATGGACGGTCATCGCGTCTACGCTCGGCGGGCTGGTGATGGTGGTGTCGGCGTTGCTCTTCGTCATTGTCCTCGCCATGGGTCACCGCCGCCCTGCCGGCACGCCCGCGCCCTACACCTTCAGCGAGACGCTGCACCCGGAGGCACGTCCTCCGGCGGCGCTGAATGGCCTCGGGCTGTGGGTGGCGATGATGATCGCGCTCACGCTGGTCAACTACGGTTATCCGATCGTCCAGCTGGCAGTGCTTGACAACGCTTCGGTGCCGGTGGTGCCGATTGGTAGCCGCTGACTCGCGTGCCCACAGTCGCAACAGGAGACCCAGTCAATGTCCGCGCATCACAACCCCATCGGCAGCAAGAGCGTACTGGCGCTGGTCGTGCTGACGGTGGTGCTGGCGCTGGTCGGCTTTGTCTGGCTTCCCTCCGTACAAAGCGATTTCTCCGCTCGCGGCGTGTGGGACGCCATCTGCCGCGCCGCTGGCGCCCCCGCCAGCTGGAATAGCCAGGTCACCTCGCGCAGCGGCCATATCGCCACCAACGTCGTCCTCGAGCGGAGCATGGCCCACGCCGCTCCCCCCGACGTCATCGGCCGCGGCGCCACGCTGGCCCTGAACAACTGCACCATGTGCCACGCGCGCGCGGCATGAGTGCGTCCAATGCGCCCAACCTTGCCGGCCAGTACCCGGAAGTCGTCATCAAGCAGTTGCAGGACTACAAGTCCGGCAAGCGCGGCAGCGCGATCATGGAAACGCTGGCCCGCCACCTGTCCGATCGCGATATCACCGCCCTCGCCGCCTACTACGCCTCGCTTCCCAAGGCTCGCACGGCACCGACCACCTACGACGAAACCCTGCCCCCACTCGTCCGTGTCGCGACCCGCTGCGCAACATCGCACCGTGCATCGCGTGCCACGGCGGCGTCGACCAGAAATTCGGCGCACCCTGGCTGGAGGGCATGCCACACGATTACCTCACTACTGAACTGCGTGCCTTCCGCAACGGACAGCGCCGCAACGACGCCGAAGGCCAGATGCGCAACATGGCCAGGGCAATGACGGACAAGGAGATTGAAGAGGTTGCGGCTTTCTATGCGCGCAAAGCGGCGACCGAAGGGCAGTAGTCAGGTCCGATATCGGTCCCGCATCACGGCGAACGTGCGCCTGAACGATCCAGGCGGGCGATCAGAATAGGGACCAAGTCTGCCCCGATCCCTCGCGAGCTTCAGCCTCTTTTGCTCGATTCAAGCAATTTTCTTGATCGATCTAGTCATTTTCGCCGATATCGCCTAAACTTCTGCTCAAACTTGATCGATTCAATCATCAGGTTGATTAAAACACACAATTCCCATATGCCGCCCCAGCGGCAAGGAGACGGAAGATGCAACTCCCCATCAAGCGCGCCATCGAGCGCGTGCCGGGCGGCATGATGATCGTGCCGCTGCTGATCGGCTCGCTGATTGCCACGTTTGCTCCGGAAGGCCCGAAGTTCTTCGGTTCGTTCACTGGCGCTCTGTTCACCGGCGCACTGCCGATTCTGGCCGTGTTCTACGTCTGCATGGGCGCCAGCATCAATGTGAAGGCCACGCCCTATATCCTGAAGAAGGGCGGCGTGCTGTTCGGCGCCAAGGTCGGCACGGCATCGTGCTCGGCGTGGTCATGGGCCATTTCCTGGGCGAGGCGCCGATTTCGTCCGGCATGTTCGCCGGGCTGTCGACGCTGGCCGTGGTGGCCGCCATGAACGACACCAACGGCGGCCTCTACATGGCCCTGATGGGCCAGTACGGCAAACCCGAGGACGTGGGGGCGTACAGCATCATGTCGCTGGAATCCGGCCCCTTCCTGACCATGGTGACGCTCGGCGTGGCGGGCCTTTCGGCGTTTCCGTGGCCGACCATGGTGGGCAGCATCCTGCCGCTGCTGCTCGGCATGCTGCTGGGCAACCTGGACCGAGAAATGCGTGACTTCCTGGGCAAGGCCGTGCCGGTGATGATTCCGTTCTTCGCACTGGCGCTCGGCGCAGGGCTGGACCTGCACAAGGTCTGGCAGGCCGGCATGCTGGGCATCGGGCTGGGCGTGGCGGTGGTGGTGATCACCGGCGTCGTGCTGTTCCTGGCCGACCGCGCCACCGGCGGCACCGGCGTGGCGGGCGTGGCGGCAGCCAGCACTGCCGGCAACGCAGCCGCGGTGCCCACGCTGATCGCGGCGGCCAATCCGGCCTATACCGAAGCCGCCAAAAGCGCCACGCTGCTGGTTGC
>LRMT01000282.1 GCA_001725945.1 Cupriavidus sp. UYMMa02A | reverse complement strand
CGTGTGAAGTCGCACGCTCGCAGCTTGCTATCAATCGCGAGGTTGAACATCGCTAGGGCCTCGTCTGCCGCGCAGCCGAGCTGACGAATGTCGCAGTAGTCGGTAGCAGACGCTGGACGGGACATTGACCTGCTGCGCTACTCACCCGAGCTGCGCACCCGCTTCCCGCTCGCATGGTTCGCGGTGGCGCGCGACGATATCGCGCAGCAGTCCCTGCTCGATGCCAGCTGCGACCAGCTGATTGCGGCCAATGCCCCGACCGTCTGTGCCGACCGCGTGGCGGTGCCGGTCCACCCGTGGCAGGCAAGCTACCTGCGCGAGCATCCGCTCGTGCGCGATGCCCTGGCGAGCGGCCGCATCCAGGACCTGGGCACGCAGGGCGCGGACTTCTTCCCGACCTCGTCGATCCGCACCCTGTACCAGCCGGGCAATCCGTATTTTTACAAGCTGTCGCTAAACATCCGCATTACCAACTGCGTGCGCAAGAACGCATGGTACGAGCTTGAGAGCGCCATGCACGTCAACCGCGTGCTACGGCCGCTGCTGCCCGATCTGGAACGCCTGTTCCCGGGCCTGGCACTGATGGAAGAGCCGGCGTTCCTGTCGGTGGACTTCAAGCACGCCGATGTCGAGATGAATCGCCAGGTCATCGAAGGCTTCGGCCTGATTCTGCGCCGGAGCGTGGATACGCTGCGCGCGCCTGACTGCGTCCCCCTGCTGGCCGGCTCGCTGTTCGGCAACCACTACTACGGTGAAGCCCGCATGCAGCAGCTGCTGACGGCGCTTGCCGCGCAGGCGGCGACGCCGCTGGACGCCATGACCGAGCGCTGGTTTTCAGCCTATGTCGCGAAGTTGATCTATCCGGTCTTCCATCTCTTCTTCGCGCACGGCGTCATCTTCGAGCCGCACCTGCAGAACGTGGTGCTTGGGCTGCAGCAGGGCATGCCCACGCAGCTCTTCCTGCGCGACTTCGAAGGCGTGAAGCTGACCCCGTCGCGCATCCCGCGTCTCGATGCCGGAACTCAGCGAACGTGCGCAGGCTTCGCTGTGGTACGACGAAGACCAGGGCTGGAACCGGGTGGCGTACTGCCTGTTCGTCAACAACCTGTGCGAGGTCATCGCCCAGCTGGGTGCCGGCAGGCCGACCATGACCGCGAGGCTGTGGTCGGTCGTGCGCCATCACCTGCATACCTACCAGCATCGCTACGGCAATGCGGCCTCGGCCCGTCGCGTCAACGGATTGCTCGCCGGCAGCCCGTTCCCGGCCAAGACCAATTTCAGCAACCGCTTCTTCCAGCGTGCCGACCGCGCCTCCGCCTACGTGCCTGTTGCCAATCCCATTCCCTTCGCCTACGCGGAGGCAGCATGGCAATGACCGCCCCCGAACTGCGCTGGACGCGCGTCGCCGCTCACTTGCAAGACGCGCTTGCCGAAGGAACCGCCCCGCTGTGCACCTATGTCTACGACCTGGAAGCGCTACGCGGCCACGCCGCGGCCACGGCGCGCAGCCTGCCTGCCGGGTTCGAGCTGTTCTACGCGATCAAGGCCAACTCCGACCTGCCGATCCTGCAGACGCTGGCGCCGCTCGCGCACGGCTTCGAGATCTCCTCAGGCGGCGAACTGGCCTGGGTGCGCGAGCACTTCGCCGATGTGCCGCTGATCTTCAGCGGCCCCGGCAAGACCGATGCGGAGCTGGCCAGCGCGCTGGATCTCGGCGTCGAGGCGCTGCACGTGGAAAGCCTGCATGAGCTGGAACGGCTGGCGTTGCTTGCGCGAGGGCGCGGCGTCGTCGCCCCGGTACTGCTGCGCGTCAATCTTGCCGTCGAAGGGTTGCAGGCCACCACGCTGATGATGGGCGGCAGACCCACGCCGTTCGGCATCGCCGGCGACCAGCTGCCGACCTGCCTGGCGTGGCTGCGCGCCCATCCGGAGATCCGGCTGCGGGGTTTCCATTTCCACCTGATGTCGCACCAGCTCGACGCCGCCGCCCACCTGCGCCTGCTCGGCGCCTACCTGCGGCAGGTCAGGCACTGGCGCGCGGAGTACGGGATCGACACGCTGGACCAGGTCAACGTCGGCGGCGGCATCGGCGTCAACTACCGCGAACCAGAACAGCAGTTCGACTGGACTGCCTTTGCCGAAGCCTGCCGGCGTTGTCGGCGCTGCGCGACGGGCTGACCGTGCGGTTTGAATGCGGGCGCTATATCACTGCCTTCTGCGGCTACTACGCGATGGAAGTCATCGACGTAAAGCGTGCCTTCGATCGCGCCTTCGTCGTGGCGTGCGGCGGCACCCACCACTTCCGTACACCGTATGCGCAGGGGCACAGTCACCCGTTCCGGGTGTTGCCGGTCGAATCGTGGCGCTATCCGTTTGCTCGCCCCGGCGTGAAGGACGCGCGCGTCAGCGTGGTCGGCCAGCTCTGCACGCCGAAGGACATCCTTGCCCAGGACGCGCCGGTGGACAGCGTTCGCGCGGGCGACATGGTGGTGTTTCCGTATGCCGGCGCCTATGCCTGGCATATCTCGCACCACGACTTCCTGCGCCACCCTCACCCGCGGCACTCCTACCTTCCCGTGGAAAACGCCCATGCTGCAGCCTAACAAGCTGAAGGCCGCGTTTTCGGCCGGCCGTGAAGTATTCGGGCTGATCAATTCGCTGCCATTGCCGCTGATGACGGAAATGATCGGCTACGCCGGCTTTGACTTCGTGATCCTGGATCTCGAGCATGTCGGCGTGAATCCCCAGACGCTGGAAAACATGATCCGCGCCGCGGAATGCGCCGGCACCACTGCCCTTGTGCGCATACCATGGGCCGCGCCGGACATCATCCTGCGCGTACTGGATGCGGGCGCACAAGGCATCGTGGTGCCACACGTGTGCAGCCCGGCGGTCGCCCAACTGGCAGTCGACAGCACGCGCTACTACCCGCTAGGCGCGCGCGGCATTGCGGGCGGGCGGACCACCGGCTTCGGCACGCTGCCATTGCCTGCGTACTTCGAGCGCGCCAACCGTGAGTTGATGGTTGTGGCCATGATCGAGGATCAGGAAGGCGTCGAGGCCATCGAGGAGATCGTCGCCGTGCCGGGCATCGACATGGTGCTGGAGGGTGCGATCGACCTGTCACAAAGCCTTGGCGTGCCAGCCGATGCGCAGCATCCCTCGGTGCAGGCGGCGATCCGGCGCATTGCGCAGGCCTGCCAGGCACGTGGCGTGCCGTTCTGCGCGATTCCGCGCGCTGCGGGACAGTGCGAGCACTGGCGCGAACAAGGCGTGCACGCCTTCTTGCTCGGCGACGACCGCGCCACGGCCTTCCGGGCCATGAAACAGCTGGTGTCGGGCTATCGGCGTTGAAATTGCACCCTAGACTCTGCGCGTGCGGATCCGGTGGGAATGATCGTGGTGTCCGAGCGAAAACCCACAAGCCGACCCGGCTCACCCGCTCTCCAGGACGCCCCCACTGTCTCGCGGGGCTGCCGACCTCCATGAACTGCCGCATGGCCTCCGACGGCAACTCATGCTTGTGGGTGACAATGCCGTAGCTTGACATGGCAAGCCGGATCGGGCACCGGACGATGCGCCAGCATGCCTTCCGCGACAAATCGCTCGACCACGGCCCGCGGCTGCAGCGAGAGCATATCCGTCGCCTTCAGCAACTCCAGCGTCGAGAACCATGACCAAAAAGGCAACCGGCGGCACCGCGCGTACGGTGGCGGCGGGCATCGAGCAAATCAAGTCGATGCTGCCTGACGCTAACCGGGTGCAATGCAAGCCCGTCGATGCCTCCCACCTCGTGATTGGTCTGCAATGCGGTTGTTCGGACAGGTATTCCGGCATCAGCGCCAATCTCGCGCTCGGCGCGGCGGTCGACAGGCTGGTAGCGCTCGGCGGTACCGCCATCCTGTCTGAGACACCGGAAATCTATGGCGCAGAGCATTTGCTGACGCGCCGTGTCCGTATCGCCCGAGATCGGCCACAAGCTGGTCGACCGCATCCGCTGGTGGGAAGCCCACTGCGCGCGAATGAATGCCAGCCTAGACAACAACCCCTCAGCGGGCAACAAGGCGGGCGGCCTCTCCACCATACTGGAGAAATCGCTCGGTGCCGTGGCAAAGGGCGGGACCACCAATCTGGTCGACGTGTACCGCTATGCGGAGCGGATGGAGGCGCCTGGGCTGGTCTTCATGGACACCCGGGCTACGAGCCGGTCTCGGCCACCGGACAGGTGGCCCGCTGGCCGAGACCCGGGTCTGCTTCACTACCGGGCGTGGCTCTTGACTCGCCGGCGCATTGTAAGCATCGGTAAGAATTGCCACCGCCGCGGATGTGCAAATTCCCGGTAGTCCAAGCGAGCAACCGCACGGGGCAAGACTTTGCAGTCGAGCTTAAGCGCGGCCCATGTTACTTCACACGAATAGGGCGTGTTGCCGCCTCGCATCTTGTTACAAGCGGATACCTCCGCGTCTGCATCCATAGCCCACACTTGCCTCCAAGAACAACGCAATACTTCTACGGAGGTTGAGATGGAAAACCCGAGCCAACAATCGAATCGCCTGCATCCGCTCCTCGCGACCGCAGCTGGCGCCGTGATTCTCGTCAGCCTGGTCGGCGTGGCCGCGATGACGGGCCTCTTGCCTAAGGCCCACGGCAACGATGGAGTCCCTGTGCCAGCGCCGGTAGCCCAGGCTGCAACAGCGCCCAATATGTCGCCCGCTCTGGGCGCGGTCCAACCAGCTGCACAGGCCGTCGCTCCGCCGCGCATCCGTACGATTTCTCATTCTGCCCATGCCGAGCCGAGCTACCTTGCTGGCCGGCAACAGCGAGTCGCCATCAACCGAAATGTCGGCACGGTCGAATCCGTCACGCCAATCACCCAGGAGGGCCAGGCCACCGGGCTGGGCGCGGTCGGTGGCGCTGTCGCAGGCGGCCTGCTCGGTCACCAGATAGGTGGGGGCAATGGCCGCACCGTGGCAACCGTCCTGGGTGCCCTTGGTGGCGGGGTGGCCGGCAATATGGTCGAGCAGCGCGTGCGCAGTGACACCGAGTATCAGGTGCGCGTCCGCATGGAAGACGGCTCGACCCGTGTCGTCACCTATCATCAGCGGCCCGATTTAGGGGTGGGCCAACGGGTGCGAGTTGAGAATGGCGAGATCACCAGTACCGTGTGAGGTCTTTCATCTCAGCGTCGCCGCTGAGATGATTGACTGGGTCTTGTGCCTTGCCCTGGCAAGCGATGCGTGAGTGGTGACAGCGTGCGCTTCGGCGCCGCCATAGCCGGCAAAGTGGCCATGAGAGCCCTCACTCGGCCGCGCTAGCGCCGGTCAGCGCCCGGACCCGGCTCTCATGGGCAGCAAGCTCGCGTGCGCTTCCCGAATAAACGATGGCGCCATCTCCCGCACGTAAGCATGATCGGCAATCTCGAGACTCATGCGCGCCTTCTGCTCTACCAGCAGTACCGAAATCCCCTCATCGCGCATCAGCGACTTGCAGTCGCTGCCCGTGATCGTGATGTGGCCGCCTGAAACGATGTGCAACCCCTTGGGGTTCTACCCGAAAATGTTCGATGGGGCCGGACTCCGAATTGAAGTTCCTCCGGCCCGTTTTGATCGTGGCGACACGCAAGCCGACCGATTATCATTCTGTCCTTGTGTCACCGGACGCACCTTCAAACCGTACCCGCACTCAATACTTCCGCTGAATTCATGCTGATATCCTTCCACTGCGCCGCGTCGCGCTGCGGTCCCGCCGGTTGGTCCCTGCGCGCCGCCAGGCTGCCTCCGGGCGAGCTACATGGTAAAGCCCAAGCGCAGCGCGGACGGGGCGCTAACCAAGACATCGTCCAGGCGGCCCGTGCCAGCGAGTGCTGAGGCGCCGCAGCCATCGGCTTCCGCCTCGGCGATGCTGGCGCGCATTGCCAGCATCCGTGCCTCGCTCGGCCCTGCCGGTCAGCGCATCGCCGATTTCGTGAGCCAGTCTCCGCAGGCGGTGATCCATATGTCGGTCAGCGAAGTGGCCGAGCGCACCGGCGCAAGCGAGGGCAGCGTGGTTGGGTTCTGCAAGAGCGTCGGCGCAACCGGCTTTCAGCAGTTGAAGATCGTGCTGGCGCAGGAACTGGTGCAACCGGTGCAGATCATCCACGAAGATCTCGAACCCGGAGACACCGGCGCTGTGGTCCTGCGCAAGATCTTCCAGAGCAATGTGCAGACGCTGCACGACACCAGTGCGGTGCTGGATGTCGCATCAATCGATCGCGCCGTGCGCCTGCTGAAGGCGGCCGAGCGCATCGAAATCTACGGCATCGGCAGCGCCGCGCCGATCGCCGAGGACGCGCAGTACCGCATGCTCCGAATTGGTCTTAACGTGAAGGCCGTTGTCGATTCTCACATGCAGGCCATCAGCGCGTCGCTGGCCGGGCCCAAGGTGACCACGCTCACGATCTCGCATTCGGGCAGCACGCACGAAACCGTGGCCGCCACACGACTGGCCCGTGAGAGCGGCGCGCGCACGCTCTGCATCACCAACTTCGGCAAATCGCCGATTCAGGCATACGCCGACGTGGTGCTATTCACGATGGCGCGAGAGACTCGCTTCCGGACCGAGGCGATGACTAGCCGCCTGGCGCAACTGGCGATCATCGATGTGCTGATCGCCTGCCTGGCGCTCGCCGACTACGACGCGTCCGTAGAAACGCTGCGGCGCACATTCGACGTCCTGTCCATCAAGCGATACTGAACGCGTCTACGCGTCCGTACGTCTGCGCCGCGAAGTGCGCATGCCCGGCATGGCGCAATTGCATCAGCGCCTCCGGCGTGGCCGCATCGGCCCGCGGGTGTGCGCCCACCAGCAGGCAGTGCATGCCCAGGCGGGCCGCGCCCAGCGCGTCAGTAAGCGGGTTGTCGCCGATCACAAGCGTATCAGCGGCGCGCGCTCCCAGCCGCCGCAACCCTTCCACGAACAACGCGGGCTCGGGCTTGCCCACGACCAGCGCGGGCGCCACGCCGGCGCATTCCACGATCGCGTGCATCAGCGTGCCGATCTCAGGCACGAGGCCCCCATCGGCGCCAGGATGGCTGGTATCGGGGTTGCTGACGATCATTGGCGCGCCACGCCGCACCGCATTGACCGCCGCGCGCAGTGTGGCATACCGGAAGTCCTGGTCGAGCGCGAGCAAGACCACCTCCGCGCCATCCTCCACAAGCACACAGCCCCGCGCCGCAGCATAGGCCCGCAGCACCGCGCTGCCGATCATCAGGATGCGCTTGCCCGCGTGCAGACGCGCCACCAGGTCCACGGTGGCCTGGCCGGCAAGCACCATGATATCGGCGGCCACGGACATCCCTGCCGCGCGTAACCGCCCCGCCAGCGTCTCAGCCGTGTCGGTCGAATTGTTGGACACCACCACATGACGGCCCCGCAAACGCTCGAGCATCCGCGCCGCGCCCGCCAGCGGCACGCCTTCGCGCATCAACGTGCCATCGAGATCGATCAGGAAATGCCGATGGGTGTCAAGCCACGCGGCAGTCATCGTTCCGGCCGCCATGGCGGGCTCGGTCACATCAGCCTGGGTTGTTGCAGTCATAGGAACCAGAAAGGAACGCCTCAGATTGCGGCGTTTTGGCGATGAGCATAACTCAAATTGTATGGTCATTCAAATTGAATATTGTTCATTTCAATGTCACATCCCGAGCCTAGTCTTCCATCCGCTCACCCCCCGTGCCCCTCCAACACAAGGAGTCCCCATGAAGAAACAGCTTTGGTATGGCCGCACCGCGCTGCTGGCGGCCCTGCTGTCCCTGACCCTCGCCGCTTGCGGCGGCGACGAGGGCGGCGCAACCGGCCAGACGGTCAGCGCAACGCCGCAGGCGTCGAAGTCCGATGTGTCGAAGCCCAACCTGCACTGCGCCCCCTGACGCCCGCGCGTCGCTCTCCGCCCCGTCGTCCACCCTACCTTTCCCGCGATCATGACCAAGATAGATCGACGCAGTTTCCTTACCGGTGCCGTCAAGGCGCCGCCGCCGCTACCGTCCTGTCCGTACTGCCGCCGAGCATTGCGCGCGCGCTTGCTGTGCCCGCCGCCGTGAACACCGGCACAATCGATGACGTGCAGCACGTGGTGATCCTGATGCAAGAGAACCGCGCGCTGGACCACTACTTTGGCGCCATGCGCGGCGTGCGCGGCTTCGGCGATCGCTTTCCCGTGCCATTGCCGTCAGGTAAGCCGGTCTGGTTCGAGTCCAATGGCACACGCGAGATCACGCCTTTCCACCTGGACAGCGCAACGGTCAACGCGCTGCGGGTCTCCGGCACGCCGCACAGCTTCATGGATGCACAGAACGCGTGGAACCAGGGCCGCTTCGGGTTGTGGGCCAAGTACAAGAACGACAATTCCATGGGCTACTACCGGCGCGAGGACATTCCGTTCCAGTACGCGCTGGCCGAAGCCTTCACGCTCTGCGATGCCTACCATTGCAGCCACGCCGGCGGCACCGATCCGAACCGCATATCGTTCATGTCCGGGTCCCACTACAATCCCGCCGTGCGCGAAGCGGGTGCCAATTGCACGCTGGACGATGCGGAGGTCAACAACCTGCGCTGCAGCGTGAGCGGCAAGCTGCCGACGCCGGGCTATACCTACCATGGGTCAGCGTTCAACTGGGCCACGCTGCCTGAATTGCTCCAGGCCAAGGGCGTGAGCTGGCGCGTCTACCAGGATCCGAACAAGAACTGGGGCGGACTGCTGCACGGCGGATTGGCATTCAAGAGCTTCCGCGAATCGGCTCCGGGGAATCCGCTGTACGAACAAGGCATGAGCAGCTGGACCATCGACCAGTTGGCGGCGCACGTGCGCGACGGCACGCTGCCGGCCGTGAGCTGGATCCTGCCGACTCCGGCCCAGTCCGAACACCCGGGCGGCCCATCGAGCGCCACCGAGGGCGCGGCCTTCATCAACACGGTGCTGACCGCGCTGACCGCCAATCCGGAGGTCTGGAGCAAGACCGTGTTCTTTATCACGTTCGACGAGAACGACGGCTTCTTCGATCATGCGGCGCCCCCCGCGGTGCCTTCGTACGATGTCAATGGTGTCCTGCAGGGCAAGTCGACGATCGATGTCACCGGCGAGTACTTCGACACGGCGGGCAACACTGCGCTCGACGGCACCAGCACGAGCGGCGAGACGATCCGCCTGCGTCCGTATGGCCTTGGCCCGCGGGTGCCGATGTACGTGGTGTCGCCATGGACGCGCGGCGGCTGGATCAATTCACAGGTGTTCGACCATACATCGATGGGCCGCTTCCTGGAGCGCCGCTTCGGCATCACCGTGCCCGCCATTAGCCCGTGGCACCGCTCGGTAGCCGGCGATCTGACCTCGGTCTTCGACTTCTCGAGTCCGAACAACCAGGTTTTTCCGACGCTGCCAGACACGAGCGCGTACCAGCAGGTGATTGCGGACCAGCTCAGCAAGCCTAAGGCCACCGCGCCAGCCACTCCGGCGTCGTTGTTTCAGGAAATCGGCACCAAGTACTCGCGCGCGCTGCCCTATGAACTCCACACTAGCGCCCTGGCCGAGCCGACCATCGGCAAGCTGAAGCTGTTGTTCAGCAATACTGGCGCGCAAGGCGCAGTGTTCCATGTCTACGACCGGCTGCACCTGGACCGCATTCCGCGCCGCTACACGGTCGAGCCGGGCAAGACGCTAGACGACGAATGGGATGCGCGCGCCACGGACAACGGCCGTTATGACCTGGCGGTATATGGTCCCAACGGTTTTGCGCGCATGTTCAAGGGTGAATTGCCAGCCGACGACACGGCACCGGCGTTCGAGGTGCGCGTTTGCTACGACGTCGACAACAATGAGGTCTACCTGTCCGTGCGCAATGACGGTGGCAAGGTCAACGGTGTTGGCGATGGCATCGGCGGCGGCAAGCCGGTGGCGCTGGTGGTAACGGCCAACGCGTATCGGACCGATGGTCCCTGGACGATGCTGGTGCAGGCTGGGGAGGAAATCGAGCAGCACTGGTCCGTGGCGGACAGCGGCAACTGGTACGACTTCACGGTGACAGAAGCGAACAGCGGCTTCGAACGCCGCTTTGCCGGCCGCCTGGAGACCGGCAAGCATGGCGTTACGGACCCGGCCATGGCGATGGCACTGTCATGAGAACTCCGTCGCGCGTTCGGCCAGCAGAGCCGGTCGCGCGACGGTAGGGATGTCGCGCGCGTAACCGGTGTCGACACCGCGATTGCTCCCTCGTCCATCCACAAACGCAGCACGCTGGCACGAAGGGCCCGGTACTCTGCGACCATTGGTTGATATTGAAACCAGCGCGCGCCCGCATGAGGGCATGAGTCTGTGCTGCCGTCTCCGGCGTGCCCCGCAGCTCGGGGGCTCGGCCCATTGATTTTTCGCGCTGATCATCCTCTTTCTGTGGGGTCGACAGATCTTTGGCCACGGCTTGCAAGATCTGCGGTGCGTGGTTGCGTAGGGCGAGGGAATTCAGGTTTCTTGCGGCCGGCAGCAGGGTAGTCGCAAATGACTCCCACTCCGCCAAGATGTGCGCCATGTCCCGCAAGATGAAGTCAGCTAATCGCATGCCCGCTCTTGAGAAAAGAGTTTTCATCGGGTGGCGCTTTCTAGAACAAACTCAGTCGCTCCCGACGAACCACATCCTCACTCACTGCTGAGTCCCGCCGGGGGGAGCTTGCTCCTTGGGACGCATCGGGCGAGGGCTGCCGCCCCCGTGGCGCGTTGGTGATAGCGTCGAGATTGACGCAGTGTTTGAAGTCGCAACGTTGTGAGGCGCGTGCCTAGAAGGTTCCCAAAGGCATCGAGCTGAACCAGGCCCCTGTTTGAATATGTCGCCCAACCGCGCCACGCTGCATGGCCGGCTTACCGAACTAGGCCTGGAGTCGATCGAACTAGACGGCGAAACGTTGCATGGCATACTTTCCGCCATTCAAGCCCTGCAGACGCCGCTCGTCCCGCACACCCGCGCCCCTCGGGCCGATGGCATGGCAAAGGGGGACGCGGTCTTTCGCCATGGCAGCATTGTCGCAGGCTACCTGCATTGCAACTGTCACTCCAACCCCCAGCGCCACCGCCAGGTTATTCAAGCGATGAACCCATATCGTTACAGCAACAGCGAAATTGCTGCCGTCTATCGCGTCATCCGCGAGCGCCGCGACATGCGCCACTTCCGGCCGGACCCGCTCGACCCCGCCTTGCTGGAACGCTTGTTGCACGCGGCGCATCTAGCACCCAGCGTCGGGTTCATGCAGCCCTGGCGTTTCATTCGCATCACTGACCGGAACCTGAGGGCGCGGTTGCACGCGCTGGTCGAGGACGAACGCCAGCGCACCGCAATTGCGCTGGGCGAGCGGCACGATGAGTTCATGCAACTCAAGGTGGAAGGCATCCTGAATTGTGGGGAAGTCCTGGTGGCGGCCTGACGGATGGACGCGAGCGGCACATCTTTGGCCGTCGAACCATGCCGGAGATGGATCTCGCTTCGGTTGCCTGCGCCATCCAGAACCTCTGGCTGGCTGCGCGCGCAGAAGGGATCGGCGTAGGCTGGGTATCCTTATTCGACCCTGAACAGCTTGGCCAGCTGCTACGGCTGCCGCCTGGTGCCAGGCCGGTGGCCGTGCTGTGTCTCGGCCATGTTGCCAGCTTCTACGAGAAGCCAATGCTGGAACAAAAAGGCTGGGCCAGACGGCAATCACTGAACGAGATGCTGTTCGAAAATGGCTGGGACAACGCGAGCCTCCCGGTCGCGGGGGCCGATTGAGCGCCGCTCCCGCTCAGTTTCAGATGCGGCGCGCTTGACGAGCCACTCCGCCACTGTCGACCGACATCATCGTGCACAGCCGCAGCGCCTTGCTGATCTGGCTGGCGCGTGATCGTGGTCAGACGCTTCGCCAGCTTTATCACCCTGTTGCCAGCGCACGGGGACATCAGATCGTCGTGCACAGCCGACCAGGTGGCCGACCATATGATCGACCGGGTCAACTCAGGCGCAACCGACGGCTTCAACATCATGCCGGCGTATTTTCCTGGTGCGTTCGAGCACTTTACGCGCGAGGTCGTGCCCCGGCTTCAGGCACGCGGAGCATTTCGAACCGAATACGCCGAAAAAACGCTGCGGGAGCACCTGGAACTGCCAATAGCTCCTTGATAGCCAACCCTTTCCAGGTGACGAAGAACAGCGCACGCACGGGATCATCGTACCTACCGTGAAAAATATGGCGGTGGCAGAAAGTAGAGCCATCTTCCAGCATGGACTTTCGGCGCAATGGATGACGCTTCATCCGAGCATTTGTAGTGATTGATAAACTGGCATTTTCTGTGTGTGCATCGCCTCACGACGGATCAACATCGTTGACGCATGCTCATTCTCTGCACCCGCAATGTCAGCCGCCGTCCCCGGCGCCAACTGCGTCAGCGACGGCAAATGCGTCATCTTCTATTAAACCGAACGACACAGACTCGGAAAGAGCCGAGCGATACGGGAGGTTACCTGATGACAAGTTTCTGGCGCTTAAGCACCGCTCATCACTAGGCAGTCACGGTGCCACCTGGTCAACGCCGGTCGCATCGAAGCCTTTTTCCAGATATCGTGGTCGGGCGGGTAGATTGCGTCGAAGTGCTGGCGCAGCATATCAATCTCCTGCACGATCTCGAACGTAAAGCCTTGGCGGCCGCCACGGTCGTCGAACTGCAGGCTATTCAAGTAGTGTCGGCAGCCGATCGCATCGAACCACTTGGCGGCAACGGTATTGATGATTCGTGGAAACCTGCGCCCGAGCTCGATGGGCCGGACCTGGTCAGGTAGCTCCGCCATCCAGCGGATGGCCTCGCTGCGAAGCGCGAGGTCATCCTCGACGGGACGATTGCGTTGGGACGCTGGATCTTGAGTCATGCGAAATTCTCCGGCGGCAGCCAGCAGGATGGCCGATTGTAGTGCACTCGAGTCACGAGAAGCCAATCCGGAATGACCATTGATTCCGAAGTTTACCTGCTCTCGGATAGAACGTGCGACGTTACCGCGTTGATGTGTTCGGGCAACAAAAGATCCACCATAGCGGAAGTCAGAGCGAGCCATAGGTAGCTCGATGGCCGGCCCGTCAAGCTCCCCATCTGGCTCTTGGTGGAGTTTGGATCAGATATGGCAACCGTTGACAACCGGTGGGTCATGATTGACGTCTAGGCCTCGCCTAGCGAGCGCAGGAGGGTCGGCACCTTAGCGCTGCTTGTGGCTTGCACACGGGCGATGAGTGCATAATCGACCTGGCTCACTCCGTACGTCTGAGCAATATCGTGTTGCAGGCGGTGCCACAGATGACCGGTCATTTCAGCGTCGGCCATCGCTCGGTGCGCACGCCCGGTCGTAGGCAGTTGCAGCATATCGACCAGTGTCGATAGCCTGTGATTTGAGCGTGTGGGTAGATACGCCTGGAAGTGAGCATCGTACACGCGAAGTTCTGACTGGCCGGGATGCCCAGCAGCCCAAGCTCGGCTTGCCAAAACCTTCGGTCGAAACCAGCATTGTGGGCCACCACCGGATGTCTGCCGACAAATCGGGCCGCTTCACTCATGACCTTCGGCGCAGCAGGTGCTGCTGCAATCATGTCATTGGTGATTCCAGTCAGGCTTACAACCTGCGAGGGGATACGCTTTCCCGCGTTCATCAAGCTTTGATAGCGGTCGACGATCTCACCATCACGCAGCAAGATGACAGCAATTTCCGTTGCTCGGTCCCCTCGACTTGGCGACAGTCCCGTCGTTTCAAAATCCAGAACCGCAATCGTCTGCACCCTGCTTCCTCTTGTTTTGTCAAAGCCAAAATCTCTGCCGTCGATGCAATTCCGGACATACCGAGTCCGAAGCGCCTCGACGATCGCGCGTAGCGTAAGCACCCTTAAGTCGTTGGCTTGGCGTGCCTATCTTTGTCGCCATCGCAAGACCAGCGCAGAAAGCTGGCCCCCCCAACCACTCCCCGCTAAGTTCGATGCAGGTGCCCGAATGGAAGCAGCATGCACCATCACAGCTTACCCGATGCCATGAATTCCATACTGACATCCTTGGTCTCGCCGATGCCACACTGAAGGCCGCCTCCCGCTAGACGTTACGCCGACCGCTGTGTCACTGTCGAAGGATTGGATTGCGCTGCTCTCTCGAGCCTCTTTGTTTTCGACGCAGTATCCCACGAAATGTCGTTTCGCGACCGCGGGAGGCGTCGCCAACGGCGATATTGAATGGCCAGTCGTGGTGTGGCGCAGGAAGTGCCTTATTGCTTCGAAGCGCTGAGGAGCTTCCTCATTTGGGTCGAGCAGTAAAAAAGCCGGCTTGTGCCGGCTTCCTTGATTGGATGCATTACTTACTGGCGTCCGCCTCACACTTCTTCATGAACGACGGTTTCGCAGCCACTGCAAGCGGCTTGCCGTCGCCTTCGCCGCCCCGCTCAGTGGCTTGCCATTCTTGTCAACCGCTTTCGCCTCGCTGTTTGACGTAGCCGGCTGAGTGCGGGATTAGGTAACTGCTGAAATATCCTTTGGTGAGTGCTATCCTTCGGCCCCCTTCATGAAGGGATTAGATTGCCAAAGGAAGGACTCAATTGAATTGTTTAAGGCTGGCCGCAGCTGCTGCCGTTTGCCTGGGCATCACCGGCCCTGTTCAAGCAGCAACGGGCTTTGAAAGTTGCCCAAAGTTCTTTGCGAAAGGCGTCATTCCGCACGTCCGAAATCCCCAAAGCCTTAACCGCGCGCCCTGTGTTTTGAGGCTTTCGCCGTGTTGCACTCTGGCACGACGAAGACACCGGTTTATGTAGCTGAGCGACTGAATTCAGAGCAAGTCGCTGATGCGCAGGACGAAGAGCGGACAAATCGCTTCTTTGCCGATGCTCGACTACCCCAGGCGGAACGCGCGGAGCTCGATGACTACAAGAGCTCGGGCTATGACCGAGGCCACATGGCTCCAGCTGGGGATATGCCGAATGCCACGGCCATGGCGCAGAGCTTCTCGCTAGCCAACATGGTGCCCCAGGCGCCGCAGAACAATCGAAAAAGCTGGGCAGGTATTGAAAAAGCAACTCGCAAGTATGTCCTGCGTGCGAAAGGAGATGTGTATGTCATCACCGGGCCAGTGTTCGGGGCCGCTGCTCCAACTACCATCGGACCGGACCAAGTGTGGGTACCGCAATATCTGTTCAAGCTTGTGTACGACTCCACAAACCATCGAGCTTGGGCTCACTGGATTGAGAATTCAGATTCAGCGCGCTCCGGGCAGCCTATTACGTATCGTGAGCTCGTCAATCGAACTGGTGTGGAGTTCCTTCCCGGCGTCCCCATAGCAGAATGACACACTGCCAGAACAGGCTCATGTCTTCACTGCTCTTATCAAGCGGCTCGAATTGACCTGCCCGCGTTGCGCGAATCCGATCGCCAAGCTGGTCAATGCTGCGGATTGTCGCGCGTGATGGTGGAGTTGGATCAGGGAGTGGTCTCGGCATCGACGTAGAATAACTTTCACGAAAGTGAAATGTGTGCCAAGAACGTGAGCATCAGCTGATCGATGCTCGCGATGCTTTACTGAAGATGAGGGCCGGCCCCTCGAAATCGGCTTGCAGGAGCAGGCTTCAAACCGCCACAAGCTGCGTGGGTAAAGAGCCCGCGTGGTGAGCGTTGTTGGAAAAGTCGGGGGGTAACCCCGGCAGGTGGGAGTCAAAGAGACGAACGTGAGTGAACCGCTGATGACGTGTCGTAATCGTGATAATCGATGTCAAAACCGGGGGGGATTTCATGCTCCGGGACAAGTTTGGGCGATGCCTGCTGACGGCCCACTCGGCATCCGGCATAAAGGCGGCGTGACTTTGACTCAGGCTTCAGTAAGGAACTTGGGAACCTGTCGTCCCGATGCGAAGGGAGAAATCCAAGCGGAAGGCCTCCGCAAGGATGAGAGTACCGATGCGGGGCACAGGGGCGGAGACGTCCGTAGTAGGGCTGAAGGTCCTGTAATAGGGCTGGACCGAAGGGGCGTCATCGTCTGGCTTTGTACTGCGGGCAACCCGCGAGGGGAGGACCCGCATGGATAAAGCAAAACCGTTTTGTATTTCCAAACGTGAGGTGTGGGAAGCATATCGACAGGTGAAGGCCAACCGTGGGGCGGCGGGCGTGGATGGACAGTCGATGAAGGAATTCGAGGCGGATTTGAAGAACAATCTGTATCGGATCTGGAATCGGATGTCCTCCGGCAGCTACATGCCGCCGCCGGTGCTGCGGGTTGACATACCCAAAGCGGGAGGTGCGGGAACGAGGCCGTTGGGAATACCCACGATCTCCGATCGCATCGCTCAGACGGTGGTCAAGCGATATCTGGAGCCGCTCGTGGAACCGGTGTTTCACGGTGACTCATACGGGTATCGTCCCGGACGATCGGCGCATCAGGCGCTCAACGTCACCCGGCAGCGATGCTGGGAGTACGAATGGGTGCTTGACCTCGACATCAAGAATTTCTTCGGTAGTATCGATTGGGAACTCATGATGCGCGCGGTGCGCTGTCACACGGCCTGCGCGTGGGTGCTGCTGTATATCGAGCGCTGGCTCAAGGCACCCGTGCAAATGCCTGACGGGGCCGTGGAGTATCCGGACAAGGGCACGCCGCAAGGCGGTGTCGTCAGTCCGGTGCTGGCTAACCTATTCCTCCACTATGCGTTCGACCGGTGGATGCAGAAGCATCATCCGGACGTGCCATTCGCGCGTTATGCCGATGATGTCATCTGTCATTGCAAGAGCGAAGCGCAGGCGCGGCTGCTCAAGCAGGGGCTAGAAACGCGGCTGGCCGAATGCAAGCTGGATTTGCATCCAGAGAAGACCAAGATCGTGTATTGCAAGCAGGCCAACAGGCATGCAAGCTATCCGCTATGTCAGTTCGACTTCCTGGGCTATACGTTCAGACCGCGAAGTGTCAGAAGTCGGGTGGGTAAGCTGTCGGTTGGCTTCGTGCCAGCAGTCAGTAACAAGGCTGCAAAAGCGATGCGGCAATAGTTGCGTCGCCGCAGTGTGTTGCACCGCTATGACTTGAGTTTGACTGAGTTGGCGGACCGAACGCGTCCGACGTTGCTTGGTTGGATTCACTACTACGGTCGATTCTATCGGTCTGCGCTGGGGCGGGTGCTGCTTGTGCTCGATGCCGCGTTGGTCCGCTGGGCGCAACGGAAGTACAAACATCTCCGCGGTCGTAAGTTGCGTGCAGCGGCATGGCTACGAGACATCAAGTCTCGGCAGCCGGGCCTCTTTGCGCACTGGGCCGTGGAGACCACGGTTGGACGATAGGAGCCGGATGAGTCGAGAGATTCACGTCCGGTTCTGTGAGGGCGTGAGGGTGCGATTCCCTTGCGCCACTCGACTATACGTGCAACTGAATGACCCCTGCCTGCGAGCACGATCCGCCTAGTCGTGAACGCTGCGGCTGGCGCCGGAGCTAGCCACCGCAAATGGTTGCCACGCACCGTTGGCACTACTCATTGTCGGCGACGTCAACGGGATACGCCTGAAACCTGCGCCCGCTTTTTTCCCTCCTGCCAACCAGCTTCCGACGCCACCATTCCCTGGGGAATGCGTGACAGTCACCCAGTGACTTGACGTAGCAACTGATCGAACACCACCAGCAGGTTCAGATCGACATCCTTCAGTTCCATGCGAGCCTTATTGCTTGATGAATATCAACTATAGAGCAGATTCCATTGGTTTATTTCTCACGCTGCACCATGATCGTTCCCGTACAAAGAAAAAACGGACGCGCCCGACGAAAGCACCGCTGCGGCGCGAACGCGCGTCCGCCATCCCATCCTGAATAGCCTCGTGCAGGCACGCGCCAAGAACCACTCCCGCGCAATGGTGTGACCTGCCACACCTCAAAGCCGCTTCAAACGCGCAGATAAAATTCGCAGGCCTTGGAGCCGCACAGACTTGTTCAAATTTCTGGAGACAACCATGGAAACCGAATCCTTCCAAGCTGGCCCGGTGTGGGCCGACGACAGCATCAGCCGCATTCCCTTTCGGGTCTACACGGACGCGCAGCTATATCAGAGTGAACTCGAACGCTGCTTCTACCGAGGTCATTGGAACTACGTCGGGCTCGAGGCCGAGATCCCGAATGCCGGCGACTTCAAGCGCACCACGCTTGGCGAACGTTCCGTGATCCTGGTGCGCGATCAGGATGGCGACATCAACGTCGTCGAGAACGTGTGTGCCCACCGCGGAATGAAGTTCTGCAGGGAACGAAGCGGAAACCGGAAGGACTTTCATTGCCCCTATCACCAATGGAACTATGACTTGAAGGGCAAGCTGCAAGGGGTGCCACTGCGTCGTGGCGTCAAGCAGGACGGAAAGGTCAACGGAGGCATGCCACCCGACTTTAAGCCGCAGGAGCATGGGCTCACGCAGCTCAAGGTCGAGACCCGTGGCGGAGTCGTATTCGCTGCGTTCGACCACGACATCCAGCCGCTCGAGGACTATCTCGGGCCGTATATCCTCGGCTACTTCGACCGCCTGTTCAATGGCCGCAAGCTGAAAGTGCTTGGCTACAACAAGCAACGCATCCCGGGCAACTGGAAGCTAATGCAAGAGAACATCAAGGATCCCTATCACCCCGGACTGCTACACACCTGGTTTGTCACGTTTGGCCTTTGGCGGGCGGACAACAAAGCACGCCTTGTGATGGATTCTGAGTTCCGTCATGCCGCGATGGCGTCGACCCGCGGTAAGGGCGGCAAGAGCGAAGTGACGTCCGGCGTGTCCAGCTTCAAGGATCAAATGGCCCTGAATGATGACCGAATTCTCGACATCGTTCACGAACCTTGGTGGGGAGAGCCGACCGCTGTGATGATGACGGTCTTCCCAAGCGTGATCTTCCAGCAGCAGGTCAATTCGGTTTCCACGCGTCATATCCAGCCCAATGGCCCCGACTCCTTCGACTTTGTCTGGACGCACTTCGGCTTTGAGGACGACACGGAGGAGATGACGCGGCGGCGCCTGCGCCAGGCCAATCTGTTCGGGCCCGCTGGCTTCGTGTCAGCCGACGATGGCGAAGCGATCGAATGCTCGCAGGAAGGCTTCTCCCAGAAGCCGTGGCATCGCGTGATCGCCGAACTGGGTGGCAAGACCGCCGAGAACACGGAACATATGGTGACCGAGACACTGATTCGCGGCATGTACGCCTATTGGCGCAAGGTGATGGAGGTCTGACATCATGAACTTCGCTGACTACTATGCTCTGCTCTCCTTGTACGCCGACTACACGTCGGCCGTGGACAATGGCGAATGGGACCGCTGGCCGGAATTCTTCACCGACGATTGCCTCTATCGGATCCAGCCCCGCGAAAACCACGAGCGCGGCTTGCCGCTCGCCACGCTTTCGCTCGAAAGCAAGGGGATGCTCAAGGACCGCACCTACGGCATCCGCGAGACCCTGTTCCACGATCCCTACTATCAGCGCCACATCGTCGGCGCGCCCCTGATCAGGGAAGCCGAGGCGACAGGATCGTAGCTGAGACGAACTACGCCGTACTGCGCACCAAGCCCGACCAGATGACGGATGTGTACAACGTCGGCCGCTATCTCGACACCGTCGTGCGCACGCCCGAGGCTGGCGATTCGCGTCACGCCTCTGCATTTTCGATAGCGAGATGATTCCCAACTCGCTGATCTACCCCATCTAACAGGAGCATTTCATGACTGAAACCTGGATCGAGGCAGCGTCTGTTCAGCGTTCCGCAGGACGGCGTGATCGCTGTGGGAGTGCAAGGCAAGGAGATCGCCCTCTATGGCGTAGACGGCGACGTCTAAGCAACCGACAACATCTGCACTCATGGCCACGCGCGTCTGTGCGAAGGCTTTCTCGAGGGACATGAATCGAGTGCCCGCTCCATCAGGGCAGGTTCGACATCCGCAACGGCACTGCGATGTGCGCCCCGCTGACCGAGAGCATCCGTACCTATCCGGTCCGGATCGAGGCCGATAAGGTTTACCTCGACCTCGCCTGAAAAACCTGCGTCACGAACCAGAGGAAACAAGCATGAATTCCGACCGACTACACGGCGCGACTGCCACCTTACCGACCAGCACGATTGTCATCATTGGCGCCGGGCAGGCCGCGGCCGGGCCGCCCAGACGCTGCGCAACGAAGGCTTCAATGGCAGGCTCGCGCTGATTGGAGACGAATGTCATCCGTCGTCGAGCGACCGCCATTGTCCAAGGCCGTGCTTGCCGGCGAGGCTGCGCCCGTCGCACATGGCTGTTGGGCCCAGAGGTGTTCGAAGCCATCAGGCTTGAGTGGTGGCTGGATACATGGGTGGATCACATCGACCGCAGTGCGAAACGCCTAGTGATAGCCAATGGCGAGACGCTGTCTTACGACAAGCTGATCTTGTGTACGGGCGGCCGGGCCCGCCCACGCTCACTGTCCCGGGCGCGACAAGGCCCGCGTCCGCTAGCGACAGAGCGTCGCCAATTGTCCGCAGTGTATGTTGGCAGTGGCTGGATCGGACTGGAAGTCGCCGCCACGGCGCGCCAGAAAGGAGCCGGCGCTGTTCTGGGGCCTGGTCGGCTCGATGTGGATCGGCAACCTGATGCTGATCGGCATCTGGGTGAAGCTGCTGAAGGTGCCCTACCGCTACCTGCCTGGCCATCCTGGTGTCTTGCTGCAACGCCATCGATCAAGGCCAAGCGTGAGGAGGCATTCCAAGAGGAATAACACCGATTGTGCCGGATGGCTTTCAGCACCATCACCTTTTTGACTGGGTCCTATTGATGCTGCGCTCCTACCGGAAAATGGAGCGGATTAGTCGTTATGATGGCCGGAAAATGTGAGAGGACCCCGTGGAACCATGAAGCGACAGAATCTAGAGCATGTCTTATCGTGTTTATATATTCTTTAAATCATCCAAAGCGGTCCTGCGACCATACTAACCCTCGCAGACCGACTGCGCGATCGAGGCATCGAAGAGAACTTGCGCTCGTTGCGTCCAATTCTTCGCAGCCTCATGATTGCGCGCGCATTACCGCTCAGCTTGTCGAAGGCAGCGGGCGAGTGTGTATTGCATTGGAGCAAACTCCAGGAGTATTTATCGCATCTTGAGATATTAAAGAGAGATCATGAGGGTTGACGCTCAGGTATCGGCTTGCATCCGATCCGGTAATCCTGCACCTGGCGCCCAAGGTGGAATTGGTTTCCTTCGAGCGGCCTACGCCGGGCGGCGCCGAGAAACTCGCGGCACCCTCCCCGCATCAACTGGGGCCCTCAGCAGCGAAATTCGCTCATTGCGTTACGTGAAATGGCGCTCGCTCTGATGATTCGAGCTCCAGGCCGACGAGAGACATGCCCATGCTCGTTCAAAGCGCTCAGGGGACGCCTGGCACCGGGGCCGCTTGATCACCATCTCAATCCAACCAAGGGTTGGCAAGGATGATGTCGACACTGTCGAAGTCCTTGGTGTGACCTGTAGCCAGTGGGCAGCGTGGTGTCGGCATATGGCTGCAATCTGCGCGTCCGCCATGCTAATCGGACGACCAGCGCGTTCGCGCTTGGAGACGATCGCGGCGCAATAACGGCGGCATCCTCGTCGAACGCAAGCACTCGGCCCGTGAATTCCTCATCCATAATATATCACTATGCCGGAATCTTGAAGACGCGCTTAATCGGGGCCATTGGGGAGACGCGTCTCGCTATCGTCCCCCAGCTCTTCCCGTAATGGGGTACGGCCGGACGTAGCGGGCTGACGGCCCTGCGTTCTGCCAAGCGGCGCTTCGGACTGCGCAGTGTTGTTGAAAACCGCGTACGCGCCATTGCCGTGCTTCGCTCGCGGACGTCGCCTGCCGGGCCATGAACGGTCACCCGAAGCAGCGAAAATGATGTCCGACTTGCTCCGGAGTGTTCACCGTCTTCAGGAACCACAGCGCGCGAAGTCGACGTCTTCACTCCTCATGACTCCGCCCGATCGGCCCGGTGCCCGTTGATTGAATGTGCATCGCTGACCAAAGTCGCGTCATAGCGGCGCACCAATGCACCATGCAGCGTCAAGTAAATGCACATGTCCGTCTGCGCGCCCGCCACAATGTTTGCCAATGCGCAGACTCGATAGCACCTGCTCTAGACCGGTGCCTTCAAACGCGTTGCGTTAACTTCTTTCGACAATCACTTCTCCCGGCGCCGGAGCCAGTTCGGCAACAATCTGCCACGCTTCGCTGCCCGCTTTCAGTTCTTCGTCAGCGTGGCGGACCCATACAACCGGTACGCAGGCGCTGCGTGCCCGCTTGATGAGCATGTTGACGGCGCCGAGCACTTCATGACGTCGATATGCGACTTCTTTTTTAAGATCGATAAGAAAGTTCAGAGGTGGGGCGGTCGGCTAACGTAGTCACAACCAAGCACCTTCCGAGGAAAAAACGCATCTTAGCGGGATTTGCTACCACAACGGGAGTGGCCAGCCCGAAACGTTCAACGGATACTCGTAGCTCAGCGATCAAGGTCCGTAAGGGGTCGATAAGAGGCTGCCGTCGCCTGGCGGTCGGTAGCGGGCCGACGTCGGCCTTGCGGGAGACCGTGCTGTGGCGCCGAGTGCTGCAGGATGGCACCGGCCAGTTCGATGACCGGCAGCAAGAGCGTGGCGGCGTGGCGACTGGATCAAAATCACCCGGCGCGGCGGCGCGGTGATCTACGGCCGCTCCGACGCCACCATTAACCGCCACGGCATCCGCATGGGCACCAGCGAGCTGTACCGCGTGGTGGAGGACCAGCCCGAAGCGCTCGACAGCTTGGTGGTCAACCTAGAAACCTGGGCCGCGAGTCCTACATGCCGCTGTTCGTGGTGCTGCGCGAAGGCCCGGTGCTGGATGATGCGCTGCGCGACACCCTGCGCGCGCATCCGCGAAGCGCTGTCCTCGCGCCACGTGCCCAACGAGATCGTGCAGCGCCCGGGCGTGCCGCGCACGTTGTCGGGCAAGAAGATGGAAGTGCCGATCAAGAAGCTGCTGCTGGGCCATGCGCCGCAGAGCATCGCCAACCGCGACGCCATGGCCAATCCCGAACGCTGGACTGGTACTTCGACTACGCCGCGCGCTTCCTCAAGGCGCGGCAGGCCCAGTCGGCTATGGCGTAAGTGTGCCGGCGACGGCTGGCTTATCATGTGGCCTTCGCTCTCCACCACCACAGCCATGCGGAACCTGCTGAACCTGCCAACCGAAGACTTCCAGGGCCAGCCGCTGGTGCGGATCGGCCACACCGATTCCTACCTGCTGCTGGCGCCGCAACATGGTGCGCGCCTGGTCCGCTGGGTGCACCGCGGACAGGACATCCTGTATTGGCCCGAGGCGGCCGACTGGAGCCGCCCGGCCAAGGTCCGCGGCGGCAACCCGCTGCTGTTCCCGTTTATCGGCCGGCATTTTGTCGAGGGCGACCCAGGGCAGTGGCGTGACCCGCAAGGGACAGTGCATCCGCTGGCGCAGCATGGCTTTGCGCGCGACCTGCCGTTTGCAGTCAGCGCCCTCGACGCGCACGCGGCAATCACGATGACGCTGCGCGAGAGCGCGGCCACGCGCGCCAGCTATCCGTTTGCCTTCGCTTTCGATGCCGTCTACGCGTTGCTGCCCGACGGCCTGGAAGTCACGCTGCGCACCACCAATACCGGCACGCAGCGCCTGCCGTGTTATCCGGGCCACCACTTCTATTTCGCCCTGCCTCACGCGCAGCGCGCCGCGGCCTCGCTGGCGCTGCCGCGCACGGAGCGCCTGCGCCAGCTGCCGGATGGCAGCCCGGGGCCCGCGAAGCCCGGCGCGTCGACATACCGACTCGACGACGCACGGTTGCAGGACACGCTCCACGTCTTCCGCGACAGCCCGTCCGCGGCACTGACCATGCCGGGGGGCGAGATCCGCTTCGAGCTCGACCTGCCCGGGAGTTGGCCCTGGCACGCCGTGACCACGTGGACCGAGGCTGAGACCTCCGACTTCTATTGCGTGGAACCGTGGGTGGGCCTGCCCGACGCCATCCACCACGGCCAGGGGCTGCGCTGGATCGAGCCCGGCCAATCGGAAAGCGCGGTGTGCCGGCTGCGTGTGACGGGCTGATTCAGCCGACGCCCTCACGGTTCGCCGAAGCTCCGCTCAGTGATCGAAATCCAGCCCGCCGATCAAGATCTGCGGATCGGCCTACGACAGCGAGCGGAAGTCGATGCCGCGCGGCTTCGGCCAAGCCCGCAGCTTGGACGGTAGCGCCGCCAGGTAGCCGGCAAAACGCGCCTCGCCGCCGGCCGCGAGCAGCTGCTGCACCTCTAGCCCGTCCCACGCCAGCGTGACATCGAGTGCGTACGGATGGCCCCGCAACTCCGGCGGGCGGTCGCCGGTCAGGCGCAGCCGCGGCGCCAGCCGGGCGCTTCGGCAGGCAGGGGTTGTAGTTGCACGCGCCGGTGTTGCTGGCCGATTGCATCGGCGATGCGCGGCAGGCATTCGGCGGCAAAGCGGGCGTAGTCGTTGTGGACGCAAGCTTGACCCCTGCTGCTCTATCCAGATAGGGGGCCCTTCACTAGCCGCTTACGTCCCTTCTGGAGCGGCCCCCCTGAATCGCCTACAAGGACCTTCGAATTGGCGTCAAGCTCATTCTGACAATTTGCGCTGCAGGTGATAGCGACGAGATGGACTGCGCACCTACAATCGGCCTGCGAGCGCACTGGGCTCGGGCCAGAATGCTAACCGCTCAGCAGGGCTCCATCCGGACAGCGGCATTGCATGATACATGCCGAGCGATTCGTCGAGCTGTCCTGCTGCCGGTCCAACCTGTCGTCGATTCGTCCGTTGCAATCTGTCAAAGAGAAACGCTGTGGCCGCCGCCTACGATGTTAGGGCTGAATAGGTATAAAGCATGCCGGCATGTGGTCGGTTCTGAACACCTCGTCTCGCGTCAGGAGGGCCCAAATGATGCGTGCATGTTTATTGGCGAGGGCCACGAGCGCTTTCTGCCAGCCGAGTCTGCCTTGAACGTCCAGTAACCATCGGGACAAGCGGTCAGTACGGCGGGATGCTGTCATGAGTGCACTTCGTGCTCCAAGCACGAGCAGCATACGAAGATATGGATCTCCACGCTTTGTAATGCTCCTTGCCACCCGAACTGTTTTGCCGGGGCGTGAGGCCTAGCCGCGCCGCGAATTGGCGGCCATTCTTGACCTCGCGCGCGTTTCCGACGGCGGCAACGACTGCGCTTGCCGTGATCGGGCCGATTCCAGGCAGCGCCATAATGCGGGAGGCGCGGTCATCTTGCTTTGCGCACTGCTCGATCTCTCGATCCACTTCCCGCATCCGCTGATCGAGAACTTTGAGGTGTTCCCACGCTGAATAGAGAGCGCTGCGTGCAATACCCGGCAACTCATCGCGGCGTCTTCAAGTATTTCTGGAACTCGACGCAAGGCCTCGATTCGCTGAGGTATCGTGATCCCGAATTCCGCAAGCAAGCCGCGCAGCCGATTGATGAGAGCAGTGCGCTCCTCTACCCAACCCTGGCGCAGGCGATGGAGTGTAGCAACGCCCTGTTGCTCTACCGTCTTAACCTGAACGAAACGCATCCTGGGCCGTGCGGCAGCCTCGCAGATTGCTTCGGCATCAGCCGCATCATTCTTGCAGCTCGCACCGCCCTTTCGGTATGGGGCAACAAACTGCGGCGTGATCAGCTTCACCCTGTGGCCCATTGCAGTAAGTTTGCGCGCCCAGTGATGGGCGGAAGCGCAGGCCTCCATCGCAACATCGCAGGGCTGCAGTCGTGCCATGAACTCGGCGAATCGATCGACGGAGATGGAGCGGCGCAAGATGACACGATCTTGTCGATTGACGCAGTGCAACTGGGTCACGCGCTTCGCTAGATCCACACCCATTCTGGATACGGCTTCCATATCTTGCTCCTTATCGACCGCGGATCTATCGCGATGAATCTATGCCGCGCGCACTCGACTGGTCACTGGTCGAGGCGCTGTTGGATTCAATCGACCGATCTGGCAAGACAGGTTGGCGCGCCTATGTGATCATCTATTTGCTGGAGCATCTTGGCCTTCGCCCGTCAGAGGTCGTCTCGCTGCGCCTTGATTCGATCGACTGGCAGGCCGCAACGCTTTGCGTGGAGCTGAGCTTGCCCCCGAAAATGAATCCCTTGCTGAGGTTAAACTGAAGCAAGGAGAGAAGTAATGACAAGCAAGACAAAGCGGGCGCAGTACACCCTCGAATTCAAGCTGGAAGCGGTACGGCTGGTCAAGGGCGGGCAAAGCATGGCGGTGGTTAGTGCGACCCTGGGCATCAGAGCGCAGACGCTGCATAACTGGGTCAAGGCGGAGCGGGAAGGCACGCTGACTGGGGCGGGTATGAAGCCGGTCAGCCCGCAGCAGATGGAACTGGCCCGGCTTCGTGCGGAAGTGGCGCGCTTGAACATGGAGCGCGTTATTTTAAAAAAAGCCGCAGCATACTTTGCGAAGGAGTCGGTGTGAAGTATGCGTTCATCGAGCGAAACCGACGTTACTGGCCGGTCTCGGTCCTGTGTGAGATGCTGGATGTCAGCCCCAGCGGCTATCAGCGCAAGCAACGCGCAGCAAGCACTGACAGGCCACATAGAGGCCGACTCAGTGACGATGCCTTGCTGGCCCACATCAAGGCGATTCACGCTGGCGCCAAGGGGGAGTATGGCTGGCCGCGCATGTGGAAAGAACTGCTGGCGCGCGGAGTGCGGGTGGGCAAGGAGCGTGTTCGCAAGCTGATGGTGCTGCACGGCGTCCGTGCCCGCCACAAGCGCAAGTACATTGCGACGACCAACTCGAACCACGACTTGCCGGTGGCCCCCAATCTGCTGCAACGCGACTTTAGCCCTGCAGCACCCAATCAAGTCTGGACGAGCGACATCACCTATGTGGCGACAGCCGAAGGCTGGCTCTATTTGGTCGACCTGTTCAGCCGGCAGGTGGTTGGCTGGTCGATGCAACCACACATGAAGGCCGAATTGGTCACGGACGCGCTGCGCATGGCCTGGTTCCGGCGCCGCCCGGAAGCCGGTGTGATTGTGCACACCGACCGGGGAAGCCAGTATTGCAGTCACCTGTTTCAAGACGCCCTGAAGGCGTATGGCATGCGCTCGTCAATGAGCCGCAGGGGCGATTGCTGGGACAACGCGCCGACTGAGAGTCTGTGGGGGTCGTTGAAGGTCGCTCGCCTGCACGGTCGCCAGTTCGCTACCCGCCGCGCCGCAATGGACGAGGTAATTGACAGGCTTGGCTTTTATAATGCCAGCCGGCTCCACTCGACGCTGGGCTACGTCAGCCCCATGACGTTTGAGAAAAACCGGTTCGCAGCTCAGCAAAACCGGGCTGCCTAATTTCCTCGGTTATGGGATTCGTGGAAGAGGGGCAAGGTCAGCTTGCGCTTGTCCACGCCCGTGTAGCCCGCGTCGCCAAACGCGTGCTCCTCGTGGCCATGCAGCAAGGCATGCGCCTGCGACACAACCGACTCGTTGGCCGCCGTGCCCACCACGCTGTGCACCAGCCCCGAAGCCGCATCCACGCCGAGATGCGCCTTCATGCCAAAGTGCAATTCATTGCCCTTCTTGGTCTGGCGCATCTCCGGGTCGCGGCTCTTCTCCTTGTTCTTGGTCGATGGTGGCGCCTCGATGATGGTGGCATCCACAATCGTGCCTTCCTTCATCATCAGCCCCCGCTCGCACAACATGATGCCGATCTCGTCGAACAGCTTTCGCGTCAGCTCATGCCCGACGAGCAGGCGGCGAAACTTCAGCAGCGTGGTCGCGTCCGGCACCGCTTCGACTGCCAGGTCGATTCCGGCAAACGCCCGCATCGCCATGCTGTCGTACAGCGCGTCTTCCAGCGCCTCGTCCGACAGCCCGTACCACTGCTGGAGGAAGTAAATGCGCAGCATCCGCTCCAGACCGATCGGCGGCCGTCCACGTTCGCCCTTGGGGTAGTACGGCTCGACCGCCGCAATCAGGCGCGAGCACGGCACCAAACTCTCCATCTCCGTCAGGAAGCGCTCGCGTCGCGTCACCCGCTTCTTGCCGTGGCTTTCCGCTTCCGCAAAACTGATCTGTCGCTTCATCTCCGGCTCATATCGTAGGCATGCGCATGACAACGCTTACACGCCAAGCAACGATGACGGCTGCGCTGATTAAATCAGTCTTTCCTTAGAGCCGCTAACAAAACCGTGTCATCGCCGCATGACTGTTGAGCGTTGCCATGTGTCATGGCACGGAAGAAGATCAACATTGAATTGTGGAAGGCATTGCAGCCGCTGCTGCCAACGGTGGCAGCGTCACCAAAAGGTGGTCGCCCCAGAGTCGACGACCGAGCTGCGCTGAACGGTATCCTGTTTGTTTTGCAGACTGGGATTCCGTGGGAAGATTTGCCCCAAGAACTGGGCTTTGGCAGCGGCATGACCTGCTGGCGTCGGCTGCGTGCCTGGCAAGCCAGCGGCGTCTGGGAGCGCCTGCACTTGGCCCTGCTGACTCGCTTGCGTGAGCATGACCAGATCGATTGTAGTCGAGCTAGCATCGACGGCGCTACAGTGGCCAGCCCCCGGGGGGGGGCATCGAAAAGAACGACCGCCTCGGCAAGCATCGCTGGGTTGTGGAGCGCACGCATGCCTGGCTTGCCGCGTTTGGCAAGCTGCGCATTCGCTTCGAACGGCGCATCGATATCCATCTCGCCCTTCTCACGCTCGCCTGCGCCGTCATCTGCTCCCGGTTCGTCGAGGACTTTTGTTAGCCACTCTTAGTGCCTTCTGAGTCTCGGTGTAGTAGATCCTGCGCCTATGTTTCATTTGCAACACCTCCACTGTTCACGCAGTGTCTAGTGTGTTGCATCGATCAGTTGAATCCACAGACAAGGTCGGACATTCGACCGCTACGTTTGCAGACCTTCTCGACGTGTCGTCTAAGCAAAGGATGTCGGTTACTCGTGAGTATTTCGTGTTGGCGCAAATATTGCGTCTATAAGCGCCAAGGAACGATGCAATAAGACTTGGCGAAAACGCGGACGCAAGCTGCGGTCAACGGCTCGATTCTTATTCTATGGGAAGGGTGATCCATACCGGGCTCTGTGAATAGACAGGGCGAAAGTGAGGGGAAGTCCAAATGGCTAGCATATGACCGTCAACGAGAAAGTCCTGACCGTGCCTCTGATCGTCGCGTGTGCGATGTTCATGGAGAGCATCGACGAAAACATTGTAGTCACCGCTCTGCCTGCCTTGGCACGCGACTTCGGTCGCGATCCGATCGCACTGAGAATAGCGGTCACGAGCTATGTGCTGGGCTTAGGCGCCTTCATTCCGGTCTGCGGCTGGCTAGCGACCGGTTTGGCGCGCGCACTGTGTTTCGCACTGCAATCGGCGTCTTCTTGGCGGGATCCCTCCTTTGCGCGGCGTCAGATTCGCTCCTCACTTTCACGCTCGCGCGATTCGTGCAAGGCGCTGGCGGCGCGATGATGGTGCCGGTCGGTCGGATCCTCATCTTTCGTGTCGTGGACCAAACCGATTTCATCCGCGCAATGCATTATCTGAACGTGCCTGTGATTTTAGGCCCTGCGGTCGCACCATTGTTGGGTGGCTTCATCACGACCTATCTGCACTGGCGCCTTATTTTCTTCATTAACGTGCCGATTGGCGTACTAGGCATGTATTTGACGAGGAAGGACATTGTCAATACTCGGGAATCTCTCCCTGAACCGCTCGACTGGATCGGTTTTTTCTTGTCAGCGGGAAGCGCGATGCTGCTTCTGCTCGGGTTGTCGCTGATTGATGGTGAACTCATTTCGAATCGCGACGCCCTCGGCATGTGTGTTGGCGGCGCGATTCTGCTGGTTGTCTATGTTGGGTACGCGCGGCGTGCGCGGCAGCCACTTTTGGACTTGGGCTTCTTCAACGTCCCGACGTTTCAGGCGAGCGTGCTTGGAGGATCGCTGTTTCGGATCGGCCTTGGAGCTCTGCCGTTCCTGTTGCCGCTGATGCTGCAGGAAGGACATGGTATGAGCGCGATTGAGTCTGGGCTCATTACTGGCACCTCTGCGTTTGGTGGCATCTTCATGCGCAGAGTGGCGCCGCACGTGCTGCGTCGCTACGGTTTTCGCTCGGTGCTGGTCGTTAACGCCGCACTCTCCGGTGTCTCTGTCGCGGCATGTGGACTCATTTGTCCCGGCACACCGGCGTGGATCATCTTGATGGTCGTGGTGGTTGGTGGTTTTTTTTCCGCTCTGCAATTCACAAGCCTCAATTCGTTGGCCTATGCGGAAATCGCGAGATGTGACGTAGGGCGCGCGACAAGCCTCGGCAGTTTAGTGCAGCGATTGTCGCTCGGTTTAAGCGTGGCGGTCGGCGGAGTTGTAGTGCAGATATCCCGCATGGCGAACGGACACAAGTCGATCATGTGGTCTGATTTCTGGCCCGCGTTTCTGGTGGTAAGCTTGTGCTCGTTCGCGTCAATTCCGGTTATGCTGCGTTTGCCATCCCGCGCCGGAGAGGAAATCGCATACGGCGGCCGCAACTGACGCATGTGAAGATGTTTTGTTTGGGGATCCGTGGTTGCTTGCCGTCATGGCTGGATGACCTACGTTAGCGATCTTGCGATGAGTGTGCGGTAACTTGAAAGATTTAAAAAAAGTCATTGAACCAACCATGTGGTTCCAATATTCGTCTATCGCGCGAGATCTCGTGCAGATCTTCGCGATGTACGAGGCATATTCTCAAAGTACTCGGACGCCCAACTACTGTCTGCTGCCAGGTTGGCCGTCTGCCCTTTGAAGCATGACGACCTTTGTTTGCCGAGACTCTCGGCCTCAATCTCCGAGCGTTTCAAGCTTTGCGTAAAGCCTTGCGTGCCATCCACAGGTTGCCCAGCACAAACAGTGTCGTGATCTGCGCAGTGTTCTTCATCAACCCACGGTACCGGGTCTTCGTATAGCCAAACTGCTGCTTGAGTACGCGAAACGGACGTTCAACCTTGGCACGGATGCCGGCCTTCAGGCGTTCAATCTGGTCGAATATCGCGTCCAGATGATCGTTCAGGTCCAGTTTCCGACGCCTGCCTGGTCGCATCGCGGCATGCCAGCGAACCGCGTTCGTCTGGCAGCGCTTGTCGATACCCTGATATCCGGCGTCAGCATATACATCCGTTTCCTGGCCGTGCAACAAGGCTTCGGCCGCATTGATGTCGTGAACGTTGGCCGCTGTACCGACGTCGGCGTGGTGGCCAACTTCAACGACGCGCAGGCTATTGCCGAAGCTGTCAGACTTCCCACGATGCGGTTCGTGCCGCTCAAGACCGAGGAACAGATGGATGTTCAGGCACTGCATCGTGCCCGCGAGCGGATGCTCCAGCAGCGCCTGGCATTGACCAACCAGATTCGCGGACTGCTACTCGATTGCGGTATCGAGATCGCCCAAGGATTCTATGCCCTGCGCACTACCTTGCCTGCGCTACTCGAGGACGACGACTCGGGCCTGACGCCCATGTTGCGTGATCTCGGACGCATGCTGCTCGATATGTGGAACCGCACGGAAGCAACGAAGCAACAATCGACCAGATGAACAACCGGATAACGTGCATGTCTCTCGACAGCGAACTCTGCCGGCGTCTTCAGACCATTCCGGGCATCGGGGTCCTGCTGTCAACTGCAATCGTCTCCGCTGTCGGCGACGCGTCCGCTTTCAGGCGTGCCCGCGATCTCGCGGCCTAGGTCGGACTCGTGCCTCAGCAGCATACAACCGGCGGCAAGCCACGTTTGCTGGGCATCACCAAGGGCGGGAACGGTTATCCGCGACGTCTCTTCGTGCAGGGTGCACGCGCGTTGTGGGTATGGAAAGACATCGCTGGTTGAACTGGCTGCCCTGATCGGTGTCACGATTCCAGGCTGGCCGTATTTCACGATTGCTTCTTCGAGCACGGCCACGGCATGTTCGGCCTCGAGCGTGATCGCCACCCGATGCGACAGCACCCCGACGGCTCGCCCAGTCGACCACCGCCGTCAGACAAACGAAGCCGCGCGCCACCGGCACGTACGTCGTGTCGAGCGCCCAGACCTGGCTGCCGCGATCGATCTTCCGGTTGCGCAGCAGGCTTGGCCGGATCCTGTGGGCCGCATGTTTGCGGCGTGTTTTGGCCTGCGATACAACGCCTCGCTGCCCATGCGCTTCATCAGTGTGCCGACGGTGTGCTTGCGTCCGATCGGGAAGCCTTCACGCCTGAGCATGCGAGCAAGCATCCGGGCGCCAGCAAATGGATGCTATAGATGCAACTCGTCGATACGACGCATCAACACCAGTCCGGCGTCGCATGCAGCACGTAATACGCGCCGGCGCGGCTTATGTCTACCAGACTCGCCTGGCGAGCCACCGGCGCATGGTCGTGATCAATCATCGCTCTCCGCCCTACAATCCGGCCTTACCGAGCGCGCCGGACGAAAAAATCATTTTCCAGCGTCCACTGCCGATCTTTGCGTGCAGTGCCTTCAGATCGACCGGCGGTTCCCCCGCTGCTGGCGCGGACATGCCTGCCTAGGCGGCGTTTCTCCTGAGACGTCTGCCCCGCTTCGTCGACAATATGGCCTCTGGCTTCCCGGCGAACTAACGCGCACCTCGATAGCGGGCGCTCATAAGCCCTTCGACCGGCTGAGCTCGTCCCTTGGTAGGGACACCATGCCCGCCCACGCACGCGGAATGCGGCGATTCGAATCCCCTCCGAACGGAAGACGACCCCGGTCGCATGTCCACGATCGCCGCCGACGGCATCAATCTCCATAGACATCGAAGGCAAAGTATTTCTTCTCAATTCGCTCGTGCGTTCCGTCCTTTCTCAGGTCTGAGATTGCCTGGTTAACCTTCTGTTTGCGCTCACCGTCTTTTTTGCGAAAACCGATAGCGTTTCCCTTCGAGCTGGACGGGTCGACAATTTTGTCGCCGACAAATCCAGAGCCAGCACCACGAGGCGTTCCAAGGAAGCCGAGTTGCGCCTGGATGTCGCCAATCAGCACAGCATCAAAGCGCCCCACCAATCAAGTCTTCGTACACGAGGTTCTGGTTCTGATACGGCACCACTGTCACTCCCTTCGGCGCCAAATGCTTCTTCGCATAAGTTTCCGCAATCGTGCCTTGCTGGACACCAACCGACTTTCCGCGCACCACCTCGTCCGTTGGCAATACGGTGGAACCTTTTTTTGCCACAAGGCGAAGCGACGAATTCCAAAGCTTATCGCTGAATGAAATCTCTTCTGCGCGTTGGGCAGTTATGGTCATTCCCGACATGACTGCATCGAATTTCGCGCTTCTAGGCCAGGGATCATTCCGTCAAAGTCATTTTCAATCCAGACGCACTTCACATGCAGGCGGGCGCAAATTTCGTTTCCTAGGTCGATCTCGAACCCGACCAGCTTGCCACTTGTGTCCGTGGACTCGAACGGCGGATATGTTGGATCCACTCCGAATCGGATGGTTGAAATATCATTTGCATAGCAACATGCCGAGATCATCGACGCTAGGAGCGGCACAACTGCTTTCTTTACCGCCTCACTGTTGAATGGGCCACAAACAAGGAGATTCGAGCCAAGCTTTTGGATTCAAAGGGCAGACGGTGCGTTATTCGACGCCCTCGGATTGTATCGCTCTACGTCGCGTTACGACGCGCGCTAATCGACGTATGGGTTGACGAGCATACGCCCACTAAAGCTAACCGCGGATCAGCTTTCGCATGCTCGCATCGCCATCGATACTAGATATATCCCATCATCCGTCAACTCAAGCCCAAAATATCTCCGGCGCGTCATACGCATCGCGCCGAATGCCGTCAAAGCAGGCATACCGAACAGACGCGAACGGCCTAGACGGTGGTATGCACCTTGAAGTACCAGGATTGCATGGACAAGCATAAGCCTGGCGAAGACGACAAAATGCGGCCCAGCGAGTGTTTCGGGCAAGCGTTCGTAGTCACGTGTCAGGCATCGAAAGCAGTTAATCTGTTCGACGATGCCGCGCTCGATTGCGCGCGCCACGATCTCGTCGAGCGTCGGCATGACCCGCCCCTGCGGTTCCTGCGGTTCGCACGCCAAGGCAATCAATTGCAGTCGCGTTTCCTGCGCAATGCGCGGCGGACGGCCACTGCGCTCACCTTCCCGAATGCCCTGTGCGCCTTGGCGCGCAATGCGCTTGCGCCACGTGCTGACCATCTGCACCGATACACCGAGCTCTTGCGCAATCACGGTATCCGAGTGTCCCTCATGTGCCCACAACGCAATCCGAGCCCGCATCACATCCCGCTGCGGGGCTGTCTTCTGTGCGATCAGCAACGAGCGTTCGCTATAGTCTAGAATCGAGCATTGTTGCAAATGCGACGAATCAGACAAGGGTTGCGCCAGACTCGACTGGCGTTGTCGCATAGATCGGCGTACCGGACGGCGGCTCGTACAACGCGCGTTTCGTTGCAGAACGTTCTTTCGAACGACTATCGGCTTTGGTCGCAGTGTCACTTGCGTGCGCAGCACGATCATGGCTTCACGCTTGCGGCGCCGTTGTACCACTTCAATCCCGTACTATGGCTTTCTCCAGCTAGACGAGGAGTCGCGCCACGAAGCTGGCGGTGGTCCTGCGGCCGTTCGGGAACGGCCCGCTAAAGCATGGCTCAGGCGATGCGAGCCGGACATTTGCTTAACGTGCATTGGACGACCGTCTATCGACGACGGCGGAAGTTCCTCCCGGACCCTGTCGTGAGCACGCTCGATCCACGACATCTTGGTCCAACGTCGGGCAGTGTGAACGCCGGTCTAAATCCGACACTAAGTGACGGCGTTGTGAAATCCCGTTGAACGAAGCGGTTCCCTCGTTGAGCAGGCTTTCAGGTATACCTCCTCGTATTTGACGCTGCGCCAAAGGCGTTCGACGAACACGTTGTCGCGCCCACTGCCCTTGCCGTCCATCGACAGTTGGATGCCGCGGTCCAGCACGGCGTCTGTGAACTCCGTGGCGGTGAACTGGCTGCCCTGGTCGGTGTTAACGATCTCCGGCGCGCCGTACTTGGCAAAGGCTTCCTCGATTGCCTCGACGGCATGACAGCTCTCCAGCGTGATCGCCACCCGGTAGGCCAGCACCCGGCGGCTGGCCCAGTCCACCACCGCCGTCAGGTACACAAAGCCGCGCGCCATCGGGATGTAGGTCGTGTCCAGCGCCCACACCTGGTTGGCCCGGTCAATCTTCTGTTCGCGCAGCAGGTACGGCCAGATCTTGTGCGCCGCGTGCTTGCGGCTCGTGTTCGGCCGGCGATACAGCGCCTCGATGCCCATGCGCTTCTCATCAGCGTGCCCACGTGCCGGCGGCCGACCTGGACGCCCTCCCGCCGCAACAGGCGGGCCAGCATGCGTGCGCCTGCGAAGGGATGCTCCGGATGCAGTTCGTCGATCCGGCGCATCAGCTTCAAATCCGCGTCGCTGACCGGATGCGGCCGGTAGTAGGCGCTCGATCAAGCAATGTCTACCAGCTTGACCTGGCAGCTCACCGGCAGCGGGTGCTCACGGTCAATCATCGCTTTCCGCTCAGCAATCCCGCCTTGCTGGGCGCGCCTTCTAAAAAATCATTCTCCAGCGTCAATTGGCCGATCTTTGCATGTAGCGCCTTCACCTCCACCGGCGGCTCGGCCGCAGTCTTGGTTTTGCCGCCGAACACGTCCGCGGCATGCTCCGCCAACTGCTGCTTCCACTCCGTGATCTGGCTACGGGTGCACGTCGTACTGCTGGGCCAGCTCCGCCAGCGTCTTTTGCCCTTGAGTGCGGCCATGGCCACCTTGGCCTTGAAGGTCGCCGAGTGGGTCCGTCTGCTTCGTTTCGTCATCTTCTGGGTTCCTTTATGCCCGCCATTATGGCCGGCTGAGACCCCAGCTATTCCACTTCGCCGACTGTCCGAATTTCCGCCACCACCTCTCTGCGTGGCATCGCTTCACCGAACTCACCCAAACTCTGTCTACCGCATTCTGAGCGATCGCTCGCCAGTGTCGGCCTCGCTTTTTCATCTTTAACGTGACAGCGCCGACCCGACTGCCTGGCCAGGTTGTCGCATACGTTCGATATGCAAACAGCACCGATTTTTCTGATACGGTATTTGTGGACCGAAATGGCTTACGGCATCAACAAGTTAATCCTTACCGATAGAAATTTCCGCAAATATTTAATAACGGTCAAGATCTCCCCACTTTGGTGGGGCTATATTCCACTCACCTAGGAAATCACTGATTAAATCAGTGCGCGGGTCATCGCGGCATTGAGGAAGTGCGTTGTCATAGGCGTGTCCATGATTCAGGTCCAGCGATGAAGCGACAGATTAGCTTTGCGGAAGCGGAGAGCCACGGGAAGAAGCGAGTAACGCGCCGTCAGCGCTTCCTGACGGAGATGGAAAAGGTTGTGCCGTGGTCGCGGCTGATAGCGGCGGTCGAGCCGTATTACCCCAAGGGCAAACGCGGGCGGCCCCGATCCGGACTTGAGCGGATGCTGCATC
>LRMT01000281.1 GCA_001725945.1 Cupriavidus sp. UYMMa02A | reverse complement strand
GCCTGCAGCACTTCATGCGTGATGTCGTAGGGGGCACCGTCGCGGCGCCGCCGTCGTCGGCCAGAGGATCGTGCGCGAGCGTGCCGCCCGTTCAGCCCGCGGCACCAGCAGGCCGTCTCCGATCGCGGCGGCCGTCCACAGCGCACGCCGCGCGGCCAGCGCATCCTGGCTGGCCGGCGACTGCGATGGCGCCGCCAGCACGCGCCCGAAGGGCCGCAGTCGCGCGATTTCCTCGGTCAGCCATGCGCTGCGATAGTCCCACCACGGCAGAGAGCAGAAGGCGCCGTCGAACTGTCCCGGCACGAGGTCTTCGAGCTGTGACGGCGTAGGCCCGGCGTCCACGCCAGGAATAGTGGCCGTGTCGGCTGTGCGCCTTCCCCGGCAGCGGGGTCGCCGCGCAGCGTGGCAGTCAGCGACGCCCAGTGGCGTCCGGGCACGCGTGCGGGCGCTCTCAGGCAAAAGCCGGTCACGCCCGCCGCCAGCGCGCCGCGCAATTGCGTCGCCCACCAGTCCACGAGGCCGGCAGCAATGCGGGGTGAATGCCAGCGCAGCCGGACGCCGGGCAGGTGGTTGTCGGTATCGTGCGGCGCAAAGGCGGGCGCACCATGGTCGATCCAGGCCGGGTCGATGGGGGCACCGTCGGCCCGGTAGCGGTCCAGGGAAACGTCGATCAGCGGGGTTAGGCCGTGCCGCGCACAATCCGCGCAGACCGCCGTCAGGGCCGGCAGCGTGTCACGGTCGCCTGGTATCACGGCGGGCCAGCCGGACAGCAGGACATGGTCGAATCCCAGCGCGGCGATACGCCTGAGCGCGTCGTGGTGCCGGTCGGACGGGTTGGAAGATTGTTTGATATTGAGCTGGCAGATCCGCACGAAGTATTCCCTTGGCTATTGGGCCAACAAGGGCGGGCCGCATGCGGCTCGGGTAGAGGCCGGCATGCCCCATATGCCTGTCCCGTCCCGAAGGACGGGGCGAATTGGGCGGAGCCATGCGAGGTGCGTGCCAAGCGAACCGCCGGCCCACCCAGGCGTGGCGCGATTCCAGCATAGGCAAGGCGCAGCGGGAACGCTGTCCGGGCTGGCGCAAGGGACGTGGCACGCACACGGGCGTGTAAGAAATGCAGACGGGCGTCGCAGCCGTTGAAAGAATTGCCGTAGAACCTTCGCCCAGACCCGCTGCTCACGCGCGGAGGAGCCGGGTACGTTTCATGCTCGTTCCGATACCTGGTGCGCAGGGAGGACAAGGCATGCAGGACTGGCTGCAAGCCATGCAATGGCCCGCCATGGTGGCCACGGTGATCGCGACATGGCTCGTCGGATCGCGCTCCAGCGCGCGGCGGCGCGCCGGGTTCTGGATATTCCTGGCCAGCAATATCCTGTGGATCGCATGGGGTTGGCAGGGCGACGCGTATGCACTGATGCTGCTGCAGGTAGCCCTGGTCGCCATGAATGTGCGCGGCATGCGAGAGGCCCGCAAGGCCTGGCGTGACATGCCACGTTCCGGCGTGCGGGACTCAGGGTGACGGCGGACCGACACCATCCGGCAATGCCTTGGCCGGCTGCAGGAGCAGCACCATTTCCCTGTTGAGCCGGTGCAACTCGGCTTCGTGGCGGTTATCACGCAAGTGGAACAGACGGGGACAGGTGTCGCCCGCGCGGTCGGCGCAAGCGACATTCCTTTGCATTTCAGGCTCCCGGTCACTGCTTTGGCAATGGATCCGGCGAGTCTCCCTTCGGCCCGCTGGCGCCTCGGCCGTCGGCGCGGGCGGCGTGCCCTGCTCGCGTGGCTTCTTGTGGCGTGCGGTGGTGCCGGAGTGCTTGCCCGTCGACTTCTTCGACTTCTGGGCGTGGTCGTCCATGGTTGCGCCGGTGCCTGAGCTCATGTCAGTCGCGGCCGGTGCATTGCGCGTACCGGGTGCGCCTTCCATGGGCGCGGGCGGCGCACTGGGGTTTGGCGCATTCGGCGAGACTGGCGCTTGCTGCCCGAAAGCTGGCACGCAGAGTGCGCCGCCAAGGACCAGCGCGGCGGTGACGAGGGTACGTTTCATGTCGGTCTCCAGTTGTCGTCAAAGGACGGACTGCGGCGCTGGTGCCATGGCTGGCACGGCTGATGTTGCCGCGTCGGGCCAGTTCGCAGTAGTGGCACGGCCGCCCCAGCGCCGGTCGGCGGCGGCCTCGTGCACGGGTAGTGCGCGAACGCAAATCGGCAGCGGTCGTGGCCGTGGACGCATTCATCGTCCGGGCAGGCGGGTGACCGATGCGCCGTTGATCTTGTCGACCTTGTCCACCGCATGCGGCGGGTCCGGTCGCTGTGCTTTCGCGCACGAACGTCAGTACGCCATTGCGCTCAAGGACGACGCGGCTGACGCCCTCCAGCGTTTCGGCCTGCAGCGACGAGCGCAGGTTCGCTTTCAGGTCCTCCCGGCTGATCATGCTTCGGCGACGCGCGTATCGTCGATTTCGCCGTCCTTCAGCAGGTCGATCGCCGATCCGCCAGTGAATTGGTCGAACCGCGGATAGCGCGAGGACAGCCATGCCACCGCACGGTGCATCAGTACCAGCACGAGCGCCGCGGTAAATGCGGTCGGTAACGAAGTCGCGCCGACGATGGCGCGCGACAGTACCGCGCCGAGCAGCAGCACGACGCACAGGTCGAACGCGTTCTTCTGCGCAAACGAGCGCCGGCCTGCCACGCGCAGCAGCAGCCAGGTCGCCAGGAACACGATGACGGCGCGTACCGCGCCTTGCCACCAGGTGAGCTGGTCGCCTTCGCCGAGCAGGGCATGCATGAGGCCGGTCAAGGAATCCATGGCGCTTCGCTGGATGTCGGATGACTGACGCGGCGGCAGTTTCTGTGCCAGCCGTTCGGGGCACATGGCTGTCTGTTTCGCGCAAGAAGCGCTCGCGGGAGCAGAAGAATGTACATGCATGACCGCAGCCGATCGTGTAATTCCTGCCGGCAAATGCCGGCCCCGCAGAGGGCCTTTCGCCGCAGCCAATGTGGCGCCCATCTTGCATGGTCATACGACCGTGATCGAAGGAAGCAGACCGCCCGCACGGGAATTGCCGGAGACAGACATGGACAGAGGCCGCAGACCCGCAGGACCGGATAAGCCATGGCGCGAACCGCCGCTTGCCGACGCCGACATGCGCAGCCACTATGTGGGCGCCTATGGCGTCTTCGACTATGACCAGCCCGTAGACCCCGCCGAATTCGCGGGACCGGCCGGTGACGTTGGCTCATGGCCGCAAGACCCGCAGGTCCCGCACCGCAATCAGCCGCAGGACGACTATCCGGCTGTGGACGCCTACCAGCAGTTCACGGGGTTCAACGAGCGCGTGTCGCGCAGCGAACAGGACGCCCGGTATCGCTATCGCCCGGTGGGGCCGCGCGGATATCAGCGCAGCGACGAACGGATCCTGGAAGACATCTGCGAGCGGCTGACCCGAAGCGGCCGCCTTGACGTGCGGGACGTGGAGGTTCGTGTGGAAA
The DNA here is from genome assembly GCA_001725945.1 of Cupriavidus sp. UYMMa02A. GTDB lineage: Bacteria > Pseudomonadota > Gammaproteobacteria > Burkholderiales > Burkholderiaceae > Cupriavidus. The sequence continues at coordinate 84,819 of LRMT01000281.1, read as the reverse complement.
GCGGCATGGTGACGCTCGAAGGCAGCGTGCCCGATCGCGTACAGAAGTACCGCGTGGAGGACATCGTCGACGACGTCTTTGGCGTGCGTGACCTGCTCAACCGTCTGCGCGTGACTCGCGGCGCGCCGCGCGGCCGGGATCCTAATAGGCTGGCCGCGCGTACCTTTTGCCGTTCAGCCTGCAATGGCGTTGAGGTCGGGGCCGACGTAGTCGTCGAACGTGCGCACGCTTCCGTCGCGCGCATGCACCAGCACCATCACCTTCTTGCGGCGCGCCAGGGCAGTGGCTGCGACGATCGCATCCTCTTGCGTGACGTGGTGGGATTCGGCATAACGTGCGCCTTCATGAATCACGTCCCAGCCGCTTTCGTATGGCACCACGTGTAGGTTGCTGCCCATCTCCGTCTCCTGAAGCGCCGATGCTTGTATCGGTAAACCTATTGTGGCCCTTGTGCCGGCATTGTCTATCGGGCGCCATCTGACACGATGAGTGCAGTAAAGTCGACATCCGGGCGAAAATTTCTGGTCATTTATGCTTGCTCTTGTAAGCTGGACAGGGATCGCGTGCAAAGGAGCAAGCCATGCGTGCAAGATTTGCGCGGGGACTGACGCAGTCCCCAGTAACTGTGGTGGCGCGCGCCTCGATGGCGATGTCGGCTGGATGCCTCAGCTCGGCGACCTCGTCACAGTGTACAGCCAGGACCAGGACACGGAGTTCGATGTCCGCCTGAGCGAAGTCGTGTCGCCAGGGCGCTGGCGCGGCGTGGTCTATGCCATCAGCCGGGGCCAGGAAGTGCTCGTCACCGCCGAAGGGCTGGAGATCGACGATGTGGTGGAAATCCTGCGCGAGGAGATTGCCGCAGTGATTCCCTGCAGCCATCCGCACTGAGATGGCTGCGGCGCCCGCCGCAAGGCCGGCGGGGCGCGGAGCGAAATCAGTGAGTGTCCGTCAGGATGGGTCCGTCCGGCGCGGCACGCCCAGCCACATCGACAGGCCGCTGGCCAGCAGCAGGGCGGCCAGCAGATACAGCGCATTGTCGAGGCTTCCGGTCTGAACCTTGATCTGGCCGATCACCCATGGGCTGACGATGCCGCTGGTAATGCCGACGCTGCTGATGAACGCAATGCCGGCCGCCGCGCCGCTCGCGGGCAGGTAGGACGGTGGCAGGGACCAGAACACCGGCAGCGCGGCAAAGATCAGCACCGCGGCCACGGAGAGGATGGTCAGCATCGCGGCCAGGCTCTGCAAATGCAGCGTGAGCGCGGCCAATGCCAGCGCGCCACCCGCCGTGCACAGCAGGAAATGCCGGTGGCGTTCGCCGCTGCGATCGGAATGCCGCGCGATCACGATCAGGCCGACCGCGCCGACCGCATTGGGCACGACCGAGTAGAGACTGATGGAGACGACATCGGTGATGCCGAAGTCGCGGATCATCAGCGGCATCCAGAAGCTCAGCGCCAGCGAGCCGCAGGTCAGCGAGAAGTAGATAAAGGCAAACAGGTAGACGCGCGGGTTGCGCAGCACCTGCATCAGCGCCTGCAGCGAATGCGACTTGACGCCGTGGTCTTCGCCGCGGGAGCGCGCCAGGAACGCTTTTTCGCCGTCGCTGAGCCAGCTTGCCTGGCGCGGCTCATCGACTAGGATGAACGCGGCGATGACGCCGAGCACGATGGCCGGCGCCCCTTCGATCGCGAACATCCACTTCCAGCCCTGCATGCCGAGCACGCCGGCCATGTCGCGCATGATCCAGCCCGACACCAGCCCACCCAACACGCCAGCCACGGCCACGCCCGCGAAGAAGATCGCCATCACCGCGGCGCGGCGCTTGGCCGGGAACCAGTAGGTCAGGTAGAGCACGATGCCGGGAAAGAAGCCCGCTTCGAACACGCCGAGCAGGAAGCGCAGCGTATAGAACTGCGTCGGGACGACACGGCCATCATCGCGACCGAAGCCGCGCCCCACAGCACCATGATGCGTGTGAAGGTGCTGCGCGCCCCGAAGCGCGCGAGCAGCATGTTGCTGGGCACCTCGCACAGCACGTAACCGACGTAGAAAACCGCGGCGCCGAGGCCGTACATGGCATCGCTGAAGCCAAGATCCTGCTTCATCTGCAACTGTGCAAAGCCGATGTTGATGCGGTCCAGGAACGAAACCACGTAGCACACGAACAGGAACGGGATCAGGCGCAGCCAGATCTTGCGATACAGCGCATCTTCTTCGTGCGCGGCATAAGCGGGGGCGGGGGCCGCAATCGCCCCTGAGGCCAGATTGCTCATTGCTTTGTCTCCGGTGTGAGCGCGGCCCGCGCCGGCATTTTGCATGCCTTCGCTCCGGGTCGTGCGGGAAGGGTCAGGCACGCAGGGATGCGCGCCTGCAGGGTCAGCTAGCGGTGTTGCCGCCGAGGTCTTCGCGTGCCGCGTGCATCGCGGCGAGCAGCACGTCGTGGTCGCCGATATGGTTGGCCAGCAGCAGGATCAGCCGGGCGTTGGCGGCCTGGCTCTGCGCGTCGTCCAGGTCGCGGTGCATGTCGATCAGCGCTTCGTAGAAGTCGTCGGGACGGGCGAAGTTGGGTTCGGTGTTGAGGGTGTGTGCCTGAGTCTGGGCGGGCATGGCGTTGTCTCCGTATTCTGTGGGGCGGCCGTGGACTTGACGGTGCTATGCCGCCATTGCGGCCGCTTCGCGGGCCTTGCCGGCGGGCAGATGCGCGCCGCTTGCGCGGGCCAGTGCGTCGCGGATGCGCTGCGCATCGATGCGGCGCCAGCGTGCGCAGACATGCTGGTCCGGGCGGATCAGGTAGAAGGTGCCCGGCGCGGCGCTGTAGCGCTGTGCTGCAAGCCCTTCGTCATCACGCAGGACGGTGGCGCCGGCTACGGGCTGTGTCGATGCGCCGATGTATACGAGACGAACCGGCAGGCCGGATTGCTGCAGTTGTTCGAGCGCGAGGCGGCTGTCGCCGTCAAGGCTGTCGGGCGTGCCGAACACCAGCCCGGTGAACTCACCGCCGAGATGCCCAAGCAGCCAGCCAGCGCCTTGCGCATCGGAAACCGGAGCATCCACGCACGCCGCGCCGGGCACCATCTTGCCGCCGAGGGCGTCCGCGTCGGGCGTATTGAGCGGCGAGCCATGCAGCACCGCGGGCACCGACAGCCGACCGCTGTTGACCAGGCTGCGCGCAAACGCATGGCGGCGGGCCAGGCCCAGCACCGCATCGCGGAACACGCGGCTGACCGCGCTCTTGGGCGTGATGAAATCGGTCGAACGGCTCGAGTTGAGGATGTTCTCGTCGGCCGCGTATTCGCGTTCGCTCGCGTAGGTATCGAGCAGGCTGTCGGCGGCGCGGCCCTCCAGCACATACGCGAGCTTCCAGGCCAGGTTCTCGGCATCCTGCACGCCGCTGTTGGCGCCGCGCGCGCCGAATGGCGACACGCCATGCGCGGAATCGCCGGCGAACAGCACGTTGCCATGCCGGAAGCTGTCCATGCGCAAGCAAGCGAACGTATAGACGCTGACCCATTCAAGCGTGAACTTCGCGTCCGGGCCCAGCAGCGCCTGCACGCGCGGGATCACGCGCTCGGGCGTTTTCTCCAGCACGGGATCGGCATCCCAGCCGAGCTGGAAGTCGATGCGCCAGACGTTGTCGGGCTGCCGGTGCAGCAGCACCGACTGGTTCGGGTGGAACGGCGGATCGAACCAGAACCAGCGTTCGGCGGGGAAGTCGGCTTCCATCTTCACATCGGCGATCAGGAAGCGGTCCTTGAACGTCCTGCCCTTGCTGTCCAGGCCCAGCAGCTTGCGCACCGGGCTGCGGGAGCCGTCGGCCGCCACCACGTAGCGCGCGGCCAGCGTGTAGCAGCCATCCGGCGTTTCGACGGTCAGCTCGACGCTTGCGTCGGCCGTGCCGGGCTGGCGCTGTTCTAGCCCGACCACCTTGTTGCGCCAGCGGATCTCGATATTGGGCAGCTCCTGCGCACGTTCGAGCAGGTAGCCTTCCACGTAATACTGCTGCAGGTTGATGAAGGCCGGGCGATGGTGGCCCGCCTCGGGCAGCAGGTCGAAGCTGTAGACCTGCTGGTCGCGCAGGAAGACCCTGCCGACGTTCCAGCTTACGCCGGTGTCGACCATGCGCTGGCCGCACCCGAGGCGATCAAAGATATCCAGCGTCCGCTTGGCGAAGCAGATGGCGCGCGATCCGGTTGACAGCGTGCAGTCGTCGTCGACCAGCACCACGCGCACGCCGCGCTGGGCCAGGTCGATGGCGGTGGCCAGGCCGATGGGCCCGGCACCGACCACGACGACGGGATGGACCGTGCCGCCCGCTTGCCCGCCGCGCTGTTCCGCGCAGGGCTGGTACTCAAATGACAGGCGCTGGTAATCGATGGTCATGCCTATGTCTCCGTCCACTCTCGTTCAGTCTTTTGTCCCGTGCCGGCCGTGCGTCAGTCCTGCAGTGCGGCCCACATGTCCTTGTCGCGCTGGGCCGTCCAGATGCGCGGGTGGCGGATGCCGCTGGCTTCGTCGAAGGCGCGCGAGACGTCGAACGGCAGGCAGTGTTCGTAGATGAAGACCTGGCCGAACTTGGGGTCCATGGCACGGCGCGTGTGCGCCATGGCAGCCTTCAGGTCGAGCTGGTCCGCCACGGCTTCCTTGCCGGCCTGGAACAGCGTGGTGACGAAGTCCTTGGTGTAGGCGATGCCCTTGCTGACCTCTTCGGGCGTGGTCAGCGCAGGGCCGCGGCCCGGGACGAGCTTTTCGGGCTGCAGCGCGGCCAGCGCGTCGAGCGTGGCGGGCCACTCGGCGAGTTGCGCGTCGCCGCAGTAGCAGGCGGCGTCGTATTCGACCAGGTCGCCAGAGAACAGCACCTTCTGTGACGGCAGCCAGACCACGGTGTCGCCCTTGGTGTGCCCGGAGCCCAGGTGGGCTATGCGCACTTCGAGCTTGCCGAGGAACAGCGTGATTTCCTTCTCGAACACCAGCGTCGGCCAGGTCAGGCCCGGCACGGTCTCCACGCCGGCAAACAGGCGCGGGAAGCGTTCGATCTCCGACTTCATGTCGGCCTCGCCGCGCTCGACGATCATTTCGTAGGTGCCGCGGCTGGCAATGACCTGCTGGGCGCCTTCGGCGAAGTACGCCGATGCGCCCAGCACGCGCACCGCGTGGTAGTGCGACAGCACCACGTACTTGATCGGCTTGTCGGTGATCGAGCGGATCCGTGCGATCAGGTCCTGCGCCATGGCCGGGGTGGCGGTGGTGTCGATGATCATCACGCCGTCCGTCGCCGATGATCACGCCGGAGTTCGGGTCGCCTTCGGCCGTGTAGGCATAGGCGTTCTCGGACAACTGGGTGAAGGTGATCTGCTTGGCTTCCAGGTCGGCCTGGGATGCGAATGCCTTGCTCATGCTGTCTGTCCTTTTGATGGGGGCAGGCGGGACAGCAGCGCGCTTGACCGGGTTATCCGTGCGCGGCACCGCAGCTGTCTCGCCCCGTTTCGTTTGATCTTTCGTTCTGCCGCAGCGCCGTACAGCGCGCTGAGCGACGGGGTAATGTCATCTTAGGAAACGACGTAGAATTAATCAATAGCTAAGACGTTAGTCTATGGATAATTTTTAAGGCGCAGCAAAGTTTAGAGGGTAAACACTTATGCCCCCGACGCTGCCCGGTGACGTTCGATTAATATCTGGGCTTTCCGGAGAGGATGATGGCGGCAGCGGGGCGCAAGACGGCGCAGGCGGAGAGCGAGGAAAAGGTGCAGCGCGGCATCCAGAGCGTGGAGGTCGCCGGCCGCTTTCTCGGCGCGTTGGCGGCCGTGCGGGCACCCATGACCCTGGCCGAACTGGCGGATACGGCACAGCTGGCGCCCGCGCAGGCGCATGCCTATCTGGTCAGCCTGACGCGGCTCGGCCTGATCAAGCGCGATCACCTTTCCGGGCGCTACGAGCCCGGACCGCTGTCGCTGCAGCTTGGAATGCTGCACCTGGAATCCGATCCCGCTTACCGCGCCGCCGTGCCGCGCGTCGACGAACTGGCCGAGCGTACCGGCTTCAGCGTGGCAATCAGCATTGCCGGCCCGCAGGGCCCCGCCATCGTGCGCTATGTGCCGGCCGCGGCGCCGCTGCATGTGAACCTGCATGTGGGCACCGTGATGGCATTGGCCGCCACGGCGACGGGGCGCGTGTACTGCGCATTCCAGCCGCGTGCGCGCTGGGAGTCGCTATGGCGGCAGCAGCAGCCGCAAGCCACCACGGCGGATTTCAATGCGTTCGACGAAACGCTTGACGCCATTCGCGCACGCGGCATGGAGCGCAGCATCGATACCCCCAGCCCGGCCGTCAGCAGCTTGGTGTTCCCGTACTCGACACCAGCGATGCGCTGAGGCTCGTGCTGACCGTGGTGGGATCAACCGGAGCTATCGACGTGGACTGGCACGGGGCGGTGGCGAAGGCCCTGCAGGCGACCGCACGCGCCATCGGCGCAGACCTGGGACAAGCATGAATACGCAAGCCGCTCCGAACGAGGACAGGCCGCCGACGGCGGCAAGCCCCAGCGCGGCATCCAGTCGCTCGACAGTACCGGCCAGTTGCTGGCGGCGCTGGTCGCGGCGGGCCGGCCGCTTTCGCTGCGAGACCTCGCGCAGGCAGCAAGCATGGCGCCGGCCAAGGCGTTTCCGCACCTCGTAAGCCTGCAGAAGACCGGCCTGCTCGCGCGCGATGCCGGGGGCAACTTCCTGTGCGGCCCGCTAAGCCTGGAACTGGGCCTGATCGCGCTGCAGCGCCTGTCGCCCACGCGCGAAGCGGAACCGGAAATCATCGAACTGGCGCAAGCCACCGGACTGAGCGTGGCCATGGCGGTGCTCGGGCCGCTTGGGCCTACCGTGGTGCGGCTGGAGGAATCGGCGCGGCCGCAGCATGTGAGCCTGCGTGTCGGTACGGTGCTGTCGCTGGTCAATACCGCGATCGGCCGCACCATGGCGGCCTACCTGCCGGACAACGTGCTGGCGGGCCATCTCGCGCGCGATGAGCTGCGCATGGCTGGCGTTGCGCGCGCTCAAGTCCTCGACGACGACGGCCGCCTCACGCCTGACTACGCCAGCAGGCTGGCGCGGGTGCGCGGCGACCAGGTGGACAATGCGCTGAGCCGGCCGGTGCCGGGCATCGATACGCTTGCTGCGCCGGTGTTCGACCACACGGGCAGCCTGGCGCTGGTGGTGGCGGTGATGGGATCGACGGGCAGCTTCGACAGCGGCACGCAAGGCGCCATCGCCGGACTGGTGCGCCAGGCGGCGCACCGGCTGTCGTGGCGCTTCGGCGCCATGAAGGCGCCGGGGTGAATCGTGTGGATGGGTTGCGTGCCCCCTTTCTCAGTGCTTACTGGTCCACGCGGATATTGGCTGACTTGATCAATGCATCCCACTTCTCATACTGCGCGCGGATATAGCTGCCGAATTGCGCGGGCGTGGCCGGGAACGGCACCGTGCCCTGGCTGGCGAGCTTGTTGGCCAGTTCGGGTTGCTTCAGCGAAGCGACGATCTCGCCGTTGAGCCGGTCGACCACGGCCTTGGGCGTGCCGGCGGGTGCGACCACCCCGAACCAGGCGGTCAGTTCATACCCGGGGACGCCAGCCGTCGCCAGCGTCGGCACGCCCGGAAGCTGCTCGGACGGCTTCTGCGTGGTGACCGCCAGCGCGCGCACGCGGCCATCGCGGATATACGGCAATGCGGTCGATACGCTGTCGAACATCATGGTCAGGCGCCCGCCGATTAGATCGGTCATCGAAGCGGCGCTGCCCTTGTAGGGGATATGCGTGATATTGACGCCCGCCATGTGGGTGAACAGTTCCCCGGCCAGGTGCGACGACGAACCATTGCCGAACGAACCATAGGTCAGCTTGCCGGGCTCCTTGCGCGCAAGCGCCAGCAGTTCGGGCACGGTGCGCGCGGGCACGGATGGGTGAACCACCAGCACATTGGGCAGGTAGGCTACCGATGCGACTGGCGCGAAGTCCTTGAGCGGGTCGTAGCCGGGCTTGTCATAGAGGCTCTTGTTGACGGCGAGCGAGCCGAAGGTGCCGAACAGCAGCGTGTAGCCATCGGCCGGGGCGCGCGCCACGGCAATCGCGGCGATATTGCCGCCGGCGCCCGGACGGTTGTCGATCACCACGGGCTGTCCCAGCCGCACGGACAGCGCGTTGCCGATTTCGCGTGCTAGCAGGTCGGTCGCGCCGCCCGGCGGGAATGGCACCACGAGCCGCACCGGCTTGTCCGGATACGCCGCGAAGGCACTGCCGGCCGCAGCCAGCGAAATCAGCAGCCCTGCGGCCGCACGCCTGATCCAACTCGTCATCGCTGTCTCCCTTGTACTGTTTTGCGATGGAAAGCGGCAGTGTGTCCCAGCGAGCGAGCGCGTGGGTTTGGATTTGGCAAAGCCCGTCTTAGCGGTGGGACGCGGGCGACGTTGCGCCGTGGCGGCGTGATGCTTCAGGGGCCTGGCAGGCCAGGCAGGACAGGTGGTTTGCCACCGCGCTCGTACCCTTGCGCGGCCTCGAGAAGCGCGCCGAGATCCCCGTGGCCATGGAGGATGGCATCCCGGATCGCCTGGGTAACCGGGAAGGCCTCCTGGGCTTCATCGCGCGTACGGTCAGGCGGCAACGGCGCCAGCGACAGCACGCCAGTCAGGAACGCCGCTTCTGCCAGCGCCGCATCGTGCGGCCGGATCTGGTGCGCCGCCTGCGCCATGAAGCGGGCGCGCCGGTGTGCGGCATGGCTGCGCAGGCTCGGCTCGGCGGGCAGGCGCAAGCCATCGGACATCTGGAGCAGCCGCACCCAGCGCTGAACGCTGTCGGGACCCAGCGCCTGCAGCAGCGCGCGCACGCTGGCAAAGCCGCCGCAAGGCTGCATGCCTGTGGCCACCGAGAGCCGGAGCAACTGCGCGATCAGGCCTGGGTTGGCGTGGAGTTCGGCCAGCAGTACATCGGTGTGCGCACCGCTACCACTGTTCACCAGCGTTTGCAGCCGCGCCAGCGCACCGCGGTCCAGATGCGGCATCGGGGCGGCCAGCGGTTCCGGGCGTGCGAAGTGAAAGCCCTGGAACAAGTGGAAGCCGAGCCGTTGCGCGAGCGCGAAATCGTCTGCGGTTTCGATTTTCTCGCCGATCAGCAGCCGGTCCGCGCGCAGCACCGCATCGGCCAGGCGCGGCAGTTCCGCATGGTCGGCAAGCCGGAAATCCACCTTGACGAAGTCGACCGCGGGCAGCGCCTTGCGAACATCGTGCGACAGCGCCGCCACGTCGTCGAGCGCCAGACGGTAGCCTGCCTGCCTCAGGCATGCCAGGCGGCGCAGCACGCAGGCATCCATGGGAACGCTTTCGAGTACCTCCAGCACGAAATGTCCGGGGGGTACCAGCAACAGCAGATCGTCCAGCAGCAGTTGGTGTCCGAGATTGATGAAGCCGGCATGCTTGCGCAGCGTCCAGTCCAGTCCGGTGCCGCCGAGCGTTCGGGCGATGACATGAGCCGTGGCGGCGCTGTCATCGAGCACGTTTGCCCAGCTTCCACAGGTTTCCCGGTACAGCAGTTCGTAGGCTTGCGGTACGCCGTCGGCATCAACGATGGGTTGGCGGCCGATGTGCAGTACCTCGGGATCGCAAAGGCCCGGCATTGGCATGGCTGACGAGGAGGGTGGCTGGTATTGCATGGGAATATTCCAGGAGTCGACCGGAAAATTCCTGATGTGGATTAAGGCAATGAATGCGTGAAAATCTTTCGATAACGCTATTCAGCGACACCGCAGAATCAAAATATCCTATTTTCCGCAACAGGAACAAATAAGAAAGCGTCGCGATGATAAGAATGGTTCCCGTGAGATTTCCTTGATCCGTGCCAACAAAGCGCGCTGCTTAACCCATCTTTCCTTGCCAGCAAACGTTTGTGGGCATGGCTGCAGTACGGTCAGAAAACTCTTAGTGTTGATTCGGAAATTACAGATTGTTCTGTGGGAACGGGTCAATGTAATCTTATTCCAGGCTTTTGTGATTTGATTTTCCGCGCCAGTTTGATTATCTGTAGAAAATCATTCCAAAATTTACCAGTGTGAAACCCTTCTGCTGAGGCGCCCATGACGCTGACAACCCGCCCTCCGTTGTCCGATTCGATTCCGTGCTGCTCCGGATGCTCCATGGCGCGGCTTTGCATGGCAGGCGAGCGTGAGTCGGATGGCATGGAACCTGCCGATGCGCTGGCCCATCGCGTGATCCGGCTGCGCAAGGGCGAACCGCTCTACCTGCTTGGCGATCCGGTCGCGGCGCTGTTCGCGATCCGCGTAGGGACCATCAAGACGCATGTCGCCACGGAGGACGGACGCACGCAGGTGGTCGGCTTCCACTTTCCCGGCGAGATCGTGGGCCTGGACAGCATTGGCCGGCGCCAGTACGCGTCCTACGCCACGGCGCTGGAAGACACCAAGGTCTGCATGATCCCGATGGACGTACTGCGTCAGCTGGCGGCCAGCACGCCGGCACTCGCGGGCCGCGTGTTCCTGGCGCTGGACGGCCATGCGCGGCGCACGCGCGCGCTGCAGACGCTGCTGGCTCTGATGACCGCCGAAGAACGCCTGGTGAGCTTCCTGCTGTGGATCTCCGAGGGCCTGTCAGCGCGCGGCTTTTCGTCGAGCGAGTTCATCCTGCGCATGAGCCGCGAGGAGATCGGCAGCTATATCGGCCTGACGCTGGAGACGGTCAGCCGGCAGTTTTCCCGGCTCGCGGAATGCGGGCTGATCCGGGTCAAGCACCGCAGCGTGGCACTGATCGACAAGGCGGGGCTGCGCGCCATTGCCGACCGGCCCGCGATTTCCCCGATGCCTCCCGATCGCGGCAGCGAGCGCGGTGGCGCGCAGCGCGTGCCGGCACGCGCTGCGCGCGCGTCGGCGCAGGCGTGGGTGGCGCGGGCGCAGCCCTTGTCCGCGGCGCTCCGAGGCAGGCAGACAGCTTGAAGACAAATCCGTTCGCATGGGAGGCTGGCAGTGGAAAGCAATGACCTAGTACGTGAGATCAAGGATGTCAATCTGGCTTATCTGCTGCTGGTGCAGCGCTTGATGCGCCAGAACGAGGCCGAGGCGCTACTCCGGCTCGGCCTCGGCAAGGAAGTCGGGCGCGCGCTGGCGGCGCTCACGCCCGCGCAGATGCTTGCGCTGGCGCGCTCGAGCATGGTGCTGTCCCGCTTCCGCCTGGACAACGGCGCGATGCTCGAAGCGCTTGCCGGGATCCGGCCCCAGCACGAGCTGTGCAATATGCATACGGCCATCGTGTTGGCCGCCCAAGCCCTGGAGGAAGGAAGATGAAGCCAATCCAGCAGACCGCGCCGGCGCGCAGCGCCCTGCAGGATGCCAGCGACACCCAGCTTGCCATCGAGCTGATCGGTCTTGGCGCACGCCCGCAGGTCGTGGAGGCCGAGGTGACGCTGTCGCGCAGCCGCGTGTACCGGCTATATCGCGAACTGACAGGGGCGTCCCCGCCCAAGGGCATGCTGCCGTTCTCTGCCGACTGGTTCGTGACGTGGCGGCCCAATGCGCATGCGTCCTACCTGCTGAGCGTGCATGAGTTCATGGAGCAGCGGGCCGGGCTGCCAGGCATCCGCGCGGTGCTGAACAGCTACCGCGTATATGTCGGCCACATGCAGGCCAGCAACGAGGAATGCCTGATCAGCTTCACGCGCTTCTGGACGCTGGTGCGCTTCCGCGAAGGCGGACTTCTGCAGTTGTCGACGTGCCGGTGCTGCGGCGGGCGCTACGTGACGCACGCCCACGAACCGCTGGGCTCGTTCATCTGCAGCCTGTGCGATCCTCCATCGCGGGTGCGCCGCGGAGCGAAGCGCGAGATGCCGTCCCGCGCGCGCGGCAAGGCGCCGGTGCCTTGCTGGGAAACGTGCCGGCCGTCGTCGCGCCGCGTTCGGGATGGTGCCTGCCCTATGAGCGCGTGCGCGACGTTTCGATCCCAACGGGAATTGATGCTGGATACGTGCCCGGCAAGCCGGGCCGCACAACTGACACCGGAGGTCCTATGACTGGCAATGGAACCCGCTGCGCCGAGGCACTGCTGCCGCCGACGCGAGCCGATGCGTGGGACAGGCTTGGGCCAGTGATGCCGATGAGGCGCACCGAGTTCAGCGGTGCCCTGGAGCCGCGTGACATCATCGATGCGCTTGGCGGCGACGAGGAGCGCGAGCGGTGCGTGCGGACCGGCCTGGATGTACTCGAACGCGCAGGGCAGATGCCGGCGCGCGCGGTGATCACCATGGGGCCGGGCCGGTGGGCCAGCCTCGATTTCTATGTCGACGCCGACTGCCGTACGTGCTGCGAACTCGATGGTGCCTTGCAGCAGGGGCTGGCCGAGCGCATTACCAGCGTGTTGCCACCTGGGCTTTCCCTCGGCATCCGCCCGCTGGCGGAGTATGCGCAGCAGACTGACGCGGAGGCGACTCCGGCCTCGCCGAGCGCTTCCAGGCCTGCGCGCGCGACCTGCTGCATCGCGGCGGCGAGATGAACCAGCGCCTGTCGGCGGTCTGTGCCTACCTGTCCGCGATGTGCGAGGCACGGGCGGCAGCGGGGCGGCTGGGCTATCTGGACCAGAGCCTGCTGGAAGATGGCCAGGAAGCCCTGAGCTGGCGGCTGCGCCGGCACCGCAGCGTGGAAGGGCGGGCGCTGGCGCAGCGGCTGGAGCGCCTGTCACATGCGGCCGAGAGCGCGCTCTACGAGTTCGGCACCCGTTTCAGCTTCGAGAACGCGAGCTACCAGTTCGAGCTGATGCGACGCTTTCACGATCAGCTCGAACGCTTCCGCAAGACCTGCCGGCCTGACGCCGACGGCTGGTCGGACCTGACCAGCCGCGCCGCGTATGCGAAGGGCAACTATTGAGCGCCGACCGGCAGGGCCCGCTCAGATGCCCGCCATGCAGGTGTATTTGATCACCAGGTAGTCTTCGATGCCGTAGTGCGAGCCTTCGCGGCCCACGCCGGATTGCTTCACGCCGCCGAACGGCGCGACCTCGTTGGAGATCAGGCCCGTGTTCACGCCCACCATGCCGTACTCGAGCCTCTCCGAAACACGCCAGACGCGGCCGAGATCGCGCGCATAGAAATAGCTGGCCAGGCCGAATTCGGTGTCGTTGGCCATGGCCACGACATCATCCTCGGTCTTGAAGCGGAACAGCGGCGCCAGCGGGCCGAACGTCTCTTCGCGCGCCACCAGCATGCCGGGCGCGACATCGGCGAGCACGGTCGGCTCGAAGAAGGTATGGCCAAGCCCGTGCCGATGGCCGCCCTGCAGCACGCGTGCACCTTTGCCAAGCGCGTCGGCGATGTGTTCCTCGACCTTGGCCACGGCCTTCTCGTCGATCAGCGGGCCAATGCGCACGCCGTCGTCCATGCCGTTGCCAACCGTCAGTGCGGAGACTGCCGCCACCAGCTTTTCCGCGAACGCGTCGTAGACCTTGTCCTGCACGTAGATCCGGTTCGCGCAGACGCAGGTCTGACCTGCGTTGCGGTACTTGGAGATGATGGCGCCTTCCACGGCGGCATCGAGATCGGCGTCGTCGAACACGATGAAGGGCGCATTGCCGCCCAGCTCCATCGACACCTTTTTGATCGTGGAGGCGGTCTGCGCCATCAGCACGCGGCCCACCTCGGTGGAGCCCGTGAAGGTCAGCTTGCGCACCAGCGGATTGGTGCTCAGCTCGCCGCCGATGGCGCTTGCCGAGCCCGTCAGCACGGACAGCACGCCGGCCGGAATGCCAGCGCGTTCAGCCAGCACCGCAAGCGCCAGCGCCGTCAGCGGGGTTTGCGACGCTGGCTTGACCACCATGGTGCAGCCGGCGGCCAGCGCCGGGCCGACCTTGCGGGTAATCATCGCTGCCGGGAAATTCCACGGCGTAATGGCCGCGCACACGCCCACCGGCTCCTTCGTCACGACGATGCGCTGGCTGCTGACCGGTGCCGGGATGGTTTCGCCGTAGACGCGCTTGCCTTCCTCGGCAAACCATTCGATGAACGACGCGGCGTAGGCGATCTCGCCCTTGGCCTCGGCAAACGGCTTGCCTTGCTCGGCCGTCATGATGCGGGCCAGGTCGTCCTGGTTGGCCAGGATCAGCTCGAACCACTTGCGCAGCAGCGCTGAGCGTTCCTTGGCCACGCGCGCGCGCCACGCCGGCAGCGCTCGGTTGGCCGCCTCGATTGCCTGTCGGGTTTCTTCCACGCCGAACTGCGGCACCTGCGCCACACGCTCGCCCGTGGCCGGGTTGGTCACGTCGATGCGGCGTTCGCCACCAGTCCAGCGTCCGTCGATATAGCACTGCTCTCGTAGCAGGGAGGGGTCTTGGAGCTTCAGCATGGTCGTTCGTCCATTGAAAAGACTGCCGGGATGATGCCGGGATGGGATGTCGCGATCGGAGCATTGTAATCGCCACAGGTTTTCCTGACGGATATGCAGATTGTGGCGCTGGAGACGCATTGAAGCGCCTCTGCAGCGGAAATCGCTAATTTTGATAGTGCGCAGAGCGAGCGCGGTCGATAGAAACCCGCCGGAAAAATAATCCACGCATGGGTTCAAGCATGGAACACACCAGGCATGCGCGGGAATTCAATGCGGGTAATGCGACTATGCCCAGGAAGGGGCGAGGGGCGAGAGTATCGACAATTCAGCCGGCAGACGGAGCCCGCGCGGGTCGTCCTCGATGCCCCAATCCCCAAATTCCAGCCAGTCATCGCCGAGCAGCTCGGCAGGGTGCTGTGTCCGGCCCGAACCGTTTCCGCAGCCCATGGAGTCGGCGGGGCAATATTTGTCGCAGCCCCAGCAGATGCGCTCGGGATGGCTCGGGTGCAGCGGGAATTTCTTTGCCATGGTAATGCGGCCCGTACTCCGGCCCAATGCAACAGTAGTGTTGAGCCTTGTCAGTATGGTGTCGCGGCGCGGGCCACGATTTGCCGTAGATCAAATCCCGCAGGACGGCGGACGTACTGGATTCCGGAAGCGCGGGCGGGAGTGATGGTAGAGGGCTCGGTCATCCCGGCAGGCCGGAGGCCCTCCCTGATCGGTCGGCCGAATTCAATTTAGCGCAATTAACCGACAGGAATTTCGCCCAGGCTATTGGCTCCGCTCCTTGCTTCCAGGGTGAGAGCCGCCCAGGTTCAGGCGGAAAACGTCTGAGCCGCCAGCTTCATCAGCAGACCGCTACTCAGGCAAAGCGCGATCCAGCCGGCAAGGATCAGCGCACTGTCGCGGATGGTCATGGTGTTCTCCGGCTTTGCCTGGCATTCGTGACTATCAAGCGTGAGCGCCGTCGCTGTAGGGGTTGAAGCTGCGGGCCGGGCTGGCGTCGAGACACCGCTGCTGTCGAGACCCGCCACCGTGCGTGCGCCGTCGCTGTAGGGGTTGAAGCCGCGGGCCGGACTGGCCGAGACACCGCTGCTGTCGAGACCGGCCACCGTGCGCGCACCGTCGGTATAGACGTCCGCGCTGCGGAACTGGTAGCCGTAGTGGTCACCGGCATGTCCGTCGGCCACGAAGCGTGCGCCGTCGCTGTACGGGTCGGCATTGCGCACGCGGAACTCGTAGCCATAGCTGTCGCCTGCGTGCGTGCCGGTCGATGTGGCGGCATGGGTGGCGCCGGCTGCAGCGAGCGAGAGCAGCAGGGCGGAAGCGACGGTACGAAGAGTGGGGGTGCGCGACATGATGATCTCCGGTTTGATTGAATTTTTCAGAACGTTACCTGTGTCATGTGTGTCGTTCATGTGAATAACTATAGGCCGGGGATCGGGGCCGTTCTCAACCACTTTTAGGAGCAATTATTCAGTTTATTTGAATGTTCGTCTGCCTGACTGGATGGCACGTAAAGCGGGTACAGCAACAAAGCCGGAGGCGGCATCAGATATGCCAACCTCCGGCTTCAGGCGGTGCGCGCGGCACCGCGGGGAACGACTGCCGATCAGGCCTGGATGGAATCCAGGGCTGCGTTCAGCGTCTTGCTCGGACGCATGATGGCCGACAGCTTCTCGGCATCCGGCATGTAGTAGCCGCCGATGTCTACCGGCTTGCCCTGCACGTCGGACAGCTCGCCAATGATGGTCTTCTCATTGTCGGTGAGCTGCTTGGCCAGCGGCGCGAACGTGGCGGCGAGTGCGGCATCTTCGGTTTGCGCGGCGAGTTCTTGGGCCCAGTACATGGCCAGGTAGAACTGGCTGCCGCGGTTGTCGAGCTGGCCGGTCTTCGGCGACGGGCTCTTGGCGTTGTCGAGCAGCTTGCCGGTGGCAGCGTCCAGCGTCTTCGCCAGCAACTTGGCGCGGGCGTTGCCGGACTTGATGCCGAGCTCTTCCAGCGACACGGCCAGTGCCAGGAATTCACCGAGCGAGTCCCAGCGCAGGTGGTTTTCTTCCACGAGCTGCTGCACATGCTTCGGAGCCGAGCCGCCGGCGCCGGTTTCGTACATGCCGCCACCGGCCATCAGCGGGACGATCGACAGCATCTTGGCGCTGGTGCCCAGTTCCATGATCGGGAACAGGTCGGTCAGGTAGTCGCGCAGGATGTTGCCGGTCACCGAGATAGTGTCCAGGCCGCGGATCACGCGCTCGAGCGTGTAACGCATGGCGCGGACCTGCGACATGATCTGGATGTCCAGGCCCTTGGTGTCGTAGTCCTTCAGATAGGTTTCCACCTTCTTGATCAGCTCGGCTTCGTGCGGACGGTAGGCGTCCAGCCAGAATACCGCCGGCATGCCCGAGTTGCGTGCGCGCGTGACGGCCAGCTTGACCCAGTCGCGGATCGGCGCGTCCTTCACCTGGCACATGCGCCAGATGTCGCCCTGCTCGACCTTCTGCGTCAGCGCGGACAGCACTTCGCCGGTGGCGTTGTCGACGATGCGCGCTTCGCCGTCTTCGGCGATTTCGAAAGTCTTGTCGTGCGAGCCGTATTCCTCGGCCTTCTGCGCCATCAGGCCAACGTTCGGCACCGTGCCCATCGTCACCGGATCAAAGGCGCCGTTGGTCTTGCAGAAGTTGATGATTTCCTGATAGATGCGGGCGAAGGTCGATTCCGGGATCAGGCACTTGGTGTCCTTGGTGCGGCCGTCGGCACCCCACATCTTGCCGCCGATACGGATCATGGCCGGCATCGAGGCGTCGACGATCACGTCGTTCGGCGCGTGCAGGTTCGAGATGCCCTTGGCCGAATCCACCATCGCCAGTTCCGGGCGATGTTCGTGGCAGGCGTGCATGTCGCGGATGACTTCCTCGCGCTTCGATTCCGGCAGTTGCTCGATCTTGGTGTACAGGTCGACCAGGCCGTTGTTGACGTTCACGCCCAGTTCGTCGAACAGCTTCTGGTGCTTGGCAAACGCGTCCTTGTAGAACACCTTGACGGCGTGGCCGAAGACGATCGGGTGCGACACCTTCATCATCGTCGCCTTGACGTGCAGGCTCAGCATGACGCCGGTCTTGCGCGCGTCTTCCATCTGATCTTCGTAGAAGGCCAGCAGCGCCTTCTTGCTCATGAACATGCTGTCGATGATCTCGCCGTCCAGCAGCGCGACCTTCGGCTTCAGCACGATGGTCTTCCCGCTCTTGGTCACGAGTTCCATGCGCACTTCACGCGCCTTGTCCAGCGTGATCGACTTTTCGCCGTGGTAGAAGTCGCCGTGCTTCATGTGGGCCACGTGCGTGCGCGAAGCCATACTCCACTCGCCCATGCTGTGCGGGTGCTTGCGCGCGTAGTTCTTGACGGCAGCCGGTGCGCGTCGATCGGAATTGCCTTCGCGCAGCACGGGATTCACGGCGCTGCCCAGGCACTTCGAGTAGCGCTTCTGGATGGCCTTTTCTTCCTCGTTCTTCGGATCTTCCGGGTAGTCGGGGATCTTGAAACCCTTCGACTGCAGCTCCTTGATCGCGCTGACCAGCTGGAATACCGACGCGCTGATGTTCGGCAGCTTGATGATGTTGGTGTCCGGGTCCTGCGTCAGCTTGCCGAGCTCGGCCAGGTTGTCCGGCACACGCTGCTCTTCGGTCAGGAACTCGGGAAACTCGCCCAGGATGCGGCCTGCCACCGAAATATCGCTGGTGACGACGTTAACGCCAGCCGGCTTGGTGAAGGTGCGGACGATGGGCAGGAAAGCACTGGTCGCCAGCAGGGGGGCTTCGTCAGTCAGGGTGTAGATGATGGTGGGTTGCTGCGTACTCATTGCTTGCCTCTGGATCGGGGGAATGTCAAAGAATAGAACGACAAATAGAACCACGTGCCGGCGGCTGGACCATCAGCCCCCGGCAAACACAGAATTTTGCCTGACTTTGCTTTCTGGCGGCTGACTTCGACCGCATTTCTTGCGCGGAAATCGCCGTTCAGCCCACTTTTGGTGCGAAAATCGGGTGCTACGCCGGTCACATCGCTTGTCGCGGGGCCGATTTCGCCGATTTGCTGTCGGCCCGGAATATTTTTGCCCCTTCAAGCGTTTACCCGTAGAGTCCGCGCGCAAATCGCGTGCGGGAGGACTATCCTGAGGTCGTGAGGCAGGAGGCGCCACGGCCCCGGCAGACACTGGAGAAAGGTCATGCAAATCCGAACTGGCAGGTGGCTTGCTGCCGCCGCGCTGCTGTTGGGGGCCTGCGCTACGCTGCAACCGGTCGAGACCGGGCAGAAGATGATCGGCAGCACTGGGGACACCGTGCGCGGCGCCTTCGGCAAGCCCACGGAGACCTATCCGCTCAACGACGGCACTAGCCGCTGGATCTATTCCAAGCAGCCGCTTGGCTTCGCTGTCTACGCGGCGGACTTCGATGCAGCCGGCAAACTGACGAACTTCCGCCAGATGCTGACCGAGGAAGAAATCTATACCGCGCGCCCGGGCGTATGGACCAAGCGCGACGTCGCCGAGCGCTTCGGTATGCCGCGCGAACCGGTGCAGTACTACCCGCTGATGAAGCGTGAAGCGTGGTCGTACCGGATGTATGTCGCCGGCTACCAGCCCGCGCATTTCAGCGCCTACTTCGACGACCGCGGCATACTGGATCGCACCATGATCATCGTCGATCCGCTCGGCGGCGACGACCGCAGCAGCAGTAAATAGAGGGCAGCGCCGGCGGCTCCCGTCGCGCTTCAGCCGGTGCCGGGAAAATCGTCCGCCAGCACCCAGCGGTCCGGCGCGTCCTCGTGCGCGGCGGCGAGCAGAATGGCGTGCCCGCAGTCTTCACATCGATACGCGAAGGCTTGCACGCCGACGGCCGTGGTGACCTGGCCCCGCTTGACCAAGCGTGCATGTGGCGGGAAATGGCCAGGCCGATCGATCTGTGCCACGCAAAGCGCGCATAGAGACATGACTGACTCCGAAGAAGGTTTGATTGGGAATGCGGAAATGCTGTACTGCAGCATTTGCAGTATAGGTCCCGCTGCTTGTTGTCGTGATCGCAAATCCGGAGCAGCACCCCGAGCGGTCAAAGGAAATGTTCATCCCTAAAAGTGACGCACGCGACATAGCCGCGCCTTGCTCGCCTGCGTTCTTGCTGCCGACGCCGCACGAGTCGGCAAATCAATGCGTCTACCTCAAATGCGCACAATGATTCGAATCCTGAAAATGGGTTGAGGTTTCTCCACACCCGACTCTCAAACCGTAATCCCGCTTTCATTTGATAATCAAGATGCCATTGACAGGCATTCGACAGGAAAATGACAGCGAATTGACAGAATTCGTATAGAAAATTCTGCCCGAGTGATAAGTCTGGATATTGATCTGATCACTTATCCAACTTCCCGAAAATCTGGCCGGTACCCGAACTCACTTCCCGAGACATGCATCTTGTTGCTCATGGAGATGCTGAAATAAGTTTCTTTCCGGCCACGACATTTCGATAAATTTGCATCAACCGATTGCATTCGGGTAAATATCTAGGATGTCCTATTTCATGTCCTGTTGTGATAACAACGCGACTGATATACCTTTAGCGTCATTCCGAAAATCTAACTGTTTTAGCCAACTCGTGTCTGCGATGGCATGAGTGGGCCGGAAAGGGTATTGCCGTCAATTTTGGCGGCCCCGGCATTGAGGTTGTCGGATAACCAAAAGAGGATTATGGACAGCCGTCGTTCGCCTATGCCCCGTTACCATCAGATCTATGTAGCGTTGCGTCACCAGATCGTCAGCGGGATCTTTGACAGATCCGGCCTCCCGCCGGAACTCCGGCTGATGGAGCAATACCAGGTGGCGCGGGTGACCGTGCGCCGCGCGATCATCGAGCTGGTCAGGGAGGGCATGGTCTACCGGCGCCGGGCCAGGGGACGTTCGTCAAGTTCGATCACCCGAGCCGGGCGGAAGGCCAGCCGAAGATGCAGGGCCTGCTGGACAACCTGATCGCTTCTGCCGCGCAGACGTCAGTGCGCCTGCTGGAGCACGGGCTGCAGCCGTGCCCGGCGGAAGCTGCAGCCGGCCTGTCGATGGCAGAGGGACAGAATGTCCTGCGCACCGTGCGCCTGCGCAGCTATCGGAACAAGCCGGTGTCGCTCATCACCACCTTCGTGCCGGCCCATATGTCGCCGTTGCTGACGCCGCAGGATCTGGAGCAGAAGCCGATGCTGTCGCTGCTGGAGCAAGGCGGCATTCGCATCGGCACCGCCGAGCAGTCGGTGTCGAGCTGCCTGACGGACGCCGCGGCGGCCCCGCTGCTGGAGGAGCCCCTGGGGTCCGCGCTGCTGTCCGTGGTGCGTGTAGTGCGCGACGTCGACGGCTATCCGGTCCAGTGGCTCCACGGCCTGTACCGGCCCCACTGCTACGACTACCGCATTGCGCTTACCCGTGCAGGCGAGGCCACCGCACGCATCTGGCTTGCTGGCGACATCGCTACCACCGTGCGCTGACCGGGTCCGATACAGAAAGAGCGGGGCGCACATGAGCATCGATCTTTCGCCGCGGTACGCGGGCCGCCGTTTCACCGATTTCCTGTTTGCCGGAAAGGCTGGCTGCCAGTGCTGCACCCTGGTGTTTGCCGCCGCGGGACTGCAACTCGCGTGGTGGCGGCATGTATCGCGTTACGGGGCTGCCTTGTGGCAGGGCGCGACAACAGGGGGGCGGCCGGGGCGCACGCATCGAAGCGATGCGCGGCTGGCTGATGGCCATGGCCGTGTTCTCCGCGCTAGCGGTGGCTGCCGGCGTTATACGTGGTCCCTGCGCAGCGCCGATCCGCATCACCCGTGCGGGCCAGTCTGGTGCGTGGTGGGACTGCCGCAGGGTGCTGCGGCGCAGGGGCAAGGCCAGGCATGAAACGGGACATCATTCTCGCTACTGACGCGCTGACACTGCGCCCAGGCGGCCATGCCGTGCTGAGCGATGTGCGGCTGGCCGTCGTCCGTGCGCGCGTCACGGCACTGGTAGGCCCGGCCGGCTCGGGCAAATCGGCGCTGCTGGGCGTCCTGTCCGGTTCTGTGCCGCCATGCAGCGGCACGGTCAAGCTGAATGGGCGCAGCATCGCCGGCCTGACAACGCAGGCCCTGAACCGGCTCGGGGTCTGGTGCGTCGGCCCCGACGGGCCGCGACCTGACGGCCGGACCGTGCGCGAGCGCATTGCACGCGGCGCGCAGTGGCATGTGCGCGGTTACCACGCGGCGCTCGCGCAGGCCGACGAAGTGGCGCGACGGCTGGGCATTGAATTCGAGTTGCACAAGTCTTCGGACTGCCTGCAGCAGGCCAGCCGCAGACGACTGGCGCTGGCGTGCGCGCTCGCAGCTCGCCCGCAGCTGCTGCTGCTCGACGGCTTTCTCGACGGCCTTGCCCCG
The DNA here is from genome assembly GCA_001725945.1 of Cupriavidus sp. UYMMa02A. Classification (GTDB taxonomy): domain Bacteria; phylum Pseudomonadota; class Gammaproteobacteria; order Burkholderiales; family Burkholderiaceae; genus Cupriavidus. The sequence goes on along the minus strand of LRMT01000281.1, from coordinate 63,034 downwards.
CCCGAAAGCGCAGCCATGGTGGCCCCGATCCGAGGCCTCTGCGCCGAGGGCGTGACCGTGCTGATGGCCGAGCGCGTCATGCCAGCGGTTTCAAGGCTGGCGGATGACGTGGCGGTGCTCGCCGGCGGGAGGCTGATCGCGCATGGGTCTCCAGACCAGGTGTCGCGTGATCCCGCCGTTACCCGCGCTACGCCGGGCACGCCGCGCCGCCAGGCGCAATCGGGCAGGCGCAGGCCATCGATGAGCCGTAGGCTCCTGAGTCAGGCAGCATCCGTGGGGCTGGGCCAGCCCCGCCGCATGCGCTACCTGGAGCTGCGCTGGAATACGTGATGTCCCGCACAGGCGTGTGGAGCGCCGGCGAGATCGATCGGTGTTTGCCGCGCGCAAGGCAGCGCCGACAAGGCGGCGCCATGACGGCAAGGGGTTCGCCCGTCGACGTGGTGGTCCGCGAAGCGGCCTTGTGCGACGGGCTGCTAGGGCCGTCCCACCGGCTGTCCCTGGTGACCCATACCGGCATCGAGTTCGATGGCCTGATGGCCGCGCGCTCGGCTTGGCGCAATACCTGTCGAGGTGCTCCAGGGCTGGACGCCGGTGGCCGGGCTGCCGGCGGGCTTCCCGCCCAACCGGCCCGCCCATGCAACGAAGACTTGCCCAATGGCCGCCGAAATACCAAAGTAGTACGAGGACCGGCCGGGCCGGTCATCCACAGGGGGACTGGTCATGGGCAACAAGAAGCAGGACAAGCGCGGTGCGGAGGGTCCCGGCGTCGGCCCCGACGCCGGTGAGAAGATGTCCGGCAAGCAGTACGAGGAGGAGTTGTACCGGCTGCACGTCGAACTGGTGAAGCTGCAGGACTGGGTCAAGGCCAGCGGCGCCAAGGTCTGCATTCTCTTCGAAGGCCGCGACGGCGCGGGCAAGGGCGGGGTGATCAAGGCCATGACCGAGCGCGTAAGCCCGCGCGTATTTCGCGTGGTGGCCCTGCCGGCGCCACCGAGCGCGAGAAAAGCCAGATGTACGTACAGCGCTATATTCCCCACCTGCCCGCCGCGGGAGAGATCGTGATCTTCGACCGCAGCTGGTACAACCGGGCCGGCGTGGAACGGGTCATGGGGTTCTGCTCCGAGGAGCAGGTGGATACCTTCCTGCGTGGCGTGCCGCTGGTCGAGCGCGCCATCATCCAGTCCGGGGTCATCCTGCTGAAGTACTGGCTCGAAGTCAGCGAAGCAGAACAGACGCGCCGCTTGGAGGCGCGCATCACCGACCAGCGCAAGACCTGGAAACTGACCGACATGGACCTCAAGTCGTATTCGCGCTGGTACGACTATTCACGCGCGCGCGACGCCATGTTCGCCGCGACGGATACCGACGAATCCCCGTGGTTTTTCGCCCATTCGGACGACAAGCGGCGTGCGCGGCTGAATATCATCAGCCATATGCTGGACCGCATTCCGTACGAAGCGATTCCGCACAAGAAGCCGAAGCTGCCCGCGCGACAAAAGCCGCAAGGCTACAAGGAAATCGACTATCCCTACCAGCGCGTCCCGGCGCGCTTCTAGCCCGGTGCACTGGAGCCAGGTCCTTGTCCCGCCGATCAACGCCTCATGATCGTCGTGAGCGTGTCCACGAATGCGAGCGCAAGCCGTGACAGCGGCTCGGTCTGCACATGAAAGATCTGTACCGAGGCATTGACCTTGGTACGGACCGGTACGGCGACCACATCGGGCCAGTCCTGCCCCAGCACCGTCATGGCGTCGACGAGCGCGATACCGGCGCCGGCCTGGGCCAGCGCTCTGGCCACATGCGCCTGTTCCACCTGCACCCGCATGTCCGGCTGGCTGCCTTCACTGCCGAACACCTCGTGCACCAGCAGGCCGAACGGGACATCCGGGCCGTATCCGATGAGGTCCTCGCCGGCCAGCTCGGCCGGGCGCACCGAGGCGCGCTTGCTGAGCCGGTGACCGGCGGGAACCAGCGCGACGATCGGGTTCTTCACCAGCAGGCGCGATTCCAGGTTCGGATGCGTGAGCGGCATGTTTGAAACCGCCAGGTCCACCTGCCCGGAGATCAGTGCGCGCAGCATGTTGACCGGAATCTGCGTACGTACGACGACGCGCACGGCCGGATGCGCGTGGCGGAACCCCGCGATGGCGCGCGGCAGGACCGTCAGGCCAAGGTTCGGGCTGCACGAGATGCGCAGGCTGCCAGTGCGGTTGGCCGCCAGGTCCTCGGCGATCTCGTTGACGCGTTCGACACCTTCGTAGACGACGTTGACCTCGCTGAGCAGGCGGCGTGCTTCCGGCGTGGGATGCAGTCGCCCCTTAGTGCGCTGGAAGAGCGTCAGCCCGAGCCGCTGCTCGGTATGCGCAAGCAGCCGGCTGATGGCGGGTTGCGACACATATAGGAGCTTCGAAGCACCGCTGACCGAGCCGGTCAGGATGACCGCGCGAAACACTTCGATCTGGCGGAGGTTCATCTTCATGGCATTAACACAGTGTTAAGGGACGCGCATATATAAGCATACGACAGTTAAGGCTCCGATACCTACACTGAACGTCATCGAACCGTTCGGTGGACCCGGGAAATCGGCGGCTCGCGCAGTGCACCAGCACGACGCATGGCAGCTCGTCGGGCACCGCGACAGGGCGCCGGATTTCGCGATCCGGTGCACGACGCAACGGTGGCGTGCAGGCGTTTCACCAGACGATCAGACGCGATCGGACGATCCAACAGATGACCAAACGGACAGGAGACTGTATGAGCGACATCCATCTCACCTACATCAACGGCAAGGACATTGCGCGGCTCGAACTGACGGACGCGGAGATCCTCGCAGCGGTAGAGGACGCGCTGGTGGCGCAGGGCAACGGGCAGACCGTGATCGAACCCCGCGTGCACCTGATGCCCGATCCTGCCTTCAACGGCCATTTCAACGTGCTGCGCGGTTACGTGGCGCCGCTCGGGCTGGCCGGCGTGAAGATCGTGGGTGACTACGTCGACAACTACAAGCTCGGCCTGCCGTCGGAAATGGCTATGCTGAACCTGTTTGATCCGCGCACCGGCATGCCCGTGGCGATGATCGACGCGACCTTTATCACCGACGCCCGCACCGGCGCGCTGACCGCGCTCGGCGCGCGTCACCTTGCACGGCGCGACAGCAAGGTGCTCGGCCATATCGGCGCGCGCGGCACCTCCTACTGGAACGTGCGGCTGCTGGACAGCCTGTTCGACTTCGACGAGATTCGCGTGCATTCGCGCCGCCCGGAAAGCCGCAACGCGTTCGCGGCACGGCTGGAACGCGATCTTGGCAAGAAGATCGTCGTGACCGAGGACTGGGAATCGTGCGTGCGCGATGCCGATATCGTGGTGGAGGCCTCGCGCCTCGATCGCCCCACGCCGATGCTCAAGACGGAATGGATCAAGCGCGGTGCCTTCGTCGTGCCGTACGGCACCATGAGTGCGGTGGAATTGTCGCTGACCGACATCATGACCAAACTGGTCGTCGATGACTGGGGCCAGTGCAAAGGCGGCATGTTCGGCTCGCTGCGCGCGCACGTGGAAGTGGGCAAGCTGTCGGACCAGACGCTGTACGCGGAACTCGGCGAGATCGCGGCCGGCCGCAAGCCGGGCCGGCAAAGCGATGACGAGACCAACCTGTTCTGGCACCGCGGCCTGTCGCTGAGCGATATCGCGCTGGGGCACGCCATCCTGCAGAAGGCTCGAGAGCGCGGGCTGGGCCAGCGGCTGGTGTACGCATGATCGCGAGCGCACGCATGTATGCGGTGACCGCGCCGGTGGCGCGGACCTGGCAGGCGCTGTTGGCGCGCGTGGCCGACTTTGCCGGCGTCGACATGCCTTATGTCGGGCACGCCGCGCCGGCACCGGTCAGTGCGCTGTGGGCCCGGCCGGACTGCGGCTGCGTGTTCATGTGCGGCTATCCGTATGCGTGCGCGCCGCAAGGGCGCGAATTGCTTGCCGCGCCCGTGCCGGCTTCGCCGCGCTACCAGGCGCCCGATCTACTTCAGCGAATTCATCGTGCATGCCGATTCGTCTGCGCAGACCCTGGCTCAGACCTTCGGCGGCCGGCTCGCGTGCATGCTGCCGGAATCGAACTCTGGCTACAACGCGCCGCGCCACTTCCTGATGCTGCAGGCGCCAGCGGGGACGCGCGCGCTCTACCGGCCGACGGCACGGCCTACGCCGACGCCGCTTGCCACCATCGATGCGGTGATCGGCGGCGAGGCCGAGGTCGGCGTGGTCGACAGCTACGTGCTTGACCTGCTGCGCAGCTACACACCCGAGCGCATGGCGGAGTTGAAGACCCTCGCCCATACGCCGGCCGCGCCGATCCCGCCACTGGTGGCGTCCGCACAGATTGGCGCCGAGCCGTGCGCCCGCATCCGTGAAGCGCTGCTGGCCGTGGACGGCGACGAGCAGGGCTCGGAGTTGATGGCAATGCTGGGGCTGGCACGCTTTGCGCAGGTGCAGCCGCACGACTATGCCTGCCTGCCGGCGCTTGCCCGGGAGGCCGATGAGGCTGGCTTTGCGTTGACCGGTAACAAGGAGCTCCTATGAGCCTTGGCATGAACACCGCGCCCCTGCGCGGCCTGAAAGCGCGCGATGACTCGCGCATACAGGCCGGCGCCGGCATGTTCGCGTCGCCTGAACCCGCTGCCGGCAGTGGGCAGCAAGCCTGACCATTGTTACGTAAGGGGAACCGTTATGAAGCTAGTCAGCAAGACCATCGTCGACCGCATCGCCACGCGCTGGCTGCTCGTCTGTGCCGCGGCCTGCATGCCCTGGCTTGCGCTGGCGCCGGCCCAGGCGCAGGGTGCGGCACAGGCTATCCGGCCAAGCCGGTGCGCCTGGTGGTGCCATTTGCTGCCGGGGGGCCGGCCGACGTGCTCGGTCGCACCGTCGGCGAAGGCATCGCCAGGGCCATGGGACAGAGCGTGCTGGTTGACAACAAGGCCGGCGCCGCTGGCACGATTGGCGTGGACATGGTTGCCAAGGCCGCGCCGGACGGCTATACGCTTGCGATCGTGCCGGTCGCAACATTGCCGTGAACCCGTCGCTGATGCCGAACTTGCCGTACAAGCCGACCGACCTTGCGCCCGTTGCGATGCTGGCGACTGCGGAGAATGTGCTGGTGGTGAACGCGTCGACACCAGTGAAATCGCTGGCCGACCTGCTCAAGATGGCTGCGCAACAGCCCGGACAGCTCACCTTCGCCTCGCCCGGTGCCGGCAGCCAGGCGCATCTGGCGGGTGAATTGCTGCAGCAGGACGCCCACATCAAGCTGATCCACGTGCCCTACAAAGGCGTGAGCCCCGCCATGACCGATCTCGTGGGCGGACAGGTGACGATGATGTTCGCGCAGCTGTCCTCGGCGCTGCCGTATATCAAGGCCGGCAAGCTGGTACCGCTGGGCGTGGCCAGCGCGCGGCGTTCGGCCGTGCTGCCCGATGTGCCGACCATCGCCGAACAGGGGTTGCCGAAATTCGAGGCGGTGTCGTGGTACGCGCTGATGGCGCCGGCAGGCACGCCGCCGGACGTGCTGCGCAAGCTCAGCAAGCAGACCGATACGGTACTGGCGAACCCGGCGCTCAAGGAGAAGCTGGCCGTACTGGGCATGGAGGCGGCCGGCGGCACGCCGGAGCAGCTTGCCGCAGCCATTCAGAAGGAGAGCGTCCGCTGGGCGGGGCTGATCCGCCAGCGGCATATCACCATCGACTGAATGCCGGAATGCCGGAATGCCGGAATGCCACGCCGGAACGCCGGAACGCCGGGAAGTCCCGCCTGCACGCGCCAGCGTGCTCGCATGGCCCGGCAGCAGCCGGAGGGTGTCGCCGAGTGCCTGGCGATGCGGCTGACTGCCAAGACATGGGAGGCAGCCACCTCACGTCATGTCACGCCACCTCGCGCACCGGCACTTCGGCTACCGGTGCCTGGGCCCGGACGTGCTGCACGACCGGGTAGCCGGCCGAGAACACCAGCCGTCCCCCGCACCAGGTATGCGTCACCAGCGGTTGTCCGGCGACGGCGGTCACCGCGATCACATCGGCGCGCGCACCGGGCACCAGCCTGCCACGATCGCTCAGCAGGCATGCGTCGGCGGGATTGGCCGTGACCAGCGCAAGCGCTTCATTGAGCGGCAGCTCCGCCTGCCGGGCTGCGGCGAAAGCGGCTGCGATCAGCGTCGACGGCTGGTAGTCCGAGCACAGGATATGGCCGACGCTGCGTGGATGGCGTCGATCGCACGCATCGAGCCGCTCTGGCTCTTGCCGCGCAGCACGTTGGGCGCACCGAGGATGGTCGGCAGCGCGTGATCGGCCGCTGACTGCGCGGTCTCCACATTGATCGGGAACTCGCTCATGCGCACGCCGAGCGTGTGCATGGCGGCGATGCGCTGCGGCGAATCGTCGTCGTGGCTCGCGGTCGGGATCTGCAGGCGGTGGGCTTGGGCCAGCAGGCGCTGCACGCGCTCATGCGCGCCTTCGATCTGCGCGGTCTTCTTCTTGGCTGCATCGACCGCCTCTTCGCGGCTCATGCCGTGGTTGCCCATCATGTACGACAGGTAGGCATCGAGCGTCTTGAACTGGCCCTGTCCGGGCGAGTGGTCCATGACCGAAAGCAGGTCGACCACGCCTTCGGCCATCAGCGCTTCGAGCACCGGCACGGCGGAGGCGTCCGTTACCTCATAGCGGCAGTGGATGCGGTTGTCGACGAGGCTGTGGTTGCGGTAGGCGGCCACGGTGCGCACCAGCGTGGATGCGGTTTCGTTGTTGCGCACGCCGAACTGATTGCTGGCGAACGACAGGGCGTGGTACGGCGTGGTGATACCGGCCGCGGCGTTGCGGCGGTCCACTTGGGCCACGGCGAAATCCAGCGGGAACATCACGCCGGCGCGCGGTTCGGCTTCCTTTTCGATGGCGTCGGAATGGACGTCGATCAGCCCGGGCATCACGGTGTGGCCGCGCAGGTCGATGACCTGTGCCGAAGATGGCACGGCATGCGACGCCGGCTCGATCGCGGCAATATGGCCGTTCTCGATCAGCAGCGCGCTATCGGACAGCACGCGGTCAGGCAGCACCAGGGTGGCGTGCGTCAGGTAGGTGGAAGACATTTCCGGTTCCAGTATCTGTAGGGCAGGGCGTTCAGGCAATGGCCGTGGCGGGTTGCAGCGGCAGCAGGCGCGTGGCGACGGCTTCGCGCACGGCGTCGTCATGGAAGATGCCGATCAGGCAGCGCCCTTCGGCCAGCGCTTCGCGGATCAGCGCCACCACGACGGCGCGGTTGTCGGCGTCCAGCGACGCGGTCGGCTCGTCGAGCAACAGGATTGGATGCCCGCCGATCAGGCCGCGCGCAATATTCACGCGCTGCTGCTCGCCGCCCGAGAACGTGGCCGGCGGCAGATCCCACAGCCGGCGCGGTACGTTCAGGCGTTCCAGCAGCGTGGCGGCGCGGGCGCGGGCTTCCTCGTGGCTGGCGCCGCGCTGCTGCAGCGGGTCGGCCACGACATCGAGTGCGGACACGCGCGGAATCGCGCGCAGGAACTGGCTGACATAGCCGATCAGGTCGCGGCGCAGCTTCAGGATGACCTGCTCGGGCGCATGGCTGAGCGTCACCCAGGGCGCGTCCTGCGCCGTGGTATCGCGCAGGCGGATGGTTCCCTCGGTGGCCAGGTAGTTGCCGTACAGGCAGCGCAGCAGCGTGCTCTTGCCGGTGCCGGACGGGCCCGACAGGACCAGGCATTCGCCACCGGCCGCGTCGAAGTCGATCGCGCGCAGCACGGGTAGCCGGATGCCGCCCTGGTTGTGCAGCGTGAACATCTTGCCGAGGCCACGGACCTCGATCATGGTTTGCTTGGGTTCGGCTTGTGTCATGGTCAGCCTTGCAGGATGGACGAAACCAGCAGTTGCGTGTACGGATGCTGCGGGTCGTCGAGAATCTGGTCGGTCAGCCCTTGCTCGACCACGCGGCCGCCTTGCATCACCAGCGTGCGATGCGCGAGCAGGCGGGCCACGGCCAGGTCATGCGTGACCAGGATGGCGGCAAGGTCAAGATCGGTCACCAGCCGGCGCAGCAGGTCAAGCAGGCGCGCCTGCACCGAGACGTCGAGCGAGGCTGTCGGCTCGTCCATGAAGACCAGCCGCGGATGCGTGACGAGATTGCGCGCGATCTGAAGACGCTGCTGCATGCCGCCAGAGAACGTGGACGGCACGTCGTCCAGGCGGGCCAGGTCGATCTCCATCTTCTCCAGCCACGCGCCGGCAATCTCGCGCAGGTCGCCGTAGTGGCGCTCGCCGACGGCCATCAGCCGTTCGGCGATATTGGCGCCGGCGCTGACCTGCATGCGCAGGCCGTCACGCGCATGCTGGCGCACGAAGCCCCAGTCGGTGCGCGCGAGCAGGCGCATGCGCGCGCTCGACAGCGTAGCCAGGTCGGTCAGGCCGCTTTCGCGCATGTCGTAGCTGACGTTGCCGCGCTGCGGCGGGGCCTGCATCGACAGCGCCTGCAGCAGCGTGCTCTTGCCGGAGCCGGATTCGCCGACCACGCACAGCACTTCGCCGGGGTAGAGATCGAAGCTGACATCATGACAGCCGTGAACGCCATCCCAGGTGCGCGTGAGGTTGCGGACGGAAAGCAGTGGCGTGGCGCTCATTGTGCGGCTCCCTCGGCTTGCTGGGCGGCGACACGGTCGGCGCAGTACTCGGTGTCGGAGCACACGAACATGCGTGTGCCGGCATCGTCAGTAATGATCTCGTCGAGGAAGCTGTCCGTCGCGCCGCACTGGGCGCAGCAGCTGTTCCACTTCTCGACGGTGAACGGGTGGTCGACGAAATCGAGCTCTTCACCGAGGTGTACGGCGGCACCGCATAGACGCGCTTCTCGCGCCGGCGCGAACAGCATCAGCGCGGGGCTGCAATCCAGCTTCGGGTTGTCGAACTTGGGAATCGGCGACGGCCGCATCATGTAGCGCTGGTTGACGATCACGGGATAGTCGTAGGTCGTGGCGATATGGCCGTGATGGGCGATGTCTTCATACAGCTTGACATGCATGGAACCATATTCGGCGAGCGCGTGCATGGTGCGCGTTTCGCGCTCGCTCGGCTCCAGCCAGCGCAACGGTTCGGGAATCGGCACCTGGAACACCATCACCTGCCCGGCGCGCAGCGGCGATTCCGGAATACGGTGGCGCGTCTGGATGATGCTCGCCTCGGCGGTGCGCTCGGTCGTCTTCACGCCGGTCACGCGGCCGAAGAAGCGGCGGATATTGATCGCGTTGGTGGTGTCATCCGAACCCTGGTCGATCACCTTGAGCACGTCCTGCGTGCCGATGATGGCGGCCGTGACCTGGATGCCGCCCGTGCCCCAGCCATAGGGCAGCGGCATTTCGCGGCTGCCGAACGGGACCTGGTAGCCGGGAATCGCCACGGCCTTCAGCAGCGCGCGGCGCAGCATGCGCTTGGTCGATTCATCGAGGTAGCCGAAGTTGTAGTGGTCGTCGCGGGCCACGGCGGCCGGTGCGGTGGTAGCGTTGGTCTGACTCATGCCAGCGTCTCCTCTTGAGGCTGGGTGTTGGGTGCGGTGGCCGCGGAGGCTGTGGATGCGGCGGATGCAGCTTCAGGCCGGGCCGCGTCCTGCTCGGCGCGCAGGCGGCGCAGCAGTTCCAGGTTGGCCTGGAAGTCCACGTAATGGGGCAGCTTCAGGTGCTGGACGAAGCCCGAGGCCTCGACGTGTCGCTGTGATAGAGCATGAACTCCACGTCATTGGCGGGGGCGTCGGCGGCTTCGCCAAGCTCGGCCGCGCGCATGGCGCGGTCAGCCAGCGCCATCGACATGGCCTTGCGTTCGCCGTAGCCGAACACCAGCCCGTAGCCGCGCGTGAAGCGCGGTGCCTCGCTGGCGTTGCCGGTGAACTGGCTGACCATCTGGCATTCGGTCAGCTCGACCTCGCCGATGGTGACCGCAAACCCAGTTCCTCGACGAACAGCTCGACTTCGGCCGTGCCGTAGCGGATCTCGGCCGCGAACGGGTGCGAGTTGCCGTAGCCGCGCTGCGTGGAGTAGCCCATCGACAGCAGGAAACCTTCGTCCCCACGCGCCAGGTTCTGCAGGCGCGCGGCGCGGCCGGCCGGCAGTGTCAGCGGTTCGCGGGTCAGGTCCGGCGGGCCGGGTCACGGGGGAATGGCGTCGGCCTCGACCAGTTCGTCGGCCTCAAGCAGGGCGGTCACACGTGGCATATCAGTCGCCAGCGGCTCCGATGACGGTGCAAGCACAGCCGGGTCGCGTTCGGCTTCAAGCGAGAAATCCAGCAGGCGCTGCGTGTAGTCGTAGGTCGGGCCGAGTACCTGACCGCCCGGGACATCCTTGAAGGTCGACGAGATCCGGCGCTCGAGGCGCATCCTGCCGGTGTCGACCGGCACGGTGTAGCCGAAGCGCGGCAGCGTGGTGCGATAGGCGCGCAGCAGGAAGATCGCTTCGATCTGGTCGCCCGCGGCCTGCTTGAGCGCCAGTGCGGCCAGGTTCGGGTCATACAGCGAACCCTCGGCCATGACGCGCGAGACCGCAAGCGGCATCTGCTCGCGGATCTGGGCGAGCGTCAGCTCGGGCACCGAGGTGTCGCCGCGGCGGTAAGCATCGAGCATCTGGTAGGAATTGAGGATGGCGCGCTCGCCCCCTTTGACGGCTACGTACATGTCAGTTCTCCAGCTGCGTGGTGCGCGCCAGCGCGCAGAATTGCTCGCCGCTCGTCAGCAGCAGATCGACGCCAAGCGGAAACGCGGCATGGTTGGCGCGCCAGTCCGCGCGGAAGCCTTCGGGCAGGCCGCTCACGCGCAATGTGTGCGTGGTCTCGATGCCGGGGCCACGTAGCGTCAGCGCTTCGCCATCGGCGATCGATTGCATTTCGACGATCAGCGTTGCGGAGCGGTCGGGATAGGCGGGCTCGCCCTGTGCGCATGCAGCCAGCGGCGGTTGCGCGTGGCCCGCGGGCACGCAGACGAAGGTGGCCGCGCCAACGTCGTCCACCAGCGGGCAGCCGCAGTGGAAACGCAGGAACGCGCGCGCGGCGGCGGGTACGCTGGCGGGCAGCCAGACCGGCGTGTCGGCGTCCGCGAGCGTCAGCAGCAGTGCGGCCAGCGCCGGCGAAAACCTTCCGGCACGCCGCTGGCGACAGGCAGAGACTGCACGGTGCCGGGACGAGCCATGGCATCGAGCGTGGCGCGGAACACCTGCTGGGCGTCTTCGACCGGATTGTCGAAGCCGGGCAGCAGCGATGCGCTCGCGGCAGCGATGGTGGTGGATTGAAGCGTTTGCATGTCAGTCTTCTCCGCGAACCATGGTGAAAAACTCCACGCGCGTCTGTGCGGCACGCCCGCGCGGCTGGCCGCGCGTTCGGCGTGGGCCTGCGTCAGCGGTGCCAGCACTGTGTCGTGCACGCGCTGGTGCCAGTCGGCGCGCTGGAGCAGGGCGTCCAGCACGGCGGCCTGTTCGGCATGGCGCGTGCCGCGGCCCTGCACGTAGCCAACACCCGCGATGCTGCCGGCTGGACCGTCCTCCAGCACGACCGCGCAGCGCGTCACCGTGATTTCGCCGAGATTGAACTGTGCGCCGGTGCCTCCGGCGCGGCCGCGCACCATCGCCATGCCGGCTTCCGGCTTGCGCAGCAGACGGTAGGCGGGCAAGGCGCCCATGCCGGAAAGTCGCGCGTAGGCCGCATCGAGCGCGTCCGGCTGCGCCAGCGCCAGGATCCGCAGCCACGCGGCGCGGGCTGCGCTGGCATCCGCTGTGGTATGTTCTTGCATCGTCACCCCTATACGTCTATACGTTTAGATGTTAGCAGTATCGCACGGCGACACTAGAACACACTGGCATGAAGTTTTCATGACGGTCCCGGCCAATGCTCGGACCCGAACGCCAGGCGCCGGGACTGAGGCACAATCACGGGTACGGACCGGATCACCACAGAAATACAGGCAGGCGAATGCATGCCCTACAGTGGAATCCGGTCCGGTGAATGCTTGATGACAAAAGGCAAGCCAAGACTAAGCAAGGCAAGAAGATGTCTGATCGAGAAGTCGAACGGGGTTCCGGCGTGGCGGTATGGCGCCAGATTGGCGAGGCGCTGGCGCAGGATATCCGCAACAAGCTCTATGGTCCCGGTGAGCAACTGCCGCCCGAGCCGGAGCTGGCGAGCCGGTTTGCGGTCAATCGCCACACCATCCGCCGCGCCATGGGCGAGCTGGAACTGAACGGACTGGTGCGGATCGAGCAGGGGCGCGGGACCTTCGTCCAGGAACACGCGATCGACTATGCGATCGGGCGCCGCACGCGCTTTTCGCAGAACCTGGCCGCGCAGGGGATGCGCGGCCATATCGAGATCCTGGACAGCCACGTTCTGCGGGCGCCTGAAGTCGCGAAGCACCTTGGCCTGCCGCGCACGGCGGAAATCCTGCACATCCAGATGATCGGCAAGGCCGAAGACCGCACCATCGACGTGGCCGAGCACTACTTCGACAGCAAGCGTTTTCCAGACCTGGGCGAAGCGATCCGCGAACGGCTGTCGATCTCGCGCGCGCTGGCGCAGTTCGGGATTGCCGACTACACGCGCAAGTGGTCGCGCATCACCGCATCGATGCCGAGCGCGCCGGTCGCGCGCCTGCTGAACCAGCCCAAGACACGCCCCGTGCTGCAAGTGGAGGCGCTGAACGTCGATATAGACGGCGCGCCGCTGCAATACAGCATGACCCGATTTGCCGGAGACTGGGTGCAGCTCACTGTCTCCGACAATGAGTAGATTTGTGAAGACGCCATGACAGGCCAGGCCGAAAGCGCCGCGCAGCATTGGTCTAGACATCTGGCTGTCACGTACCTGCGTTAACTTGTTATCCATGCAGATCACTAGCCAAGCTACTTCGGCCCCGCTCGCGGGGATCACAGCCGCCGCGTGCTGGGCACCGGCGGCATCGGCCCGGCCACGCTGGGGTTCCAGGACGGTTGCGTGGCGCAACAGGTGCCGCAGGCGGGGCCATGCCTCGATGCTGGCGACCTGCTGGTGCTGCCTGGCATCGTCGATATCCATGGCGATGCTTTCGAGCGCGCCGTGATGCCGCGGCCAGGCGTGAGCTTTCCCTATACGGGCGCGCTGCTCGACGTGGACCGCCAGCTTCTCGCGCATGGCATCACCACCGAGTTCCACGGCGTGACGCTGTCGTGGGAAGGCGGCCTGCGCGGAGAGGCCTACGCCTTGCGGATGTTCGAAGCGCTGGACCAGCTCCAGGCGGTGCTTGGCGCCTCGCACATGGTGCACCTGCGCTTCGAGACGTACCATCTGGAAGGCGTGGATACGGCGCTCGCATGGATGGAAGCGGGGCACGTCGGCCTGCTGGCGATCAACGATCACCTGCCGACCATGGCACGCCGCATCACCGACGAACGCAAGGTGCTGCAGTACGCGGAGCGCGCCGAGTGCGACGCTGAGACCTTCCGCACGCGGTTGCGCGCGGCCAGCCGGCATGCGCACGAAGTGCCCGCGGCGATGTCCCGCCTGATCGCGGCTGCGCGTGCCGCCGGCCTGCCGGTTGCGTCGCACGATGACCCCGACCTGGCCACGCGCCAGCACTACCACCGGCAGGGTTGCCGCATCGCGGAGTTCCCGCTGACGGTGGAAACCGCACGCGCGGCCCGCCAGCTTGGCGACGACGTCGTGTTCGGCGCGCCAATGTGATGCGCGGCACCAGCCACACCGGCGCCCGAATGCCACGGAAATGGTGTCGGCCGGCCTGTGCACGGTGCTGCGTCCGACTACTACTATCCTGCGCCGCTGCAGGCCGCGTTCAAGCTCGCGCAGCTCGGCGTGGTGGACCTGGCAGGCGCATGGAAGCTGGTCTCGCGCAACCCGGCGCGGGCCGCTGGCCTGCGTGACCGTGGTGCGCTGGTGCCGGGCCTGCGTGCCGACGCGATCGTGGTTGACGACCGGCAGCCAGGCTTGCCGCGCGTCATCGGCACGATCGTCGGTGGCGAACTCAAGCATGCAGCCATGTCGCTGCCGGTGATCGATATCCCAGATTCGAAGATTGCCCGTAACGACAGCATGGCGGCCTGATCATGCAAGCACATCGCTACGCCATCTATCTCGCGCCCGGCGAGCCATTCAGCACGTTCGGCGGCCAGTGGCTCGGCCGCGACGCCGAAACGGGCGCCACGCTTTCCCACCCGGATCGCCCGCAGGCATGGATCGACGCGCCCGCGCACTACGGCCTGCATGCCACGCTGAAGCCGCCATTCAGGCTGGCCACGGGTACCGATGCGCGATCGCTTGACGCCGCGGCCCGCGAGTTCGCGACGCGACGCGCCGCGTTCGACGCACCGCTGCTGCTGCGCTCGCTGCGAGGCTTCCTGGCCTGGTGTCTGGATGAGAACACGGCAGGCGCGCGCGAGATGCATGCGCTCGCCGACGCGTGCGTGCAGGCGTTCGAACCGTTCCGTGCACCGGCCACGGCGCAAGAAGTAGCCCGTCGCAGGCCGGAACAGCTTACCGCCGCGCAGCGCCAGATGCTCGAAGCCTGGGGCTATCCCTATGTCTTTGATACCTTCAAGTTCCATATCACGCTGACCGGCATGCTGGCACCGGTCGAAGTGGACGTGGCATTTGCGAGACTGTCCGCCGATTGCCGCAGGCTGCTGGAAACACCGCTGCACGTCGACGGTATCAGCGTGTTCGTGCAACCGGATGCCGGCGAAGACTTCGTCGTCGGCAGGCACTATGGCTTTGACGGCCGCGTGCGCAATGGCGCTGGCGCCCGCTATCTCGAATCATGAACGGGTCCGCGAACATCGACGGTACCGGCCTGTTCTATGTGATGGGGCCATCGGGCAGCGGCAAGGACTCGCTGCTGCGCGCGCTGCATGCGCGGCTCGGGCCGGACGACCGCGTGGTCGTCGCACATCGCTACATCACGCGCGACGCGGATGCCAATGAGGCGTCCGTGTCCCTGTCCGCGGAAGAGTTCCAGCGCCGCGCGGGGCTCGGCTGCCTGGCCCTGCACTGGCGCAGCCACGGTCTGCATTACGGCATCGGCCTGGAGATCGAGCAATGGCTGGCGCGCGGACTGAAGGTGATCGTCAACGGCTCGCGCGAATACCTGCCCCATGCCGTGGCGCGTTACCCGAACCTGTGCGCGGTGCATGTGCGCGTCAAGCCAGAAGCGCTTGGGGAACGGCTGCGCCAGCGTGGCCGGGAATCGGAAGAAGGCGATCGCGCAGCGCCTGCGCGCGCGACGGAAGACTTCGCCGTTCCTGCGCGGTGCAGGCTGGTCGAGCTCGATAACAGCGGCGCACTCGCGGATTCGGTTGAGGTGTTCGCGCGATTGGTCGGGGGATGAGTCTGGCGCCAAGTGTGCGAGATATCGGCGGAGCTTCTACAGGGCCGTGCTGAAGCTGATCCCGTGCTCCGCAAACCCAAGCCCACGATAGAACGTATGCGCACGTACTCGCCTCGCGCTTGACGAGAGCGCCAGCTTGCATGCGCCGGCCTCGCGCGCAATCCGCATGGCCTCGCGCATCATGGCCTTGCCGATGCCCGTGCCGCGCGCCGGCGGCGCGACGACCACGCCCTCGACGATGGCCTCCGGGCGGCCGTCGTGGACCATGACCGGGAACAGAAGCAGGCTGAACGTGCCCAACGGCACGTCGTGCGCGTCGACCATCAGGTAGCAGCGGTAGAACGGGAAGCGCTGCATCGCCGCGTAGCGCTCGCGCATGGTGGCGAGCGGCAGCACCGGCTCGTCGTCCATGGTGGCGAGCAGGGCCGCGAGTTGCAGCAGTTCCGCGTCGCTGCCCTGGACCTCGCGCAGCCTCATTACCGGTTCGCTTATGCCGCGGGACGCACGCAGCGTGCAGCCACGTCCAGGTAGTGCGCCAGCGGCGGCGTAGCCAGGTCGACTACCTTGGCGAGGTCGTCGTAGCGGCGCAGGCGTACGGCGGCGGCCGCATGCGAGCCTGCGGCAAATGCGCTGGCATGGACCGCATCGTAGGGGCCACCTTGCAGCGCAAGACTTTGGACCGACGCTTCAGACAGCGTGCTGAAGTACCCCGCATCCACCGCACACAAATACCGCTTGGCGGCTACATGCAGACGGATCGGCTCGGTGACATCCGGGCCGAACAGTTCGGCCAGCGCGTCCGCGGCGGCTTCCTGGTGGCGCATGTCGGTGGTGCTGCTTTCGGCCAGCATCAGGTGGCCGACATCATGCAGGAACGCGGCGACGATCAGCGGCTCGGGTTCGCGGGCCTGTTCGGCCAGCTGCGCGCATTGCAGCGCATGCGCCGTCTGGCTGATGGCTTCGCCGCCGTAGTAGGCGGTGCCGTGGCTGGCAAACAGCGATTCAATGCGGGACAGGGTCAGCATGGAGTTTCTGCAAACTGCATTGGTATCGATCAGACCAGCACCTTGCGGATCTGCGCCGAGATCACATCAATGGCGGTCACGAACACAATGATAATGATCATCACGGCACAGGTCTGGCCGTACTGGAAGCTGCGGATGATTTCCCACAGCACGGTACCGATGCCGCCGGCGCCGACGATGCCCACGACCGACGCGGAACGCACGTTGGATTCAAAGCGGTACAGCGCGAACGACAGCCACAGCGGCAGCACCTGCGGAATCACGCCGTAGACGATTTCTTCCAGCGGGCCGGCACCGGTGGCTCGCACACCTTCGACGGGACGCGGATCGATCGCTTCGACGGCTTCGGCGAACAGCTTGGCCAGCACGCCGGTGGTATGGATCCAGAGGGCCAGCACGCCGGCGAACGGACCGAGGCCGACGGCCACGATGAACAGCATGGCGAAGACCATTTCATTGATGGCGCGGCAGGCATCCATGACGCGGCGCGCAGGCTGGTAGATCCATGCCGGTACGATATTGGCCGAGCACAGCAGGCCGAACGGCACGGCCATGAACACGGCGATGGCGGTGCCCCATACGGCAATCTGCACCGTGACGAGCATTTCGTCGAGGTAGTGGCGCCAATCGCGGAAATCGGGCGGGAAGAAATCGGCGGCGAACCTCGCCATGTTGCCGGAATCGCGCAGCAGGTCCAGCGGACGCATGTCGGCGCCGTTCCAGGACAGGACAAGCATCGCCAGCACGATTGCCCAGATCAGCATCACGGAAAGCGGGGTGCGCGGCGGCCGAACCTGGCTCTTGGGGGAGGGCGGCAGGGCGTGCTTGGCAGTGGTGGTCATTGGGGGCAAATCCGGATGTGGCTGGAAGGGAAGAACGGATGTGGCGGCTGGCGGAAGCTTCCGCCAGCGCGGGTGCGGCTTACTGCGTGCTGACAGTCTTGTCGAGCTCGGCCAGGCGGCGCGTCACGTCGGCGAGCTGCTTCTGCTTGTCGGCGGCGGCGAGCGTGGTGTCGGTCTCGATGCGGGCCTTCTCCTTGGCCAGTTCGATCTGGCGGATCGGCACGAGCTGCGCATCGGTCGACGGACGGAAGCCCTGGTAGGTCAGCTTGGCCAGCACTTCCTTTTCGCGCGCGGCGTCGGCGCCCTTGCCGTAGTTGACGAAGAAGGTCTGGATCTTCTTCTTCACGTCGGCCGGCAGGTCCTTGCGATAGACCATCGGGTCCGCCGGGATCAGCGGCGACTTCCACAGCACGCGGATCTGGTCATACGGGTTCTTGCCCGTATTGATGCGATAGCGCTCCAGGTTCTCGGTGTTGTTGACGGCCACGTCCACCTGCTTGTTCAGCACGGACAGCAGGTTGGTTTCATGGTTGCTGGCGCGCACGGCCTTGAACAGGGTCTTCGGCTCGACCTTGTGGGCGGCCCACAGGTAGTAGCCCGGCACGGCCGTGCCCGAGGTGGAGTTCGGGTCGCCGGCACCATAGCTCAGCTCCTTCCCGTGCTTGATGACGTCTTCGACGCTCTTGAGGTCGCTGTCCTTGCTGACGATCAGCAGCGACCAGTAGCCCGGATTGCCGTCCTTGTCGATCACGGAGGCGAACACTTCGCCATTGGCGCGATCCACGGCTTCCATCGCCGACTTGTTGCCGAACCAGGCGATCTGGACCTTGTTGAAGCGCATGCCTTCGATGATGCCGGCATAGTCGGAGGCGAAGAACGGCTTGACGGTCACGCCCAGCGCCTTGCTCAGGTCATCAATCAGCGGTTGCCAGGCCGACTTCAGGTTCGACGACGATTCCGTCGAGATGAAGCCGATGTTCATGGTCTTGGCGTCCTGCGCGAAGGCGGGCATGGCGACCACGCCCGATGCAACCACGGCGAGAAAAGTCTGCGAAGCATGGATGACTCCGGTTGGAAATCGGTTTGTAGAACGTCTTGGAGAGAACGCGTTGCGCGACAGCCCTCAGGCCGCCGCGAGATTCATGGAAGCCAGGGCCGGTACGGGCACGCTGTCCGGTTCACCGGCCAGGGTGTCGTGCAGCAGCTCTTCAGCTTCGGTCCCGTACAGGTCGCGCAGCATGTCCGGCGTGAGCGCCGCGGAAGGGCCGTCATAGACCACCTTGCCGTGGCGCAGCGCGACCACGCGCGGGCAGTAGCGCATCGCCACGTCGACCTGGTGCAGAGACACCACCACGGCCACCTGGCGCGTACGGTTGATCTGCGCGAGCAGCGACATGACGCGTCGCGACGACTCCGGGTCCAGCGACGCGATCGGCTCGTCGGCCAGGATCACGCGGGCGTTCTGCACCAGCGTGCGCGCAATGGCGGCGCGCTGTTGCTGACCGCCCGACAGCGTCGAGGCACGCTGGAACGCATAGTCGTCTATACCAACCTGAGCAAGAGCATCGAGGCCTGCCTGGATCTCGTCGGCCTTGAACAGGCGCAACAGGCTGCGCCACTTCGGCAGGCGCGACAGCATGCCGACCAGCACATTGGTCATGACCGGCAAGCGGCCGACGAGGTTAAACTGCTGGAACACGAAGCCGACTTCCGAGCGGACGCTGCGCACATTGCGCGCGAGGCGCCCGTTGCGCTGGACGGTACGCCCGTGCACGACGATCTCGCCCGCGCCGGCATCGCTGGTGATAAAGCCGGCAATATGGCGCAGCAGCGTTGACTTGCCGGAACCAGAGGCGCCCAGCAGGGCAACCATTTCGCCGGGCGCGACGTGCAGCGTGACATCGTCAAGCGCCTTGCGGTCTGCGCGGAACGACTTGGTCAGGCCGCGGACTTCGATGGCATGCTTCATCTCGACTCCCTTGCTTGAATAACGAGCGCATTCTGGAGATGGCCCGTGACAGCAAGATGACGAATAGCGAGCGTTCGGCAGCGAAGCGGTTTATATCGAATCCAAGCGCAGCAAGAAAGTATCTTCTGGTTTCGTCACACAAGAGTCATAATGGCTTTACAGAATTCCTCTCAATTATTCTCGATCGGGCTTCTCTGCATTGCTAATGCGCGTGACGATTCGTATGATCACCGTCCCGGGAACACCCGGGCGGGCGGCCCTGCATAGGGCGGCTGTGTACCCGACGTCGGAAAACGACTCGGTTCCGCTGATGGTGAGCGACTGGAGCCAACGCGAACCGGAAGTCTTCCTCGCTGCGCAAACTTGGGCGCGAAGCCGCGCATACATCATTTCCAACCCGCGCAGCGGCTCGTTTTACGGCGGCAGATACGGCCGTTACTAGCTGAGCATCGCGGCGCAGGCCCGGGTTTTCGATAATGACGGGGTGCGCAGAACGATCAGTTCAATGGTTTTCCAGGCAACCTTGACCCAGCGCATCGAGCAGGACAGCCGCGGCAAGCTCGACCTGCAGAACCAGCTCGAAAGTCTATGCCAGGAACTGGCGCGGCTACGCGGCCAGAACGAAGGGATACGCGGAATACTGTGGGGACGCTGCAGAAGCAGCAGAAGGACTGCTACGCCGACCTGGATGCGCGACTGAAGAAGTTCGAGCCGCGCATTCTCAGATTCCGGCGACCCCTACATTCTCCTCTGTGAGGGGTCTTGTTTCTGGCGGCGAGTTCGGCTTAGACGGCGAACCGCAGCATCGGGTCATCGTACGATGACCCCGAAAAGTTTCCGCCGGCTGGCTATACGGGTGCTAACGCCGCAGGTTCAATGCCAGCCATCACGCGAGCGGACTTATTCCACTTCTTGTCGAGTACGGCGACGATTAACAGCCCAAGCGACGGGCTCAGGATCAACGAAAAGATAAGCCATGTGGCGCCCGAGCGTCCCAGTGCGTTGGCAAGCAGGCCAATCGCGAAAGAGCAGGTGATCCAGACAACAATTGCAAGCATGGCGGCAGATTCCAGGGGTCAAAGTGCTCGCCACGTGGACGGCGAGCCACCAGTATGGGCGCAACTGCAACCCGTAGCACTTGGGGAAAGGCATTAAGGGAAAGTGCTAAATGGAGACATTGCGGCCTGACTCACCCCACCAGGTTGGCAACACTTTCTCGATGCTGAGCACTTGACTTCACCCTATGTATTGGGCGCGCCCTTGCCGTCGTCCATCCGGCACTTCACCCCGCACATCCCGGCCGCAGGATGGCCGTCATAATCCCGCAGCAGCGCCCCGACCACACCGTTTGTCCAGCCGAAGCCGTCCTGGAGCGGATACTCGCCGCCGCTGCCCCCCACCACGCGCGGCCCCGCCCGGGTCAACCGGTATTTCTCCACCAGCTTGCATTCGCGCGAGTAAAGATCCGCGACCGTGTGCAGCCAGCGGCTGGCGATGTCTTCGGCCAGCTCCGTGTGCCCGTATCGGCGCAGGCCTTGCACGGCGATCCACTGGAGCGGTGCCCAGCCATTGGGACGGTCCCATTGCTGGCCGGAGAAGTGTTCGGTGGTCGCGATGCCGCCCGGTGCGAGGAGCCGGGACGTGATCGTGTCGGCCACGCGGGCGGCACGGTCGGGGTCGGACAGACCGAGGTAGAGCGGCATGGCGGTGGCGGCGGTCAGGCGCGGTGAGCGTGCGTCGCGCTGCCAGTCGTAATCGAACCAGGCGCCGGTGGCGTCATCCCACATCAAGGCGTCCATAGTGGCCTGGCGCGCATCGGCCATGGACTGGTAGCGATGAGCCGCTGCAGCGTCGCCGGCCGCCTCGTACAGATTGGCGATGCGGGTCTCGGTGTACCAGAGCAGCGCGTTCAGATCGACCGGCAGCAGTGCGGTGGTGCGGATGGTGGCAAGGTCGGCCGGGTCGTCGAGCCAGCGGGAGCTGAAGTCCCAGCCCGATTCGGCCGCCGCACGGAGGTCGCGGTACACGTGGTGGCACGGTCGTGCGGTGCGTCCGGCGGTCTCGGTGTCCTCGGCGTAGGCCTCCTCGCGCGGGTGGGCGTGGTCGTCCCAGTAGCGGTTGATACGCACACCCGCGGCGGTGCACACGGTGCGACGATGCGCGCATCCAGGTGTGAGGCAGCCGGCTCCATCCATCCAGAACGCATGTTCGCGACAAAGCTGCGCTAGGTACCCAGTCGCCGCGCGGTCGCCGTGGACGTCGAAGAGGTCGGTCATCAGCGCGAATACCGGTGGCTGGGAACGGCTCAGGTAGTACGAGCGGGTGCCATTGGGCACGTGGCCATAGGTATCGATCAGGTAGGCGAAGTTGTCCGCCATCGCCTGCAGGAGGTCGAGCCGGCCGCCGGCTGCGAGCCCCAGCATCGTGAAGTACGAGTCCCAGTAGTACAGCTCGCCGAAGCGGCCGCCGGGCACCACGTAGCTGTTCGGCAATGGCAAAAGCGAGCAGAACGAGGGGTGGTCGCGCGGCTGGCGCGTCAGGACCGGCCACAGGCCGTGGATGTGGTCGAGCAGGGTGCTGGCCGGGTCCGAGACGTAGTGGCTGGCATGGACCGCCTCAATCGTGAAGTTCTCGCCCACGAAGTGCGCCAGCGAGAAGCCGGGGTCGTCGCGCCGGGCACGATAGTCGGCCAGTATGTCGTCGGGCGGGCGGCGTGGCACGCAATCGGGAAAGGTCTTGCTGTCGGCGAACACGTTGCTGCGCTGCACCGCGACAAAGAACTCTGCATAGCGTTCGGCGGGCGACAGCGGATCGGCCTGCGCACAACCGGCGAGGGCGTGCGGCCCGGGTGCCGACAGCCGCGTGACTAGCGGCGCGTGCGAATGGTGGCCGTGAACGTCCCGGGAAGGCTGGTCGCCGCTGCCGCCAGGCGCAGGATGGCCGGCACCGGCGGTGGCGGAGACGGTGCGCTCGGCGCCCGCCGTGGCGGCGTGGGGAGTCGGCGCGACATGCGGGGCGAAGCCCGCTCTGTCCGGCGCGGCGTTCGGTTCGATCCGGTCACTGTTCCGCATAGTTCCAGAGTAGGCCGCCGTCGACGTACAAGGTCGTGCCCGTAATGTAGTCGGCATCATCGCTGGCGAGAAAGGCCGTCAGTCCGGCTACGTCGCCCGGTTGGCCCAGGCGCCGAGCGGGATCTGGGCGACTAGCGCGTCCAGTTTGGCCTGGTCATGCTCCAGCTTCCGGTTCATCGGGGTCTGAATGGCGCCCGGCGCAATATTGTTGACGGTGATGCCAAGCGGCGCCAATTCGATCGCCAGGTTGCGCATCAGCATGCGCAAACCACCCTGCTGACGCAATAGCTGGTGAAGTGGGGGAACGGGAGGTCCTCGTGGACCGAACTTATATTGATGACCTTGCCGCCACGGCCCTCGGCGCGCAGGTGACGAACGAAGGCCTGGGTCAGGAAGAACGGACCCTTCAGGTTGGTGTCGAGCACGCGGTCGTAATCGGTCTCGGTGGTGTCCCAGAACGGCGCTCGGACCTCGATACCGGCGTTGTTGACGACAATGTGCAGTGGCCCGGCCGCCGCCACCGCTTGGTTCACGACACCGGCGGCCTGGGCAGCGCTGGAGAGATCGCCCGCAACCACCCAAGCCCGCCGACCCCGGGCGCGCACCGCCTCGCCGGCTTCTTGTGCTTCGTTGTCGGACGTGTGTACGGCAACAACGATGTCGGCCCCCTCGCTTGCCAGGCGCTCGATAATGCCCCGGCCGATGCCGCCAGAGGCGCCTGTGACAAGGGCGGTCTTTCCCTGCAATCGCATTGCCTGCTCCTCTGGTGATTGCCATCGGACGATAGGCCAATTTTGCTGAGAGACGGCCGCAAGCGAGAAGTTCAGCGCGGAGATGCCCCGGCGGGGTTCATGGCCGTAGACCAGCTCGTGAACAAGACATCGGGCAGCACCGGCCACGCCACCGATTTCCGGACCGGTCCTGCCGTCTCGGCCGCGCGTTGGCGTGACGCGGCAGGCCAATATCCCCATCGCGTGCGACGACAACGGTACAGCCCTGCGGGGTTCGATCAAACGATGCCGAGAAATGGGCCGCGCCGGCGCTGTCTGTGTCCTACCATGACAATTCGACTCGAGACGCGGGGGTATCAATGGCAACTCCATCACAATTCGTCCAGTGCTATGCCCATGCGCCGGAAGCGGCGCCGGCGCCTGGGACTGGAATTGCCCCATCTGCATCGCGAGGTTTTGCACGGGCGCGAAGAGCGCCGTGCACCATGGCGTCCAGCTTTGCGCTGTACTGCCACCATGACGAACGGCTTCTGATCGCGCGCCCGATCTTTGGCGACCAGTTCGAACTCAGCCTCGCCGGGCCCCTTCCCGAAAGCGCGGCCATCGAAGCCGTTGCGGCCGCCAACGCCGACGGACAACGCGTCGTCTATCAGCAAGACATCCTGCACTGAAGCCGGCTGTGTCCGGCAGTCGCCACACGCATCACTTGGTGATATATTACATATCAACACGTGATTGTCGCTCGATTTCCCCATGTTCGATCCCTCGCTGCTCGGCCGGATGGCCTTCACGCATGCCGACCCGACAAGCGCGCCATTGCCACCGGGCCGCCATCGGCTTGGCCTTGCCGATGACCGCGACGCCGTCATGTTCGTGCCGGAAGGGCTCGATGCCGACGTGTCGGTGCCGCTGCTAGTCATGTTCCACGGGGCGGGCGGGTTTCCGGAGAAGGTGCTGCCGTTCATCGAACCGCATGCGGAGCACCACAAGTTCCTGGTGCTGGCGCCGCATTCGATGTTCCCCACCTGGGACATCGTGATCGGCGGCAACGGGCCCGACCTGGAACGGCTGCACCAGGCGCTTGCGGCGGTTACGTCGCGCTACCGCGTCCGGCGTAACCAGCTCGCGTTCGCCGGCTTTTCGGATGGCGCGAGCTACGCGTTGTCGATCGGCATCACCAACGGCGATATTGCCAGCCACGTAATTGCTTTCTCGGGCGGCTTCATGTCGGTATTCGTGCAGGAAGGAACACCGAAAGTGTTTATCGCACATGGCCTTGCGACGAGCAGTTGCCCGTGCAAAGCAGCGGCCGCAATAACGCCGCGAGGCTGAAGGCGGCTGGCTACGACGTCGAGTATGTCGAGTTCGACGGCCCACATGTTATCCAGCCGGATATAGTCGGCCAGGCCATCCGCTTCTTCCTGGCATAGGCAGCGGACGCTAACGGAGCACAACGCATGAATTTCGAGATTCCGCAGTCCCTGATTCACCCGCTGCTGGCGATGATCGCAGCCGAATCGCCGCTGGCCCGGCAGCTCAGGGAACACGGGGTGTGCCACGGCAACATGCTGGTGTCGGCACGGCTGTTCGACGCCCAGTCGCTGAGTTCGCTCTATACGCTGAGCAAGGCGCAGAACGAGCGCGAGCTGCTGTTCCAGATGCTTGCGCTCGACAATATCTACAACGCACCGCAGGCGCGCACCATCCGGGACTGGAGATGCTGGTGGCGGGCCTGATCGCCTATCTGTCGCGCGATGCCATCGACACGGCTGGCTGTACCAACGCGGCCGCGACGGCGTGCTGCTGCCGTGGCTGGTCCAGCGCATCCGGCATGTGGAGCCGGAGCAGGGCATGCCCTATGTCGCCATCGACATGCTGGCGAACACCATGCTGTCCGCCAACTCAGGGCTGACCGACCCCACGCGGCGCGCTCGGCATGACGACGTCGATCATCGTCACCCGCGACGAGATCGTCGACCGCACGATCCCGGAGTTGCTCGCCGAGTTCGGGTTCTTCAAGGAATGCGCGGAATTCCGGCATGAATACGAGCGGCACGCGCAGCGGTTTGTGCGCTACCAGCGCAGCTTCGGCGCACAGTTCATCGCCACGGGCGCGACGTTCACGGTGGAAGGCAAGGGTGCGGTCGCGCTGGCGCGCATTGGCGATGGCATGGCCGCGCGCTGCATCAACGACGAGGAACGGCTCGAACGCCGTTTCGAGATGACCTGCGATGCCGAGTTCTGGCGCCGCGCCGGCGTCGCCAGCGGCTTCGAGAAGATCCCGCTGCACGGTTACGTGCATCTGTTCCACCTGGAATGGCACCAGAAGTCTGGGTGCATGTCCAGCACCTGAGCGAGTACCGCTACCGGCCCGAGCTGCGCGAAAAGCTGGTGCTGCCTGATCACCACCGCGACCTGATCGACATCCTGACTTCGCACATGGACGTGCTGGTGCAGGACTTCGTGCCCGGCAAGTCAGGCGGCACGACCATTCTCTGCCAGGGCGCACCGGGCCTGGGCAAGACGCTGACCGCAGAGGTCTACGCCGAGGTCGTCGGCAAGCCGCTCTACCGCGTGCATTCGGGACAGCTCGGCACGACCGCCGCGTCGGTTGGCGCAACGCTCATGGAGATCCTGCGCCGTGCCATGCGCTGGAACGCAGTCCTGCTGCTCGACGAGGCCGACGTCTACATCCGCCGCCGCGGCAACGATCTCGAGCACAACGCCATCGTTGCCGAGTTCCTGCGCACGCTGGAGTACTTCAGCGGGCTGCTGTTCATGACCACCAACCGCACCGGCGACGTCGACGACGCGATCCTGTCGCGCTGCATTGCCACGATCCAGTACGAGACGCCGGGCAGGGAAGACGCCGTGCGCCTGTGGCGGCTGCAGGCCGAGCAGTGCGGTGCGTCGCTGAGCGCAGCGCTGGTCGATGCCCTGACCGACGCTATCCGACTGCGAGCGGCCGCGACATCAAGGAACTGATGAAGCTTGCCACGCGCTACGGCAAGGCGAAGCAGATAGCGCTCTCGGAAGATGTGTTCCGGCTGTGCGCGCAGTTCCGGGCGATCGGTTAAACGGATACGGTAGCGGCTGCGCAGGTCATACCGCTGTCTTGATTGCTGCAATCGCGGCACGCTGGTTCGTTGCTCCCCACAAAGCCGGCAAAAGCGCGTTTATGTGGTCACGCGCGCGCGACCAGCCATCCGCTGTCCGAGCGTCCACACAGAAAATCCCGTTGCCATTCACACCGGACAGTCACCGACGACCGCTTTGCCAGCGCTCCAGCGGCGGAGTTCGGCCCCGACCCGCTTCCGACCCGCTTCCGACCCGCCCAAATTACGCACGCCTGGGCAATTTCCAGCCGGGGCGGATGAAGTGGCACGTGTATCCGTTGGGATAACGCTCCAGGTAATCCTGGTGCTCAGGCTCGGCGTCCCAGAACGGGCCCGCAGGCGCAACTTCGGTGACCACCTTTCCGGGCCAGAGCTCTGATGCGTCGACGTCGGCAATGGTCTCGTCCGCTACCTTCTTCTGCGCATCGTCGAGATAAAAGATTGCCGAGCGGTAGCTGGTACCGATGTCGTTGCCCTGGCGGTTCTTCGTCGTCGGGTCGTGGATCTGGAAGAAGAATTCCAGGATCTGACGAAAGCTGATCTGCTGCGGGTCGAACACGATCTCGATCGCTTCCGCATGGGTGCCATGGTTGCGGTACGTGGCATTGGGCACATCGCCGCCGGTATAGCCCACGCGCGTGGTCAACACGCCCGGATACTTCCGCAGCAGGTCTTGCATGCCCCAGAAGCAGCCGCCGGCCAGGATGGCGGTTTCGGATTGCGTCGTCATGGTTCAGTCCTTTCCATTCTGTTGCGCCTCCGTGCCGGACATGTCATGCCTCGGCCGGTACGTCCGCACATTGTCCATGATTGGCGCGCAGAACGCCGCGCTGGCCGGCCCGGCCATGTGGTCCATCAACTCGCGCGGAACCCGGCTCGTTTCGATGGTCTTTATGTACGGACATATTTGGAGGCGAGGGCAGAGAGTGGCAACACTTATCCGGGCGACCCACCCGGATCGGGTGGGGAATTAGCGGCGAAAATTAGAGATTGTCAATGAAAGCGTGCTTCAAACCGGTTGACATCGACCGTTTTGGGCATCACTATGTACGGACATATATCGACATAAAGAGTCGCCGGGCGAGGGGGCTCGGGCCCGACGGACAAGGAAACGGATATGAAGAAGGATCGCAGCGGCAACTATTTCGAAGACTTCCGCATCGGCATGAAGATCAGCCATGCCACGCCGCGCACGCTGACCGAGGGCGACCGCAGCCTGTATATCGGGCTGACCGGCAGCCGCACGGCCCTGTGCACGGCCGAGACCAATGCACGGCAGCTAGGCTTCGAGCATCGTCCGCTGGAAGACCTGCTCGTGTTCAACACCGCCTTCGGCAAGACCGTGCCGGACATCTCCCTGAACGCCGTGGCGAACCTGGGGTATGCGGAAGTGCGTTTTGTTTCCCACGTGTACCCTGGGGACACGCTCGCCGTCGAGACCGAGGTTATCGGGCTGAAAGAGAACTCCAACCGCAAGAGCGGGGTGGTCTACGTGCGCTCCACCGCGCGCAACCAGCATGGCCGCGAGGTGCTGAGCTGGGTGCGCTGGGTGATGGTGCACAAGCGCGACCACGGCGCCGCGTGCGCAGCGGCAGTGGTGCCTTCCACCCAGGCGGTGGTGCCCGCCGAGCGCCTGCGCCGCAGCGACTACACGGCACGCGTGCGCGAGATCACGGGCATGACGGGTTTCGGCGACCTGTGGGAGGACTACGCGGTGGGCGAGCGCATCGACCACCCCGGCGCGATGACGATCAACGACAGCGACCACAGCCTGGCCACGCGCCTGTACCAGAACACGGCTCGCGCCCATTTCGACGGGCACGCCATGGCGGTGAATGGCGGGCAGCGGCTGGTCTACGGCGGGCACATCATTTCGGTATGCCGCGCCCTGGCCTATGACGGACTGGAGAACGGGCTCTCGATCCTTGCCATCAACGGTGGCAGCCATGTGAACCCGACCTACGCAGGCGACACCATCGCGTGCGCGACACAGGTGCTTGATAAGGTCGACCTCGGCCAGGAGCATGTCGGCGCGCTGCGCCTGCGCATGATCGGCGTGAAGAACGCCAGCGGCGCCTCTATTGCCTTTCCGGAGCCGGCCGAGGGCAGGGCGGTACACCCATCGAATGTGGTGCTCGACCTCGACTACACCATCGCCATCCCGAAACGCCAGCGGTAAGCCCGACGCGCGGGCTACCCAACGCATCCAACTTTTCAGCGAGACAAGACATGACCACCGCAACGCATCCTAACCACGCTCTGTTTGCCGGCGAAAAATCCTTCCCGGTGCTGGCCGCGTGCGAGCACTTCGCCGGCAGTGAAAAGCTGATCGGCAAAGCCATGGACCTGCAGGTCGAATACGGCCCGGTTTTCGACGTGACCTGCGACTGCGAAGACGGCGCCGCCGCCGGCCAGGAACGCGAGCACGCCGAAATGGTGGCGCGCATGATCGCCTCGGACCGCAACGTCCACGGCCGTGCGGGTGCACGCATCCATGACCCGTCGCACCCGGCATGGCGCCAGGACGTGGACATCATCGTGAAGGGCGCAGGCAGTCGCCTGGCCTATATTACGATTCCCAAGGCTACCAACAGCGCTCAGGTGGCTGAAGTGATCGGATATATCGGCGACGTTGCCAAGCAGGCCGGCCTCGACCGGCCCGTGCCGGCGCACGTGCTGATCGAAACGCATGGTGCGCTGCGCGACGTGTTCCAGATTGCCGAGCTGCCGAACATCGAGGTGCTCGACTTCGGCCTGATGGATTTCGTCAGCGGCCACCACGGCGCGATCCCGGCCGCCGCCATGCGCAGCCCGGGCCAGTTCGAGCACGCGCTGCTGGCGCGCGCCAAGGCCGACATGGTAGCGGCGGCGCTGGCCAACGGCATCGTGCCGGCCCACAACGTGTGCCTGAA
Source organism: Cupriavidus sp. UYMMa02A (assembly GCA_001725945.1). Classification (GTDB taxonomy): domain Bacteria; phylum Pseudomonadota; class Gammaproteobacteria; order Burkholderiales; family Burkholderiaceae; genus Cupriavidus. The sequence goes on along the minus strand of LRMT01000281.1, from coordinate 33,984 downwards.
CCTGAAGGACGCCGAAGTCATCGCGGGCGACGCGCGCCGCGCACGCAACGAGTTCGGTTTCCTGCGCATGTGGAGCATCTATCCGGCGCAGATCCAGCCGATCGTCAACGCCATGCGCCCGGACTTCACCGAAGTGGAAGATGCCGCCGGCATCCTGGTGGCCGCGCAAGACGCGGACTGGGGCCCGATCCAGTACAAGGGCGAACTGCACGACCGCGCGACCTACCGTTACTTCTGGGAAGTGCTGCAGAAGGCAAAGGTTACCGGCATGGCGGTGCCGGCCGAAGCGGACCGCCGCTTCTTCGCCAACTGACGGAGCAGGAGGGTTCGCGCCGCGGCATCGTAAAATGCGCGCACTCTCCGACTTTCCCACGGCCTGGCCATGACCGCGACACTGAAGGACAGCAAGCCCAAGGCAGATGTGCCGGGCACTCCGACCCGCTATGCCGAACTTGCCAGCATGCTGGTCAAGGACATCGTCGAAGGGCGCCGCGTGGTGGGCAGCCTGCTGCCGACGGAACATGAACTGGCCGAACAGCACGGCGTGAGCCGCCACACCGTGCGTGCCTCGCTACGGATGCTGCAGGACCTCGGCTATATCTCGCGCAAGAAAGCGGTCGGCACCATTGTCGAAAACGCCAACCCCAATGCTGCCTACACGCAGTCTTTCGGCACGGCCGAAGATCTCGTGCGCGTGGCAGCCACCGAGGTGCGCGCGATCGACGACGTGCAGGACGTCACGCTCGACCGTGCGCTGGCTCGCCGGCTGGAAGCGCCGGTAGGCAGCGCGTGGGTGCTGCTCAGCGGCACCCGCGTGGACGCGCGCAAGGGCAGCACGCCTGTCGCGCGCGCCGACATCTATATCGATGCTTCGCTTGCCAGTCTGGTCGACACCATTCGCAGCCACCCGCAAACGCTGGTCAGCGCGTTGATCGAGCGCGAACGCGCCACGGCCATTGCCGAGATCCGGCAGGTGGTCACCGCCACGCTGATCGACGAACCGCTGGCCGCGCAGCTCGGCGTGCCCGCGGGATCAGCCGGACTACGGCTGATCCGCCACTACAAGGACGGCGCCGGCAAGATCCTGGAGATCACGGACACGATCTATCCGGCCGACCGGGTGTCGGTGGCGTTCCAGCTCAAGCGCAGCAGGGGCACGTTGCCGGCGCTGTAGCCATCCGCACACGCGGCTATCCGGCCAAGTCACCGGCCGCTTCGCTGATACGCTGCGCAAGCCGACTCGCCACCGGCTGGCGACTATGGGGCGCTCGCTCGACCAGGCCAACCTCGCGGTAAAACGTATCGGCGCCAAGTGGCAGGGCGGTAACGCCGGCCGGCCGCTGGCGGGTAGCCAGCGTGCGCGGCGACAGCCCGACGCCCAGGCCGCGCGCCACAAGCTGCGCGATGCCTTCCAGCTCATCGAGTTCGATCGCCTCCTGGACCATCACACGCTGCTGGCGCAGGAACTGGTCGACCAGCCGGCCGCCGAACGAGCCGCGGTCATAGCGGATGAATGGTGCGGACTCGATGGCTGCGCGCCAGTGCAGGCCGGCCATGGCCGTCGGCACCAGCAGCTCGAACGGTTCGCGCAAAAGCGGGCGCCAGTCCAGTTCGGCCGGCAGCGCATAGGGCGGACGGATCAGCACCGCGATATCGATATCGCCGGCATCGACCTGGCCCAGCAGGCTCAGCGATACACCTGGCACCATGCGCACGCGGCAGCCCGGCAGGTCGGCGCGAAAGCGTGCAATGGCGTCGGGCAGGAACGTCACCTGCGCCGAGGCGATGGCGCCGATGCGCACCATGCCGCCTTGCGCATCGGGACCCTGGTGGCCGATGCGCTCATACAGCGTGATGAGTTCCTCGGCCAGCCCCAGCGTCTCGCGCCCGGCCGCATTGAGCCGTGCCGATCGTCCTGTGCGGTCGAACAGCGGAAAGCCCAGTTCTTCCTCTAGCCGGTGTATCTGCGCGCTGACGGCTGACTGAGTCAGGCCAATGCGCGCGCCGGCACCGGCAAACGTGCCGTGGCGGGCGACGGCGATAAAGGTTCGCAATTCACGCAGCATGGTAGATGGCGATTCATCGAAATTGATGTTGCTCAGCGAGAAAATATATCGCTTTTCATCATCATTCGCCATGCATAGACTTGCCTCCAGGGGCCACCGGTACCGCCTCCGCATCGGCGGCGGGTGACTGGGCCGGCCATCCCACAAGACCTTCATCATTGAGAGCCCCCACACCATGAGCGCATCTGCTGCCGTCGTGCCCCCGTTCCACCTGGCTTTCCCGGTCCATAGCCTTGCCAGCGCGCGCGAATTCTATGGCGAGCTGCTCGGTTGCCCTGAAGGCCGCAGCTCCGAAGCGTGGATCGACTTCAATTTCTACGGACACCAGATCGTGGCGCATCTGTCCCCTGACGAATGCGGCCACCGCGCCACCAGCGCCGTGGATGGCGACCACGTGCCGGTGCGGCACTTCGGCGTGGTGCTGTCGATGCAAGCCTGGCAGGCTGCGGCGGACAAGCTGCGCGCGGCTGGCGTGGAATTCGTCATCGAACCGCATATCCGCTTCAAGGGCGAGGCGGGCGAGCAGGCCACCATGTTCTTCCTGGACCCGTCGGGCAATGCGCTGGAGTTCAAAGCGTTTGCCGATATGTCGTCGCTGTTCGCGAAGTAAGCGCACTGCGGCCGGACGCGATCAAGCCGCGATCCCGGGCTCGTCCACCAGCCGATCACGCACGAAGCTCAGGAACGTGCGCACGCTTTCGGGCAGTGTGCGCCCGGCCAGCGTCTGCAGTTCGATGGCGCGGCTTTTCATGCCGCGCTCGCGGATCGTTGCGGCGTGCAGTTCGCCACGACGCAGACGGTCACCGACCGTGACGCCACCCGAGATCGACAGCCCGCCGCCGTGCAGCACGAAGCTGGTCAGCGTCTCGAACTGATTGCTCACCAGCACCGGCTCGAAGGCGATGCCGCGCTCGCCGCAGGCGATGTCGAAGAGCTGGCGCACGGTGTTGTCGCCTTCGGGCAATGCCAGCGGATAGGGTTGCATCTGCGCCAGCGTGATGCTGCGAAACCGCGCGAGCGGATGGTCGGGCCGCATGATGGCGATCACAGGTGCCGACTGGCGGTGCTCGACGCGGATACCTTGCTCGGCGGCTCGGCTGTACGTAATGCCGATATCGCGTCGCCGTGCAGCACAATGCCGGTCACCTCGGCCGGCGGGGCCACGCGTACATGGAAATGCAGCCCCGGAAAGCGCTCGCGGAACTCGGCAATGGCGCGCGGCAGGAATTCGATCGCAAAACCGGCCGAACTGGCTACCCGCACGCGTCCGCGACGCAACCCTTGCAGCGCGGCAATCTCCGTCACGACACGATCGGCCTCCAGCGCATTGCGCAACGCATAGGCAGCCAGCAGTTCGCCCGCGGCACTGGCCACCATGCCGCGCGGGCGGCGGTCGAACAACGGCACGCCCAGCAGCGACTCCAGCGCCGCCACCTGCCGGCTGACCGCGGACACCGTGACATTGAGCCGCTGCGCCGCCTCGGTCAGCGAGCCGGTGCGGACCACTTCCAAGAAATAGCGCAGCGAGGTGTCCTGCAGGCGGTGCGACAGCATCGGGGCTCCGTAAATTGGGCTTTCGGGTTATTACCAGGTTTGCGTTTTATGCAAGGATATTTGAAAAATTCGTCGATTGTGGGAAACCCACGCCGCCCCTATGCTCTTTCCTGACACGACAGCAGACAGGCTTCCCATGAATGCGATTTCCAGCACCCCGACCGATTCCGTCATCGAACTCGACGCCGTTGCCTTGTCGCGGGCCATCCATGCCCGTGAGGTGTCGTGCGTCGAGGTGCTCGACGCATACCTGGGCCAGATCGACCGTCACAATCCGCGCGTCAATGCCATCGTGGCGCCCGTCGACCGCGACCGCCTGCGCAAGGACGCGGCCGGCCTCGACAATGAACTCGCGCGGGGCGCCGGCCGCGGCCCGCTGCATGGCTTCCCGCAGGCACCCAAGGACATCATGCCGGCCGCCGGCATGGTTACCACCAAGGGCTCGCCGATCTTCGCCGGACAAGTCAGCCAGACCGACGCGGTGGTCTTCGAACGCATGCGCGCCGGTGGGGCGCTGTTCGTCGGCCGCACCAATTCGCCCGAATTCGGCCTTGGTGGCCATACGTACAACCCTGTCTACGGCACCACGCGCAACGCCTACGATCCGGCACGCTCGGCCGGCGGCAGCAGCGGTGGGGCGGCCGTGGCGGTCGCGCTGCGCATGCTGCCGGTGGCGATGGCTCGGACATGATGGGTTCGCTGCGCACACCAGCCGCGTTCAACCATGTCTATGGCCTGCGTACCTCATTCGGTTGCGTGCCGCACGGGCCGACCGAGGAGGTTTTCTTCCAGCAGTTCAGCGTGGCCGGGCCGATGGCGCGCAATATCCCGGACCTCGCGCTGCTGCTGTCGGTGCAGGCCGGCTTCGACGCGCGCCTGCCACTGACGCGCCGCGCGGAGGCGCCAGGCAGCTTCGCCTTGCCGCCTGAGCGCGACTGGAACGGCGTGCGGATCGGCTGGCTCGGGGACCTCGGCGGCCATCTGCCGACCGACCCGGGCCTGCTCGACACCTGCGTCATGGCACTGGGTCATCTGCGTACGCTCGGCTGCACGATCGATGCCGCATCGCCGGACTTCGACCTTGAGCGCCTGTGGCAGGCGTGGATCGACCTGCGCAGCTTTGCCGTCTCGGGCGCCAACGGCGCGCTTTACCGCGACCCGGCCAAACGTGCGCTGCTCAAGCCGGAAGCGCTCTGGGAAATCGAGCGCGGGCTGGCGCTGTCCGGCGCGCGCGTGTATGAGGCCATGAGCATACGCAGTGGCTGGTACCAGGCGCTGCGCATGCTGTTCGAGCGCTTCGACTATCTGGTCATGCCGGCCGCCCAGGTCTTCCCATTCGATGCCGGCCTGGACTGGCCGCACGCGATCGACGGCCGCGACATGGATACCTATCATCGCTGGATGCAGGCCGTGGTGCCGGCCACGATGGCGGGCTTGCCCGCGTTGGCCGCGCCCGCGGGTTTTGGGCGTGAGGGATTGCCTGCCGGCATCCAGATCATCGGGCCCGCCCAGGCGGACGCCGCGGTGCTGCAGCTTGGCCACGCCTATGACCAGGCCGGTGGCTTTTCGCGCGTACGCAGCCCCTGGCTTGCGTAGACACCGTCTCATCCAGTTTGCCAGCGGGCAGCGCCAGCTGCCGCCCGCGTGGATTCGCATTTCCCCCCAAACCGCAGGCAGGAGTTGAACCGATGACCGCAACGCCCACGAAGCTTTTCCTTGCATGCGCCGGCCTGGCCGCCACGCTGGCCACGACACCCGCCGCGGCTCAGGGGCCGTCGTTTCCGGAGCGGCCAATCCGGCTGGTGGTGCCGTTTGCCGCCGGAGGTGCCACCGACGTGCTGGGGCGCTTGCTGGCCGTAGGCCTTGGCGAGAAGCTCGGACAATCCGTCGTGGTCGAGAACAAGCCGGGCGCCAGCACGGTAATCGGCGCCGCGCAGGTCGCCAAGGCCGCGCCCGATGGCTATACGCTGCTGCTCGCTGCCAGCACCACGCTGACGCTGAACCCGGCCATCCGCCAGAACCTGGCCTACGACCCGGTCAAGAGCTTTACGCCGCTTGGCCTAGTTGCGGATATGAGTCTGGTGCTCGTTGCCAATCCCGAGGTCCCCGTGAACTCGCTCAAGGACCTGGTGGCACAGGCGAAGGCGAATCCGGACAAGTTCTCCTATGGCTCCTTTGGCGCAGGTTCGTCGGTGCATTTCGGCGGCGAGATGCTGAAGTCCGCGACGGGCATGCGGATGGTTCATGTCCCGTTCAACGGCAGCGCACCGAGCCTGACGGCGCTCGCCGGCGGGCAGGTGCAGGTGGCCGTCGACACCGTGGTGGCCAGCTTGCCGCTGATCAAGGGCGGCAAGATCAAGCCGCTGGCAGTGTTGTCGGCACAGCGGCTGCCCGCGCTGCCGCAGGTGCCTACCGTGGCCGAAAGTGGCTACCCCGGCTTTCAGATGGCACGTGGTTCGCCCTGATGGCGCCGGCGGGGCTGCCGGCGCCCGTACAGCAGAAACTCGAAAAGGCGCTGGCGGAAGTGGCCAACGCGCCGTCAACCAAAGCGCGGATGGTCGAACTGGGCCTGACGCCCGCCTACGGCAATGCCGCGGCGGTCAAGGCACGCGTCGAGAAGGAACTGCCCGAAATGCGCGCGGTGGCGGTACGGGCGGATATTCGAGCGGAGTAGGGGCCAGGAAGGGGAACCCGAAATCTCTCAACGACAAGCGCCGAACGCCTGCCGCATCTGCCTGGCACGCTCAAGTTCCTCGCCGTGCAGGTACACGGACGTGGTGGCGATCGTTTCCGATCAGGTGTAGCCAGTGGTCACCGTGCCTGTCGAGGCGGACGTTGCCTGCCGGGTACACCGGCGCTTCTTAATGCGTTTCAGGGGGCACGCGGCACCTACAGGTCCAGTACGAGGACCGAGCTGCGCGAACGCGAGCAGCATGGCAGGAACTGGTTGTTCGCGGCGCGCTCCTCGTCGGTCAGGTAAGCGTCGCGATGGTCAGGCTCGCCGGACAGCACGCGTGTCAGGCATGTGCCGCAGACCCCTTGCTCGCACGAAGTCTGGATTTCAACTCCTTGCGCGGCTAGCGCTTGCACCACAGTTTCATTCGGCGCGATGTCAATGACCTTGCCACTGCTTTGGACTTTCACCTGGAAGGTGCCGGCCGAGGCGGTAGGCGTTTGCGGGGCCGCGAAGTATTCGCGGTGCAAGTTGGGCTCCGGCCAGCCGGCAGCGCGTGCCGTCTCCAACACGGCGGCCATGAAGCCCGACGGGCCACAGACGTAGAGATGCGTGCCAGCGCAAGGCGCAGAGAGCAGCCGCGGCAGGTCGACCTGCCGCCCCGCGACATCGTCGTGATATATGTGCGTGCGCTCGTGCAGGTCATCGCAAGCAAGCCGTTCGCGGAACGCAGTGCGCGCGGGACTGCGGGTGCAGTAGTGGAACTCGAACGAGGCGCCGGTGCGGGCAAGGCTCTGCGCCATCGCCAGAATCGGCGTCACGCCGATCCCCCCAGCCAGCAGCACAGAGTGCCCAGCGTCCCCCTGAAGCGGAAAATGGTTCTTCGGGGTGCTGATCTCGAGCGTGTCGCCGGGCGCTAGCGCATGCATTGCAGCCGAGCCGCCGCGCGACGCGGGATCGCGTAACACGCCGAGCTCGTAGCGATGCGTCTCAGCCGGGTCGTTGCACAGCGAATACTGACGCACGAGCCCGTTACTGAGGTGGACGTCGACGTGCGCGCCGGCGGAGAAGGGTGGTAGGGCACCACCTTCGATGGCCACGAGTTCGAATACCGCGATGCCCTCTGCGCCGCTCCTCTTGTTGGCGATCCGGACCCGCATCACGCTACCCCCACCCGCGCGCATCTGGTCAGGCTGGTTCGATTGCGCCTGTTCCTGGGCGATCAGCCGGTCCAGAATGCGACGGGACTGCACACCGCCCGCATCGATATTGAGCATCAGCAGCTTGCGCTCGGGGTTCGCCAGCAGGTTGCTCTGCTGGGCTTCCAGCATCTCCAGATCTTCTGCGAAGATCTTCCCCTGTCCCTCTCGGATCGTCGCTGTCAACGCGGCATCCTCGGGCTTGAAGCTGCGCGCCATGCCCCAGAAGTACCAAATCGACGTGTCGGTTTCAGGCGTGATGAAGTCGACGACGATGCTGGACACCTTATGCTCTGGCGCCGCGTTATAGCCTCCTTTGCCCGCGTGCGCGACGCCGACCTCGATCATTACGTGGCTAGGCGGCGTGAACCGGCAGATTTGCCAGCGGTCGCATGGCACGTCGTCGGCCAGCCCGTTGCCGCGCAGGGCGGCGGCCCAAAATGGCGGCGGCAGAACGCCTTCCATGTGGCGGCTAGTGACGACGTTATCGCCTTCCACGCGTGTCGTCGGCGCCGAATCTTCAATCTCGGCCTGCCCGATACTTGACGCGTGCACGTAGGTCTCGTGCGTCAGGTCCATCAGATTGTCGATCATCAGCCGGTAGTCGCAGCCGATGTGGTACAGGCCACCGCCGTGCGCCCACTCAGGGCTCACCGCCCATTCGAGATGCGGGATCAGCGTATCGTCTGCCAGCGCGGCCTCGCCGGGCCATACCCAGATGAAACCGTAGCGTTCCACCGCGGGATAGCTGCGAATTGCCGGAAAGCCGCCGACGCGTTGACCGATCATCGCCGCGCACTTTCCGTTGCGCCCCATGGTCAGGCCGTGGTACCCGCAGACCAGTTGGCCGTCGCGCAGCGAGCCGAGCGAGAGCGGCGCACCGCGGTGCGGACAGAAGTCCTCGAGTGCGGCGACGGCCCCGTTTTCATCGCGATAGAGCACCATCTTGTTGTTACAGATAGTGCGGCCCAGTGGTTTGCCTGCAAGTTCATCGGGTGTGCAGGCGACATACCAGGTGTTTTTCAGAAACATGACTTCCCCTCGGGCGCGAGGCGCCAGCAAGTAGTGGTTGACGATGTGGTAGTAGAAGCAGGCAGTTGTATGGCGAAATCCCGATCTGCCGGATCCTGTTCTAGTGCGCTGCGGTCTGCGTGTGCCGCTCTGCTTGCATCGGCGCGCCTAGCAGGCCGACACTGCCGATGGCAATGAGCAGCGGCATGGCAAAGACGTAGTAGAGATTGGCGGCCGACCATCCTGAATCGAGTAGGGCGCCCGCTACCATCGGCGACAGTACGGCGCCGAAGCGGCCCATGCCGATTGACCAGCCCATGCCCGTCGTCCGGGTTTCGGGCGGATACAGGCTCGGTGCGTAGGCGTACAGGCCTACCATGCAGCCGAAAATGCCCCCGCCGATCCACAGCGCGATCACGAATGCGACAGTCAGCGTGCTTGCGAACATGCCGAAGCCCACGAACAGTGCGGCTGTGAGCAGAAAGCAGGCCCACAGCAACGGTTTGAGTCCGATGCGGGACGAGAGGAAGCCGAATAGCGTACCCCCGACAATGCCGCCCACGTTCAGAAGCACGCCGCCGGTGATGCCCTGCTGCGCCGACATGCCCGCAGCGACCAGCAGTTTCGGCGTCCAGCTCAGCACGAAATAGAAACTGAACATGACAAGGAAGAACGACGTCCAGATCATCAGCGTCTGCATCGCGAGATGCCCCGAGAAGAGCCCAGTCACGCCCCGGCCACCAGCGTTCGGACCGGGTGCGGTATCGGGGGGCGGCAGTTGGGCGACGGCAGGGCGGCCCATCGCGAAGAGTAAGGCGTTGAGCTTAGTCAGCCCGCCGCGCGGACGTTTGGTGACCAGGAAGTCGAGCGACTCTGGCAAGCGGGCCATGACGATGGGAGTCATGGCAATGGTTACCAGAGCGCCAAAACGAACACGCTGCGCCAGCCATACTGCGTCAGCAGCATGGCTGCGATGATGCCGCCGATTGTCGCGCCGACGGGGTAGCCCGTGGCTTGCAGCACGATGGCCATGTTGCGCCATTTGTCAGACGCGTATTCGCTTGTGATGACGTTGAGGCTCGCCAGCATGCCGCCGATGCCAATGCCTGTCACGGCACGCATCGCTGCGAGTTGGAAAACGGAATGCGTGAATGCCGACAGCAGCATGCCCGCGGCGATTGTCACCAGGCAAAACAGTATGATTGGCCTGCGCCCAAAGCGATCCGCCCATGGCGCCAGGAAAAGCGAGCCGGCTGCCATGCCAAAAGCCCGGCGCTTAGCAGCACCCCGACCTGCTTGCCGTTCAGTTGCCACTCAGCGGAGATGTGCGAGGCGGTGAACGCCATGGCCAGCACGTCAAAACCGTCAAGCATGTTGAGCACAATGCAGATGGCGATCGCCACCACCTGGAATGTGCTCATGTCCGCCTTGTTGATAGCGTTTCGGATATCGTGTCGCATTGTTGTCTACCTCTCATGTATTTTTTATGCGCGCCAGGCCGAGTTGATTCGCTAGAGTTCGAGTGCCAGCGCGGTACAGCGTTATCTTCTGGTTGCAGATCGTGCGGCCGTGTGGGTTGCTGCATGTTTCATCGACGGCAAGCGATCTGGCAGGTGTTTTTCAGATATGACTTTCCCCTCCCGGCGCCGAGGCGCGGGATGCGGGTTGACAAAGGGGACGGGAGAGGGCGGGTGTGCTAGACCGAACGGCCCGCGCGCCGGATCAGGCTGCCCCCGAGCACCTGCGACATCGCTTGCTGGTTCTGCAGCGCGATCTTCAGGTTGTGATTAGCGATCCGGCTGTGCTCGCGCATCAGCGCCTCTGCGCGCGTGCCTTCGCGCAGCTCGATGGCCTCGACTACGGATCGGTGTTGTGCCTGGGCAAGCAGCAGCATCTCGCGCGCGCTTTCGTCGATCGATTGAACCATGACGAAGGCGCTGGCCGAGGCAAACGGCAGGTTCGTGACCTTTTCGATCTGTCGCGCGATCAGCGCGCTTCCGGCTGCCTCAGCCAGTAATTGATGAAAGCGCGCGTTCAGGTCGACGTACTGGGTGAACTTGACGGCGGTCAACTCGCCGGTCAGCGCGCTGTCAATCTGCGCGATGACATCGCGCATCGCGTTGAGGAGGCTTGAACTGGCGCCGCGCTCGGCGGCGAGCCGGGCAGCGAGGCCTTCCATTGTGCCGCGTAGCTCGATGGCGTCGCTGATTTCGCTTTCGGCAAACGAGCGTACCGCGAAGCCGCCCGAGGGAATCGGCTCGACAAGTCCTTCCTCCTGCAGTCGGATCAGCGCCGCGCGAATCGGTGTGCGCGATACGCCGAGGCGATCAGCGACCCACAGCTCGGAAATTCGGCTGCCGGCAGGCAATTCTCCGCCGAGAACCAATTCGCGCAGGCCGAGCAAGGCCCGGACAGCCTGAGAGGCGCTCGCGCCGACCTTGCTGTCGCTTTGATTGTCGTTGTCAGTGTTCACCAAGGGTGTCTCCGTAGTGGGGCGAGCCGCGCAGGCTTTATGGATACAGACTGTATCCAACGATTTCCACGAAGGCAAGGACTAGGGCAGTTGGATAGGGGTTAACGATTAGAAAATGAGGTTGCAAGAGATTAAAACAGCGCTGCTTACAGTTTTGTTGTATACAAGCCGAGCAAACTAATCTCTCCGCCGTCAAAGCCGCCGTGCTGACACTCGCCGCAATGCACTGACGTGCCGGCGCGCCCGAGGGCCTCAGCGCAGGTTTCGCCCGCACGTCAACAGCAGCTCACGCAGCAATGAGACGTGCTGAGCGTCGATGCCCGCCAGCATTTCTTCTTCCAGCCCGCCGACGGTCTCGTCGCAACCCGCCAGCAACTCGCGCGCGCTGTCGGTCAGGCTCAGCTTCACGATCCGGCCGTACAGGGGATCGGGCTCGCGTGTGACCCAGCCGCGTGCCTCCATTGCCTTCACTACCTCATTGGTGCCTGCGGCGAAATCAGGGAGCGCTCGGCAATCTGCGCGTTCGACGACGGACCGCGCGCGTAAAGCACCGAGAGCGCCGTGAACTGCGTCAACATCAGCCCGTGCGGAGCCAACACCTCGGCCAGCCGGCGGTTGACTATGCGATCAGTGCGCCCAATCAGGTAAGGGATGTGGGTAGGGGAATGGATCCCGCCGGCGGCGGGCGTCCCGCGCGGAATGTCTCCGACTTCTGCGGCTTCTTTTTTTTTGCGTGCGCATGAATGATCCCTGTTGATTCTCGGCCGCGCCGCGTGAGCTGCATTCGCTCACCGGCGCGCATCGGGGTTTACACCCGGGAATGACATTCCACTTGCAATATCAGGTAGCTTGATATCAAATTGAGACCACGACGAAGCGACTACCAAGGAGAGACAGAAATGGCTGATTACGAAGGCCGCTGGAAGGCAGTGAAGGTTAATGTGGAAGCGGGTATTGCCTGGGTCACGTTCAACCGGCCCGACAAGCGCAACGCCATGAATCCCACGCTGAACGCTGAGATGGTGCAGGTGTTGGAAGAGCTGGAGCTGGACGCGGAAGCCAAGGTGCTGGTGCTGACCGGCGCCGGCGACGCCTGGACCGCTGGCATGGACCTCAAGGAATACTTCCGCGAGGTCGACGCGGCCCGGAGATCCTGCAGGAAAAGATTCGCCGCCGCGATGCATCGCAGTGGCAATGGCGCCTGTTGCGCATGTATAGCAAGCCAACGATCGCCATGGTCAACGGCTGGTGCTTCGGTGGCGGATTCTCGCCGCTGGTGGCCTGCGACCTGGCAATCGCCGCCGACGAGGCCGTGTTCGGCCTGTCGGAAATCAACTGGGGCATTCCGCCGGGTAATCTCGTCAGCAAGGCGATGGCCGATACCGTCGGCCACCGCAAGGCGCTGCACTACATCATGACGGGTGACACCTTCACCGGCGCCGAGGCTGCGGCCATGGGCCTGGTCAACGAGAGCGTGCCACGCGCGCAACTGCGCGAGCATACGATCGCGCTCGCGGCGAAGCTGCTCGAGAAGAACCCGGTGGTGCTGCGCGCGGCCAAGATCGGCTTCAAGCGCTCACGCGAGCTGACGTGGGAGCAGAACGAGGACTACCTGTACGCCAAGCTCGACCAGGCGCAGCTGCGAGACCCTGAGCACGGACGGGAGCAGGGCCTCAAGCAGTTCCTCGACGACAAGTCGATCAAGCCGGGCCTGCAGACCTACAAGCGCGCCTGAGCGGCCGACAACCCGATCGAGCCGGCGGCCTCAAAGAGCCGCCGCCAGGAGACAACACTGATGAACGAACTGACCATGCTGATTGGCGGGCGGGACCGGCTCGCCGCCGATGGCGCCACCTTCGAACGCCGCAATCCGCTGAGCGATGTCGTAGTGTCGCGCGCACCGGCGCACGCTCGCGGATGCGGACGCCGCCGTGGATGCGGCCGCGGCCGCTACCCGGCCTGGGCCGCGCTGCTGCCAGGTGAGCGCCGCCGCCGCCTGTTGAAGGCCGCCGACCTGATGGACCAGCGTACGGAAGACTTCATCCGCGTCGGCGTGGCCGAGACCGGCGCCATGCCGAACTGGTACGGCTTCAACGTGATGCTCGCGGCCAACATGCTGCGCGAGGCCGCCGCGATGACGACGCGCATCGACGGCAGCGTGATTCCATCCGATGTGCCGGGCAATCTTGCCATGGCCGTGCGCCAGCCGTGCGGCGTGGTACTCGGCATCGCGCCGTGGAACGCACCGGTGATCCTCGGCACGCGCGCGCTGGCGATGCCGCTCGCGTGCGGCAACACGGTGGTGCTCAAGGCGTCCGAGGCGTGCCCCGGCGTGCATCGCCTGATCGGCACGGTGCTGCAGGAGGCGGGGCTCGGCGACGGCGTGGTCAACGTGGTCACGAACGCGCCCGAAGATGCGGCGCAGGTGGTCGAGCGGCTGATCGCGCATCCGGCCGTGCGCCGCGTCAACTTCACGGGCTCCACGCACGTGGGCCGCATCATCGCGCAGCACGCGGCCCGGCATCTGAAGCCGGCGCTGCTGGAGCTCGGCGGCAAGGCGCCGCTGCTGGTGCTCGACGACGCGGACCTCGATGCGGCAGTCGATGCCGTGGCCTTCGGCGCCTTTTTCAACCAGGGGCAGATCTGCATGTCGACCGAGCGCGTGATCGCGGACCGCAGGATCGCCGACCGCTTCGTCGAGAAGCTGTCCGCGAAGGCGAAGACACTGCGGGCCGGCGACCCCACTGATCCGTCCAGCGTGCTCGGTGCGCTGATCAGCAAAGATGCCGCGCAGCGCATCGGCGCATTGGTCGAGGACGCGCGCGCGCAGGCGCGAGCCTGCCCGTGGGCTGGCATGCCGACGCGCGATCCTGCAGCCGGTCATCGTCGACGGCATCGCGCCGGGCATGAGGCTCTACCGCGAGGAATCGTTCGGTCCGGTGGTAACGGTGGCGCGCGTGGACGGCGACGACGAGGCGGTGCGCATGGCCAACGACAGCGAGTATGGCCTTTCCGCGTCGGTATTCAGCCGCGACGTATCGCGCGCATTGTCGGTGGCCCAACGGATCGAATCGGGCATCTGCCACATCAACGGCCCCACCGTGCATGACGAGGCGCAGATGCCGTTTGGCGGCGTCAAGGCGAGCGGCTATGGACGCTTCGGCGGCCAGGCGGCGGTGGCCGAGTTCACCGAGCTGCGCTGGATCACGATCCAGAACACCCCGCGCCACTATCCGGTCTGAGCCGGCGCAATCCACATACTCCCCGTAGAGGGAGACAACAGAACCTTGAGGAGACAGGACGTGACAAACGTTTCGACGCAAGCCGCCCCCGGCCCCGCGGTCGCTGCCGTGTCCTACCGGGACGTCGCCATCGGGCGCACCGAGGCCGAGTTCCATCGCGACGGCGAGATCTGGCGCGTGCGTTCGCGCGAAGCGCTGCAGGACTATCCGCAGCGGATGTCCGATTGTCTCGCCACCGGGGCCGCGCGCCACCCGGAGCGCGTGCTCGTGGCGCAGCGCGGCCCCGACGGCAACTGGATCACGATCACCTATGGCGAGATGCTGGCGCGTGCGCGCTCGATCGGGCAAGCGCTGGTGGACCGCTCGCTGTCCGCCGAGCGGCCGCTGGTGATCCTCTCCGGCAACGATCTCGAGCACCTGCAGCTGGCGCTTGGCGCGCTCTGGGCTGGCGTGCCGTTCTCGGCCGTGTCGCCGCCGTACTCGCTGGTCTCTGGGGACTTCGGCAAGCTGCGGCACGTGGTCGATTTGCTGACGCCGGGCCTGGTCTACGCCGCCGACGGCCGCGCGTTCGCGCGGGCCATCGAGGCCGTGGTGCCGGCCGGCGTGGAAGTCGTGACCCGCGATGGCATCCTTCCCGGCCGCGCCGCGACGTCGTTCGACGCGCTCGCGCACACGCGTCCCGGCAGCGTTGACGCGGCCAATGCGGCGGTCGGCCCGGACACGATCGCAAAGTTCCTCTTTACGTCCGGCTCCACGCGGCTGCCCAAGGCGGTGACGACCACGCACCGCATGCTGTGCAGCAACCAGCAGATGCTGCGCCAGGCGATGCCGGAGCTCGCCCGCGTGCCGCCGGTGCTGGTCGACTGGCTGCCCTGGAACCATACGTTCGGCGGCAGCCACACGTCGGCATCGTGCTGTACAACGGTGGCACGCTCTACATCGATGGCGGCCGGCCCGTGCCGGGCGGCTTCGATGACACGCTGCGCAACCTGCGCGAGATCGCACCTACGATCTACTTCAACGTGCCGAAGGGCTGGGAGGAACTTGGCAGGGCACTCGAGCACGATGCCGCGCTGCGCGAGACGTTCTTCTCGCGCGTCAATCTCTACTTCTTTGCCGCGGCGGGCCTCTCGCAGGAGGCGTGGGACCGCCTCGAGCGTGTCACCGAGGCGCATTGCGGCCAGCGCATCCGCATCATGTCAGGCCTTGGCATGACGGAGACGGCGCCGTCGAGCCTGTTCACGACAGGGCCGGTTGCCCGGTCCGGTTATGTCGGCCTGCCGGCCGCGGGGTGCGAGCTGAAGCTGGTGCCGGCCAGCGGCAAGTACGAGGCGCGCTTTCGCGGGCCGCACGTGATGCCGGGTTACTGGCGCGCGGCGCCCGATCCCGAGCGGGCAGTGTTCGACGAGGAAGGCTACTACTGCACCGGCGATGCGCTGCGCTTCGTCGACCCCGAACGGCCGGAGCTTGGCTTCCAGTTCGATGGGCGCATTGCCGAGGACTTCAAGCTCAGCACCGGCACGTTCGTGAGCGTCGGGCCGCTGCGTGCGCGAGCGATCGGCGCAGGCGCCTCATACGTACAGGACGTGGTGATCGCGGGCGCGGACCGCGACGAGATCGGTCTGCTCGTGTTCCCGCAACTGGCGGAATGCCGCCGCCTGGCCGGCCTGCCGGCGGACGCGGCACGCGGGAGGTGCTGTCGTCCGCACCGGTGCGCGACGCCTTTGTGGCGATGCTGCGCACGCTCGACCTCACCGCCACGGGCAGCGCCACGCGGGTCACGCGGCTGTTGTTGCTCGACGAGGCGCCATCGCTCGATCACGGCGAGCTGACCGACAAGGGCTCGATCAACCAGCGCGCGGTGCTTACGTGCCGTGCCGCGCTCGTCGACGCGCTCTACGACGAAGTCGGACGCGATGGCGGGTGATCCGGCTGCGGGAAGCCACGCTACAGAGCCGGTAAGCACAACAACAACAACAACAACGCCGACAGGGTCGGTCATCACAAGAGGAGACAGCAGATGAGGTTTGGACGGGTAGGACTTGCCGCACTGGTAGCGGCCCCGGCAATCGCGGGCGCGCAATCGGTGACGCTGTATGGCGTCATCGATACGGGCGTGGAGTACGTCAACAACATCGGCACCGCGAAGGACAGCGTGGTACGCATGCCGACGCTGACCGGCACGGTGCGTCGCGGTGGGGCATGCGTGGCAGCGAGGATCTCGGCGGCGGCCTGAAGAGCGTGTTCGTGCTGGAATCCGGCTTCACCCCGGACGCGGGCACGTCGGGGCAGGGCGGCCGCCTGTTCGGCCGGCAGGCGCTGGTGGGGCTCTCCGGCCCCTGGGGCCAGGTCGGCCTTGGCCGCCAGTACACGATGCTGTTCTGGGCGACGCTGGACGCCGACATTCTCGGCCCGAACATCTACGCCTCCGGCTCGCTCGACAGCTACCTGCCGAACGCGCGTGCCGACAATGCGCTGTCCTACAAGGGCACATTCGGCGGCCTGACGGTGGGCGCCACCTACAGCTTCGGCCGCGACACGGTCAACGCCGGGCCGAGCCCGACCGGCCAGAACTGCGCCGGCGAGAACGCGGCGGACAAGCGGCAGTGCCGCGAATGGTCGGCGATGCTGCAGTACGAATTCACGGGCCTGGGTCCGAGGATCGGCCTGTCCGCCGCCTACGACTCGCTGCGCGGCGGCCCGGGCGCATTCGCCGGCCTCACGAGCAGCAGCTTCACGGACGATCGTCTGTTCCTGGGTGGCTACGCGATCTTTTCGCAGACCAAGGTCGGTCTCGGCTGGATCCGTCGCGACAACGACGGCAGCCCGACGCCGCGCAGCGACATGATCTACGGCGGCGTCTCCTATGACGTGACGCCGGCCTTCAACCTCGCGGGGCAGGTCTACTACTACAAGTTCCACAACAGCGACAACAAGGCGATGCTCTACGCGGTGCGCGGCACATACGCGTTCTCGAAGCGCACGTCGGTTTACGCGACTGCCGGCTACATCAACAACGACGGCCAGCTGACGTTGTCGGTCAGCGGCGGCGCCACCGGCTCGAACACACGTCCGGGCGGACAACAGCTCGGCGTGATGACCGGCATCAAGCATATTTTCTGACCGCCGCCTGCGAGAGGCAGGCAAGAGCGCCGAAGGCCGCAGCAAGACACGCCGCGGCGCCCGACACACTATAACGAGGAGACAAGTCATGGCAACACGCCGCGATTTCATTCAAGGCCTGGTGGCGGCATCCGCGTGCGGCGCCCTCTCGCCGCTGGCCGCGCTTGCGCAGTCGGTTCAGCAGGCCAAGGTTCTCTACGGTTTCCAGCCGGCAGCGTGGGCGACCAGGTGGCCCGGCGCGTCGGCGAGAAGTTCGCCAGTACCGCGTTCTCCCGCAGCGGCGCGGTGGTGGACAACCGTCCCGGCGCTGGCGGGCGCATCGCCCTGGAGCTGCTGAAGGCCTCTCCGGCCGATGGCAGCGTGCTGGCGTTGTCTCAGGCATCGGCGCTGTCGACGTATCCGCACGTCTACACGAAGCTCAGCTACTCGCCGGCGGACTTCGCGCCGGTCTCCACGGCCGCCTACATGACATTCGGTCTCGCAGTTGGTCCCGCCGTGCCGGCCAGCGTGCGCACGGTGAAGGACTACATTGCGTGGGCGAAGGCCAACCCGAAAGAGGCCAACTACGGTTCCCCGGGCGCGGGATCGACGCCGCATTTCGTCGGCGCACTGTTCGGCATCAACGCGGGACTGGACCTGCGCCACGTGCCGTATCGCGGCTCGCTGCCGGCTGTCAACGACGTGGTGGCCGGCCAGATCGCCTCGAGCTTCACGCTGACCGGCGACTACCTGCCGTTCATCAAGAGCGGCAAGCTGCGCGTGCTGGCCACCTCGGGCGCCACGCGCGCGCCGTACCTGCCGGACGCGCCGACATTCGCGGAACTCGGCTACCCGGAAGTGGTGGCCGACGAGTGGTTCGGCTTCCTGGCGCCCGCGAAGACGCCGCCCGCTGTCCTCGCGGCGGCCGGCGCCGCCATCAACAACGCGCTCAAGGACCCGGCGATCGTCGACGGCTTTTTCTCGATCGGCCTGGTGGCGAAAGGCTCGTCGTCCGACGACATGAAGCGCTCGATGGACGCCGAGTACCGCAAGTGGGGCCAGCTCGTGAAGAAGGTCGGCTTCACGGCCGAATCGTGACCCCGCGCGAGGAGCCAATCATGGATTACCAGAACCTTGTGGCGATCGACTTCCACACCCACGCGGAGGTCAGCTGCTGGAATCCGTTCGACAACTACGGCGAGGAGTACGACCACGCCGCCGACAAATACTTCGGCAACAAGCGGCGGCCGACGATCGAAGAGACCGTTGCCTACTACCGTGAGCGCAGGATCGGCCTGATCATGTTCACGGTGGACAGCGAATCGAACCTGGGCCGGCGCCGCATTCCAAACGAGGAGATCGCGGCGGCGGCGCAGGCCAACAGCGACATGATGATGGCCTTTGCAAGCATCGATCCGCACAAGGGCAAGTTCGGCGCGCGCGAAGCGCGCAGGCTGATCGAGGAGCACGGCGTCAAGGGGTTCAAGTTCCACCCGACCGTCCAGGGCTTTCATCCGAACGACAGGATGGCGTGGCCGATCTACGAGGTCATCAACGGGCACGGTCTGCCGGCGATCTTCCATACGGGGCATAGCGGAATCGGCTCGGGCATGCGCTGCGGTGGCGGATTGCGGCTCGAGTACAGCAATCCGATGCACCTGGACGACGTGGCGATCGCGTTCCCCGACATGCAGATCGTGATGGCGCATCCGAGTTTTCCCTGGCAGGACGAGGCGATCAGCGTGGCGATGCACAAGCCGAACGTGTGGATCGACCTCTCCGGTTGGAGCCCGAAGTATTTTCCACCGCAGCTCGTGCGCTATGCCAACACGCTCCTTAAGGATCGGGTGCTGTTTGGCAGCGACTTTCCGCTGATCACTCCGCAGCGGTGGATGGAGGATTTCAGCCAGGCGGGCTTCCGCTCGGAGGTCATGCCAGGGATTCTCAAGGAGAATGCCGTCCGGCTGCTGGGGCTTGGCGGCTGAGGGATGACCTGGACTACAGCATGGCCGAATGCAGATGGTGCGGATCGTCCAGCGTATCCGCGACAATCTGCATCGACTCCTCGATCTCGTCACGCTCGCCGGGCCCGCCAAGGCAAAGACGAATCGCATCGGGCGGGTTGCCGTCCGTCGAGAAGGCTGAGCTCGACACGCGCCGATGCCGCGCGAACGCAGATGCAAGGCCAGTTCAGACGGGCGCCAGGCATTGCCAGCGTCCAGCGGCAACCAGAGGTGAAAGCCGTGCGGATCGGCCGCGTACTGGTGGCCGGCCAGCACGCGAGCGGCGATGGCCTGGCGTGCGGCATTCTCCTGGCGCACCGCTGCGAGCATCTCGTCGGCCGTGCCATCCTTGATCCAGGTCGTGGCCAGCAGGTTAGTGAATGGGCTCGCCATCACTGTCGTGGCGCGCAACGTGCCTGCCAGGCGCTGGCTTTGCCTCGCCGAGGGTGCATGGACAAACGCCGTGCGCAGCCCGGCGCCGAAGCATTTCGACAAGCCGGTGATGTAGTACGTCAGTTCAGGGGCCAGCGTGGCAAAAGCGTCCGGCGTGCGCCGGGGCAGCATGCCATAGGCATCGTCCTCGATGATCGGTATGTTATAGCGTAGCGCAATGTCAGCCAGGATCTCGCGGCGTGCCTGGGGCATCGTGCGTGTGCCCGGATTCTGGATAGTCGGGTTGCAGTACAGAGCGGCGCGCTTGTGCACCTGACAGAAACGCTCGAAGGCGCTGCCGATCATGCCATCCTCGTCACTTGGCAGTGCCTGCAGCGGGACGCCCAACTGTGCGGCGATGGCCTTGATCCCGGGATAGGCCAGTGGCTCTACGCAAAGTGTTTGCCCGGCCCTCGCCAGTTGCGACAACAGGGCGACCAATGCGCTGTGCATGCCCGGGCAGATGAGCAGCGTGTCGCCGGTGCCTTCGGCACGAGCCGGCGCAGCCAGCCCGTCACGGCCGCACGGTCGGCCGGGGTGCCGCCGAAATCCTGGTAGCGCAGCAGCATGTATGGATCCGTCGCGGCGAGCAACGCTGCGGACGACTCGCGCAGCCTGGTGGCAAGCGAGAGGGGCTCCGGCGGCATGTTCATGGTCATTTCGGCACTGGTGCCCCCGCGCAGCGGCAGCGCGGGGGCACGGCCGCGCACATAGGTGCCGCTGCCGGCCTTCGCATCGATCAGGCCGCGCTTGCGTGCCTCGCCATACGCACGTGCGACGGTGGAATAGTTCAGGTCCAGCGCATCGGCCAGGTCGCGCAGCCCGGGCAGGCGGTCACGCGCCTGCAGACGCCCGTCCGCAAGTGCCTCCTCGATCAGGTCGGGAATGATCAGGTAAGCGGGTTTCGGGCTGTCTGCAATGCGCTTCACCCAATGACTGGTCAGGCCGGACAAGAGTCTCTCCATGCGGTGTGCGCCGGTGTGGCGCTGAGCCATTGAATGCATGTCGCATGCCAGATTGATTGCATCGGAACGGATGCATGATGGTGCGCCGACGGCAGGGGCGCACCATCTCAATGCGCTTTGCGGCGGCTTTCCACGCGATTCTGGTGCACTCGCTCACGGCGGCAAGTCGTCGTTTTCGCTGCGATAAAGTCATTTACGCCATGCGATCAATGATGCGATCGATCGCATGGCGACTGCTTGATCGGCAATTGATCGGTGGGCTGAGCCCGGTCGGTGGCATATCGGTTGCACAACCAGGACCGTCGGCGACAGCGCCGGACAGGTGTGGCGGATGGCGCCGCACCGCCAACCGCAACCCACTGGAGCAAAGCATGCCCGCAGTCAACCAACCTGCCCACAAGATGGCGACTTCCTGGTCGATTTCGAAGAAAAGGTGTTCGAGGACGTCAAGGCAGAACCCGGAGAGAAGGCGCTGGTGACCTTCCATACCGTGGCCTTCGAGGGATCGATCGGCTTCGTCAACCTGCTGCAGGCCACGCGGTTGCAGCGCAAGGGGTTCGACACCAGCATCCTGCTGTACGGCCCCGGTGTCACCCTTGGCCTGCAGCGCGGGTTCCCGCGCTTGGCGACGAAGCGTTCGCCGGCCACCTTAACGTCAACAAGCAACTGCGCAAGTTCATGGACGAGGGCGGCAAGGTCTATGCCTGCCGCTTCGCGCTGCAGGCCCTCTACGGCCATGGCGAAGCGTCGCTGGTCGAGGGCATCCGCCCGATCAACCCGCTCGACGTGCTGGACCTGAAGCTGCTCCACCGCAAGGAGAACGCACTGATCATCGACACCTGGACCGTCTGATCCAGCGCAGGGGTATCGCCATGTCACAGAAACGCATTGTCCGCGCGGCAGCCGTCCAGATCTCGCCGGACCTCGAATCCGGTGAAGGGACGCTTGCCAAGGTTGTCGAGGCCATCGACAAGGCCGCGCGCGACGGGGTGCAGCTGATCGTCTTTCCCGAGACGTTCGTGCCGTACTACCCGTACTTCTCATTCGTCCGCCCGCCGGTGCAATCCGGAAGCGATCATCTGCGCCTGTACGAGCAGGCCGTGACGATACCCGGCCCGGTGACCCTCGCTGTCGCAGAACGGGCGAGGCTGCACGGCATGGTGGTCGTGCTCGGCGTCAACGAGCGCGACCACGGCAGCCTGTACAACACCCAACTGATCTTCGATACCGAGGGACGCCTCGCCGTCAAACGGCGCAAGCTGACCCCGACCTTCCACGAACGCATGATCTGGGGGCAGGGCGATGCGGCGGGCCTCAAGGTGGCGCAGACCGCAATCGGCCGCGTCGGCGCGCTTGCGTGCTGGGAGCATTACAACCCGCTCGCGCGCTACGCATTGATGACCCAGCATGAAGAGATCCACTGCAGCCAGTTCCCCGGCTCGCTCGTCGGTCCGGTCTTCGCCGACCAGATCGAGGCGACGATCCGCCATCACGCGCTCGAAGCCGGCTGCTTCGTGGTCAACGCGACGGGCTGGCTCACCGACGACCAGATCGCGTCCGTAACGACCGACCCAGCGCTGCAGAAGGCGCTGCGCGGCGGTTGCAACACGGCGATCATCTCGCCGGAGGGCCAGCATCTCGCGCCGCCGCTGCGCGAGGGCGAAGGATGGTGGTCGCCGACCTGGACATGGGGCTCATCACCAAGCGCAAGCGCATGATGGACTCGGTCGGCCACTACGCACGCCCCGAATTGCTCAGCCTCGCCATCAACGACAGGCCGGCGGCCACGGTGTCGGCGATGAGCGAGTTTCCCCTTCCTCTCTATCGGAGCCCGGATCATGCATCCCAGCGAGACGATGTCGGCCTCGAGCCGGCAGTTGATGACTGAACTGCAGTCGGTCGGACTGCGACTGGAGGACCCGCAGGCCGGCGCTGCAAGCCGGCGCGGCGGCGCCGGGCCGTCCGACCACAAGGCGGTGACCATCGATGGCGTAACCATCATGGTGCCGGTGCATACCAGCACGGCCTGGCACTCGCCGTTCGTCGCCTCGGCGCCAGATGGCAGCGGCCGCAGCGCGCTGAAGCGGGGCGCCATTCCGATCGCCGACATCAGCTTCCCGAAAGCGCCGCGCTTCTATGGCTTGCAGACGCTGGACGGCATTCCCTATGCGCAGATCGCGACGCTGCATGGCGCGGACGTGCTGGCCACGACGGTCTTGCAGACCTGCATCCGCTACGAGAGCCGGCGCAAGACCTGCAAGTTCTGCGCGATCGGGCAGTCACTGGCGGCTGGCCGCACCATTGCCAGGAAGACGCCGGAGCAGCTTGCCGAAGTCGCGCGCGCCGCAGTGCTGCTCGACGGCGTCAAACACATGGTGCTCACTACCGGCACGCCGCCGACACCTGACCGCGGGGCCGGCATCCTCTGCGACAGTGCGTTCGCGATCCGCGCCGCGGTCGACCTCCCGATCCAGGCCCAGTGCGAGCCGCCCGATGACGACCGCTGGTTCGCGCGAATGCGCGCCGCGGGTATCGACAGCCTCGGCATGCATCTCGAGGTGGTCACACCCACCGTGCGCGAACGCATCATGCCCGGCAAGGCATCGGTGCCGCTGTCGCGCTACATGGATGCGTTCGAGGCTGCCGTGGGCGTGTTCGGACGCGGACAGGTCAGCACCTATATCCTCGCCGGGCTGGGCGACACGGCCGACGCCATTCTCGCCATGTCGGGCCGGCTCGTGGACATGGGCGTCTATCCCTTCGTGGTGCCGTTCGTGCCGATCTCCGGTACCCCGCTGGAAGACCACCCCGCGCCTACGCCGGCGTTCATGCGCGACATCCTGGCGCCGCTGGGCCAGATGGTATCGGCGGCAGGCATGCGGTCGGCCGACATCAAGGCCGGCTGCGGCAAGTGTGGGGCGTGCTCGTCGCTGTCCGCGTATGAAGGGGTGCCGTCATGAGCCGCGATCTTTGTGTCGAAGTTCCGGCGATCCCGGAGATCCCTGTGTACCGGATCCGCTGGGCCGATACGCGCCAGGAAACGGAACAGGCTCACGCGTTACGCCGCGCGGTGTTCTGCGAAGAGCAGCAGCTTTTTGCCGATGACGACCGTGATGCCATCGACGACGTGGCGCAGTTGCTGGTCGCGCTCAAGACCGATCCGGACCAGTCGCCTGGGCAAGGCGAGGTTGTCGGCACCGTACGTATCCACGAAAGCGAATCCGGCGTCTGGTACGGCTCGCGGCTGGCGGTCGCCGCACCGTACCGCCGGCAGGGGCGCATCGGCGCGACGCTGATCCGCCTGGCAGTCAGCAGTGCCCACGCGATCGGCTGCCGGCGCTTCCTGGCGCATGTGCAGAGCCAGAACGTGCCCCTGTTTCGGCGCCTGCACTGGACCACGTTGCAGGAGGAAGTGCTGCTGGGCCGGCGTCATCACCTGATGGTGGCTGACCTTAACCACTATCCGCCTTGCCACACGCCTTTGGCCGGACTGGTAATTGAGGAGAGGAGGGCGCCATGAACGCGGCGGATCTGGCAACGGCGCTGAGGACTGGCCGCGGCTTCGGCCACAAGACCGATATTGCGGGCATGCTCTCAATATTGAAGCATGCGCTGCCGGCCGGGCAAGGTGCCGAAGAGCGCGGCATCGTGCTGGGCGATGACTGTGCCGCGATTGCGGACGGTGCCGGACATCTGCTGTTCGCGATCGAGGCATGGTCGGCGAGTTCCTGCGCGCCATGCCATGGTTTGCCGGGTACAGCGCGGTAATGGTGAATGTCAGCGATATCTATGCGATGGGCGGCCGGCCGCTGGCGGTGGTCGATGCCATCTGGAGCGACGGCATCGACGGTGCCGCGGAAGTGATCCGAGGCATGGCTGCCGCATCGGCCGCCTATGGCGTGCCGGTCGTCGGCGGGCACAGCAATGCCAGGAGTGATGGCGACCAGCTGGCAGTGGCCATCCTTGGCCGCGCACGCCGGCTGCTGTCAAGCTTCGCGGCGCGCCCAGGCCAGCACCTGTTGATGGCCGTGGACCTGCGTGGTGCCTTTGAAGAGCCCTATCCCTACTGGAACGCGTCCACCAGTGCGCCAGGCGAGCGCCTGCGCGCCGACCTGGAGATCCTTCCCGCGCTCGCCGAAGCCGGCTTGTGCGCGGCCGCCAAGGACATCAGCATGGCGGGCGTTGCGGGCACGGCGCTGATGCTGATGGAGTGCTCCCGCGTCGGTGGGCGCATCGACCTCGACGCCGTGCCGATGCCGCTGGATGTACCCCTGCTCCGTTGGCTGAGCGCCTTCCCCAGCTATGGTTCCTGCTCGCCGTGGATGAGCGCGATGTGCAGGAAGTCATCGCACGCTTCCAGGCGCGGGACATCACGTGCGCGTCCATCGGCAGGTTCGACAATACCTCGCGCGTGTCGATTGCCCACCGTGGGGAATCGGCGTTGCTATGGGATTTCGGCGACGCAACCTTCATCCTGCCAGCGCGGGCCGATGCTTGCGCAGGTTCACTTGCCATGCAAGGAGATTAAGCCATGCCCGTCACGCGTTTTCGCATTCGCTGGCCAGACCAGAGCGAAGCGCTCTGCTATTCGCCGTCATCGGTCGTGACCGAGCATCTCGACGCCGGCCGCACCTATTCGTTAGCGGAGTTCGTCCACCTTGCTCGCCTTGCGTTGGGCCAGGCTTCTGAGCGCGTACGTAAGAAGTACGGCTATGCCTGCTCATCTGCCATGGATCAACTGCAGGTGATCGAGGAAAACGCAGCAAGATTCCACGAGTGGCCTGGCGCTACCGTGCATGTGATCGGCTTCGGCCGCTAGCAAGTCATCACGGCCGACGCCGTGACCGAACGACATTCGCATCAAGGAAACCATGCCATGACTAGCAATAGCATCGATACGCCCGTCAACGCCGAGCCCCGTCACGTCCCGGTGATCGTGGTGGGCGGCGGACAGGCCGGCCTGTCCGTCAGCTACTACCTGAAGCAGGCCGGGATCGAACACCTGATCTTGGAGAAGCATACGCTTACCCATACATGGCGCACACAGCGCTGGGACGCATTCTGCCTGGTCACGCCGAACTGGCAATGTGCGCTGCCAGGGTACCCGTACCGCGGCGACGATCCGCACGGATTCATGAAGAAGGACGAGATCATTGCCTACCTGGATGGCTTTATCGCGGCCGTGGCAGCGCCGGTGCTCGAATATACCGCCGTACTGAGCGTCAAGCCGAGGCCGCAGGGCGGTTATCTGGTCGTGACGAGCCGAGGCGCATTCAGCGCCGATCAGGTGGTCGTTGCTTCCGGTGGCTACCACACGCCGATCGTGCCGCGCATGGCCGAGCGACTGCCGGCTTCGATCCGCCAGATCCAATCCGCGGATTACCGGTCCCCGCAGGACCTGCCGGAAGGCGCTGTGCTGGTGGTGGGATCCGGACAGTCGGGTGCGCAGATTGCCGAAGACCTGCATCTGGCCGGGCGCAAGGTGGTTCTCGCGGTTGGTGAAGCGCCGCGCTGCGCGCGCTTTTATCGCGGCCGCGATGTGGTCGACTGGCTTGCCGACATGAAGTACTACGACTTGCCCGTCACCGAACATCCGCTGCGCGAGGGCGTGCGCGACAACACCAATCACTATGTGACCGGCCGCGATGGCGGGCGCGATATCGACCTGCGCCGGTTTGCCACCGAAGGCATGGAGCTGTACGGCGTGCTGGAAGACTACCGCGACGGGCAGTTGCATTTTGCGCCGGACCTGCGCCAGAGCCTTGACGATGCCGACGCGACTTACAACCGCATCAACGCGAGTATCGACAAGTTCATCGCCGAACGAGGCATCGAGGCGCCGCCGGGCAGTGTCTATGAGCCGGTATGGGTGCCGGAGGGGGAACGCACCGCACTCGATCCACAGGCAACGGGCGTCAGTACCATCATCTGGTGCATCGGGTTTCGGCCCGACTTCCACTGGCTGGAGGTCCCGGTCTTCAACGGCCGCGGCCATCCGGGCCACGAGCGCGGCGTGACCGCTCAAGCCGGCCTGTACTTCCTGGGCCTGCCGTGGCTGCACACGTGGGGGTCAGGACGCTTCTCGGGCGTCGCGCGCGACGCGGAGTACCTGGCCAGCCTGATTGCAGCGTACGGGCGCGACACCGCACTGGCCGCATGAGATGAAAGCCGTTCGCTCGCAACATATCGCCGGCATGCCGCAACTGGCCTACACCGGCCTGTCGGAAAACTGGCTGCTGAAGACCTGCGGTGACCTGCACTGGCGCCAGCTGGCTGCGGGTGCCGGCCTTGCCATGCCGGACTTCCGTGACCGCGAGGGCAATCCTGTCTATGCGGCCTTCACCGCCGTGCGCGTACGCGATGCGGCGTTGGACAGGATCCGGGAGCATGGCGAATTCACGCTGGACTCTCACATGGTGCCTGCAGGCGGTGTAAAGCGCCTCAGCAGGCATGTGGTGGCATCACCGGATGGAGCACGCCGCGCCACTGTGACGATGCTCTCCACCTTTATCCGACGGGCGCGCGAGCGGGACAATCGCTCCGTGGTGCGCGCGATGCCGACGGTGGCCGCGAACTGGACCGATGTCGCGCCATCGGGGGAGGCCACCAGCCTGTCGCAGGCTGCCAGGCACTTCCGTGGCGGTGAGTGGGGCATCCACCTCGGCCTGCGGCAAGAGCAGGATCGCGCGTGTCACGCTGTCAGCTACCTGCCGTGCCCATACAACGACTTCAATGGTGCCGACCTCCTGTATTTCGCCAGCTTCCAGGCGATGGTTGATCGGGCCGAATGGCAATGGCGCGGCCATGCGGATCCCCCGACCGTGTTTGAGCGTGACCTGTTTTTCCACGGTAACGTCAATGTTGGCGAGGCCCTGGAACTGACCTTCTCGGCTCTGCGCGAAGACGAGACGGGGCTGGCGCATTGGTGTGAGATCCGGCGCGCTGCCGACGGCGAGAAGATCGCGGATGTCGTGACCCGCAAGCGCGCGAGGCAACGATGAATCCGGAATGGGACGAGCAGCGCGTCGGGGCGCCCCTGAAACCCGTGTATGGCCCGGAGGATCTTGCCGGCCTGAGCCATCTCGGCGGCATGCCTGGCGAGGCACCCTTTGTGCGCGGGCCTTACCCGAGTATGTATCGGCACGCCCGTGGACGATACGGCAGTATGCAGGGTACGGCGACGCCGCGACGTCGAACCTGGCGTATCGGCAATCCCTGATGCAAGGGGCACAGGGCCTGTCGGTTGCGTTCGACCTGCCAACTCATCGCGGCTATGATTCAGACGAGCCCGAGGTGGCGGCCGACGTCGGCATGGCTGGCGTGGCCATCGACTCGGTCGACGATATGCGTCGCTTGTTCGACGGCATACCGTTAGACCAGGTTTCGGTGTCGATGACGATGAGCGGGGCGGTGCTGCCCGTCCTGGCGGCCTTCCTGGTCGCGGCGGAGGAAGCCGGCGTGCCGTACGACCGGCTGCGCGGCACCATCCAGAACGACATCCTGAAGGAGTTCATGGTCCGTAATACCTGGATCCATGCCCCTGAGCCGTCGTTGCGGATCGCCACGGACGTGGTCGAATGGCTGGCCACGCACGCCCCGAAGTTCCACGGCATGTCGGTATCAGGCTACCACTTCCAGGAAGCCGGGGCAGACCCGGCGCTGGAACTCGCGCTGACGCTGGCTAACGCGCGGACCTATGTCGATGCGCTGCGCGCCCGGGGCCTCGATGTCGACGCCTTCTGTGGCAGCCTCAGTTTTTTCTTCGGCGTCGGCAAGCAGTTCTACATGGAGATCGCCAAGCTGCGCGCTGCCCGGCTGCTGTGGCACGACATCGTCCGCGAAAGGGGCGGCACCACTGCCCGTGCCACGGCGATGCGGATGCACTGCCAGACCTCCGGGTGGACGTTAGCGGCACAGTCGCCCCACAACAATATTGCTCGTACCACGATCGAAGGCATGGCGGCGATTTTCGGCGGCACGCAATCGCTGCATACCAACGGGTTCGACGAGGCCTTGGCCCTGCCGAGCGCGCAGGCGGCGCGTATCGCGCGCGACACGCAATTGATCCTCCAGCATGAGTTTGACCTGTGTGACGTGGCGGATCCGTGGGCAGGCTCCTATCTGGTCGAATCGTTGACAGGGCGCATGGTCGACGCCGTTCTGTCTATCCTCGGCGAGATCGATGCGCAAGGGGGCGTGCTCGCGGCACTGGAATCCGGCTGGGTCCAGCAGCGCATTCACCGGAATGCCCTGCGGATGCAGGCGCGGATCGATGCCGGAGACGAGGTCGTGGTCGGCGTCAATCGTTTCCAGGATGACGACGAAGCGCCACCAGCGTGCCTGGAAGTCGATGGCAGCCGCGTTCGCGCCGAGCAGGCGAATCGGTTGGCGACGTTGCGTGCAAAGCGGGACGAGCCTGCAGTCAGGCAGGCCCTGGGTGCACTGGCGCAAGCCGCGCACGGCGCTGACAGGAACTTGCTGGCCTGCGCCATCGACGCCATGCGCTGCCGGGCGACAGTTGGCGAATGCACGCGTGCCTTGCTTGAGGTCTGGCCGCGCTACGCTGCGCAACTGGCCTATGACAAGGCGCACTACGGCGCTGTCCGCGCCGGGAATGCGAACTGGGCGGCGGCTTGCGACCGTGTCAGGTGGCTGCGTACGACGCTCGGGCGCGCACCGCGCATCCTGGTGGCGAAGCTTGGGCAGGACGGGCACGATCGCGGCGCGAAGGCGGTCGCCGCCGCGTTGAGCGATGCCGGCTTCCAGGTCAGGCTCACGCCGTTGTTCCAGTCGGCTGAGGCTGTTGCGGCGCAAGTCCGCGATGGCGACGTCGACGCATTGGCATCTCGACGCTCGGCGGTGCGCATCTTGCCTATGTGTCTGAGTTGCTCGAGGCCCTTCGGCAGCGCGGGGGTGCCTTGCCGGTATTTGTCGGCGGGATTATTCCAGTGGCGCACCGGCGCGCCTGGCGCTGGCAGGCGTCCGCGGCATCTATGGGCCGGGGACGCCACTAGAGCAAATCGTCACGGAGATCGTGATGGTGCTGACCGCAAAGGATCAAGGTGTCGGGATGCAACTGCATCAGGTTGCGACCGATTAGGGATCCGTTTTGCGGCTGGGTAGCTTGTAGCTGCCCGATTCAGGCCTTGTGCAAGAGCAGCCGTAGGGGAGCAACTGGCTGCACTCCGTGCGAAGCCTGTTCTTCGCGCAACCGGGGCACAGCCTCGGATTGACCGACAATTGGTGATCTCGCAGGCAACCGGTCACGTGGAGATTGGTATCGCCGAATCCCCTGCGAGCAGTAGTTGCGGACACTGTGTAAACGACCAGCCGGCGGGCGTCGATCAAAATCCACACCATGTCATAGCGGTCGTCCGGCCATTGCGCAGGTACCGTGGGAGCCTCGGGAAGACATGTAGGGAGAGAAGGCAGAACCTTATGCTCCCAGGCAATCAGAACAACGCCCGTCTGGGTCAGCACCTCGGTCATCAGTGCCTTATGATCGTCCTTCAAGTGCCTGTCGACGTAATGTACGTGCGAGGCTGCCTTCAGCAGGGCAACCAAAGGTGCAACGGTCTGCATGGATCTCTTGCTCTTGCTGCCGGGACCGCTGCCAGTCGCGAACACGGCAGCAGGCCTCCAGCGCGCCGAAGACACTTCATCATTGGGGCAAAAGAGCCGGGCCAACGCCCCGGCGCGCTGCCACCCGCGGACGGTGAGGCTCTCCGGGTCTGTCGCGCATTGGCGTCAATGCCCAGCCCGGTGCTGTCACCGATAGGTTTTTCTGCGTGCCTGATAATCATGATCCGGTCTGGTGTCATGCCTCACTACCATGGCGCAGTTGATCCACTACGCATAAATCTTCGGTTTGGAGGGCAGGTCGTCATGGGACGGGCTGCCTAAGGCGTTGCAGGTGCCACTGAGCAGTGAGCGCGAGGCCCAGACAGCGTCCCGTTGCGTGTAGTTGCCGATTGAAAGTGGCTGAGACGTCTACACTAAAAGCGTTACGCAAGTTGCTGCCAGGCCTGGCTATGCCGCCGTGGACCTTGTGGCCAACCATACTGTGATCAGTTCTTCTGAGTAAAGCCTATGTCCAAGTCCACCAAGAAGCGGTATCTGAAAGCGCTCAATCGGCAACTGAAAAAGGAAACAGCAGGTACATCCGAATCGGTCTTTGTTTTCTATCCGCTGGGCGCAAAGCCTAAGAATGCTACCGGAGTCACGGCCAGTGGTCATCCTGATGCGCAGGTCCTGGCAGTCATGGATGCAATTCAGGCTCGCGTGTTCGCCAAGGTTGAGAATTCCAGCAAGCTAAAATAGAACGTACCGCGGCGTGCCTCGCAAGGAGGCCGAACTCCACGCCCATTAGCAATCCAGGTAGATCGGAAGTAACTGCATCGGGCCGCCGGCGGGCTCATCGCCCAAGAAGAACCTGCAGCGTGCAGACCTGAGTCCTCTAACGTAAAGTTAGTGACCTGGACTAAGTGCAGGAAGCCGCAATCCTCAACGGCTCTTGGTGAATCTCGCGTACTTTCCGTCTTCGCGAATGGCGCCGAAAGTTACCAAAACAAAATGGCCGCGACGGAAAGTTGCCGACATAGAATAGCGACGTTATGTGACGTAGATCCCGACGGTTGGACTAGCGTGGCGCCGGTTGGGAGTGCTAGGAAAGAATCACGACTGCCGCTGATCGCTGGGTGCACTGCTCCGAGCAGCGTTTTCTAGCTGCGGCGGGCGTCGCCTTCAGGCAGCGGGTATCGGCACGCTGGCCGACCTAGTGGCGCTTGCCAACGCGCGCGGGCGCAGCTGGTGGCGCCACGTGCCGCGAGTGGGGCCGCTGGCAGCCTCGCGCCTAGTTGCGTTTCTAGCCAGCCATAGGGAGGCGCTAGGCACGCTGGGTGTGCACGTCACCGGGAAGCCTCTGATGACGGCGACCGGTCCCAAACGCTGCAGGGACGAGGCAGCCCCACTGCCGTTCGAGGTGATGCAGCTCCCGGACGCTCTCGACGGCAGGGCAGGCGCGAACCGAGCGCCGGTCGAGAGCTGCATGATTCGAGCTCGTGACGACTACGAGGCGATCAGTAGTTGGCTGTCGCAGTGGCCGGAGGCGTCTACCACTCGCCGCGCCTACCGAAAGGAGGCTGAGCGATTTCTCGCATGGGTGATCCTTGAGCGTTGGTAAGGCGTTTGCCGACGCGCTCGCCGACGACTGCCTCGCGTATCGAATCCCGGCCGACCCGCAACCGGCAGCCCGCTGGCGTGGACCGCAGGTGCCGCGCGTGGTAACCGTACCTGGCGCAGTGCTCCACAACCCGGCGTGGCGGCTGTTCACGGGGTTCCTGAGTCCGCGCAGCGCTGCCTATGCTGAGACTGTGCTCGCGGGCCTGTGCGGCTGGCTCGTCGCGCAGGGCTATCTCCACAGCAATCCGTGGGAGGGCCTGCTGCGCACGAGGCGGGTTGCCGACGCAATCGACGTCGATCGCGCGGTTTCGGCAGAGGTGTGGTTGGCGCTAGCTGCCTGGCTCGACGAGCGTGCTCAGCGCCGAATGAGGAAGGGAGGCGCATGCGCCTGTTCCGTGCGGTAATTATTGCGTGTAATTTCGCTGTTTGGTGCCACTGATAGTGGCAGAGCCGGTCCATTCAATCAACAGCAACTGTGTCCACCCTTTGTTCCCCTTTGAGCAACGCATCGATTCCCGCCACCATGCGGCCGCAGGCGAGTTCCATCCGGTCGTCAGCCGGAACAGGCCGCGCCAATGTGGCCACCCGGCGCGTCGAGCAAGATCGGCACAGTTCATGTGTGGTTACCCCGGCGTCACACTTCGCTTGGGGGGGGCGACATGCGACAGATCAATCAGCAGCAGCTGCGGTATTTCCGTGAAGTCCTGTGAAGTGCCGGTTGTTGTCCAGGTAGACAACGAACTCCTCGAGCTTGCCGAGGAATTTGGCCTCCTCGGGGCTGGCCTCAGCGTCCAGATCCCAGCCCAGGCTTTCCAGTCGGCGCAACGCCGGATAGGTCTGTCTACCACGAGCCCAGAACTCTTTCAGCCCTCTGGCGAACTTCTTGATGTCAAGCGGCCCCACCGGAGCCCGACATTTGAACGTCTTTTTCCCATTGAGAAACGCCTCTGCCTTGCTAAGTCTCTCCTCATAAGACAGCGGTCCTGGCTTGCTCCTGTTCTGGCCTGCTGGTAGCGCCTCCTGGCGCGCCCCCAAAGTGACGTGAGCCTAAGCAGAGCGGTCCCCCCGCCGTCATAGTGAAAATACTTCCGGACCAGTTCCAAAAGCATCCGGAGACAGGCATGTTAGCAATATCGGCGCGATCGGCGTTTGGAGTCGCACAGATCCCACTGGGCGCCTGTATCGAAATCAAATCTGCGCGAGGTGGACTGAGTTCGCGTGGTGATACCGCTCCGGCCGGCGGCATGCCCACAACTTCCGGACGGCCGTGCTCAACGACCAACTCCGATCGCCGTTGAACGATGGTATCCCTCCATCTCCGAAGGAGAACACCTCCGCCTTGCCGCTTAGTCAGCCCCAGATTTGGCGCGGCCTCCTATCACGTTCACTGCCCCGGCCACGTTTCAGGCTCTCGGTAGATTCCGAGCGCCGGCGGACCCAGCGCTGGCGGCGATGTGATAAGCCGCATCCCGAAAAAGGCGCGTCAGCGATGCAACGGCCTCGGTGATCGGCCGCAACTTCCATCCCGTCGGCGAAGGCATTCGCCCCATGCACGCGTTTACGTGAAACCACGATTCTGTTATGGTACTCGTGTACAATAATGGGATGGTGACATAGAGAGATCATGGGTCGGGCCTTCCGACGGCGATGAGCTTCGAACACAGCCACTCGCCTGCGCCCGACCAAAGCAAAACTTCAGGAGATTCGCATGACTGATCAAAGACAGGCTTTTCATGCCCCAGATTTCGGTCGGGGCAAGGCCATCGCAGGGCGCATCGAAGCGTTCGTGCGTAATCAAGTAATACCTTTCGAGCGTGATCCGCGCCTGGGTGCGCACGGTCCTAGCGAGGAACTTGTTCAGCAGCTCCGAGACCTCGCTCGCCAGGCCGGACTTCTGACCCCACAGATTCTGTCTGATGGCTCCCATCTAAGTCACCGTGAAACGGCTTGGGTTTTTCGAGCGGCCGGACTTTCCCCGTTAGGCCCCGTGGCTCTCAATGTCGCCGCGCCGGATGAGGGGAACATGTATCTCCTGGGCCGCATCGCAACGCCCCAGCAACAACGCACGATTTCTTCGACCAT
>LRMT01000280.1 GCA_001725945.1 Cupriavidus sp. UYMMa02A | reverse complement strand
GGGTACCTGATCGCTCAGGAGAAAGGCGGCATCGCCATACTGCTGAGTCAGGTCGAGCATCAGCACGCGCTTGCCGTGCTTCTTCGCCAGCACATGGGCCAGGTTTGCCGCGGTGAAGGTGGTGCCGCTGCCGCCCTTGCATGAGACGAACGACAGCACTTGCCCGTCGCTGCGGCTGATGCCAGATGCGTGCCGCGTGCAGCGCTGCAGTTCATCGCGGAACTCTTGCTCGTTGGGTGGCCAGGCAGGACGCATTGCACGCCGGCCCGCATGGCACCCATCAGGAGTTCCGCCGAGGGCTCGCTGGACAGCAGCATACAGAGCATGTCAGGGCGTTCGGACAGGCAGCGACGCAACATCGCAAGCTCGTCGTCCCGAATGTCATTGCCGTCCAGGATGAGCAGATCCGCCCCGGGGATTCCGCGCCGGGGGACAGCGCTTGCCGGGGCACGGCATCGACTTGTGCGACGACGTGCGTGCCGACATTTGCGATCATTTCCGCGATCAGGTTCCGGTGTGTGCCATCGGCGGACACCACGACGATCTTTGCCATGTCTTTGACTCCAGAGTCGATGCGTTTGCAGTCGAGCCGTGCCGGCGGCTATTGGCCGGTCATGCCGCCCGAGGTGGCGCTGCCAATGCCAATGGTGTAGGCATTGGAATTGGTGGGTGGTGTGATGTACGACTTGCTGTAGCGGTCCATGGCCGACCACTGCCGCGCGCCGTCGGTATGCGTGATCGGGTCTAGTCGCAGGGGCTGTC
>LRMT01000279.1 GCA_001725945.1 Cupriavidus sp. UYMMa02A | reverse complement strand
GACTTGCCACACTCGCGAACGCCAGACCCGGTTCGTGATGCTGGTGAAGATTGCCAGCAAGGACTCCGAGGCTGTAGTCAACGCGCTGATCAAGCACGCTGGCAAGCTGCCGCAGGAACTGTACAAGTCGCTCACTTGGATCGTGGCACAGAGATGGCTGGCCACAAGCGTTTCACCGTGGCCACGGACATCCAGGTCTACTTCTGCGATCCCCAGCATCCGTGGCAACGCGGCTCCAACGAGAACACGAATGGCCTCTTGAGACAGTACTTGCCGAAAGGCACCGATCTCTCAGCCTATTCGCAAGCCAAGCTCAACGCCATCGCCAGGCGGCTCAACGA
>LRMT01000278.1 GCA_001725945.1 Cupriavidus sp. UYMMa02A | reverse complement strand
CCGGCCTCGGCACGGGCCGCCGTCTCGTCGCACCCCGCGGCGCGCACCGCCAGCACCACGCTGCGGCCAGCCTCCGCCCGGATGGCCGCTGGCTTGTCCGCCACCAGGAAAGCGTCGGCATTGGCCAGTGCCATCACCGTCACAAGGCTCAGCGCGCGCCGCCCGACCTGGTCGACGTCGAAGCGCACCAGCACATCGCCCTGCGCACGCGCTCACCCGCTACCACGCACGGCTCAAACCCCTCGCCGCGCAGCGCCATGGTGTCGATGCCGACGTGCAGCAACACTTGCGCGCCGCAGGGCGCCTCCAGGGTCAGCGCGTGGCCAGTGGGTGCCAGGTGGATCACGGTGCCGTCGCAGGGCGCAACCAGCGTGCCGGACAAGGGATCGATCGCCACGCCATCGCCGAAGGTGCCGGTGGCAAAGACCGGATCGGGCACGGCGGCCAGGGGAAGCACGACTCCGCTTATTGGAGCTCGCAGCATCAGGTGTTCAGCAGTGTCAGCCATATCGTGTCCAGCAGAGGAGAGGCTTGCAAGGAACCGTCGCGGTGGTCGCTGGAAAGATAGGCCGTATCGAACAATAAAAATACCATCGTAAACCACTACCATCCATTTGCATTACATTGGTATCTTTTTTGAGATACATCAATGTGCTGCAACGCGGCCCAGCGGTAGTCGCTTGCCAGCCGCCCCATTGCTGACTAGCACGGATCCTGTATCCAGCCGATGGCTTCGCCACAGTTGTCCTAAAGTGGTATTATAAAAACCACTTTGATGGGACCACGCGAGGAAGCAAGATGGATGACCGCCTGTTGGCCTTGCGGCCGGACCAAACCGATGCCACGCCGATCTACCTGCAGGTCGCGCGCAGGCTGGGCGCGGCCATCCAGGGCGGGCAATGGCGTGTTGGCGATGCGCTCCCGTCGGAGCGCACACTGGTGGAATCGCTGGGGATTTCGCGCGTCACCGCGCGGCGGGCGCTAAAGGTGCTGGCCGAGGAAGGCGCGATCACCCGCAACCGGGGCGCGGGGACCTTTATCGCGCCGCGCCCGGAGCCGAAGGCGGCGCGGCTGGACAACTTCAGCGAGTTGGCGCGCCGGCGCGGCATGACGCCGGCCAGCGAACTGGTGGCGTTCGAGCGCCGCCTGGCGACCGAGCAGGAAGCCGCGATTCTGGCGCTATCGGCGGGCGAGGAGATCGTCAGGCTGACCCGGCTGCGCAAGGCAGATGGCCAGACCTTCTGGATGGACGTCACGACGCTGGCGCTGGCGGTGCTGCCCGATGCCAGCGCCATCGGCGAATCACTCTATGCCTACCTGGAACGGATCGGCCAGCCTGTGCTGCGCATTACCGAAAAGCTGCGCGCCGTCGTGGCCGACGAGGCGCTGGCCGCGCGGCTGGCCATCGCGCCGGGCGAGCCGCTGCTGCATATCCGGCGCATTGGCTACAGCCATGGCGACCAGCCGGTGGAGTTGACCGACGCCTATTGCCTGAACGACTTCTATGAGTTGAAACAGTAGCGGCCGGCCACGGGCGGCTCGACTGGCGGGGGAACCGGGTCCTCCTCAGGCGGCAGCGGCAAGTCGGGCGGCACGCCCGGCGGCGAAGGCTCTTCCGACGGGGGCACGGTATGGCGCGGCATCATGCAGGCGCGGCGAATCAGCGAGTCTGGCATACAAGGCCTCCGTGGCCGGGTTTCCTCCTCATTGAAGCAAACCCCGCCGTCACGCGCCAGTGCCGGTGTCGTTCAGGCGTGCTGGCGCCGCACAAAAAACAGCGCTGCCCCCACCGCCATCAGCACGCTGCCAAAGAAGCGGTTCTGCCAGCGCACGGCGCGCGCGTTGCGGAACAGGCCCTGCATGCGCGAGGCCAGCAGCGCATAGCCGTGCATGACGATCAGGTCCACGCCGCACATGGTGGCGGCCAGGATAGCCAGTTGCGGGGCCAGCGGGTGGGTCGGGTCGATGAACTGCGGCAGCACGGCGACCATGAAGATGATGCCCTTCGGATTGGTCACGTTGGTCAGCAGGCCCGTGGCGAAACGCCGGCGCGGGCTCATGGCCGTCACGCGCACGGCGCCGTTGCCGTCCGCCGCCGTCCCCTCTTCGACCTTGGCGCGCCATTGCTGCAGGCCGAGGTAGATGAGGTACAGCGCCCCCACGGTCTTGACCACGGCGAACGCATGCTCCGACGCCAGCAGCAGCGCGCCGAGGCCGCCGCCAGCCACCAGCAGGATGATCACCAGCCCGGCCTGCAAGCCGAAGATCGTGGTCGATGTCCTGCGCACGCCGTACGACAGGCCGTGGCTCATCGACAGCACCGCGCCCGAACCAGGCGACACGGCAATGACCCAGCACGCGGCGAAATAGGCCAGCCAGACTTCCCAACGCATCACTTCTCTCCTTCAGACAAAACTTTCGGGCGGCCGGCGCCGTCACGGTGCGTGCCGCATCAGTACGGATGGAATCCGCCCAGGAATTGCTCGATCTGCTCGGCGTGGCGCTGGTCGCGCGCACCCTCGCCCGACTCCAGCACCACGGCCTGGTAAGCGCGCGTACCCACGGCCACGAGCCGCGCAGTCAGACGGCGCGGCGACTGGTCCTGCGGCGACACGCCGCTCACCTCGACTTCGACGCCATCGAGCGGCCGCGCCGGCTGGTCGGCCGACTGGATCGTCACCGCGCGCGTCCGCGCGGGGTCGCCGGGGTGCACGCCAAGATTGGCCAGCAGGCCGGACTGCATCGCGGCCAGCGCCTCGCGCCGCAATTCGGCATCGTCGGCCGGCAGCGTGACCACGCCGACCGCGAACAGCGTGTCGTCGACGCGCGCGGCTGCATGGTCATCGGCAACTTGTGCCCGGCAATGGCCACGTCGCGCGCGGCGCTGGTGGGCTTGCCCGGATAGAGCGCGGCATAACCGCCCTCGCCGGACTGGATGGTGCGCCAGTCATAGCGCGGCGAACACGCGCCGAGCCAGACCACGGCCAGCATGGCCGGCAGGACCAGGCGCAGCCGGAGGATCCACTGACAAACCGGAGGAAGGGGCATCGGGGCGTGGCCGTACGGTGCGGCGCGTCATGTCGCGCGTTGTCGCGCAGTGTCGGGACCCGGACGCCTTGCCGCCGGGCGGAAACCGCTATTATCGGGGAAGCCGCCTGCCCCTGCTTGCCGGACTTCACCCAATGCGCCCCCTCATTCCGACCCGTCGCCCTTGCATTCACCTCGCGTCAGCCTTGCTGGCCATGGCCACACTTGCCGGCCCGGCCAGTGCCGGCACGGCCCACCTGCCGCGCGCGACCGATCTTGCCGCCCACACGGCCGACGCGGCCCGGCGCGGCGAACCGCTCGTGATACTGGTCTCCCTGCCCGATTGCGGTTACTGCGAGACCGTGCGCAAGAGCTACCTCGGCCCGCAGGCCGCTGCCGGCGAGATCGCCGTGCGCGAGCTCGACATGACGGCGGACACCCCGCTGCGCGACACCGACGGCACCATGACCACGGCGCGTGCCTGGGCCAGGGCGCACCAGGTGCGCGTGGCTCCGACCGTGCTGTTCCTGGACCGCGACGGCAAGCAGGCAGCCGGACCGCTGCGCGGCGTCCAGCCCGATTTCTATGGCGCCTATCTCGAACAGGCCCTCGGCCAGGCGCGCGCGACCGTCGCGGCCGGCCGCTGACAGGATCTGCGGCGGATTGACGCAGGCCACCAGATTGCAGCATCGCGGCGCGCCCGGGTTTAGAATGGCCTGTTGCCAGTTGAACGGGCCGCCCCTTCACGGACCGCACCGCCATGACAAACCCCGCATCCGCCACTTCCCGACCCCGCAAGCTGTGGCCTGTCGCCGTAGCCATCGTCGTACTCGCCGCGCTGGGCTGGTTCGGCTACCGCGCGCTGTCGCCATCGAGCCAGGTGCCCGCCGCGACTTTCACGCTGCTGTCGGGTGACAAGGTCAGCACCGGAGACCTCAAGGGCAAGGTCTACCTGATCAACTTCTGGGCTACGAGCTGCGCGACCTGCGTCAAGGAAATGCCGGACATGGTCCGCACCTACGAGCAGTTCAAGGGCAAGGGCCTTGAGTTCGTGGCCGTGGCGATGAACTACGACCCGCCGATGTACGTGATGAACTACGCCAAGACGCGCGGGCTGCCGTTCAAGGTCGCGATGGACTCGGACGGCACCGCCGCCAAGGCCTTCGGCAATGTGCAGCTCACGCCCACTACCTTCGTCGTCGACAAGGACGGACGCATCCTGAAGCGGTACGTCGGCGAGCCCGAGTGGGACGCCCTGCACAAGCTGCTCGACGGCGCGCTGGCAAAGGCGGCCTGACGGTCGATCCGCCGGGCGCCTGGACTGTGGCGCCGGGCGTTAGCGGATTAGCGAGGCCTCGAGCCGGAAGGTGACGCGATGGTCGCCTCGGTGCCGGTGCGGGTCGCCTCGACCAGCAGGATCACCAGCAGCGTGATGATGCATGGACCAGACTGCGCCGCCCCCAGTTAAAAGCCAGGCATGAATGCCGCAAGCGCCACCCAGCACGCGGAAATACCCGGGGACCGGCTGCGCGCGCCGGCTGCAACGGCAACAACGGCTTGCGCCACACCCTGTATGGATATACAGTTTGCGCCAGCCTTCCCAGCCTGCCGTTGCCGGCCGCCCCATCCGAATTGCCCGTGTCACTGGACCTTGCCCCCCTTGCGGAAACCCCCGCCGCCTCCGCCTCTGCCGCAGTGGTTTCAGCTGCCGCTGAAGTGCCGGTGTACCTGGCGCGGCTCAATCCGGAACAGCGGGCCGCCGTCGAGCATCGCAGCGACAGCCCGCTACTGATCATCGCCGCGCCCGGCTCCGGGAAGACCAACACGCTCGCGCATCGCGTCGCGCACCTGGTGCTCAACGGCGCCGATCCGCGCCGCATCCTGCTGCTCACGTTCTCGCGCCGCGCCGCGGCGGAGATGGGGCGGCGGGTGGAGCGCATCGTCGACCAGGCACTCGGCATCAGCACCGGCGCCGGCCGCGCCGCGCTGCAGTGGTCAGGCACCTTCCACGCGATCGGCGCGCGCCTGCTGCGCGAATATGCGGAAACACTGGGCCTGTCGCCCGCCTTCACCATCTGCGACCGCGGCGATGCCGCCGACCTGATGCATGTGGTACGGCACGACCTGGGGCTGTCGGAGCAGGCCAGCCGCTTCCCGAAGAAGGAAACCTGCCTGTCGATCTATTCGCGCGTGGTCAACACGCAGGCACCGCTCGAGGAAGTGCTCAAGCGCTGGTTCCCGCGCTACACCATGTGGGTCGATGCACTGCGCGCGCTGTTCGCGGGCTATGTCGAAGCCAAGCAGAAGCAGCAGGTGCTCGACTATGACGACCTGCTGCTGTACTGGGCGCAGGCGCTGACCGAACCCGCCATCGCGCAGGACATGGGCGCGCGCTTCGACCATATCCTCGTCGACGAATACCAGGACACCAATGCGCTGCAGGCGTCGATCCTGCTGGCGCTGCGGCCCGATGGCCGCGGCCTGACCGTGGTCGGCGACGACGCGCAGTCTATCTACGCGTTCCGCGGCGCGACGGTGCGCAATATCCTCGACTTCCCCGCGCACTTCGAACCTCCCGCGCACCAGGTCACGCTGTCGCAGAACTACCGCTCGACGCAGCCGATCCTGCAGGCCGCCAACGCGGTGATCGGCCTCGCCGCCGAGCGCTACACCAAGGACCTGTGGTCCGAGCGCACCTCGGCCGAGAAGCCCGGCGTGGTCGTCGTCAACGATGAAGCGACCAGGCCCGCTACGTGGTCGAGCGCGTGCTCGAACGTCGCGAAGCGGGCCTGGCCCTGATGGCGCAGGCGGTGCTGTTCCGCGCGGCGGATCACAGCGCGCAGCTCGAGATCGAACTGGCCCGGCGCAATATCCCGTTCGTGAAGTTCGGCGGCCTCAAGTTCCTCGAATCCACGCACGTGAAGGACGCGATGGCGGTGGTGCGCTGGCTGCAGAATCCGCTGGACCGCATTGCCGGGTTCCGCACGCTGCAGCTGCTGCCGGGCATCGGGCCCAAGACCGCCGCGCGCGTGCTGGACGCGCTGATCGTCGCTACCGAGCCGCTGTTCGCACTGGAATCGTTCGAGCCGCCGCCGGCCGCCGCGCCGGCGTGGACCGACCTGCTGGCGCTGGCCCGCGCGCTGCTGGCGCCGGCCTCGCCATGGCCGTCGGAGTTCGAGCAGGTCGTCGCCTGGTACCAGCCGCACCTGGAGCGCATCCATGACGACGCCGCTGCGCGCATGGCCGACCTGCAGCAGCTTGAGCGCATCGCGGCGACCTATGCCTCGCGCGAGCGTTTCCTGACCGAGCTGACGCTGGACCCGCCGAGCGCGTCGAGCGATGAATCGGGCGTGCCGCTGCGCGACGAGGATTTCCTGATCCTGTCGACGATCCACTCGGCCAAGGGCCAGGAATGGAAGGCGGTGTACGTGCTCAACGCCGTGGATGGCTGCATGCCGTCGGACCTGGCCACCGGCACCACGGAAGAAATCGAAGAGGAAAGGCGCCTGCTGTATGTGGCGATGACGCGCGCGAAGGACCATCTCGATGTGGTGGTGCCGCAGCGCTTCTACGTGCACCAGCAGCCGGGCTTTGGCGATCGGCACGTGTACGCATCGCGCACGCGCTTCCTGCCGAACCGCGTGATGCCGAACTTCTACAGCCGGTCCTGGCCGCCACCGCCGATGCCAGGAGAAGCGCCGTCGAGGGCGACGCTGGCGCCGGTGGATCTGGCCAGTCGGATGCGGAATATGTGGCGGTGATGGGCTTTGACAAGCTTTGTGTACCCGCCGGTTTGCTCCCCTCTCCGCGTAGCGGGAGAGGGGTTGGGGGAGAGGGCCGGCGCGTGCAATAGCGAAGGCCTTCACTTCGTGGAAACTCCTGCCCTCTCCCCCGCCCCTCTCCCGCAAGCGGGAGAGGGGAGAAAGACAGCGGTTGAAGAAACGCCGCTGTCGATTCCCTCGCTGTTTACGCCACCTTCTCCAGCAACAACCCCTTCAGGTACTCCCCTTCCGGGAACGCCG
Organism: Cupriavidus sp. UYMMa02A; assembly: GCA_001725945.1. Classification (GTDB taxonomy): domain Bacteria; phylum Pseudomonadota; class Gammaproteobacteria; order Burkholderiales; family Burkholderiaceae; genus Cupriavidus. The sequence goes on along the minus strand of LRMT01000278.1, from coordinate 26,737 downwards.
CCAGCATCGGATGATCCGTGCCGGCCGAGAGCCGCCGCAGGATGCGCGCATCGGCGCGTGCATCCGTCACCGCACCCGCCACGATCTTCTGGAACAGCTCCATGCTGATCGCGCCCGAGCACGAGTACGTGAACAGCAGGCCGCCCGGACGCAGCAGTTGCATGCCGACAAGGTTGATTTCCTTGTAGGCGCGCGCGGCGCGGTCGATGTGCTGGGACGACGGCGCGAACTTGGGCGGGTCAAGCACGATCAGGTCGAACTGGCGGCCCGCGGCGCGGAATTCGCGCAAGGTCTTGAACACGTCGGCGTCGAGCCACGTTGCCCGGTTCTCGTCGAAACCGTTGAGCGTGACATTGCCGGCGGCGATCTTGAGTGCCTCGCCCGAGGAATCGATCGACGTTACCGACGTGGCGCCACCGCGCAGCGCGGCCAGCGAGAAGCCGCCCGTGTAGCAGAAGCAGTTGAGCACCTCGCGGTCCGCTGCAAGGTCGCCCACGAGCTTGCGGTTGTCGCGCTGGTCGACATAGAACCCTGTCTTGTGGCCGTTGCGCACGTCCACGTAGTAGCGCACGCCGTGCTCGGTCACCGACAGCGCCGGATCGGGCTCGGCGCCGGCCAGTACACCGGTCACGAGCTCCAGCCCCTCGCGCTGGCGCACGGCGGCGTCGGAGCGCTCGTACACATTCGGGCAGCCGGTTTCCTTGACCAGCGCCTGCACAATGGCGGCCTTCCAGTGCTCCACGCCGGCAGCGTTGAACTGGCACACGAGCTGGCCGCTTTCGCCGTTGCCGTAGTAGTCGACGATCAGGCCCGGCAGGCGGTCGGATTCGCCGAAGATCAGGCGCACCGCATCGCTGTCCTTCACCCACTGGCGGCGATGGGCCAGCGCAGCGGAGATGCGGCGCTTGAACATGGCGTGGTCGACCGGCTCGTTCTCGTCAAATGTCCACGCGCGCGCGCGGATCTGCGATTCGGGGCTGTACGCGCCCTTGGGCCAGGAAGCGGCCGTCGGCGGCGCGCACGATGACGGTCGCGCCCGGCTCGCAGCGGCCTTCCGTGCTGGCAATGCCGGTCGCGTAGATCCACGGGTGGCGGCGCAGCAGGGACTTTTCCTTGCCGGGCTTGAGGGTGATGATGTTCATGTTGGTATGGGAAGACTTGCCACCCACGGCGCTTCGTACACCGCGGCGAGGCTCCCCTCTCCCGCCTGCGGGAGAGGGTTGGGGGGAGAGGGCGAGAGCATCAACGAAGTGACCGGCGTCGGCATTGCCAGCGCCTGCCCTCTCCCCGCCCCTCTCCCGCGCACGGGAGAGGGGAGAACACAATGCAGGAATCGACGCAGCAAGGCGATGCCCTACAGCACCACCTTCACCATCGGATGCGCCGTCAGCGCGCGATAGATATCGTCGAGCTGTTCGCGGCTGGTCACCCACACCGTCACGGTCAGGCCAAGGTAGTTGCCCTTGCTGGACGGACGCATTTCCATCTTGCCGGCGTGGAAACCGGCGTCGAACTCCTGCACCAGCGCCACGATGGCTTCGGCGAAGCCATCCTGCATCGCGCCCATTACCTTGATCGGGAAATGGCTGGGATATTCGATCAGCGACTGCTCGGGCGGGATGTCGCCCGGCTTGCCGCCAGTGTTATCGGCTGTCATGTCAGTTTCTCCGGCGGCCCGGCGCACGCCATGCGTGCCGGGCCGCTCCATCACATCACTTGCGCTTGAACCACAGGCGGATGGTGTCCCACAGTCGGCCGAAGAAGCCGGCTTCGGGCACTTCCTCGAGCGCCACGACCGGGAATTCGCCCACCTTGTTGTTGCCATCCATCAGCTTCACCGTGCCCACCTGCTGGCCGGCTGCGATCGGGGCGATCAGCAGTTCCTGGCGCTCCAGCACTGGCTTCAGACGGCCGCCCGTGCCCTTGGGCACGGTGACGAAGGTCTCGTTCTGCACGCCGATCTTGACCGTGCCGCTCTTGCCCTTGTAGATGTCGGGCGTGGCCAGCACCTGGCCCTTGTCATACAGGCGCAGCGTGTCGAAGAACTGGAAGCCGTAGTTGAGGATCTTCAGGCTTTCCTGCGTGCGCACCTGTTCGGTGGCAGCGCCGATCACGATCGACACCAGGCGGCGCGAACCGTTCGGCACATTGGCCAGCGGCCGCTTGGCGACGAGATCAGGCAGTAGCCGGCCGACTTGGTGTGCCCGGTCTTGAGGCCGTCGACCGTCGGATCGATGTACAGCAGGCGGTTGCGGTTGGGTTGCTTGATCTTGTTATAGGTGAACTCCTTCTGCGAGTACATGCCGTAGTACTCGGGGAAGTCCTGGATCAGGCGCGTGGACAGCGTCGCCAGGTCCATCGCCGTGGTGTAGTGGTTCGGGTCGGGAATGCCGTCGGTGTTGGTGTAGTGGGTGCCCTTCATGCCCATGCGCTGGGCTTCGCGGTTCATCATCGCGACGAAGCCCTCTTCCGAGCCGCCCACGGCTTCGGCCAGCGCCAGCGCGGCGTCGTTGCCCGACTGCACGATCAGGCCCATCAGCAGGTCCTGCACGGTAACCGGCTTGTTGGGCTCGATGAACATGCGCGATTCATCGCTTTTGACTTTCAGCACCAGCGCAGTCGGCACGATGGCCTGGTCCAGCGTCAGGCGCTTTTCCTTCAGGGCCTCGAACGCCAGATAGGCGGTCATCAGCTTGGTCAGCGAAGCCGGCTCGATGCGCATGTCCGCGTTCTGCGCGGCCAGGGCCTGGCCACTGGTCACGTCGTACAGCATCCAGGACTTGGCCGCTACCTGCGGCATCGGCACGCCCTGCGTCAGCACCACGGCGGGCGCCTGAGCCAGCGCAACGGGCGCGGCGGCGAGCGTGGCAGCCACGACGATGGCGGCGGGGGCAAAGACGGACGCAAGGCGCGGCGTAGCTCTGTTCAGCATGTTTCAGTTTCCGACAAGATAAGTTCGCGAAGGACGGTTGCGGGTGCCGGTATCACCGGTCCCACGCATTGACGACGAGCTGCTTGATCAGGTGCAGCTTGCGATGAAAGAAATGATCGGCGCCCGGTATGACAATCACCGGCAGCTCTTGCGGGCGGGCCCAGTCGAACACGCTCTGCAGCGGCACGGTGTCGTCCTGCTCGCCGTGGATGACGATGGTATCGGCCGGCACCTCGGCCACCTGCCAGCGGCTCGCGGCGGTGCCGACCAGCACCAGGCGCTGCGCCGGCGTGCCGGCATCGGCCAGGCGCTTCGCGACGTGCGTGGTCACGAAGCTGCCGAAGGAAAAGCCGCCCATGGCCAGCGGCAGCGTTGCGGCTTCCGGCGACCATGCGGTCTGTTCGCGCATCCACGCGACCACGGCCAGCAAGTCGTCCTGCTCGCCCACGCCGTTGTCATGCTCGCCGGCGCTGTTGCCCACGCCGCGGAAGTTCGGGCGCACCGTGGCATAGCCGAGCTGCACGAAGCTGCGCGCCAGCGTCTGCGCGACCTTGTTGTCCTTGGTGCCGCCGAACAGCGGGTGCGGATGCGCGACCAGCGCCAGCCCCCGCGGCGCCGCTTGCGGCAGGTCGACCGAGAGGTCGATCGCGCCGGCCGGGCCGGCAATGGTCAATACCTGGGTATGCGCGTTCATGATGGCAATGGACGATGCAACTGGGCCAATGGGCAATGAAATGCGCTGCCGCTGTGCTCGGGCTCAAGCGGCATCGCTACGGTAAACACTGGAAAACCTCGGGGACATCCGTGATGCTGGCCTTGCCGCACGGGCAGGCGCCGCGTTCAGCGGTCCACCATCAGCCGCTCCACCGGCTTGCCGTTCAGCAGATGGCTGTCGATGATCTCGTCGATATCGCGCTCGTCGACGAAGGTGTACCAGACGGCCTCGGGGTAGACCACCAGTACCGGTCCGAGTTCACACCGGTTCAGGCAGCCGGCCTTGTTGATGCGCACGCGGCCTTCCCCGCCGGCGATGCCCAGCTCCTTGCAGCGCTTCTTGGCGTATTCCTGCATGGCCTTGGCGTTGTGCTGGGCGCAGCAGTTCTCGCCGGCCTCGCGCTGGTTGAGGCAGAAAAGACGTGGTGCTTGTAGTAGCTGCTCATGCGTGCTGGGAAGGGCGGGCCGCACCGGCACAGTGTTCGGCGCGCCCGGCGGCATTGGTATGGGTGGAAGCTTGGAATTATACGGTGTGCGGAGGTCCGGACCGGGTCTGTCCGGCCACTTCCGCGAAGGACGGCACGCGCCGCCGCCGCGAGCGGCAAGTCGATGTGGCAAATCGCGCACCCAGCGGACCTGCACCGCTCCGGAATTCCGGAGCCTGCGATTCCGGAATTCCGGAAACCCGGAGTGTCCGGCCCGGCTCCCGCCGGCGCCCCCTCTTTCAAATCAATGAGTTAGGGATTCACCACGCCCTGGCATATGGATTGCAATTCCTGAGTCCGAGACGCGCCGCATCCGCGACGGCGCGCGCCCGCCGCCGTGGCGGGTTACGGCCCAAAAAAACCGAGGACGACATCATGAGGAAACCCTTCTACAAGATCCTGTACGTGCAGGTGCTGTTCGCCATCTTTGTCGGCATCCTGCTGGGCCATTTCTGGCCCGACACAGGCGTTGCCATGAAGCCGCTCGGCGATGGCTTCATCAAGCTGATCAAGATGATCATCGGGCCCATCATCTTCTGTACCGTGGTGACCGGCATTGCCGGCATGAGCGACATGAAGAAGGTCGGCCGCGTTGGCGGCAAGGCGCTGCTGTACTTCGAGATCGTCTCGACGTTCGCGCTGCTGATCGGCCTGGGCGCCGCGCACCTGCTCAAGCCGGGCGTGGGCTTCAACATCGACCCGGCCACGCTGGACACCAAGGCCATCGCGCAGTATGTGTCCAAGGCGCATGGCCAGAGCACGGTCGAGTTCCTGATGCACATCATCCCGGACACGATCTTCAGTGCGTTCGCCAACGGCGACATCCTGCAGATCCTGCTGGTCTCGCTGTTCTTCGGCGCCGCGCTGGCCGCCATCGGCGAGCGCGCGCGCATCGTCGTCCAGCTGATCGAGCAAGTGTCGAAGGTGTTCTTCCACATCGTGCACGTCATCACCAAGGTGGCGCCGATCGGCGCGTTCGGCGCGATGGCCTTCACCATCGGCAAGTACGGCCTGGGCTCGCTGGTGCCGCTGCTCAAGCTGATCGGCACGTTCTACTTCACGGCCATTCTCTTCGTGGTGTTCGTGCTTGGCACGATCGCGCGCCTGACCGGCTTCAACATCCTGCGCTTCATCGCGTACATCAAGGAAGAGCTGCTGATCGTGCTGGGCACGAGCTCGTCCGAAGCCGCGCTGCCGCACCTGATGGAAAAGCTGGAAAAGCTCGGCTGCTCCAAGTCGGTGGTTGGCCTGGTCGTGCCGACCGGCTATTCGTTCAACCTGGACGGCACCAACATCTACATGACGATGGCGGTGATCTTCATCGCGCAGGCGACCGGCATCGAGCTGACACTGATGCAGCAGCTCACCATCCTGGGGGTGGCCATGCTCACGTCCAAGGGCGCGAGCGGCGTGACGGGCGCGGGCTTCATCACGCTGGCCGCGACGCTGGCCGTGGTGCCGACGATCCCGGTGGCCGGCATGGTGCTGATCCTCGGCATCGACCGCTTCATGAGCGAATGCCGCGCGCTGACCAATATCATCGGCAACGGCGTGGCGACGGTGGTGGTTTCGGCCTGGGAGAACGAGCTTGACCGCGTCAAGCTCCGTCGCGCATTGCAGAAGAGCGGTGAAGATGAGGCGGAACTCGCCGACGCCGGCCAGAACGTCTGAGGCCTCGCAGGCGGCAGCCCGGCCGGTCCACCTGGATGGGCCGGCCGCGCCGCAGCGAGTATCATCGGCGCGACAGCCTTCGCGCGCGCCGATGCCCCATTCCGACGACTTCCTCGCCGTACATGACCCCGCCACCGCCCAGGCGGCGCACGAGCCCGGCAGCGAGAACCGCCGCTGGTGGGGCTTTGCCGTGGTGCTCGGAGCCGGGCTGGTGCTGCTGTGCGCGCTGACCTGGCTGGTGTCGGTGCAGCGCGGCCTGGCGGCCCTGCAGGAATCCACCGCCACGCGCGCCGACCGCTACGCCGCCACGCTCGAAAGCACGCTCGACCGCTACGAATTCCTGCCCGCGCTGGTCTCGCTGCACCCGTTCGTGCGGGGCCTGCTGCAGGCCCCCGACGATCCGGCCCGCGTGGCCGCGGCCAACCACTATCTCGCCGAAGTCAACCGGCGCTCGCATGCGTCGGCCACCTATGTGATCGCCGCCAACGGTATCGCGCTGGCCGCGAGCAATGCCGGCGAGCCCGGCAGCTTCGTCGGCACCGACTACCGCTTCCGCCCGTATTTCCAGATCGCCGCGCGCGGCGAGATGGGCCGCTTCTATGCGATCGGCGTCACCAGCGACGAACCGGGCTACTACATCGCCCAGCCCGTGGAAGCGGGTGGCAAGGTGATCGGCGTGACTGTGGTCAAGCTCAACCTCGAATGGTTCCAGCGCGCCGGCGGCGGCAGCGCCGAGCCGCTCATGGTCAGCGACGACCACGGCGTGATCTTCCTGTCGTCCGTGCCGGCCTGGCAGTACCGCACGCTGGGGCCGTTGCCGGCGTCGCTGCACGACGAACTGGGCAAGACCCGCCAGTACCACGGCCGCGATGTGACGCCGCTGCCGCTGGAACCGCTGACCTCGCCGGTCACTGAATGGCTGGCTGCCACCGCGCTCGACCCGGGCGCGCGCCTGGTGCGCGTGCGCGCCGACGGCACCAACCCGGACGGCAGCGAGCGCGCCGACCGCTACCTCGAACTCGTCCGCAAGGTCGGCCCGGCGGGCTGGACCATGCAGGTCATGGCGCCGCTCGACCCGGTGCTGGGCAATGCACGGAACGCCACGGTGGCGGCCGCGCTGGCCTATGCCTGTATCTGCCTGCTGCTTGTCAACTGGCGCCAGCGCCGCCAGCGCACGCGCGACATGCTGTACAGCCGCCGCCTGCTCGAAGCCGCCTACGATGAACTCGAGCGGCGCGTGGAAGCGCGCACGGCTGACCTGATGGCCATCAACGAGAAGCTCGAAGAAGAAGTCGCCGAACGCACGCGCGCCGAGGGCGAGCTGCGCGCCGCGCAGGACGAACTCGTGCAGGCCAGCAAGCTGGCCGCGCTGGGGCAGATGGCCGCGGGCATCACGCACGAGCTGAACCAGCCGCTGGCGGCGCTGCGCACGTTCTCGGACAACACGCGCGTGCTGCTGGAGCGCGGCCAGCTTGCTGCGGCCGAGGGGAACCTGTCGCAATTGCCGACCTGACCGAACGCATGGGCAAGATCACCGGCCAGCTCAAGTTGTTTGCCGGCAAGGCGCGCCCGCCGCGCCGTTCGGTCCTCGTGCGCGCCGCGATCGAGCACGTGCTGGCACTGCTGGCGCCGCGGCTGGCCAGCGTGGCGCTGCATGTTGATGGACTCGACGCCCTGCCTGGTGTCGCCGTGCGCGCCGACGAACTCAAGCTCGAGCAGGTGCTGCTCAACCTGGTCGGCAATGCGCTCGATGCCATCGCCAGCGCGGCGCCCGCGCACGGCCGCATCGACCTGTCCGTGCGCGCCGATGCCGGCACGGTGACGATCCAGGTGCGCGACAATGGCACCGGCATCCCGCCCGAAGACCTGCCGCGCCTGTTCGAACCGTTCTTCACCACCAAGGAAACCGGACAGGGGCTCGGCCTCGGCCTGGCGATCTCGTCGTCGATCGTGCGCGAGTTCGGCGGACAGCTCAGCGCCGCCAATGCCGATGGCGGCGGCGCGGTATTCACCATCGTGCTGACGCGCGCCCCGGCGGAAGCCGGCGCGCACGCCAGCCAGACACATTGAGGCACCCATGCAAGACGGTTTGCGCGTCCTCTTCGTCGAAGACGAACCACTGGTCCGCCAGGCCACCGCGCAAAGCCTGGAGCTGGCCGGATTCTCCGTGCTCGCGCTGCCCTCGGCCGAGGCCGCCCTGCCCCACCTGGGCGCAGATTTCCCGGGCGTGCTGGTCACTGACGTGCGCCTGCCCGGCGCCAGCGGCCTTGACCTGCTGCAGCACTGCCGCAACGTCGCGCCCGGCATGCCGGTCGTGCTCGTGACGGGACACGGCGACATCACCATGGCCGTGCAGGCCATGCGCGAAGGCGCCTATGACTTCATCGAAAAGCCCTTTGGCGCCGACCGCCTGACCGACACCGTGCGCCGCGCGCTGGAACGCCGCGCGCTTGAACTGGAAAACCAGGCGCTGCGCCGCGAACTGGCAGGCTCAGCGGCCGGCACGCGCATCATCGGCCGCTCGCACGCCATCGATCAGGTACGGGCGCTCGTGGCCAACGTGGCCGCCACCGACGTGCCGGTCATGATCAATGGCGAGACCGGCACCGGCAAGGAACTGGTCGCGCGCAGCCTGCATGCGCTGTCCAACCGCGCAGACGGGCCGTTCATCGCGCTCAATTGCGGCGCGGTGCCCGAGTCGATCTTCGAAAGCGAGATGTTCGGCCACGAAGCGGGCGCGTTCACCGGCGCCGGCAAGCGCCGCATCGGCAAGCTCGAACACGCGTCGGGCGGCACGCTGTTCCTCGACGAGATCGAAAGCATGCCGCTCGCGCTGCAGGTCAAGCTGCTGCGCGTGCTGCAGGAAGGGACGCTGGAACGGCTCGGGTCCAATGCGTCGGTGAAGATCGACGTGCGCATCGTGGCGGCTGCCAAGGGCGACATGGATGCGCTCGTCGCGCAAGGCGTCTTCCGCCAGGATCTCTATTACCGCCTCAACGTCGTCACCATCGCGCTGCCGCCGCTACGCGAGCGGCGCGAGGATATCGTGCCGTTGTTCGAGCATTTCATGCTGATCTCTGCGGTGCGCTACCAACGGCCCGCGCCCATTTTGTCCGAGTCGCAACGCCAGGCGCTGGCGCAGCGGCCGTGGCCCGGCAATGTGCGAGAGCTGCGCAATGCCGCCGACCGCCTGGTGCTTGGGGTGCCGGAAGGCGGTCAGGCCGGCGCGGCCACTGCGGCGCCCGACGAGACCGCCCCCCTGCGCGAACGCATGGAACATTTCGAACGGGCCGTCATTGCCGATGCGCTGGCTCGGACTGGCGGCGCTGTCAGCCAGGCGGCCGACCTGCTGCAGGTTGGGAAGGCCACCCTGTATGACAAGATCAAGCGCTACGGGCTATAGGAAACCCGCTGCATAACCTGCCTCAGGGTTTTCACTACGCTGCCATGTCAACGTCACAATCGGCGACTATATTTCATGTGCGGTTGCGGCATTGGCAGGTGCCCTGGCTGCTTGCTTCTTTTATCAGTCTTCGTGGTAGTTGATGCCCCGCCCTGGCGGGGCGTTTGTTTTGGGTTGGTAGTGGGAACTTGCCTGTGCCTGGCGGCCTCCCGGCAACACCCCCTTCAATTCCCTAAAAAGTCCACCACCATCCGATTGAACGCATCCGCATGCTCCCACTGCGCCCAATGCCCGCAGCGGTTGAAGATATGCATCTGCGCATTCTGGATTCCGGCGATCAGACGCAGCCCGACATCTATCGGCACGAAGCGATCATCACGCCCCCAGATCACCAGCGTGGGCGCGGTGATCTCGCCCAGGCGTGCACCGTAGTCGGTGAACTGCTTGGGATTGGCCGCCAGGCTCTTGACGAAATTCTCGAGGTGATCCCGCCGCGCGAGCATGTTGTCGAGCCGCGCCTGCATCAGGTCATCGGTCAGCGAGCTGGCGTCATAGACGAATACGTTCATCATGCGCTTCAGGTTCTCGATCGACGGCTCGCGGTACAGCCCGTTGAGCAGCTTGATGCCTTCGGTCGCATCGGCACGAACTGGCTCGGGCCGCCCGTGCCGCCGCCCATCAGCACGAGCTTGCCGACACGCTGCGGATTGGCGAGCGCAAAGGCCACCGCGCTGTGGCCACCCATCGAGTTGCCAAGGATATGCACACGTTCGATGTCGAGTGCGTCCAGCACACCCTTGAGCACCCGGCCATTGAGTTCCGAGCGCGAGCCCGTGTTGACGACGGGGTCGCTCTTGCCCCAGCCCGGGCAATCGACCAGCAGTACGCGGTAGCCCGCAGCGACCAGCGGCTCGACGTTGCGGTTGAAGTTGGCCCAGCCGGTTGCGCCCGGACCCGAGCCGTGCAGCATGACGACGGTTTCGGCACCGGAGCCGGTGTCGTTGCAGTGGATGCGGAATTCGGTGTCGCCGTCCTTGACGGTGACGAACCGGCTCGTGTTGGCTTCGGTGATGGATTCGGTGATGGCTTTCCCTGCTTGCATGATGATCTTCCTTGCTCGACTGAATCTGTACTGAATGGAATGTGTGCTGACGGAACCCCGCTCAGGTGCCGCGTCCGCCCGGCACTGCCGCACGGGACACGAGCGGCGGCGTGAAAGAACCGACCACCGCCAGTGCTGCGACTGCTGCGACGACGATCAGCGGAATGCTGGCGGCCACGAGCATCGATGCGCTCTGGCCCAGCGCGAACAGTTGCCCGGCGACGAGCGGCCCGAGGATCGAGCCCAAGCGGCCGATCGCTACGGCTGCACCCACGCCGGTGCCACGCACTTCCGTCGGATAAGCCTGGCCGGCCAGCGCGTACAGCACCGACTGTCCGCCCACCAGGAACAGGCCGCAGAAGAACGCGCCCCATGCCATCGACACGCTGCCGCCCGCGCTCGCAAGCCCGGCCAGCGCGGCCGCGATACCGACGTACATCCCCACCACCGTGAGGCGCCGGCTGAAGCGATCCATCACGTTGGCGATGCCGACCGCGCCGATGCCGCCGCCGATGTTGAACATCATCATGGCGACGCCCGCCTGAGTGCGCGTCAGGCCGTTGGACAACACCATCGACGGCAGCCAGTTCATCAGGAAATACAGCACGATCAGCGTGCCAAGATAGCTGATCCACAGCGCCAGCGTGGTGCGTGTACGGCCGTTGCTGCACAGCGCCTCGACAAAACCGGGCGTGGCTACCGTCCCCTTCACCAATTGCGACTTCGCTGCAACGAACTGCGCGGACTCGGACAGCCACAGCGCGAGCAGCGGCACCATCAGCAGCGGCCCGAAGCCGCCCACGTAGAAGATGTGCCGCCAGCCCTCGTCACCGGGACTGACGATGCCGATCGCTGCTGCCAGTGCGGCGCCGAACGGCATGCCGCAGTACATCGCGCCCACGGCCGTACTGCGCTGCGCGGGAGAGGCCGCTTCCGAGCACAGCGCGATCAGGTTGGGCATGGCGGCGCCCAGGCCCAGGCCCGTCAACAGGCGCGCCACCAGCAGACTTTCGAAACTCCACACCAGCGTCGTCGCCAGCGAGAACGCGCCGAACAGCGCGACGGACAGCATCAGCACGCGCTTGCGGCCCAGTCGGTCGGCCAGGCGCCCGCCCAACGCCGCGCCTGGCAGCAGGCCGATGCGCCGGCGCTGAAAGCCCAGCCCATCTGCGCGACCGACAGGGAGAACTCCTTCGCGATGCGCGGCGCGGCAACGCCGGCCGACTGCAGGTCGAGGCCTTCCAGCAGGGCGATGGCCAGGCAGAGGCCGATGGTGGTGATGCTGCCTTTTGTGCTGCGCGCGGTGGCGCTGGCAGGTTGAAACGTACTCATTCTTGTCTCCGCTTTATCTGTGCGCCGCTCTTGATGGCGGGTGTGATTACTGTTGGGACGCCGGCGCGGTACTTCCATTCGCCGTTCGCTCTTGCAACTTGGTCAAACGACCGCGGCCTGCTCCCCTCTCCCGCTCGCGGGAGAGGGGAGAAACCGCTCAGGACCATCGAATGACTCGACCTCAGGCCGCGCGCTTCTTCAAATCGAGCGCCACATCAACAATCATGTCCTCCTGCCCGCCCACCATCCGGCGCTTGCCAAGCTCCACGAGGATGTCCACCGTCTTCAGCCCATACTTCTGCGCCGCCACTTCCGAATGTCGCAGGAAGCTCGAATACACGCCGGCATAACCAAGCGCGAGCGTCTCGCGGTCGACACGCACCGGACGGTCCTGCAGCGGACGCACGATGTCATCAGCCGCGTCCATCAGCGTGTACAGATCTGTGCCGTGATTCCAGCCCATGCGTTCCGCGGCGGCGATGAACACCTCCAGCGGCGCATTGCCCGCGCCCGCGCCCATGCCGGCCAGCGAGGCGTCGATGCGGTCGCAGCCTTCTTCGACCGCGACGATGGAGTTGCTACGCCAAGCGACAGGTTGTGATGCGCGTGCATGCCCGTCTGCGTGTCGGCGTTCAGCACGCCCTTGAGTGCACGGAAGCGGTCGCGCACGTCGTTCATCGTCAGCGCGCCGCCGGAATCGACCACATAGATGCAGGTCGCGCCGTAGCTCTCCATCTTCTTCGCCTCGACCGCCAGGTTCTCCGGCGTGGTCATGTGGCTCATCATCAGGAAGCCGACCGTATCCATGCCGAGTTCGCGTGCGTACTCGATGTGCTGCTTCGAGATATCGGCCTCGGTGCAGTGCGTGGCCACGCGCACGACCCGTGCGCCGGCCTCGTAGGCAGCCTTCAAGTCATGCGTGGTGCCGATGCCAGGCAACAGCAGCGTGGCGATCCTCGCGTGCTCGACCACGTCGGCCACGGCGGCGATCCATTCGAGATCGCTGTGCGCGCCAAAGCCGTAGTTGAAGCTGGAGCCCTGCAGGCCGTCGCCATGCGCGACTTCGATGCTGTCGACCTTTGCACGGTCGAGCGCGCGGGCGATGTCCTGTACGTTCTGGATCGAGTATTGATGGCGGACCGCGTGGCTGCCGTCGCGCAGCGTCACGTCGGAGATATAGAGTTTCTTGGCCGTGGTGCTCATGCGCAGGCTCCTTCAGTGGTGGCGTTGGCGCTCAGCATCGCTTGCGCCATGCGCTCGGCCGTGGCCAGCGCGGCGGAAGTCATGATGTCGAGGTTGCCGCGTACGCAGGCAGGTAATGGGCGGCACCCTCCACTTCGATGAACACCGAAGTCTTCAGACCGCTGAAGCGGCCCAGGCCCGGGACATTGAGCGGTGCGCTGGCCGGGATCTCGTCGAACTGCACGGTCTGCTTGAGCCGGTAGCCGGGCACGTAGGCGTGCACCGCGCGCACGATTTCCTCGATCGATGCTTCGACCTTGTCGCGATCGGCCAGCTCGGACAGCGTGTAGACGGTGTCGCGCATCATCACCGGCGGCTCGGCCGGGTTGAGCACGATGATGGCCTTGCCCTTCGCCGCGCCGCCGACAACCTCGATCGCCTTCGACGTGGTCTCGGTGAACTCGTCGATGTTGGCGCGGGTGCCGGGGCCTGCCGACTTGCTGCTGATCGACGCCACGATCTCTGCGTAGTGGACCTTCGCCACGCGCGACACGGCGGCGACGATGGGGATGGTGGCCTGGCCGCCGCATGTGACCATGTTGACGTTCGGCGCGTCCAGATGCGCGTCGAGATTGACCACCGGCACGCAGTACGGGCCGATCGCGGCGGGCGTGAGGTCGATCATGCGCAGGCCCGGCTTGAGCTTGCGCAGCAGCGCGTCGTTCTTGATGTGCGCGCCGGCGGACGTGGCGTCGAAGACGAAGTCGATATCGTCGAACACCGGCAGGCGCGTGAGCCCTTCGGCGCCTTCATGCGTAGTCGCGATACCAAGCCGCGCCGCCCGTGCGAGGCCGTCGGAGGCCGGGTCGATGCCGACCATCGCCGCCATCTCCAGATGCTGGCTGTTGCGCAGGATCTTGATCATCAGGTCCGTGCCGATATTGCCGGAGCCGATGATTGCTGCCTTGAGTTTTTCGGAAGCCATGTGTGTTCCTGGTTATGCGGCAAACGTCGCGCGGACGCTGCCGAGTCCTTCAATCTCGGTGGTGTAGGTGCCGGGTTCGGTGACCGCGACCATCGGGCCAAGCGCGCCGGTCAGCACTATGTCGCCGGCGCGCAGCGGCGTGCCGAGCTGCACCATGCGGTCCGCGAGCCAGACCGCCGCATTGAGCGGGTTGCCCAGGCAAGCGGCGCCGTTGCCGCGCGACAGCACTTCGCCGTCACGCGAGAGCGTCATCGCGCATGCGGTAAGGTCGACCGCGGTCAGCGGCACCGGGCGGCTGCCGAGCACGAACAGCGCGCTCGACGCGTTGTCGGCCACGGTGTCGACGAAGCGGATATCCCAGTTCCGGATGCGGCTGTCGACCACCTCGATGGCCGCCAGCGCGTACGCACTGGCGCGCACAATGTCGGCAAACGTGTGGCGCTCGTGCGTCAGGTCGTGCTCGAGCACCAGCGCGATCTCGGCCTCGACCTTGGGTTGGATCAGGCGTGACAGCGGCATCGGCTGGCTGTCGCCGTAAGCCATGCTCGCGAACAGCGCGCCGAAATCGGGCTGGTCGACGCCGAGCTGCTTCTGCACGGCCAGCGAAGTCAGGCCGATCTTGCGGCCGACGATGCGTTCGCCCTGCGCGATGCGTGCGTCGACGTTGGCCTGCTGCACGGCATACGCGGTGGCGATGTCATCGATCGCGATCTCGCCGCGCACCGGTGCGACGGTCTGGCGCGTGGCCTCGGCATCCCGCAGACGTGCCGCGATGGCGTTGACGATGTTGGGGTCGGTCATCGGATTCTCCTTGATCGGTTCAGGCGGCAGCGGCCAGCGCGGCGCGCGGTTCGGCATGCATCGTGGCGAAACCGGCGATCCACTCGGGAATCGCGCGGTAGAAGTCGAGTGACGCGCGATACGGGCCGCAAGCGGCCAGCGCGCCAAACGCAGCGACCCACGTGCGGATCTCGTGCGCCGACTTGCCGCCGTCGCGCGTGATGGCGTCGTTGGTCATGCCGTCGACGGCGGTCAATTCGCCGGAAGCGAGCAGCGACAGGAAGGCGCGGTCCCACTCGGGATTGAGCGGATGCAAATGGCTGTCGCCGGCGACGAAGGCCTTCGCGGCGGCTACGGTGCGTGCCTGGCGCGCGGCGCGCGACTCCGGCGAAGGATTGCGCCCGGCGATCAAGCGTTCGGCGACTTCCTCGCTCGCGCCGGCCAGTTCCGGCACCGGCGGCTCGTGCGAGATGCCACCCGAGCCGACCACCAGCACGCGCTTGCCGGTGCGCGACAGGAAGCGGCCGACCGCGTCACCGAGCAGCCGCGCGCGGCGCAGCGTCGCCATCGGCGGCGCCACGGAATTGATGAAGACGGGGATGACCGGGTAGCGGTCCAGCCCACCGGTCAGCACCGCGAGCGCATCGGCGCAGCCATGGTCGACCTGCATCCGATACGACAGCGAGACATCGATCTCGGCGGCCATCACGCTTTCGGCGAGCGACTGCGCGATGTCCGCGGGCACCGGCAGCTTGCCGGCCAGGCTCCTGAAATCGCCGATCGCGGTGGCCGCAGCGCCGATGCAAAACGGCGGCATTACGTCATAGAAGAAGCCGTTGAAGTGGTCCGGCGCGAACACTACGACCAGCTCCGGGTCGAACGCGCGCACACGCTCGCGCGCCGCGGCCTGCACGCGCTCGACCTCGGCGACGACTTCGGGTGCGGGGTCGACATAGCCGTGCAACGGCGTGTGCGACAGGCATTCCAGGTGAATCGGCATTCTCATGCTCCTGCTGCTTCGGTAACGGTGATGGGGTCGCGCGCCGGGCGCGACGGCACGCAAGGGCTGCCGGCGTCCGCGTACACCGGGGCGGTGGTCATGCCGAGCTTTCCCGCCAGCTCGGTGATGGCCTCCGACACCTGCTGCGGCGAACACACGCCCGCGACAAAGCGGTCCGGACGCAGCAGCACCACCGATTGCGGCAGGCGGCTGAACCACTCCTTCAGGCGGCCGCCTGCGTCGCCGATCGCAATCACGCCCTCGGACACGTCTTCGGCATGGCGCAGCTGCACATCGGGCTTGGCCAGCACGAAGCGCATGCCCGCCTTCTCCGCGAGCGCGCGCGCCTGCGGCGTCAGGCCGAAGGTCGGGTCGGTGCCCCAGCCGATCACGGCGAAGGTGTTGCCGATGGCGTCGTCGAGCAGCGCAAGGCCGCCGTCGGCGGTGCGCACACGCGGCTGGATGAAGAGGCGCCCGACCGGCGACCCGGCCAGCGGATCGCGGCCATAGACCAGCGCCCGAGCAGGGAATCGCGCTTCTCGCTCATCAGGCCGAGCAGGCGGCCCGGCGCCGTGTTGCCGCAGCGCTCCAGCACGCGCGCAAGCCAGCCGCCACGCTGTTGTGGCGGCGGCAGCAGTACCACGCTCCTCATAGCGCGGCATCGGCTTGAAGCGCATCTCGACGAAGTAGCGCTTGATCGAAGGCAGCACGTCGAAGCCGCGCACGAAGGCATCGCGGAACGCGCGCGCCGAAGCGCGTGGTCGCGCGAAGATGTCGCCCGCCACCTCGGACAGGTGGATCATCGAACGCGCATGCGCGCGGCGCTCGGCCGTGTAGGTATCGAGCAGGCGCGCGTCGGCCAGCCCCTTCGCGACCATGGCGAGCTTCCAGCCGAGGTTGTTGGCATCGCGGATGCCGCTGTTGTAGCCCTGGCCTTGCCATACCGGCATGATGTGCGCGGCGTCGCCGGCCAGCAGGACGCGGTCGACGCGGAAGGTCGATGCGAGCCGTGCGTTGTGCGTGTACACGCGCTTGCGGATGTAGTCGACCTTGTCCGGATCGGCCACCACCTTGCGGATCAGCGCGGCCATGTTTTCCGGCTTCGACAGTTCCTCTTCGGTCTCGCCCGGCATCACCATGAACTCGAAGCGGCGGATGCCGTGCGGCAGCGCCGCGGTCACATAGGGCCGTTCGTGTTCGCAGTGCAGGTAGATGTGCGGCGAACCCACCGGGTCGTTGCGCACGTCGACGACGATCCACTGGTTTGGCTTGGTGCGGCCCTCGAACGGCACTTCCAGCGTGCGGCGCACCAGGCTGTTGCCGCCGTCGGCGCCAACCATATAGGCGGCCCGGATGGTGCGGCGCTGGCCGCCAGCGGTGGTCACCTCGACGCTCACGCCGGCGCTGTCCTGCGTGAAGGCTTCGACGCCGTGGCCGAACAGGACCTGCACATGCGCGAACCGCGCCAGCCCTTCGTACAACACGCGGTCGGCCAGCGGCTGGATGAACGCATTGCGGCGCGACCAGCCGAACTCGTCGGTGCGCGGCTCGATCGACGCGAAGCAATGGCCGTCCTTCGTGACGAAGCGCATCCAGTGGTCGGGCGTGGTGTGCGGCAGCAGCGTGTCCGCCAGGCCGACAGCCTGGAACACGCGCAGCGCTTCATCGTCAAGGCCGATGGCGCGCGGATAGTCGATGAGCTGGTCCAGCTTCTCGATGACTGTGACACGCACGCCCTGCAGGCCGAGAATATTGGCGATCATCAGCCCGACGGGGCCCGCGCCGATGATGGCGACGTCGGTGTCGACATTGGGGAGACGGTCGGCTTGCGCCGTCTGCGTGGCCGTGGTGTTCATAGGTCTCCTACTGGCAAGCAAGGCACGAGCGCACCCCGCGCGCGGATGGGCGCGTACTGGCTGTGCTGCAATGAATTGGAATCAGGTGGCCGGCGCAGCGGCCGCGGGTCAGGTGCCGCAGCGGCGGCGCTGGCGATGGATCAGGCAGGACATTGAGGGCGTCTCCATTGAATTTGCATTTTGAGAGGAGTCTAGGCAGCTGCGGCGCGCGCTCAAACATTTCTATAAAATGTGCAAGGAATGCACATCTTTGATTTTTAAGGATTTTCCATGACCAAATACGCAAACGTGCGGGGATTGTCACGCGGCCTGCAGGTGCTGCGCGCGCTCAATGCCATGGAAAACGGCCGTGCCACCAGCCAGCAACTGAGCGAATCGACGGGCCTGCACCGGACCACGGTGCGGCGTTTGCTGGAAACGCTGGTCGAAGAAGGCTTCGTGCGGCGCAGTACGTCAGACGACAGCTTCCGCCTGACGCTCGACGTGCGCGCGCTCAGCGAAGGCTTCACCGACGATGAGCGCATCGCCACCGTGGCGCCGCCGATCATGGGACGCTGCTGCAGCGCGTGGTGTGGCCCTCGGACCTGACCACGCCAGACGGCGACGCCATGATCATCCGCGAGACCACGCACCGGTTCAGCCCGCTGTCGTTTCACCGTTCCATGGTCGGCAGGCGGCTGCCGATCCTGCTGACCTCCGCCGGCCGCGTGTACTTCTCGATGTGTCCGGATGCCGAGCGCGAAGACATTCTCGAAGTGCTCCGCTCAGGCGCGGGCGGTGAACAACAGCTCAAGCTGGCAATGGATGATGCCTATATCCGCAACCTGATTCGGCAGACGCGCAAGGACGGCTTCGGGTCCAATCATGGGGACTGGGCGGATCAGCGGAAGATCGGGGCGGTGGCAGTGGCTATCCAAACGGGGGGACGGGTGCTGGCGAGCCTGAATGTCGTCTATCTGGAGCAGGCGATCAGTCCGGCGGAGGCCACGCGGCGGTTTGTGCCGGAGTTGCAGCAGGCGGCGGCGGAGATGGTGTCCGCCTTGGAGCAGTAGCAAGATGGGCCTCCAGAGGAACAAGCAGCATCGGACGTAGTTCGTTGCGTGCCGTAAGCCCCGCCGATATACTGGCCGCACATCCCGCCCTTGGCAGTAAGCCGTCCCATACATCCCGGACGCGCCGACCCCTTGGGCGTTTTGCTTCTTGAACGCGCGATTCCGTGCGGCCAAAGGACGCACATGCCGACAGCCATTCTCATCGACGGCGCCTACTTCATCAAACGATTCCGCTCGCTGGAGCCCGAGCGCGCATATGACGCCCATCATGCTGCGGACTGTGCGCATTCGTGGGCGTGCGCGCATCTTGTGCCTCCGAGACGCAACGGCGCGCCAGCCGGTCCGACGCGCGACCTGTATCGCATCTTCTTCTACGATTGCCCGCCCCTCGACAAGAAAATGCATCACCCAATTACGGGTAAGGCAATAGATTTCGGCAAATCGGATGAAGCAGTCTTTCGTCGGACCTTGCATGCACGACTTCGCGCCAAGCGCAAGTTGGCCCTACGGCTCGGCCAATTGTCGACGCATACAACCTGGACGATACGACCGGAGCGAATTGCCGATCTGTTGAAGCGCAAGATCACCCTGGACTGTCTCAAGCCGGAAGATGTGCGCGTTGATACGAAGCAGAAAGGCGTTGATATGCGCGTCGGAATCGATGTCGCTTCGCTGGCGTTCAAGCGGCAGGTAGATCAGATTGTCCTGATTGCCGGGGATGCAGACTTTGTCCCAGCCGCCAAGCAGGCCCGCCGGGAGGGTATCGATTTTATTCTTGACCCGATGTGGCGAGACATCCCCGAGGGCCTGCAAGAACACATTGATGGCCTGAGGTCGACATGTCCGCGTCCGAAGCATGGCCGCGCGGTGTCAGATGTCGCATCTGCGATGCCGGGTCCGCCTGAGCAGACGGACGAAGAAGCAGGGCCTTAGGCACGCGCCCTCCGGAAAATGGCGTAGATTGACGCTTCTAGCCGCCACAATCCGAAACTCCCTATAATCGAACGACCGTTCATTTCAGGGTGCCACCGCGCCCGCACGTGGTTCAGGAGACACCATGCCCGCCGCCCGACAACTGCCCCAGGTGCTGCAAAACCTGGCCCTTCCCGTCATTGCATCGCCGATGTTCATCGTCAGCTATCCGGAACTGGTGCTGGCGCAGTGCAAGGCCGGCATTGTCGGCTCGTTCCCGGCGCTGAACGCACGCCCGGCCGAGTTGCTCGACGAATGGCTCACGCAGATGCAGGAAGAGCTGGCCAGCTTCCAGGCCGCCAATCCCGGCAAGCCGGTCGGCCCGATCGCGGTGAACCAGATCGTGCATACGTCGACGCGCGCTTGAACACGACGTAAAGGTCTGCGTGGACCACAAGGTGCCGATCTTCATCACCTCGCTGCGCGCGCCGGTCAAGGAAATGATCGACGCCGTGCACAGCTACGGCGGCATCGTGCTTCATGACGTGATCAGCCTGCGCCATGCCGAGAAGGCGTTGGAAGCCGGCGTGGATGGCCTGATCCTGGTGGCGGCAGGCGCTGGTGGCCATGCCGGCATGCTGTCACCGTTCGCGCTGGTGGGCGAAGTGCGCAAGATCTTCGATGGCCCGATCGCGCTGTCGGGCTCGATCGCCACGGGCGACGCCGTGTTGGCCGCGCAGGCCATGGGTGCCGACTTTGCTACGTGGGCACGCGCTTCATCGCCTCGCAGGAAGCGCACGCCAACGAAGCGTACAAGCAGTCGATCACGGGCTCGGCCGCGGCGACATCATCTACACGAACCTCTTCACCGGGGTGCACGGCAACTACATCCGCGAAAGCATCGTCGGTGCCGGCCTCGATCCGGACAACCTGCCGGCAGCCGACAAGAGCAAGATGGATTTTTCCAGCGGCAGCTCGAAGGCCAAGGCATGGAAGGAGATCTGGGGCGCGGGCCAAGGCGTGGGGCAGATCCACGATATCCCGCCCGCCGGCGAGATCGTCGCGCGCATGAAGGCCGAGTACGACGCGGCCAAGGCGCGGCTCGGTATCGCGCGCTAAGCCCGCTTTTCTCCATTGCCGTCGCTGCACCACGACACGCCCGAGCCTGAGCTTGCTGCCCCGGTCGCACTGAGCCGCCGGCAGCGGCTGCTGCGCGCGATGTGGGTCACGCTGGGCGCGACAAGCCTTTTGCTTGGCATTATCGGGATCTTCCTGCCGGTGCTGCCGACCACGCCGTTCGTGCTGCTCGCAGCGGCCTGCTTCGCGCGCGGCTCGGAGCGCTTTCATGGCTGGCTGCTAGAGCACCCGCGCTTTGGCCCACTGGTCAGCGACTGGCAGCGCCACCACAGCATTCCGCTGCGGGCCAAGTGCCTGGCGCTGGTGATGATGTGGACGTCGATGGGGGCGACGGCGTGGCTGATGCGCGCACGGCCGCTGGCATCGGCGGCGCTGATTGCCTGTGCGGCCGCGGTCAGCATCTGGATGTTGCGCTTGCCCACCCGGCCACCGGGCGGGCACGGCAACTAGTCGTAACGGCGCGCGTCCTCGATCACTTTGCCGTCCTGCGGCAGCGAGTCTGCCGGCACGAACACCACCTCGCCGCGCAGGCGCATCACTTCTCGCAACGACTCCGCCACGGCCCGCTTCAGGCCGTCGTCTTCTCGCGTGACGTCGCAATGCAGCGTCATCACGTCGGCGCCCATGGTACCGGTCACGACCAGCCGCGCGGCGCGGATCTCCGGATGGCGGCGCAGTACGTCGGCGACCTGGCCCGGATGCACGAACATGCCCTTGACCTTGGTGGTCTGGTCCGCGCGCCAAGCCAGCCCTTGAGGCGGATATTGGTACGACCGCACGGGCTCGCGCGGTGCGAGGAATCGGTGACGATGGCCGACAGGTCACCGGTGCCGAAGCGGATCAGCGGATAGTCGCCGTTGCCGAGCACGGTCACCACCACCTCCCCGGTTTCGCCCTCGGGCATAGGCTTCGTGCCGCCCGGCTCGACGATCTCGACCAGCACGCCTTCATCGACGACCCAGCCGTCACCGCCCTCCGTTTCGTAGGCGATGAGGCCGAGATCGGCGGTGCCATACATCTGCTGCACGCGAATGCCGCGCTCCTGGAACCAGCCGCGCAGCGACGGCGGGAGCGCCTCGCCCGAGACCAGCGCCTTGGACAGGCTGTGGCATGGCGTGCCCAGTTCCGCGCCGCGCTCCAGCAGCAGCTTGAGGAAGGACGGCGTGCCCGCGTAGGCCGATGGCTGCAGGCTGGCGAGTGCCTGCACCTGCGACTCGGTCTGTCCCACGCCAGCCGGAAACACGCAGCAGCCAAGCCGGTGCGCACCAGTTTCCATCATCATGCCGGCGCGTGAAGTGGTAGGAGAAGGTGTTGTAGACCAGATCGCCCGAACGGAATCCTGCCGCGAACATCGCGCGCGCAATGCGCCACCAGTCGGCGTCGTGGCCGTCGGGCTCGTGGATCGGGCCCGGCGACTGAAAGATGTGGCGCAGGCCGCCCAGGGGCGTGGCGTTGAGCCCGCCGAGCGGCGGCATGCTCTTCTGGCGCGCGCTCAGGTCCGACTTGCGCGTCACCGGCAGCGCGGCCAGCGACTCACGTGTGGTCAACGTGGCCGGATCCACGTCGCGCAGCGCCTCGGCGAAATACGGCGCATGGGCTCGCGCATGGGCGACCTGGCGTGACAGCGCAGCAAGCAGCGCCTGCTCGCGGACGTCCGGCGCACGGGTTTCGAGCGAATCGAAGTATTCAGGCATGGTGTAGTACGACGCGATAAATTGGGGAATGCGGCGGGGTCGGTGCTCCCCTCTCCCACTGAGGGGAGAGGGAAAACAGTTGGCATGTGCTAGGCCAGCCAGCGCTTCCTTCGGCGATAGCTCTTCACATCGCGGAACGACTTCCTCTCTGCGCCATCCGCGTCGTTGGCCGCCACGCCAAGGTAGAACTCCTTGACGTCCTCGTTGGTGCGCAACGATTCGGCGTCGCCGTCCATCACCACGCGGCCATTCTCGAGGATGTAGCCGTAGTCGGCATAGCGCAACGCCACCATGGTGTTCTGTTCGGCCAGCAGGAAGCTGACCTTTTCGCGGGTGTTCAGGTCGCGCACGATCTCGAAGATCTCTTCGACGATCTGGGGCGCGAGGCCCATCGACGGCTCATCGAGCAGGATCATCGCGGGCTTGGCCATCATGGCCCGGCCGATCGCGCACATCTGCTGCTCGCCGCCCGAGGTGTAGCCCGCCTGCGACTTGCGGCGCGTCTTCAGGCGCGGGAAGTAGGCGTAGATCTTTTCCAGCTCGTCGCGCGTCTCGCCGCGCGACAGCCCGCGCGTATAGGCGCCGGTCAGCAGGTTCTCTTCGATGGTGAGGTGGGCAAAGCAGTGCCGGCCTTCCATCACCTGGATCACGCCGCGCCGGACAAGGTCGTTCGGCGTGAGCTGGTCGACGCGGTCGCCGCGGTATTCGATCGAGCCCTTGGTGACGTCGCCACGCTCCGCATGCAGCAGGTTGGAGATGGCCTTGAGCGTGGTGGTCTTGCCCGCGCCGTTGGCGCCCAGCAGCGCGACGATCTTGCCCTCCGGCACTTCGAGCGACACGCCCTTGAGCACCAGGATCACGTGATCGTAGATGACTTCGATGTTGTTGACGCAGAGGAGGGTCATGGTACGGCTCTCAATTGTCCGGGGCCTGCACCCTCCCCCGCCTGCGGGAGAGGAGTGCACACAATTGGCGGTGTTCGCCGCCGCAGCAATCACAAACTCGAGCAGCCCGGCGTGATCCCCTTTTCCTTCGCGTACTGCGCAGCAGTCGCCTTGAACAAGGGGTGGATCAGGTTCTTGTTGCCTTCGATCCAGTCGGATACGACCACCCACTTGGTACCGTCCCACTGCTGGATCTTCACCTTGCCGGAGCCCTCGTGGTTCTCGCAACTGGTCTTGATCTCCGGCAGCAGGCCGGTGGCGCCAAGCTGCTGCAGGCGCGCATTTGTAAGGTTGAGGTTCTCGAACGCCCAGCGCATGTGCTCGCCGCTCATCACCTTGCCCTTGCCGAACTTCGCCTGCGCAACGCGAATGGCCTCGACGGTCACGACGGCAGCCGAAACGCCGCGGTTGTAGAGCACCGATCCCACCTTGTTCTTGTCCTGCATATTGCCCTTGCCGGCGCCGTACACCACCTTGTCGATGTCGGCGATCAGGGGCACGCTCTTGCCCGCCACGTTCCAGGTGGCGCTCATGTAGCCCTTGGCAGCCTCGCCGGCCGGCACGGTGTCTTCTTCGGAGCCTGCCCACCACGAGCCGATCATCTTGTCACGCGGGAAGCCCACTTTCTGCGCCGCCTTCAGCGCGGTCTGGTTCATCACGCCCCAGCCCCAGAAGATCACGTAGTCCGGGTTCTCCTGGCGGATCTTCAGCCACTGCGCGCCCTGCTCGTTGCCCGGGTGCGCCACCGGGATCTCCACCAGGTTGAACTTGCCGAGCCTGGCTTCAGCTTGCAGCGCGACGATCGGCTCCTTGCCATAGGCCGAGTCGTGGTACAGGTAGACAATCTTCTTGCCGGCGAGCGAGCCGCCATTCTTGGTCGCCAGGTATTTCACGATGGCCGACACCTGCATCTGGTAGGTCGTCACCAGCGGGAAGGCATAGGGGAACACCGAGCCATCCACTGCATCCGTGCGGCCATAGCCCATCATCACCAGCGGCACCTTGTCGGCGGCGGTCTTGTCGACCAGCGCGTACGAGATGCCCGTCGACATCGAGTGATAGGCGGTGCCCTTGGTGGTGGTGTTCTTCGCCTTCAGGCGTTCATAGCACTCCACACCCTTGGCGTTGTTGTATTCCGTCTCGCACTCTTCCCAGCTCAGCTTGACGCCATTGACGCCACCGTCCTTGAGGTTGACGTAGTTCAGGTAGTCGACGAAGCCGCCATACCAGGACTGCCCATTGGCGCCATAGGGGCCCACGCGGTAGCTCGGCAGCGCCACGAACTGCTCGTTGGCCTGCGCCAGCGCGGAGGCCGCCGGCACCATCAGTGCGGCCGCGGCGCTTGCGGCCAGCACGGCACGCTGCACATTGCGAATCAGGGTTGTCATGACAGTCTCCTTCACCTTGGCAGGTGCGTTTGTTATGGGGTACCCGTTTGATGGAACGCTACGTCAGAAAATGGGGAATGCAACTAGTGCGGGAATGGCCACAGCCTCAGCTTCTCCTTGGCAATCTGCCACAGCCGCGCCAGTCCGTGCGGCTCCACGATCAGGAAAAAGATGATCAGGCCGCCGAACACCATCAACTGGATATGCGATACCGTGGCATTCGTGAACGGCAGGTGCAGCATCGATGCCAGCGGCGGCAGCACGTTGTCCAGGAAAATCGGCAGCAGCAGGATGAAGGCCGCGCCGAGGAACGATCCCAGGATGCTGCCCACGCCGCCGATGATGATCATGAACAGCACGCGGAACGACAGGTCGAGCGAGAAGCCATCCGGCTCGACAGAACCGAGGTAGCAGAACGCGTACAGCGCGCCGGCCACGCCGCAGTAGAACGAACTCACCGCAAAGGCCAGCAGCTTGGTGCGCATCAGCGGAATGCCGATCACCTCGGCCGCCACGTCCATGTCGCGCACCGACATCCATGCACGGCCGGTGGCCGAGCGCACCAGGTTCTTGGCGATGAACGCCAGCACCGTGACGAGTCCCAGCACGAACAGGTACTTCTTTACCGGCGTGTCGATGGCAATGCCGAACAGGTCCAGCCGCTGCGCGGTGATCACGCCCGATGAACTGTTGTTGGAGAACCAGGGAAACTTGGTCAGCGCCCACACCACGAAGAACTGCGCGGCCAGCGTCGCCACCGCCAGGTAGAACCCTTTGATGCGCAGCGACGGCAGGCCGAAGGCCACGCCCACCACCGCCGCCGACAGGCCCGCGAGGATGAAGGTGAGCAGCACCGGCATCCCCTCGATGCGGAGCTGGAAGTTGTACGCGGCGTAGGCGCCCACGGCCATGAAGGCCGCCGTGCCGAGCGACAGCTGCCCGGCGTAACCCGTGAGGATGTTCAGGCCCAGTGCCGCGAGCGAGAAGATCAGGAACGGGATCAGGATGGCCGTGAACCAGTATTCCGACCCGACGAACGGAATCACCCCGAAGGCCACCGCCATCAGCACCGCAAAGCCGATGCGGTCCTGGCGGATGGGGAAGATCTGGCTGTCGGCGACGTAGCTCGTCTTGAACTGGCCGGCTTCACGATAGAACATGGAAAGTCTCCTGGAGCGAAGTCGGTTCAGACGCGGTCGATATGCTTCTCGCCGAACAGGCCTCGGGCCTGACCAGCAGGAACAGCAGCGCAAACACATACGGGAACCAGCCTTCGATGCCGCCGAAGTTGCCGCCGAACGCCGACTGGAACACCGGCGGGATGTAGATCTCGGCGAGCTTCTCCGAGGCACCGATGATCAGCCGCCGACAATGGCGCCAGGCACCGAGGTAAAGCCGCCGAGGATCAGCACCGGCAGCGCCTTCAGCGCGGTCAGCGTCAGCGCGAACTGCACGCCATTGCGCGAGCCCCACAGCATGCCGGCCACCAGCGCAACGAAACCCGCCACGCCCCACACGATCGCCCAGATATGCTGCAGCGGAATGCCCAGCGACAGCGCGGCCTGGTGGTCGTCAGCCACCGCACGCAGTGCGCGGCCCACCTTGGTGTACTGGAAAAACAGCGCCAGCGAGCCGACCAGCACGCCGGCAATCGCGGCGGCGGCGATGTCGAACTTGGAGAGGACGATATTGAAGCGCGTCAGGATCGCCTCGATCGGTTCGTCGACGATGCCGAGATTGATCGGGCGCACTTCGTTGCCAAACAACAGCGGCCCCAGGCCCTCCAGGAAGAACGACAGGCCGATGGTAGCCATGAACAGCGTGATGGGCGGCTGGTTGACCAGCTTGCGCAGCACGAAGCGCTCGGTGCTCATGCCGACCACGATCATCACGACGAAGGCGCCGATCACGGCGGCCCACATCGGCAAGCCCTTGTCCATCAGGCCCACCACCGCCAGCGCGGCAAAGTAGACCATCGCGCCTGCGCGAAGTTGAACACGCCCGAGCCTTGTAGATCAGCACGAAGCCC
This sequence comes from Cupriavidus sp. UYMMa02A, assembly GCA_001725945.1. Lineage (GTDB taxonomy): Bacteria > Pseudomonadota > Gammaproteobacteria > Burkholderiales > Burkholderiaceae > Cupriavidus. Next base: position 139 of record LRMT01000278.1, on the reverse strand, counting down.
AGCGCCACCAGCGAGTACATCAGCCCGACAGCAAGCCGCCGAGCAGGATTCAATGAAGAACGTCATGGTTTGCCTTTGCTTGCGTATAAGTCCAACTATACCGCTGTCTGCTCCCTCTCCCGCAAGCGGGAGAGGGGAG
>LRMT01000277.1 GCA_001725945.1 Cupriavidus sp. UYMMa02A | reverse complement strand
GCCGTAGCGTCTCACTTCGTGGGACCTCCCGCCTCCTCCCCACCCTCTCCCATAAATGGGAGAGGGGAGACAACACTCGCTATTTTGGCTTTGTCGGCAATTTCAAAGCCAGCGCTACGTCCGCCGTTACCGCTGCCTCCTCACTGGGAGGTCGTCAACACCCCCTCCCGCCCGCGCAGCGCCCCACCGCGCGCATCGCGCCCAATCCAGGCCGCCGACAGCGCCGACACCACCCCCGCGAACACCACATACGCACAGATCTGCCAAGCTGGCCACCGCCCGTCTTGAGCAGCGCCGTCGCAATGATCGGCGTGATGCCCGAGGCGAAGATGCCGGAGAACTGGTAGACGAACGAGATCCCGGTATAGCGGACCTTCGCATCGAACAGCTCGCAGAACAGCGCCGCCTCCGGGCCATACACGGCCGCATAGAGAATGCCGAACGGCACCACGATGGACAGCCACACCACCAGCGTGCTGTGGCCGCCGTTGAGCATGAGCCAGAACGCCGGGAACGCTGAAAACGCGGTCAGCAGCGAACCCCAGAAGTACACGCGCGTGCGGCCGATGCGGTCGGACAGGCTGCCGAAGAACGGGATGAACACGCACATCACGATGGCTGCCGCCATCACGCCGATCAGCGCATCGGTGCGCGACATCTTGATGGTCTGCGTCAGGTAGCCGATCGAGAACACGCCGAAGATGTTGAAGAACACGCCATCGATATACCGCGCGCCCATGCCCTTCAGGATATTGCCGGGATAGCGCTGGATCATGTCGACGAACGGGATACGGGTCTCGGCATTGCGCTGCTTGACCGCGGCGAACTCCGGCGTTTCCTTGACGTTGAGGCGGATATACATGCCGACGAACACCATCCCCGCCGAGACCAGGAAGGCCACGCGCCAGCCCCAGGCCAGGAACTGCGCATCGGTCAGCGTCAGCGACAGCAGCGCGACCACGCCTGAAGCCAGGCACAACCCGATCGACAGCCCGATCTGCGGCAGCGAGGCATAGAAGCCCTTCCTGCCCGGCGGCGCGTATTCGTACGCCATCAGCACCGCCCCGCCCCATTCGCCGCCAAGACCGATGCCCTGCAGCACGCGCAGCAGCAAGAGCAGGATCGCGCCCAGATGCCAATGCTGTCATAGGTCGGCACCACGCCGATCAGGAACGTGGAGACGCCCATGATCATCAGCGTGATCACCAGCATGCTCTTGCGCCCGATGCGGTCGCCGAAGTGGCCGAAGATCACGCCGCCGAGCGGACGCGTGACAAAACCGACGGCGAACGTGGTGTAAGCGAGCATGGTGGCCACCAGCGGGTCGCTGACGGGAAAGTACAGCTTATTGAAAACGATGCCGGCGACGACGCCGTAGAGAAAGAAGTCATACCACTCGATGGTGGCGCCGATCAGTGACGCCGCCACGACCCTGCGGACGGCGCGTTCGTTGGTACCTGTCATGCTTGTCTCCTTTTACCGTGTGGACGGCGGCATGTGTGCTTGTTATGTGCGCCGGGTGGTACTGCGAACCGGCACCTGCCAGCCGACAAGGCGTGACAGATGCCCGGAGAAGCTATCCATACGCAAGGCAGAACACGAGCGCCCTCATGCGGCCAGCGCCACCGCCGCGGTATCGGCGACCGTGGCCCCCGCGGGCTGCTGCCGTGCATCGTCGCGAATGAAATCCGCCGCGCGCTCGGCCATCATCACGACCGGCACATTGGTGTTGCCCGACACCAGCGTCGGCATCACGGAGCAATCGACCACGCGCAGGCCGGCCACGCCATGCACGCGCAGCCGCGCATCGACGACCGCCTGCGGATCGCTGCCAGGGCCCATCTTTGCCGTGCCGGACGGATGGAAGATCGTGGCGCCGTACTCGCGGCAGAAATGCAGGATCTCGTCATCGGTGCGCACGTCATCACCGGGTCGGAATTCGCGCTTCATCAGCGTGCGCATCGGCTCGGTCTGCGCGACTTGCCGCGCGAACCTGACGGCGCCGATGACGCTGCGGCGATCCAGGTCCGTCGACAAGTAGTTGGGCTGGATCGAAGGCGGCGCGAACGGATCGGTGGAACGGATGCGAACGGTGCCGCGCGACTCGGGCCGCAACTGGCACACCGAATACGTGCAGCCGGAGAACGGATGGACGCTGCCACCCGCCATATCCGCCGACAGCGTGGCGAAGTGGAACTGCGTATCGGGCGTGGCGCTTTCCTTTGGCAGCACGCGGCAGAACATTGCGCCCTGGTTGATGCCGACCGCCAGCGGGCCCCTGCGCCGCAGCAGCCATTCCAGCCCCATGCGCGCCTTGCCCCACAGCGTGCGCAACTGGTCGTTGGTCGTGATGGGCCGCGCCACCTCATAGATCAGGCGGCTCTGCAGGTGGTCCTGCAGGTTCTCGCCAACGCCCGGCAACGCGTGCACGACGGGAATGCCCATTTCCTGCAGCAGCGGAGCGGGACCGACGCCCGACAGCTGCAGCAGTTGCGGCGACTGCAGCGCGCCCGCGCACAGCACCACCTCGCGCCTTGCACGCACGATGTACGGTTGCCCGTCTTTCACATAGCGCACGCCGACGGCGCGCTTGCCTTCGAACAGGATGGCCGTGGTATGCGCGCCGGTCTCGACGCGCAGGTTCGTGCGGGAACGTGCCGGGCGCAGGTAGGCCACCGCCGTCGAACAACGCCAGCCATTGCGCGTGGTGAGCTGGTAATAGCCCACGCCCTCCTGGTCGCCGTCGTTGAAGTCGGCCTTGCGCGGTACCCCGAGCGCCTGCCCGGCGCCGATGAACGCATCCACCAGCGGATGCGGACGATCGATGGAAGTCGCGTTGAGCGGCCCCTGCGTGCCGCGCGTCGGCGCTGCTCCGCGGTCGTTGTTCTCGAGCTTGCGGAAATACGGCAGGCACTCGTCCCAGCCCCAGCCGGGATTGCCCTGGGCCTCCCACTGGTCATAGTCCTCGCGCTGGCCGCGCACATAGATCAACCCGTTGATCGCGCTGCTGCCGCCGAGCGTGCGGCCCCTCGGCCAGTAGATGCGCCGGTTGAGCATGTTGGGGTCCGGATCGGTATAGAAGCCCCAGTTCACCTCCTTGTGGAACATCGTCTTGCCGTAGCCGATCGGGATATGGATCCACGGATAGGTGTCGGGCGGCCCCGCCTCCAGCAGGCAGACGGCGTGCTGGCCATCCTCGCTGAGCCGGTTGGCAAGCACGCAGCCGGCCGAGCCGGCGCCCACGACGATGTAGTCAACGGTTTGCGACATGGTCGCTAGTCTCCTGGTTTCACCGGCTGGACGACGCCAGCGGCGCTCTTATAATGAAACGGCTTGTTCCGATTTCCGGATTTTTGGTAAGCAACCGCGACTGGGGAAGTGAAATCGACAAAAGGCGCCCGAAATGAAACAGAACGTGGGAATTCCGTTTCAGAAGTGCAGTGCAGCAGAGGGAGAACCCGCAGACGACGAGGCCCGCGCGTTGCGCGTCCTGGTTGTGCTGGAAAGCCTGGCGCGTGCGCAGCACCCGCAGACGCTGTCCCAGCTGAGCCAGCGCCTGCACGTGCCCAAGGCCACGCTGATGCGGCTGCTCGGCGCCATGGAACGCGCCGGCTTTGTCACCCAGCTACCGCCCGAGCGCGGCTTCGTGCCGGGACCGCGCGCCGCGGGCCTGGCGCTGCAGACGCTGAAAAGCCCACAGGTGCTGCGCGAGTGCCGGGCGATCCTCGGTTCCGTGGTTGCGGCGCTCGGCGAGACCTGCAACCTCACTGCACTCCACGGCGACCAGGTGCTCTACATCGACCGCGTGGAAACCCATGAGCCGCTGCGGCTGCAGCTATCCCCCGGCGTGCATGTGCCGTTGCATTGCACAGCCAGCGGCAAGCTGTTCCTGTCGGCGATGAACCGGCTCGAACGGCAGCAGACGTTGAAGAACCTTCCGCTGACCGCCAACACGCCGCGAACGATCTCCGACCCCATGCTGCTCGAAGCCGAGCTCGACCGCGTGCGCACACGCGGCATCGGCGTCGACAACGAGGAATTCGTACGGGGGATGTGTGCCGTGGCAGTGCCGGTACGGCAGCCCGGCACCAGCAACGGCCAAGGCCGCGTGATTGCAGCGATCGCGTGTCACGCGCCTACGGCGCGCAAGCCGCTGGAAGCATTGATGCGGGCAGCGCCCGTATTGGAGAGCGCTGCCAGGAACATGGGCGAGGTGCTCTGTGTCGGATGACCCGCCAAGGACGACGCTCGATCACTCACCAAACGTCCTGCCCATCTCCTCCGCCGCCTGCCTCAACTCCGGCACGAACTCATACAAGCGATCCATCGACATCCGCGCCAGCGGCGCCTGCACGGCGATAGCCGCGCACGCACGATTGCGATTGAGCATGACGGGCACAGCAACAGCAATCATGCCCTGCAGGTTCTCCTGATTGTTGACCCCAAGCCGACGCCGCCGCGTCTCGGCAAGTTCCGAACGCAGAACCTCGACATCGGTAATGGTGTTAGCCGACTGCGCCCGCAGCGGCAAACCGGCAATCACCCGCTCTCGTTGAGCGCAAGGCAAAACGCCAGCAGCAGTTTCCCGCTGGCAGAGCAATGCAAAGGCACCCGCGACCCGGGCTGCAAATGCATCCGCAACGGCCACTGTGTCTCCACACGATCGAGATAGACCACATCGTCGCCGGACAGCATGGTCAGGTTGCAGGTCTCGCCAACCTTGTCGACAAGCTGCTGGAGGATCGCATGGCGCGCCGCCGCGGGCCCCGCCTGCATCAGCACATTGACCGCGAACTGCCGCACGCGTGACGAGCATTCGTAATACCGGCTGCCCGCCGTGCGCGACACCAGCCACGTGCTTTCGAGCTGCTTGAGCAGCCGATGCACGGTCTGCTTCGGCAGACCGATTTCCTGCACGATCGCCGCGAGCGGCAGTGGCTCCTCCGCCATGGACAGGATCTCGAGGATGCGGAAGGCGCGCACCGCGGCGGCGTTCGAGTGATTGCTCATGGATTCAATTTATAGGATTCCGGGACGCCCTGACGTCCCGAAAACTGCGTTCTGTGTTGCACATCGTTCCGGCGCTCGCGAAAGCGCACAAATTGGGACGAACCGCCGCGCTGACTTCACTAGATTCGATCCGGGGCCAGCGCCATTCGCCGCACAGCGAGCCACGCGGAAGCCGCGGGACCCCACAGTCCAAACTGCGGAGTCGATCCATGAGTGTGCAAATACTGCGTCACCGGCAGTCCAACAATCCCGATTTGTCCCTAGCGGCAAGTTCCGATCGCGATCAGACGGCGCAGACCGTCGCCGACGTTGTCGCGCGGGCCAGGCAAGCGCAGCGCGCGTTCGCGCGGGCCGACCAGGCCACCATCGACACGGCCGTCGCCGCTGCCGCGTGGGCCATCATGGAGCCCGCGCGCAATCGGCAGCTTGCGGAATGCGCCGTTGCCGACACAGGGCTCGGCAATGTCGAGGACAAGATCCGCAAGAACTACCGCAAGACGCTCGGCCTGCTGCGCGACCTGCACGGCCGCAAGACGGTCGGTGTGATCTCGCAGGACGCAGCAACAGGCATCACCGAGATCGCACGGCCGGTGGGCGTGGTGGCGGCCATCACGCCGTCCACCAATCCGGCGGCCACGCCGGCCAACAAGATCCTCAACGCGCTCAAGTGCGGCAACAGTGTGATCGTCGCGCCATCGCCGAAGGGCCAGGGCACGTGCGAGCTGCTGCTGTCGTTCATTCATGCCGAGTTCGCGCGGGCCGGCCTGCCCGCCGACCTCGTGCAGATGCTGCCTTCGCCGGTGTCGAAAGCGGCCACGGCCGAACTGATGCGGCAAGCCGACCTGATCGTCGCCACCGGCTCGCAGGCCAATGTGCGCATGGCCTACACGAGCGGTACGCCGGCATTCGGCGTGGGTGCCGGTAATGTAGCCTCGATCATCGACACCAGCGCAGCGCTCGATGATGCCGCGACGAAGATCGTTCGCTCCAAGACCTTCGATAACGCGACAAGCTGCTCATCGGAGAACAGCCTGGTCGTGCTTGACGCGGTCTACAAGCCGATGCTCCGGGCACTGGCCGCGGTAGGCGGCGTGCTGCTCACCTCGACCGAAAAGGCGCGGCTGCAAGCGCTGATGTGGCAAGACGGCAAGCTGGCCGGCCAGGCCACGGGCCAAAGCGCGCGGCGCATTGCCGAACTTGCGGGGCTCGAACGCGTGCGCGACCAGCAGCCAACCATGCTGCTGGTCGAGGAAAGCGGCGTGGGCAGCGACTTCCCGTTCTCCGGGGAAAAGCTCTCGCCCGTGCTGACGCTGTACCGCGCACCGACTTCGCGGCGGCGGTTGATTGCGTGGCTCGCCTCTATGACTACATGGGCGCCGGTCATTCCGTCAGCCTGCACACAAGCAACGCGCGCCAGGCACAGCAGCTCGGTCTGGAGCTGCCGGTGGCGCGCGTGATCGTCAACCAGGCGCACTGCTTCGCCACGGGCGGGAATTTCGACAACGGCCTGCCGTTCTCGCTGTCGATGGGCTGCGGCACGTGGGGCGGCAACAACTTCTCGGACAACCTCGGCTGGCGCCAGTACCTGAACATCACGCGCATTGCCGAGCCCATCGCCGAGCGCGTGCCCGATGAAGCCGAGTTGCTCGGCGACTACTTTGCGAGGGTCGGCCAATGACGCGCGCGTCGAACCCCAGGCTTTCGACAGCGTGGCCACGCTGATCGCCGCACAGGCCGCGCAATCACCCGACAAGCCGTACCTGCTGTCACCGGACACCGGCCACGCGCTTACGTTCGGCGCACTGGCCGCTGACGCGAGCGTACTCGGCAAACACTACGCGGCAGCCGGACTGGAGCGTGGACAGTCGGTGTCGGTCTACCTGCCCAACGGCGAACAAACTGCGCGGCTGCTGCTCGCCACCATGGCGTGCGGGCTGGTCGTGAATCCGATCAACCTGCTGTGCCAGCCCGCGCAGTTGCGCTACATCCTGTCGCATTCGGACACCCGGCTCATCTTCACGTGGCCCGGCGGCGAAGCCGCGATCCGCGAGGCGCTGCACGAATCGGGACTTGATGTGCCGGTAGTGGTCACCACGCCCGACGCCACGGACCTGCCTGTGCTGCCCGTCGTACAGAAGGATGCGCGACCGCTGCCACTGCCCGAGCCTGACGCACCCGCGCTGCTGATGTACACATCGGGCACGACGGGCACACCCAAGGGCGTCCTGCTCACGCATCACAACCTGGCCGCCAACGGCGCCAACGTCAGCCGCGAGCATGCGCTCGGCCCGGCCGACCGGGTGCTGGCCACGCTGCCGCTGTACCACATCAACGGCCTCGTCGTGACGGCGATCGCGCCACTGGTCCACGGCGGATCGGTCGTAATGCCGACGCGCTTCTCCGCCAGTTCATTCTGGAACGACATCACGCGCCATGGCTGCACGTGGCTCAACGTGGTGCCGACCATCATCGCCTACCTGCTCAATGACCCGCACGGCAAGGCACCCGAAGGCGTGCGCTTCTGCCGCTCGGCATCGGCCGCACTGCCGCCCGAGCACCACCGCGCGTTCGAAGATCGCTTCGGCATCGGCGTGATCGAGACCATGGGCATGACCGAGACCGCCGCGCCCGCGTTCAGCAATCCGCTGAATCCCGAGCACCGGCGCATCGGCAGCATCGGCCGGCCTTCTGGCACGCGTGCGCGCGTGCTCGGGCGCGATGGCACGACGCTTGCCGACGGCAGATCGGCGAGATCGTGCTGCAGGGCGAGAACATCATGGCGGGCTACTACAAGGCGCCCGAGGTCACGCGCGACGCCTTCACGCACGACGGCTGGCTGCGCACGGGCGACCTCGGCTACCGCGACGCGGACGGCTACTTCTACATCACCGGGCGTGCGAAGGAACTGATCATCAAAGGCGGCGAGAACATCGCGCCGCGCGAGATCGATGAAGCGCTGCTGCGGCACCCCGCCGTGCTGGAAGCGGCCGCGGTCGGCGTACCGGACCCGGCCTATGGGCAGGAGATCGTCGCATTCGTCGTCGTGCGCAATGCCACGCCCTGCGACGACGCGGCGCTGCGCGCGCACTGCCTGCGCGAACTGGGCCGCTACAAGACGCCGAAAGAGTTCCGCTTTATCGCCGAGCTGCCGCGCGGCCCGTCCGGCAAGGTGCAGCGGCTCAAGCTGCTGGACCCCGCCTGAACATCCGCTCAGCCCCGGGGCGCCCGGCTTGCGGCATCCCGGTCCACAACCATTGCCAAGGAGGCCATCGACCCATATTGCACCGGAACAGGAGACAAGACTTATCCGGTAACCCGACAGACAGCAGATTGCTCAAGGACGGGGCAGCACGGCACACACCGCGCCCGGCCACCCGAATGCGCATGGCTATGGACCGATGCGCCGGACGGCCGCCCCGTTAACGCCACGCGCGCCAGCCGCGCAAAGGAGGTGGTATGAAGCAACGCATCAAGACCCGGCATATGATCCTCGGCGTCATGTGCCTGATGTATTTCATCGCCTATATCGACCGCGTCAACATCTCGGTCGCCGCCCCGCTGATCCGCGAAGAAATGGGACTGACCTCGTCGCAGCTCGGCCTGGTGTTCTCGGCCTTTGCCTATCCCTATGCCGCCATGCAGATCCTCGGCGGCTGGCTGTCCGACAAGTTCGGGCCCAAGAAGGTGCTGATCGTCCTGTCGCTGATCTGGGGCGTGGCCACCGTGATGACCGGCTTCGCCGGCAGCGTGCTGATGCTGGTGGTGCTGCGCTTCGTGCTCGGCATCGGCGAAGGCGGCGCGTTTCCGACCGCGACGCGCGCCTTTACCTACTGGATGCCGGTGGCCGAGCGCGGCTTCGCGCAAGGCATCACGCACAGCTTTGCGCGGCTCGGTGGCGCGATCACGCCGCCGATCGTGCTGGCCATCGTGGCGACTGCCGGCTGGCGTGAAGCCTTCATCGTGCTGGGCGCGATCAGCCTCGGATGGACGCTGCTCTACACCACCGTGTTCAAGGACTCGCCCGACCAGCACAAGCGCGTGACACCGCAGGAACTGCAGGAGATCGGCTACCGGCGCGGCGAATGCCAGCGCTCGGCCAAGGCGGCGACGCCATGGCGGCGCCTGTTCCGGCGCATGTGGCTGGTGACGTTCGTGGACTTCTGCTACGGCTGGTCGCTGTGGGTCTACCTGACCTGGCTGCCGTCGTACCTGAAGGAAGCACGCGGCTTCGACCTGAAGCAGCTCGCACTGTTCACGGCGCTGCCGCTGATGGCGGGCGTGGTCGGCGACACGCTCGGCGGCGTGCTGTCGGACCGCATCTACAAGCGCACCGGAAACCTGCGCCTCGCGCGCGGCGCGATCCTGTTCCTGGGGCTGGCCGGTTCGCTGATGTTCATCGTGCCGATGACCTACACGGCCGACGCGGTCAACGCGGTGATCCTGCTGTCGCTGTCGTTCTTCTTCCTGGAGCTGACCAACGCCGTGCTGTGGAGCCTGCCGCTCGATATCGCGGGCAAGTACGCCGGCACCGCGGGCGGCATGATGAACACGGGCTTCGGCCTGGCCGGCATGATCTCGCCGGTGGCGTTCGGCTACCTGATCGAGACCACGGGCAGCTACAACCTGCCCTTCATGATCTCGGCGGCACTGCTCGGTGTCGGCGCGATCGCCGCGCTGTTCATCAACCCGCTGAAGACCGTCGACACGCCCGAGGAAAAGGCCGCCGAAGTCCGGCCTGCCTTTCCCTGAACCGGCGCGCGAGATCTGGCCCGATCAGTTGATCGGGTCCAGCTTCGCCACCGCGAGCGCGAGCCACTTGGCGCCGTGGCGCTTGAAGTCGATCTGGGCGCGGGCATCCACACCGTCGCCTTCTAGCGCCTTGATCACGCCTTCACCGAACTTGTTGTGGAACACCTGCTGGCCGACGCGGAAGCCGGTACCGGCCTCGCGCTTCGCATCGGCGTAGCCATTGCCGGTGTCCATGCCGCCAGTCGGCTTGTTACCCGAATACGGCACGTCCTCGGGCTTGCGGAACCAGTCGCGGCCCCATGCGTTGTCCCGTTCCTCGCGGCGTACGCCGCCATAGCTCGGCTGCTGCGGCGTGAGCCACTTCAGCGCTTCTTCAGGCAGTTCCTCGAAGAAGCGGGAGCGCACGTGATAGCGCATCTGGCCGTGCAGCACGCGGCTCTGTGCGAACGACAGGTACAGCCGCTCGCGCGCACGCGTGATGGCCACATACATCAGCCGGCGCTCTTCCTCGAGCCCGTCGGTGTCGGTCTTGCTGTTCTCGTGCGGGAACAGCCCCTCTTCCAGCCCGGTGATGAACACCACGTTGAACTCCAGGCCCTTGGCGGCGTGCACGGTCATCATCTGCACCGCGTCCTGGCCAGCCTGGGCCTGGTTGTCACCGGCCTCGAGCGAGGCATGCGTGAGGAAGGCTACCAGCGGCGTCATGACCACCGGCAGCGCTTCGGGATCCAGCACCTGCTGGGCCTGGTCGCCTTCCGCCAGCAGCGGCGTGGACTGCGCTACGCGCGATTCGAAACCGACGGGGATCACGGAAGCGAGCGCCTCCAGCCCATAGCCCTCCTCGACGACGAACGCCTGCGCCGCGGTCACCAGTTCCTGCAAGTTCTCGATGCGGTCCTGGCCTTCTTTCTCGCCCTGATAATGCGCGATCAACCCGCTGAGGTTGGTCACGTGCTCGACCGTCTCGGCGAGCGTCATGCGGCGCGTCTCGGCGTGCATCTGCTCGATCAGGCGGACGAATGCTGCCAGCTTGCTGCCAGCCGCGCCCGGCACGTAGGCCACGGCCTCCGCCAGCGAGCAGTTGTACTGCCGCGCAGCATCCTGGAGTTGCTCCAGCGAGCGCGCACCGATGCCGCGCGCGGGGAAGTTCACCACGCGGCCAAAGGCAGCGTCGTTGCGCGGGTTCTCCAGCAACTGCAGGTAAGCCAGCGCGTGCTTGATTTCAGCGCGCTCGAAGAAGCGCAGACCGCCATAGACGCGGTACGCGATGCCGGCCGAGAACAGCGCGTGCTCGATGACGCGCGACTGGGCGTTGCTGCGATACAGGATGGCAATCTCCGCGCGGCTCATGCCCTGCGCGATCTGGTCGCGGATCTCCTCGACCATCCAGCTCGCCTCCTGCCCGTCCGAGCCGGCCTGGAACACCCGCACCGGCTCGCCATGGCCTGCGTCAGTGCGCAAGTTCTTGCCCAGGCGGCGCGCGTTGTGTGAAATCAGGTGGTTGGCCGAATCGAGGATATGGCCGTGCGAGCGGTAGTTCTGCTCGAGCTTGATCAGCTTGCCCACGCGGAATTCGCGCTCGAAGTCGCGCATATTGCCGACATTCGCGCCGCGGAACGCATAGATGCTCTGGTCGTCGTCGCCCACGGCGAACACCGCCGCCGGGTTCTGCGTGCCATAGCCGGCCAGCAGCTTGAGCCACTGGTACTGCAGCACGTTGGTGTCCTGGAACTCATCGACCAGCACATGGCGGAAGCGGTGCTGGTAGTGCTGGCGGATCGCGTCGTTGTAGCGCAGCAGCTCGTAGCAGCGCAGCAGCAGCTCGGCAAAGTCCACCACGCCCTCGCGCTGGCATTGCTGGTCGTAGGCGGCGTACAGGTCGACGAAGCGGCGATTGAAATCGTCGTTCGCCTCCACGTCCGCCGGGCGCAGGCCTTGTTCCTTGGCGTTGTTGATGAAGTACTGCAGGTTCTTGGCCGGATACTTCTCGTCGTCGACATTCAGCGCCTTCATCAGCCGCTTGAGCGCCGAGAGCTGGTCCTGGGTGTCGAGAATGGCAAACGTCTGCGGCAGGCCGGCATCGCGGAAATGCGCGCGCAGCATGCGGTTGCACAGGCCGTGGAAGGTGCCGATCCACATGCCGCGCGTGTTGATCGGCAGCATTGACGACAGCCGCGTCTGCATCTCCTTGGAGGCCTTGTTGGTAAAGGTCACCGCGAGGACGCCGGCCGGCGACACCCGTCCGTTCTGGATCAGCCAGGCAATACGCGTAGTCAGCACGCGCGTCTTGCCGCTGCCGCGCCGGCCAGGATCAGGGCCGGCTCGTCAGGCAGCGTGACGGCGGCAAGTTGTTCGGCGTTCAGGTTGGCGAGCAGATCGGACATTCAGGGGGATGGGATGGATTTGTCACAAACAACCCATCAAGCCAAAACCAAACCTCAAATTATACCGACCCCCCACCCCGCGAAGCAACGATTTCCTCCCGCCCCTCGACGTTCCGTATAATTTGCGTTTTACTGGCGCCCTGCACCCGGCCGCGCCAGGCGCAGGCCGAAGCACTCCGCCTGCGACAGCCCAGACGCCAAATATCGACATCCCCAGCATGACCGCCCAAGACCAATCCCTTGCCAAGAGCTTCGAACCCGCCGCCATCGAGGCGAAATGGGGCCCAGAGTGGGAGAAGCGCGGCATCGCCCAGCCGACGTTCGACCCCGCCCGGCCCGATTTCGCCATCCAGCTGCCGCCGCCCAATGTGACTGGCACGCTGCACATGGGCCACGCGTTCAACCAGACCATCATGGATGGCCTGACCCGCCACGCGCGCATGCTCGGGGCGAACACGCTGTGGGTGCCGGGCACGGACCACGCGGGCATTGCCACGCAGATCGTGGTGGAGCGCCAGCTGGAAGCACAGGGCGTGTCGCGCCACGACCTCGGCCGCGAGAAGTTCACGGAGAAGGTCTGGGCCTGGAAGGAAGAGTCGGGTTCGACCATCACGCGCCAGGTGCGCCGCATGGGCGCGTCGATCGACTGGACCCGCGAGTACTTCACGATGTCGCCGGACATGTCGAAGGCGGTCACCGAAGTGTTCGTGCGCCTGCATGAGCAGGGCCTGATCTACCGTGGCAAGCGCCTGGTCAACTGGGACCCGGTGCTCGGCACCGCCGTGTCGGACCTGGAAGTCGACAGCGTCGAGGAAGACGGCTTCTTCTGGCATATCCGCTATCCGCTGGTCGAGGCCGACGCCAAGGGCGGCCTGACCCACCTGACCGTTGCCACCACGCGTCCCGAGACCATGCTGGGCGACGTGGCCGTCATGGTTCATCCGGAAGACGAGCGCTACGCCCACCTGATCGGCAAGGAAGTCGAGCTGCCGCTGACCGGCCGCCGCATCCCCGTGATCGCCGACGAGTACGTCGACCGCGAATTCGGCACCGGCGTGGTCAAGGTGACGCCGGCGCACGACTTCAACGACTACGCCGTTGGCCAGCGCCACAACCTGCCGCAAATCTCGATCCTCACGCTGGACGCGAAGATCACTGCCGATGCGCCCGGCAACTACGCCGGCCAGGACCGCTACGACGCCCGCAAGGCCATCGTTGCCGACCTGGAAGCGCAGGGCCTGCTGGTCGAAACCAAGAAGCACAAGCTGATGACGCCGCGCAGCGAGCGCACCGGCAGCGCGATCGAGCCGATGCTGACCGACCAGTGGTTCGTCGCGATGAGCAAGCCGGCCCCGGAAGGCACGTTCTACCCGGGCCGCTCGATCGCCGAAGTGGCGCTCGACGCCGTGCAGAGCGGCGAAATCAAGCTGGTGCCCGAGAACTGGAACAGCACCTACAACCAGTGGCTGGCCAATATCCAGGACTGGTGCATCTCGCGCCAGCTCTGGTGGGGCCACCAGATCCCGGCGTGGTACGACGATGCCGGCAACTGCTTTGTCGCCCGCACGGAAGAAGAGGCCATCGCCAAGGCGAAGGCCGCCGGCAGCACCGGGGCGCTGCGTCGCGAGGAAGACGTGCTCGATACGTGGTTCTCGTCGGCACTGGTGCCGTTCTCCTCGCTGGGCTGGCCCGAAGAGACGCCCGAACTGAAGCACTTCCTGCCGTCTTCGGTGCTGGTGACCGGCTACGACATCATCTTCTTCTGGGTGGCGCGCATGGTCATGATGACCAAGCACTTCACCGGCCAGGTGCCCTTCCATACCGTCTACGTGCACGGCCTGGTGCGCGACTCGGAAGGCAAGAAGATGAGCAAGTCCGAGGGCAACACGCTGGATCCGGTGGACCTGATCGACGGCATCGACCTCGACACGCTGCTGACGAAGCGCACCACCGGCCTGCGCCGCCCGAAGGACGCGCCCAAGATCGAGAAGAAGACGAAGAAGGAATTCCCCGAAGGGATTCCGGCCTTCGGTGCCGATGCGCTGCGCTTCACGTTCGCGTCGCTGGCGACGCTCGGCCGCAACATCAACTTCGACACCGGGCGCTGCGAGGGCTACCGCAACTTCTGCAACAAGCTGTGGAACGCCACACGCTTCGTGCTGATGAACACCGAGGGCCATGACTGCGGCATGGGCCCGTGCAACAACGATTGTGGCCCGGACGGCTACCTGCACTTCTCGCAGGCCGACCGCTGGATCGTGTCGCTGCTGCAGCGCGTGGAAGCCGATGTGGAAAAGGGCTTCGCCGAGTACCGCTTCGATAACATCGCCAGCGCGATCTACAAGTTCGTCTGGGACGAATACTGCGACTGGTACCTGGAACTGGCCAAGGTGCAGATCCAGACCGGCACCGAAGCCCAGCAGCGCGCCACGCGCCGCACGCTGCTGCGCGTGCTGGAAACGGTGCTGCGCCTGGCGCACCCGATCATCCCGTTCATCACCGAAGAACTCTGGCAGAAGGTCGCGCCGCTGGCAGGCCGTGCCAAGGGCGACGGCAGCGAAAGCCTCGCGCTGCAGGCCTATCCGTTGCCGGCCATGGCCAAGATCGACGAAGCCGCCGAGCAGTGGGTGGCGCAGCTCAAGGCCGTGGTCGATGCCTGCCGCAACCTGCGCGGTGAAATGAACATCTCGCCGGCGCAGCGCATCCCGCTTTATGCGCAGGGCGACACCGCGTTCCTGCGCGACGCAGCGCGCATATCCAGGCACTGGCGAAACTTTCCGAGGTGCGCGTGTTCGAAGACGACAGCACCCTGCAGGCCGAAGGCGCGGCGCGCCGGTGGCCATCGTCGGTGGCAACCACCTGCTGTTGAAGATCGAGATCGACGTGGCTGCCGAGCGCGTGCGCCTGTCGAAGGAAATCGAACGCATCGGCGGCGAGATCGGCAAGTGCCGTGGCAAGCTGTCGAACGAGAGCTTTGTCGCCAAGGCGCCGCCCGCCGTGGTGGCGCAGGAAACCCAGCGCCTGTCCGATTTCGAGCAGACGCTGGCCAAGCTGCAGGACCAACTGCAGCGCCTGCCGGCCTGAATGACTGTGGGTACGTCGGTTTCCGCCCGGCTCGCGTCGGACAGAAACTGACAGACGGCCCCCGCAGTATCCGGCAGGGTTACAAGTCGAATCCGAAGGAATAGCAGACATGGAAAATCGCGTTACCAAGCCGTCTTCCCGGTCGCGGGCCTGGGCACCCGCTTTCTGCCGGCCACCAAGGCCAGCCCCAAGGAAATGCTGCCAGTGGTCGACAAGCCGCTGATCCAGTACGCGGTGGAAGAAGCCATGGCCGCCGGCATCACCGAGATGATCTTCGTGACCGGCCGCTCCAAGCGCGCCATCGAAGACCATTTCGACAAGGCCTTCGAGCTGGAAGTGGAGCTGGAGGCCAAGAACAAGCAGGCACTGCTGGACGTCGTGCGTTCGATCAAGCCGGCCAATGTCGAGTGTTACTACGTGCGCCAGCCCGAAGCGCTGGGCTTGGGCCATGCCGTGCTGTGCGCGGCCAAGCTCGTCGGCGAAGCCCCGTTCGCGGTCATGCTGGCCGACGACCTGATCGACGGCACCCCGCCCGTGATGAAGCAGATGGTGGACCTGTACAACCACTACAACTGCTCAGTGCTGGGCGTGGAAGAGATCGCCCCGGAACAGAGCCGTTCGTACGGCGTGGTGGATGGCCGCGAATGGGACGAAGGCGTCATCAAGATGTCGGGCATCGTCGAAAAGCCCGCGCCGGAAGATGCACCGTCCAACCTGGGCGTGGTCGGCCGCTACATCCTGACGCCGCGCATCTTCGACCACCTGCGCGAACTGAAGCCGGGCGCCGGCGGCGAGTTCCAGCTGACGGACGCCATTCAGTCCATGCTCGGGCAGGAACAGGTGCTGGCCTACCGCTACCAGGGCACGCGCTACGACTGCGGCAGCAAGCTCGGTTACCTGAAGGCGACCGTCGAGTACGCGCTCAAGCACCCCGAAGTCAGCGCCGGCTTCCGCGACTACCTGGAACACCGCGGCACCTATCTGGCCGACGGCACGGCGGCCTGACAGGCACGTCTCTGCCACGACTATAAAAAAGGCCGCCCCGGGCTAATGCCCTCGGGCGGCTTTTTGTTGTCCGAACGCCAGGCAGCGTCGACCAGACGCTCAGACGTTCAGGCGCTCAGCGGCGGCGCATGTAAAACACGAACACCTTGTCGACTTCCTGGTGCGACAGCAGCTCGTTGCCGGTCTGCTTGGCAAAGGCCTGGAAATCACGCGTGGCGCCCGGATCGGTGGCCAGCACCTTGAGCACATCGCCGCTGGCCATATCGGCCAGAGCCTTCTTGGTACGCAGGATCGGCAGCGGGCAGTTCAGGCCACGCGCATCCACTTCTTTCTGGAACTCCATTCCTCTCTTCCTTGCTTTTTTCAGTCTCTCAGACTTGGTATTGTAACGAAGCCCTCAGGACGCTGAAGTCACTTGGCCGGCGCGGATCGGGGATGTCCTCGCCGGTCTGGCGGTCGAAAAAGCGCACCGGATAGCCACGCGACTGCAGCCAGTCGGCCACCGCGAAGCCGGTACCGGCCGACCAGATGCGCATGTCCTGCGGCGCCACCAGCTTGTATTCGGCCAGTTCCTCGGACAGCGCAATATTGCCGTAGGCCTTCACGTGGTAGGCGATGATCAGCTCGTTCTTGCGCATGAACTCGTAGACGCCGATCAGCGACACGGCCTCGGTGTCGAGGTTGGTTTCCTCTTTCAGCTCGCGCGCCACGCCGAGTTCCGGCGTCTCGTCACGCTCCAGGAAGCCGGTAACCAGCGCGAACATCTTCTGTGGCCAGGCCGCGTTGCGCGCCAGCAGCAGCTTGTCTTCGTACTCGACCACCGCCGCCAGAACCGGCAGCGGATTGTTCCAGTGCACGAAGCCGCATTCCGGCTGAATACAGGCGTGACGTTCGCGCCCAGACAGCGGCATCACCTCGAGCGGCGCGCCGCATTGCGGGCAGAATCGGTATTGCATGGGGGGCTCCTCGGTGTCTCGTTATGTGCTGCTACCGCCCGGTATCTTACGCCTGAGCGCGCCTTTCAGCAGGCGGCGCAGCGCGCGCATGTCGGCCGCAAGCGCCTCGACAGTGTCGGGCTGCAGATCCCACGCACACATGAAGCGGCAGCCGCCCGCGCCGATGAACGTATAGAAGCGCCAGCCCTTTGCACGCAGCGCCTCGATCGCCGGCAGCGGCAGTTCGGCGAACACGGCGTTGGATTCGGTCGGGAACATGATGCGCACGCCCGGAATATCAGCGATGCGCGACTGCAGCAGCTGCGCCATGGCATTGGCATGACGCGCGTTGGACAGCCACACGTCGTTCTCCAGCAGGCCGAGCCATGGCGCCGAAATGAAGCGCATCTTCGACGCGAGCTGGCCGGCCTGCTTGACGCGGTAGGCAAAGTCCTCGGCCAGGCGGCGATCGAAAAAGACCACCGCTTCGCCCACTGGCAAGCCGTTCTTGGTGCCGCCGAAGCACAGCACGTCCACGCCGGCGCGCCACGTGATCTCGGACGGATGCACGCCGAGCGAGGCCACCGCATTGGCAAACGTGCGCCGTCCATATGCACGCGAAGCTGGCGGCGCTTGGCGACCGCGGCGATCGCACGCACCTCTTCCACGGTATAGACCGTACCGACTTCGGTCGATTGCGTCAGCGACACCACCTTGGGCTTCGGGTAGTGGATGTCGGAGCGCCGCGTGACCAGCGCCTCGACGGCATCGGGCGTGAGCTTGCCGTTCTCGCCCGGCGCGGTCAGCAGCTTGGAGCCGTTGGAGAAGAACTCCGGCCCGCCGCACTCGTCGGTCTCGATATGCGCCAACTCGTGGCAGATGACCGAGTGGTACGACTGGCACAGCGCCGACAGCGCCAGCGAGTTGGCCGCGGTGCCATTGAAGACGAAGAACACTTCGCAATCGGTCTGGAACAGGTCGCGAATGCGGTCGCAGACCTTCTGCGTCCAGGAATCGTCGCCATAGGCCTGTTCGTGGCCCGTGCCGTTGGCTTCGAGGAAGTACTTCAGCGACTCCGGACAAAAGCCGGCGTAGTTGTCCGAGGCGAAATGCTGCTTGGTCATGGGCGGATCTGGCAGGGTGAGTCTGGCGTCGTTACTTCTTGTCGGCCCACAGCTCGCCGCCGGTGGCCCAGTTCTCGCGCTTGACGTCGGTGATGACGATGTCCACGGCCGCGGGCTCGCAGCCCAGCGTCTCGCAGGTGACGCGCGTCACGGCCTCGACGAACGTGCGCTTCTGTTCGATGGTGCGGCCTTCAAACATCTCTACATGGAAAGTCGGCATGCATGGCTCCTTGCGTTGTCTTTGTCTGGTTGCTTGGTTATCTCGGGCTTTCAGTCCCGGTACGAGGCATCGATTCTATCGAGTTTGCGAAGCAGCGCCGGCCACTCCAGCACGCCTTCGACGGCGCCATTGTCATAGAGCTGCTCGGACGCCTTTTCCGCCACGCCCGGTGCGGGCCGCACGAGCCGGCCTCCGGCCTGTGCGCCGATCTGGATCTCGCAAGCCTTGATCAGCGTCGCCATCAGCACATAGGCTTCGGCGACCGTGCGGCCCACGGTCAGCGTGCCGTGGTTGCGCAGCAGCATGGCCTGCTGCTGGCCTAACGACGCCGTCAGCCGCGCGCCTTCGGCAGGCGTGAACGCGAGACCTTCGTAGTCGTGGTAAGCCATGCGGCCGTGGAAGCGCATCGCATGCTGCGACAGCGGCAGCAGGCCCTCTGCCTGTGCCGACACCGCGATGCCGGCGGTGTTGTGCAGGTGCATGACGCACATGGCATCGGTGCGTGCCGCATGTACCGCGCCGTGCAGCGCGAAGCCGGTCACGTTGACCGGATGGACGGTCTCGCCGACCACCTCGCCGCGGCCGTTGATCTTGACGAGGTCCGACGCGCGGATTTCCTCGAAGGCAAAGCCGAACGGGTTGATCAGGAAGTGGTCGGGCTCGCCGGGAACCGTGGCCGAGATATGGGTGTAGATCAGGTCATCCCAGCCCTGGAGTGCCGACAGCCGGTAGGCGGCTGCCAGGTCCACGCGGACGCGCTGCTCCTCCGGCGTGACGGGGCTGGGTGCGCCGGCGGCACGCG
Source organism: Cupriavidus sp. UYMMa02A (assembly GCA_001725945.1). GTDB lineage: Bacteria > Pseudomonadota > Gammaproteobacteria > Burkholderiales > Burkholderiaceae > Cupriavidus. Next base: position 140,349 of record LRMT01000277.1, on the reverse strand, counting down.
CCGGCTGCAGGGAAAAAGACATGGGGTCGCTCCTGCGCCGCCCGGTGTCTGGTGCCGGTGTTGGTCCCGGCTTCCTGAATCTGGAATCCGCAAAGGGGCGGCGAAGGCGTTACTGTAGCGCAGTCTTTGCCACGATCGGCATCGGCCACGCGCGCCGCATCCCTACGAACATCACGGCACCGGCGAGCAGCGCGGCGGACGCACACGCCAGCGAACTCGCGAAGCCGCCCGAGCGCGCGACGAGCGCCGTGGCCAGCGGCGGACCGATGATCTGGCCGAGCCCATAGGAGGCCGTCATCAGGCCCATCAGGCGCGGCGCTGCGGCCCCCACAGCCGGCGCGCCTCGCGCATCGCGAACGACACCAGCGCGGTGAACGGCAGCCCCGCCAGCAGGCTGCTGACGGCAAACCCGGTAACGGTCGGGAAGACCACGGCAACCGCGACGCCCAGCGCCTGCATGGCGTAGGCCCACGCGAGCAGCCGGCGGTTGTCGTGTGCCATGCCCACGCGCGTGGCGAAGAACGCGCCGATCGTCACGCCGGCGCCGAACACCGGCCAGAACAGGTCGGCCCACACCGAACCGGGCATCGCCTGCCGCGCGATCACGGGCAGAAAAGTCGCCGTGATGATGTAGCCGAAGCCCGCCAGGCCATAGGCCAGCGTGAGCGCCCAGGCCTCGCCATCCAGCCGCGCGCCGTGGGCGGGGTGGGCTTCCTGTCGCGGGGCGTCTGCATGGAAGGGAGTGTCACCGGATGCAAATACGCGCCACACGGCCAGCACAAGCACCGCGCCCATGACGGTGAACGCCACCCAACCGGCCACCGCATGCCAGCCGGCGCCGACCATGGCGAATGCCGAAACACCGGTGACGACGATGCCGATGCCCGGTCCGCAGAAGATCAGCCCGCCCAGCGCGGGCTGCCCCAGCTCGGCCAGCCGCTGCATGCACCAGCCTGACGTATAGACCAGCACCAGCGCGCTCGCCACGCCGGCGGCCGCGCGCCAAAGCGACCACGCCAGCATGCCGCCGGGCAACGCCATGCCAAGCGTCAGCAGGACCGTGGCCACGAGGCCGAGCCGGATCATGCGCGCCGGATCCGGGCGGATGAACAGGCAGATGGCCGCGCCCACGAAATAGCCGATGTAGTTCAGCGTGGCCAGCCAGCCTCCCTCATGCAGGTTGACGGTGCCATCGTGCAGCATCATCGGCAGCAGCGGCGTGAACGCGAAGCGGCCGATTCCCATCACGACGGCCAGGCAAGCGACGCCGGCCAGCGCGGTGGCCCATGCCCCCGACTCCGGCCGCGCCTTCTGCCCGGCGCTTGCGCCCTCCCGGTTGGTCCTGATGTTCACGTACGGCATGTCGTCGTTCCCTCTTCGTCTCGGCCGGTGGCGAACCGGTGTGGTTTCACCTATGCTACGCCGTAGCGATCATCCCTATAAATGAATTATCAAGATACTATTCATCTTTAGATGAGATGATCCGACTCCGCCGGACCGCAACGACTACAAACAGCAACCGACATGGACCTCGCCGCGCTTGAAATCTTCCGCACGGTAGTGGAGGCAGGCGGCGTCACACGCGCCGCCGAACGCCTGCACCGCGTGCAATCCAACGTCACCACACGCATCCGCCAGCTCGAGGAATCGCTCGGGGTCGAACTGTTCCTGCGTGACGGCAAGCGCATGGTGCTGACGCCCGCGGCCAGACATTGTTCGACTATGCGTGCCGCATGCTGCGCCTGGCCGAAGAAGCGCGCCACGCGGTGCTGCCGTCAAGACCGCACGGTCGCCTGCGCATCGCCTCGATGGAAAGCACGGCGGCCAGCCGGCTGCCAGCGATGCTGGCTGCCTATCACCAGGCCTGGCCGGACGTCCAGCTCGAGCTGGTCACGCTGCGACCCGGCAGGCCATGGAGGCGCTGGAACGCTTCGAGGCGGACTGCGCGTTCGTTGCGGAGCCGCTCGGCAACCCCGCCCTGGCATCCAGGCCCGCGTTCGAGGAAGAGCTGGTGGCGATTGCGCACGCCGGGCATCGGCCGATCCGCAGTGCGGCGGATCTCGAAACCGGCACGCTGCTCGGCTTCGAGCCGGGCTGCAACTATCGCGCGCGGCTCGAAGCGTGGCATGCCGCGGGCGGCGCAGCGCCGCCGCGCGTGCTCGAACTCGGGTCTTACCATGCCATCGTGGCCTGTGCGGCGGCAGGCATTGGCGCCGCCATCGTGCCGCGCTCCGTGCTTGGCCTGTATCGCGACCTGCCCGCCATCAGCCTGCACAGCCTGGGAAAGGCCGGGCGCGTACGCACGTTGCTGGCGTGGCATCCGGCCATGGCCAGCGCGGCGCTGGACGCGCTGCTCCAGGCGTTGCCGGCACCGGACGCACCGGCCAGCAACCCACCACTGTCCGCCGCTGCCTGAGCGGCCCATTCGCCGCGAGGCATGCAGGATGTGCCCGGTCGCCTACACTGGAAGTGGCGCCACCACGGCACTTCCTGTGCCCCGCCCTTTGCGATGAGATTCGGCAATGCGCGCCTCGCGCACCCATGGCTGTATGTCGGATTGCTGCTGGCCGGCCTCGCGCTTGCGGTGCTGGCGGCAGGCCCGTCGACGTCCGTGCCGGCGGGAACCGCCGCCGGCACCGCCCCTGTCTACGTGATTCCGCTCAAAGGCGCCATCGGCCCTGCCAGCGCGGGATTCGTGCTGCGCGGCATGGAACGCGCGAGGGAGGGCGGCGCCCAGCTCGTGGTGCTCGAAATGGACACCCCTGGCGGCCTCGACCTGTCGATGCGCGAGATCATCCAGGCCATCCTGGCTTCGCCCGTGCCGGTTGCAAGCTATGTCTTTCCCGGCGGTGCACGCGCCGCCAGCGCGGGCACCTACATCCTGTACGCCAGCCATATCGCGGCCATGCGCCCGGCACCAACCTCGGCGCGGCGAGCCCAGTGCAGATCGGCATTGGCGGCCCGCAGAAACCCGAAGCCCTGCCGGCCTCGTCGCCCGCCAGCGGGCCTGCGGCGCAAGACACCATGACGCGCAAGCAGATGCATGATGCCTCGGCCTACATCCGCGGCCTGGCGCAGTTGCGCGGCCGCAATGCCGAATGGGCCGAGCGTGCGGTGCGCGAAGCAGTCAGCCTGTCCGCGAGCGAGGCGACAGCGCAGCGCGTGGTCGACATGGTCGCCACGGACCTGCCCGACCTGCTGCACAAGGTGAACGGCAAGCGCATCACGGCGGCCGGCGCCGAGCGCGTGCTGAAGACTGATCACGCCACCGTCGTCGCGCTCGAACCCGACTGGCGCAGCCGCTTCCTCGCCGTCATCACCGAGCCGAGCGTCGCGTTGCTCCTGATGATGATCGGCATCTACGGGCTGATCTTCGAGTTCTCCACACCCGGCATGGTCGTGCCCGGCGTGGCCGGCGCGATCTGCCTGCTGATCGGCCTGTTCGCGCTGCAGATGCTGCCGGTCAACTATGCGGGGCTGGCACTGATCGCGCTGGGCATCGGCTGCATGGTGGCCGAACTGTTCCTGCCCTCGTTTGGCACGCTCGGCGTGGGCGGCATCGTCGCGTTCGCGTTTGGCGCGGTCATGCTGATCGATACCGACGTGCCCGGCTTCGGCGTGCCGATCGGACTGATCGCCGCGCTGTCGGCCGTGTCGGCGCTGTTCCTGTTCGGCATGTCGACGCTGCTGCTGCGCGCGCGCAAGCGGCCGGTGGTCAGCGGCGCCGACACGCTGGTGGGCAGCCGCGGCGAAGTCCTGGATGACCTGCAAGACGAAGGCTGGGCCCTGGTGCATGGCGAGCAGTGGCGCATCCGCAGCGCCCGGCCGCTTGCGCGCGGTACGCCTGTCATCGTCACTGCGCGCCAGGGGCTGCTGCTCGATGTCGTCGCCAGTGAGCCGCAGTCTGCGGCCACACGCCAACCAACATGAGGGAGCCTGACCATGGCATTCGGATTCAGCTTTGGCGGTTTGATCTTCCTGCTGGCCCTGCTCGTCATCACCGCGTTCCGCGTGCTGCGTGAATACGAACGCGGCGTGGTGTTCATGCTGGGGCGCTTCTGGAAAGTGAAAGGACCGGGCCTGGTGCTGATCATCCCGATCGTGCAGCAGATGGTTCGCGTGGACCTGCGCACGGTGGTCATGGATGTGCCGCCGCAGGACGTGATCTCGCACGACAACGTATCGGTCAAGGTCAACGCGGTGGTCTACTTCCGCGTGGTCGACCCCGAGCGCGCCATTATCCAGGTCGCCAACTTCCTCGAAGCCACCAGCCAGCTTGCGCAGACCACGCTGCGCGCCGTGCTGGGCAAGCATGAACTGGACGAGATGCTGGCCGAGCGCGAACGGCTCAACCTCGACATCCAGAAGGTGCTCGACGCGCAGACCGATGCGTGGGGCATCAAGGTGTCGAACGTGGAGATCAAGCATGTCGACCTGAACGAGTCGATGGTGCGTGCGATTGCACGGCAGGCCGAGGCGGAGCGGGAACGCCGCGCCAAGGTCATTCATGCGGAAGGCGAACTGCAGGCTTCCGTAAAGCTGCTGGAAGCTGCACAGATGCTCGCGCGGCAACCTCAGGCGATGCAGTTGCGGTATATGCAGACGCTGACGCAGATTGCGGGGGATAAGAGTTCGACGATTGTGTTTCCGTTGCCGATGGATCTGCTGTCGGGACTGATAAGCAAGCCGGGGGGTGAGTCGGAGGGGCGAGGTTAGCGCGCCGACAATTAAAAAGGGCGCCGCAGCGCCCTTTCGTCACGACGGAAGGCCAATCCTCAAACCTTCGCCGACACCCACTCCGCCACGCCAGACAGTGCTTGCGGCAGATTGGCCGGCTCGGTACCACCGGCCTGTGCCATATCAGGACGGCCACCACCCTTGCCACCGACCTGCTGCGCGACAAAGTTGACCAGCTCGCCCGCCTTGACCTTGCCCGTGGCATCGGCGGTCACACCAGCAATCAGGCTGACCTTGCCGTCGGCCACAGCAGCCAGCACGATGGCCGCGCTTTGCAGCTTGTCCTTGAGCTTGTCCATGGTCTCGCGCAGCGTCTTTACGTCGGCGCCGTCGAGCTGGGCGGCCAGCACCTTGAGGCCCTTGACGTCGACCGCCTGCGCGGCCAGTTCGTCGCCCTGCGACGATGCCAGCTTGCTCTTCAGGCGCTCCAGTTCCTTTTCCAGCGCGCGGACCTGCTCCTGCACCTGGCCGATGCGCGGCACCAGTTCCGACGGCTGGGCCTTCAGTGCAGCGGCGGCTTCATTGAGCTTGGCGTCGAGCTTCTGCAGGTAGTGCAGCGCGTTGTCGCCGGTGATCGCTTCCACGCGGCGGATGCCGGCGGCGACGCCGCCTTCCACCACGATCTTGAACAGGCCGATGTCGCCGGTGCGATGCACGTGGGTGCCACCGCACAGTTCCTTCGAAGTACCGATCGACAGTACGCGCACGTCATCGGCGTACTTCTCGCCGAACAGCGCCATCGCGCCGCTCTTGACCGCGTCGTCGAACGGCATGACTTCGGCGTGCGTGTCTTCGTTGCGCAGGATCTCGGCGTTGACGATCTCTTCGACGCGGCGGATCTGCTCGTCGGTCATCGGCGCATTGTGCGAGAAGTCGAAGCGGGTCTTGTCGGCGTCGACCAGCGAGCCCTTCTGCTGCACGTGGCTACCCAGCACTTCGCGCAGCGCCTTGTGCATCAGGTGGGTGGCCGAGTGGTTGCGCACGGTGCGCGCGCGGCGCAGCGCATCGACCTGCGGCTGAACGGCGTCGCCGACCTTCAGCGCGCCGCCTTCCAGCGTGCCCTGGTGGCCGAACACGTCGGCCTGGACCTTGGTGGTGTCGGCCACGGCGAACACGGCATTGCCGGCTTTCAGCACGCCCTGGTCGCCAGCCTGGCCACCGGATTCCGCGTAGAACGGGGTGTTGTCGAGCACCACGACACCGGTCTGGCCCGGCTGCATGGTATCGACAGCGGCACCGTCCACATACAGCGCGATGACCTTGGCCTGCGGCAGTTCCAGCTTCTCGTAGCCATGGAACACGGTCTTGTCGCCCGAGTACTCCAGGCCAGCGGCCATCTTGAACTTGCCGGCAGCGCGCGCCTGTTCGCGTTGGCGATTCATGGCGGCGTCGAACGCGGCCTCGTCTACGGCGATTTCCTGCTCGCGGCAGACGTCCTGTGTCAGGTCCAGCGGGAAGCCGAAGGTGTCGTGCAGCTTGAACGCCAGTTCGCCGTCGAGCGTCTTGCCGCCCTTGAGCTTCAGGTCGGCCAGCGCGGCGTCGAGGATCGACATGCCGTTCTCGATGGTCTCGAAGAAGCGCTCTTCCTCGGCCTTCAGCACTTCGGTCACGCGGCCCTGGGCTTCGGCGAGTTCCGGATAGGCTGCGCCCATCTGGGCGACGAGGTCCGCCACCAGCTTGTGGAAGAACGGGGTCTTCTGACCGAGCTTGTAGCCGTGACGGATCGCGCGGCGAACGATACGGCGCAGCACGTAGCCGCGGCCTTCGTTGCCGGGGATCACGCCGTCGACGATCAGGAACGAGCACGCGCGGATATGGTCGGCAATGACCTTCAGCGAGTTCTGGTTCAGGTTGTCGATATGGGTTTCACGCGCGGCGCCCTTGATCAGTGCCTGGAACAGGTCGATCTCGTAGTTGCTGTGCACGTGCTGGAGCACCGCGGCAATGCGCTCCAGGCCCATGCCGGTGTCCACGCACGGCTTGGGCAGCGGCGTCATATTGCCCTGCTCGTCGCGGTTGAACTGCATGAACACGAGGTTCCAGATCTCGATGTAGCGGTCGCCGTCTTCCTCGGGCGATCCCGGGGGGCCGCCCCACACGTCCGGACCGTGGTCGAAGAAGATTTCCGAGCACGGGCCGCACGGGCCGGTATCGGCCATCTGCCAGAAGTTGTCCGAGGCGTAGCGCGCGCCCTTGTTGTCGCCGATGCGCACGATGCGCTCGGCCGGCACGCCGACTTCCTTGGCCCAGATGTCGTAGGCTTCGTCGTCTTCCGCGTAGACCGTCACCCACAGCTTCTCGGCGGGGAGCTGGTAGGTCTTGGTCAGCAATTCCCACGCGTACTGGATGGCTTCGCGCTTGAAGTAATCACCGAACGAGAAGTTGCCCAGCATCTCGAAGAACGTGTGATGACGCGCGGTGTAGCCCACGTTCTCGAGGTCATTGTGCTTGCCGCCGGCACGCACCGAGCGCTGCGCCGAGGTCGCGCGGGTGTACGGGCGCTTGTCGGTGCCCAGGAACACGTCCTTGAACTGCACCATGCCGGAATTGGTGAACAGCAGCGTCGGGTCGTTCGCCGGCACCAGGCTGGACGAGCGGACCACGGTATGGCCCTTCGATTCGAAGAACTGCAGGAACTTGCTGCGAATGTCTGAGACTTTCATGGGATGGCGGACGCTTCCCGCGGCAGGCAGGGCGCGACGAATCAGTTTTGGATTTGCAAACCGTTGATTATACGGGCAAGCCAGCCCCAAAAAGCGCATGGCGGGCAGACCAGCCACGGCGCCGCGTGCCCGGTCGGTTATCGCCCAAATCCCATGTTTTGAAATGGCGTATTCACCACTTCACGGACGCCATCTGCCGGCCCCGGTGTAGAGTGCAGCCTGTCCGCGCCAGCCTCACAGCCGGCCTCCGGCGTCCCCTCGCGTCCCCTTTACACCCTGCATCCGGAACCGCCTCACTGCCATGGGAGCTTTAAGCCATCTCCGCGTTCTCGACCTGACCCGCGTCCTCGCCGGGCCATGGTGCGCCCAGAACCTTGCCGATTTTGGCGCCGACGCATCAAGATCGAGCGCCCGGCGCCGGGGACGACACCCGCACCTGGGGGCCGCCGTGGCTCAAGGCCGCTGACGGCAGCGACACCGCCGAAGCCGCCTACTACCTGGCCGCGAACCGCAACAAGCGTTCGGTGACGTGCGATATTTCCTCGCCCGAGGGCCAGCAGCTGGTGCGCGAACTCGCCGCGCAGAGCGATGTGGTACTGGAAAACTACAAAGTCGGCCAGTTGAAGAAGTACGGGCTCGACTATGAATCGCTGAAGGCGGTCAAGCGCGACATCATCTACTGCTCGGTGACCGGCTTCGGCCAGAGCGGCCCGTATGCGGCCCGTCCCGGCTACGACTTCATCATCCAGGGCATGGGCGGCTTCATGAGCCTGACCGGCGAACGCGACGACCTGCCCGGCGGCGGCCCGCAGAAAGCCGGCGTAGCGATTTCCGACCTGATGACCGGCCAGTACGCGACCATCGCCGTGCTGGCAGCGCTGGCGCACCGCGAGCGAACCGGCGAGGGCCAGTACATCGACATGGCCCTGCTGGACGTGCAGGTGGCGATGCTTGCCAATATGAACACGAACTACCTGGCCAGCGGCCAGGCGCCGCGCCGCTGGGGCAACGCGCACCCGAATATCGTCCCCTATCAGACTTTCCAGGCGGCCGACGGCTGGCTGATCGTCGCGGTCGGCAACGACGGGCAGTTCCGCAAGTTCGTCAACGACGGCGGCCAGCCCGAACTGGCCGACGACCCGCGCTTTGCCACCAATCCGCAGCGCGTGGCCAATCGCGACGTGCTGGTGCCGATCCTGGCCGACATGGTCCGCACGCGCACGCGCGCCCAGTGGATCAGCGACCTGGAAGCCGCCGGCGTGCCGTGCGGCCCGATCAACTCGCTCGACGAAGTGTTCGAGGACGAGCAGGTCAAGGCGCGCGGCCTGCGCGTGGACCTGCCGCACCCGAGCGCCGGCGAGGTCAAGCTGGTCGGCAGCCCGATCAAGATGAGCGCTACACCGCCCGAGGCGCTGCGCCATCCGCCGCTGCTAGGCGAGCATACCGACACCATCCTCGCCGAGGCACTGGGCTACAGCCCCGAGAAGATCGCCAATCTGCGCGCCAAGGGCGTGGTATAAGAGCCACTTGCGCCGATCCGGCGCATTGCGCAGTTGTTGATCAGTCTTCACCCGAAGCTGTTCCGCGCGGCCGGTACTGCCTGCGCCTGATGCCCAGCGGGAGCAGGCCGGGCATTTCGCGCCGGCGGCCCACCAGGAGATTCCATGCTGACCGATGCCCTGCTGGCCTTCTTCCACTTCCTTGCGATCTTCGTCCTGATCACGCTGATGGCGGCCGAGCCGTGGCACTGCGCCCCGATCTCACGCCGGCAACGGTGCGCCGGCTGTCGATCTATGACGGGGTCTACTTCCTGTCCGCGATGGCGGTGCTGGCCACCGGCCTGCTGCGGCTGTTCTATGGCGCCAAGGGCGTCGATTTCTACCTGCACAACCCCTGGTTCCACGCGAAGGTGACGGTCTTCGTCGTCATCGCGCTGTGCTCGCTGCCGCCGACCTTCGCGATCGCGCGCTGGCGCAAGCAGAGCCGCAGGCTGCCCGATTTCGTACCGCCGCCGTCCGAGGTCAAGAAGGCCCGCCGCTGGGTCATGATCGAAGCCCACCTGTTGATCCTGCTGCCGCTGTGCGCCGTGATGATGGCGCGCGGCATCGGGGCACGGTAAGGCGCCGCAACCGCTGATTTCCATTTCCCGCGAAGTGCTTATGCTGAAGAAACTGCTCACCGCCACCATGCTGGCGGCCATGCTGCCCGTGACCGCCGCCGTCGCAGCCCCTGCGTACCCGACCAAGCCGGTCAAGTTCGTGGTGCCCTACCCCGCCGGCGGCCCGCTGGACACGGTCGCCCGCGCCATCGGCGAGAAGCTGCGCGACAGCCTGGGCCAGCCGGTGGTGGTCGAAAACAAGCCTGGTGCCGGCGGCAACCTTGGCGCGGACTACGTCGCCAAGCAGCCCGCAGACGGCTACACCATCGTCATGGGCGCGGTGGCCACGCATGCCATCAACCCGACGCTGTTCAGCAAGATGCCGTACGACCCGGTGAAGGATTTCGCGCCGGTCACGCTCGTCGCGGATGTGCCCAATGTGCTCGTGATGCATCCGGGCAAGGCGGCGGAACTCCATATCGGCAATGTGCGCGAACTGGTCGAGTACGCGCGCAAGCATCCCGGCAAGCTGGACTATGCGTCTGGCGGCAACGGCAGCGCCGGCCACCTGTCGGGCGAGCTGTTCAAGAGCATGGCGAAGATCAGCATGGTTCATATCCCGTACAACGGTGCGTCGCCCGCGCAGTTGTCGGTGCTGTCGGGCCAGACCGACCTGATTTTCGATAACCTCGCCTCGGCCTCGGCCAATATCAAGGCCGGCAAGCTCAAGGCGTTCGCGGTCACGACCGCCAGCCGCGCCACGGCGTTCCCGGAGCTGCCGACGATCGCGGAAGCCGGCAAGGGACTGGGACTCGAAGGCTTCGACATCTCCACGTGGTTCGGCGTGTTCGCGCCCGCCAACACGCCGCGCGAAATCGTCGACCGGCTCAACCACGACATCGTCGCCATCCTGAAGACCGACGACATGAAGGCGCGGCTCGCGCGCATCGGCGCCCAGCCCGCGCCCACGACGCCGGAACAGTTCGGCGCGCTGGTGCAGCGCGAGCTGAAGAAGTACGCGCAGATCGTGCGTGTATCGGGCGCGAAGGTCGACTAGTGCCTGAAGTTATTGGCGGGACAAGGCACTAAGACTGGCGCTTGCGCCAGACGCCCCAGCGCCGCATGCCGGTAGCGCCTTCAGTGCGGGGCAACAACAGGCCGACCTGCACGATGCGCGGCCCTTCCATGCGCGCGGCAGTCAGATGCAGGCCGGCGATCACGACGCTGTCGCCTTCCACCGGCGGCGAAACGAAGGCAGCCTGCATGGCGTCGGCCAGCGTCAGCGGATACTCGGCAGCCGTGAGCGCGCGCTCGCCATAGAGCGCTGCCAGATCGCGCAGGAACGCATCGCCGGAAATCAGGAAATCGTGCGTCACCTGCTCCCACGCCGGTGCCGGGCCCGGGGCCTGGAAGAGTACCGCCAGTCTGGGCAGCACCGTGGCGGGCGCGAGGACCGACACGGTATCGCCGGCACGCAGCACGGTCTGTTCGTGCGGCGCCAGCGCATCGTCGCGCGCCACGGTCAGCAGCCGGCACTTGGGGGGCAGTTCCAGCTGATCGGCGCGTACGTTCTCGACCGGCGCGTTGGCGCGACCCGGAACTGCATGACCTCCAGTGTCGGGCCGTGGGTGCCGCGCAGGCGCGAGCGGGCGAGCGGTTCGGGAAAGCCGGGGCGCAGCACGCGCGCCAGCCGCGCGGCAGGCGCCACCGTGGTTCCCTGCAGCAGCAGGCTGGCCAGCACCACAGCGAACGCGATGCGGAAAATCAGGCCGGACTCCGGCAACCCGCGCAGCAGCGGAAACAGCGACAGCACGATGGGCACCGCGCCGCGCAGACCCATCCACGCAATGAACCCCTTTCGCCCATGCTCATCCGGAACGGCAGCAGCGCGAGAAGCACACCGGCTGGACGGGCCACGAACGTCAGAAAGGCCGCCACCGCAATGGCCGGCAATGCCACCTCCCAGATCCGGTGTGGCGACACCAGCAAGCCAAGCAGCAGGAACATCGCCGACTGGGCCAGCCACGCCATGCCGTCCATCGCGCGCATGGTGTCCGACGTCACGGCCCGATCCCGGTTGCCCACCAGCATGCCGGCCAAGTACACCGCAAGGAAGCCGCTGCCCCCAAGGCTCTGGGTCATGGCAAAGATCATCGCGCCGCCGGAACAGATCAGGATCGCATGCAGGCCTTCCGCGACTTCGATGCGCTCCAGCACCTTGGCCAGGCAGTAGCCGAGACCGATCCCGAGCACCGCGCCCACGCCGAATTGCACGATCAGCCGCATGGCGAGCGCCACGGGCGTCAGGCCGTCCGGCGCGGCGATCCACTCCATCAGGGTCAGCGTCAGGAAGATGGCCATCGGGTCGTTGATGCCCGACTCGATCTCGAGCACGCTGGCCACGCGGTCCTTGAGGCGGATGCCGCTGCTATGCAGCAGCGAAAAGACGGCTGCGGCGTCCGTGGAACCGACGATGGCGCCCAGCAGCAGGCCGAGTTTCCAGTCGATGCCGAGAATCCAGGCCGCGAACAGGCCGACCAGCCCGGCTGTCACCAGCACCCCCACGGTGGCCAGCGCCAGCGAAGGGCGCAGCGCCACGCGGAAGGTCGCATAGCTGGTCCGCAGCCCGCCATCGAGCAGGATCACGGCGAGCGCGAGGTTGCCGACCAGGAAGCTGAGCCAGGTATTCGAGAAGCGGATGCCGCCGGGGCCGTCCACGCCGGCCAGCATGCCGACCGCGAGGAACACGAGCAGGAAGGGCACCCCCGCGCGAGCGGAAAAGGCGCCCACCACGATGCCTAGCGACATCACGACGGCGCCGATCAGGATGACATGGTCGATGCTCTCCAAGCGGTGTCCTTTCTACCTTTCGGTACCTTTCACTACCTTGCAGTCAGTGACGCTGCCGCCACCCGAGGATGCCTGACCGGGTCTGTCCGATGATAGCTCAGCACCCGGAAACCGGCCCGCGAGACCCTTCCGTTATGCGCCGCCAGCCCGCTGCCAGCCTCGCTTCGCAGCTTTTAAGCGCCACCTCATTAGGAGATACCCTCAGCATGATCAAGTTTGCAGACATCTGAAAGGTAGCTGAAAGGTCGCACCCTTACCTTCCACCCTGCCCGCGAAGAGGCCCGGCGGTACGCGTGCTGTATGCACCGCACAACCGCGCCCGGCAGATTTCAAGCAGTCTTATCGAGGAGAATCATTTTGCGCATACGTAGCCAAAAGGACTTTGCCTCCGGCCTGATGTTCATCCTGGTCGGATTCGGCTTTTCCTGGGTCGCACGCGGCTATTCCATGGGAACCGCCGCGAAGATGGGGCCGGGATACTTCCCGTTCTGGCTCGGGATCGTGCTCGCCTTGCTGGGCGCGCTCGTGCTGTGGGGTTCGCTGTCTTCCAAGAAGGAAGAAGACCAGCTCGCCCGCTGGGACATCAAGACGTTGCTGTGGATTCTCGGTTCGGTAGTGCTGTTCGGCCTGATGCTCAAGCCGCTGGGCATGGTGCTGTCGGTCCTGGCGCTGGTGCTGGTGTCGTCGATGGCCAGCCATGAATTCAGCTGGAAGGGTGCCATCCTGAACTCGATCATCCTCGTGCTGATCAGCATGGGCGCGTTCGTGTACGGCATCAACCTGCAAATGCCGGTATGGCCGGCTTTCCTGGCAAGCTGAGGAGACGGCCAATATGGAACTGCTATCCAACCTGGGACTGGGCTTTGCTACCGCCCTTTCCTTCCAGAACCTCGCGTACGCCTTCCTGGGCTGCGTGCTCGGCACCCTGATCGGCGTGCTGCCTGGGCTGGGGCCGCTGGCCACCATCGCCATGCTGCTGCCGGTGACCTACACGCTGCCGCCGGTGGCGGCGCTGATCATGCTGGCCGGTATCTACTACGGCGCGCAGTACGGCGGCTCGACCACCGCGATTCTGGTGAACCTGCCTGGTGAATCGTCGTCGGTGGTGACAACCATCGATGGCTACCAGATGGCAAGACGAGGGCGAGCGGGGGTGGCGTTAGCCACAGCCGGCCTGGGCTCGTTCTTCGCCGGCTGCGTGGCCACGCTGATCCTGGCCGCATTTGCCGCACCGCTGTCGGAACTGGCATTCAAGTTCGGCCCCGCCGAGTACTTCTCGCTGATGGTGCTGGGCTTGATCGGCGCCGTGGTGCTGGCTTCGGGTTCGCTGGTCAAGGCCATCGCCATGATCGTGCTGGGTCTGCTGCTGGGCCTGGTGGGTACTGACGTGAACTCCGGCGCGGCGCGCTTCTCGTTCGACGTGCCTGAACTGACCGACGGCCTGAACTTCGTGTCGGTGGCCATGGGCGTGTTCGGCTTCGCGGAAATCATCGCGAACCTGGAGCAGAAGGAACATCGCGAGACCTTCACCGACCACATCACCAACCTGTTCCCGACCAAGGAAGACTTCAAGCGCATGATCCCGGCCGTGCTGCGCGGCACCATACTTGGCTCGGCGCTGGGCATCCTGCCGGGCGGTGGCGCGGCACTGGCGTCGTTCGCAGCCTACTCGCTGGAAAAGAAGACCTCGAAGTATGCGCATGAGTTCGGCAAGGGCGCCATCGAAGGCGTGGCAGGTCCGGAATCGGCCAACAACGCCGCGGCACAGACCTCGTTCATTCCGCTGCTGACGCTGGGCATTCCGCCTAACGCCGTGATGGCGCTGATGGTGGGTGCGATGACCATCCACAACATCCAGCCCGGTCCGCAGGTGATGACCAGCAACCCGGCCCTGTTCTGGGGCCTGATCGCCTCGATGTGGATCGGCAACTTCATGCTGATCGTGCTGAACCTGCCGCTGATTGGCATCTGGGTGAAGCTGCTGAAGGTGCCTTACCGCTACCTGTACCCGGCCATCCTGGTGTTCTGCTGCATCGGCGTGTACTCGGTCCAGAACACTACCTTCGACGTGTTCCAGACCGCGGCCTTCGGCGTGATCGGCTACCTGTTCATCAAGCTCAAGTGCGAACCTGCTCCGCTGCTGCTGGGCTTCGTGCTGGGGCCGATGATGGAAGAGAACTTCCGCCGCTCGCTGCTGCTGTCACGTGGTGACTTCACCGTGTTCGTGACGCGCCCGCTGTCGATGGGCCTGCTGATTGCGGCTGCCGTGCTGGTGCTGGTCGTGGCAATGCCGTCGATCAAGTCCAAGCGCGAGGAAGCGTTCCAGGAAGAATAAGAAGCAAGACCGCCGGCCGTTGGCCGGCAGCCAAAGCAAGACTGGGGGCGTCGCGAGACGCCCCTTTTTTCATTGCGCGTTGCCTTGGGCGGTGGGGAACGAATACTCAGCCGCCGAACAACTCCGCGCAAGCGGTCCGGACCGCACCGGTCACATGCCCTCTCCCGTGATCACGCCGCTCGAGCATGCCGATCGTACGCATCACCGGTTCACCGTTGACGAGCAATGGGAGGATGCGCAGCGCCTCGTCATTGCGCCAGCGCGCGCGCTGCAGCAGCGGCACCACGGTCACGCCAACCTCCTGGCGAACGAGCTCGACGAGCGCCTCGATCGAATTCAGCTCCAGGAACTCGTTCACACGCAGATGCGCACGCCGCAAGGCACGCTCGACGAGCACGCCGGTGCGCTGGCTGCGGTCGAAGCGCAGATAGGGATTGGCCGCCAGCGCCTGGCGCACATCCTCCCCGGCACTGCCCTGGGCCGCGATGGCAACGAGGGGCTCCTGGTAGAGCGTCGTCCAGCGCAGCGTGCCCGGCAGCCGCGCCGCGCCCTCGACCACGATGGCGGCATCGAGCTCGCCTGACTCCACCATCGCCGCGAGTTCGATGGACTTCGCGCCGACCAGGCGGACTTCCAGCGCCGGATAGGCGCGCTTCATGCGTGCCACGACATGCGACAGGCCGCCCATCACGGACACGACCGCCCCCACTGCCACGGCGCCGGCCATGGCTTCGGGCTGCGAGGCGGGCAGGCGCATTTCTTCATACAGCGCGAGCAGGCGGCGTGCCTGGGGCAACAACTCCCGGCCGTCGGCATTGAGGACAGCCACGCGGCCCGTGCGGTCAAACAACTCGCGGCGCAGTTCAGTTTCCAGCGAGCGCATCTGCAGGCTCACCGCCGCCTGCGTCAGCGCCACGTGGCCCGAGGCCGCCGCAAAGGATCCGTGTTCGGCCACGGCAACGAAGGTTCGCAGAAATCGGATTGTGCTCATCGGTACACCGCTCGGATCCCCCAATCGCTGGCGTGATTCACAAGAAAAACTTGTTTCAAGGAAAAGAAATATTAGCTTTCTTTGTGATAACAGGCGCGGAATAATAGGGTGCAGGCACCCGTGAAGCCTCGCGCCTCCCGATGCCGATCCTGATGCATTCCCGCTGACCCGATTCGCCCGATTCCGGAGAATACGAATGAAATCCTGGCTGCGCCTGCTCGGCATCGGCCTTGCCTCCGGCCTTTGCGTGGCCGCCACACCGGCCCTGGCCGACAACTATCCCAGCAAGCCGATCCGCCTGATCGTGCCGTTCCCCGCCAGCGGCGCGACCGATCTCCTCGCACGCGCGATTGCGCAGAAGGTGGGCACGAGCATCGGCCAGCAGATCGTGGTGGACAACCGGCCAGGCGCGGCGGCGCCATTGGCTCGGACATGGCGGCCAAGGCCGCGCCGGATGGCTACACGCTGCTGATCGCCACGACCAGCACGCATTCGATCGGCCCGTATATCAATACGCGCCTGCCCTACAACACCGAGACCGACTTCACGCCGGTCGGTCAGGTGGCCGTCGCCACCAACGTGCTGGTGGTGCCCAACAGCCTGCCCGTCAAGAATGTCCGCGAACTGATCGACTATGCCAAGAAGCACCCAGGCGAACTGAACTACGCATCGAGCGGCAACGGCACCGTGGTCCATCTGACTGCCGAGGCATTCAAGGCGCAGGCCGGTGTCTTCATCACGCACATCCCGTACCGCGGCACGGCGCTCGCGGTGCCGGACCTGATCTCTGGCAAGGTCCAGGTGCTGTTCGACAGCATCGTGTCCGGCCTGCCGCACGTGAAGGACGGCAAGCTCAAGGCGCTCGCCGTGACCAGCCTGAAACGGTCGCCGCTGGCCCCCGAGATTCCGACGGCGAGCGAATCGGGGCTGCCGGGCTTCGAGTCCGACACATGGTTCGGCATCTATGGCCCCAAGGGCATGCCGCAGGACATCGTCAACCGCCTCAACGCCGAATTCAACAAGGCCATCCAGTCGCAGGACGTGAAGGACCGCCTGGCAAAACTGGGCGCAGAGCCGGTCGGCGGCACGCCCGCACAGTTCGCGGCGATGGTGAAGAAGGACAGCGCCCGCTGGGGCAAGCTCATCAAGGATCGCAAGATCACGGCAGAATAACGTGATGCCGCGGCCGGCCCGCATCGGATCGGCTGCCACGAGACAACGGACAAGACCATGCAGAACTTCAACTGGACCAACCCCTACCCCTCCGTGCGCATTCCGCTGTTTGCGCGCAATGTCGTCTCGACCTCGCATCCGCTCGCCGCGCAGGCCGGCCTGCGCATGCTGCTCAAGGGCGGCAACGCCGTCGATGCGGCGATCGCGGCGCCGCGGCGATCACGATCGTCGAGCCCGTGTCGTGCGGCCTGGGCAGCGATGCCTTCGCCATCCTTTGGGACGGCAAGGAACTGCACGGCCTGAACTCGTCGGGCGTGGCGCCCGCGGCCTGGAGCCTGAGTACTTCAGCGCCAAGTACGGCACCGATGCCAACGGCCTGGCAAACCGCCCGATACGCGGCTGGGACTCGGTCACCGTGCCTGGCGTGGTCGCGGGATGGGCGGCGCTGCATGAGCGCTTCGGCAAGCTTGCGTTCGCGGACCTGATGGAGCCTGCCATCGAGATCGCCGAGCGCGGCTACGCCGTGCCACCCGTGGTCGCGCACAAGTGGGCTGCGGCCGTCCCGGATCTGAAGGACCAGCCCGGCTATGCCGAGGCCTTCATGCCGCACGGACGCGCGCCGCTGGTGGGCGAAAAGTTCACGTTGAAGGCCGCCGCCGACACGCTGCGCAAGATCGGCGAAACGCGCGGCCGGTCCTACTACGAAGGCGAGATCGCCGAGAAGATCGCGGCCTTCAGCAAGCAGTGCGGCGGTGCCATGACGCTGGACGACCTGCGCAACTACCGGCCCGACTGGGTCAAGCCGATCAGCAAGTCCTATCGTGGCTACGCGTTGCACGAGATCCCGCCCAACGGGCAAGGCATCGCCGCACTGATCGCGCTGGGCATCCTCGACCAGTTCGACATGAGCGCGCTCCCCGTGGATTCGGTCGATTCGCAGCACCTGCAGATCGAAGCGATGAAGCTGGCCTTCGCCGACCTCTACCGCTACGTGGCCGATCCGCGCAGCATGGAAGTCACGCCCGAGCAGATGCTGGATGACGCCTACCTGAAGTCCCGCGCGAAGCTGATCGACATGCAGCGCGCCACGCACTTCAACTTCGGCATGCCGAAGGTCGGCGGGACCATCTACCTGACGGCGGCCGACGAGAACGGCATGATGATCTCGTTCATCCAGTCCAATTACATGGGCTTCGGCTCGGGCGTGGTGGTGCCGGGCACCGGCATCAGCCTGCAGAACCGCGGCGTGGGCTTCTCGATGGATCCGAAGTCCGCCAACGTGGTCGCGGGCGGCAAGCGGCCCTTCCACACCATCATCCCCGCGTTCCTGACGCGCGACGGGCAGCCGGTGATGAGCTTCGGCGTGATGGGCGGGGACATGCAGCCGCAGGGCCACCTGCAGACCGTGGTCCGCATGCTCGACTACAAGCAGCAGCCGCAGGCAGCGTGCTGCGCGCCGCGCTGGAAGGTCAACCGCGACTTCACGCTGGACGTGGAGGGCACGATGGCCCCGGCAACGGTCGAAGGCCTGAAGGCGCGTGGCCACCAGCTCAAGTCGGTGGACGATCCGTACATGGACTTCGGCTCGGGCCAGTTCATCTGGCGCCTGTCGGACGACCCGGAGCAAGGCTACGTCGCCGCCAGCGACAGCCGGCGCGACGGACAGGCGGTCGGCTACTGACCACCGTCCCTGCGGCAAGAAAAGGGCGCTTCCTGAACGGGCAGCGCCCTTTTTGTTTGCGGCCCGAAACACATCTGGAAGGCCTGGCCGCATGGGATCAGATTAAGCAATCGGCCATTTTTCCGGTGCAGGTCGACCGATATATTTCCGTTCACTCGCTGCACGGTGCGCACACGGCAAGAGTCACAACGACGGAGCCGGCCGACGAATTGTCGCGGCCGGTTCCGGACATCGCCAGAAATATTGACCGACCTCCAGAGATTAATGAACCAGACATTCCTTGGCGCGACCATTGCGGCCATCGCCGCCGCTTCCGCTTTCTCCGCTCAATCCGCATTTGCCGCCGACGGCACCATCACCTTCAACGGCACCATCACCGCACAGACCTGCACCATCAACGGCAACGGCACGGGGTCCAAGGACTTCACGGTGACGCTGCCGAAGGTGTCTGCATCGACGCTGGGTACGGCGGGCCAGACCGCCGGCCGTACGCCGTTCAACATCTCGCTGAGCGACTGCACGCCCAACGCCGGCGCCGTCAAGACCTACTTCGAGCCCGGCCCTACCACCGACACCGCCACCGGCCGCCTCAACCTGAATGCGGGGGGCGCCAGCAATGTGCAGATCGGCCTGCTGAACTCGGACTTCACGCCCATCAAGGCGGGCTTTGACGACGCCTCGCAAGGCTCGAAAACAGCCGCCATCAATGCCGGCTCCGCAGTGCTGCCGTACTACGCCGAATACGTCGCGACCGGTGCGGCCACTGCAGGCGCGGCCAATTCCAGCGTGATGTACACCATCGTCTATCAGTAAGCATGCAGCATCCCGGGTGCGCGGCCGCCGGTCGTGGCACCCGGCCTGCCCAAGCGTGTTGCACGCCTATCATGAACCGATCGATCAGGACAGTCCTTCGCGCCTGCCTATGCGCGATGACCGTGGCATTTTTGCCTCCCGCGCACGCGTCCGTCGTCATTGCCGGCACCCGCGTCATCGTCAACGCCGTGGATGGCGAAGCCACCATCAAGCTCAGCAATGAAGGCAAGTCCCCTGCGCTGACGCAGGCATGGCTCGACACGGGCGATGCATCCGCAGCGCCGGCCGGCATTGACGTGCCGTTCACGGTTACGCCCCCTATCGCGCGCATTGACCCCGGCAAGGCACAGACGCTGCGCATCCACTACACCGGCGAACGCTTGCCTGCCGACAAGGAATCGGTTTTCTGGCTCAGCGTGCTCGAAGTCCCTCCCAAGCCAGGCACCGAGGAAATGGACGCAAACAAGCTTCAGCTTGCATTTCGATCTCGCATCAAGCTCTTCTTCCGCCCCGCCGGCCTGCCGGGCGAAGCCAGCGATGCGCCCGCTCGCATTGCGTGGCGCATCGTGAAAGCCGACCATGGGCTGGCGCTGGAAGCCCGCAACCCGACGGCGTACCACGTCTCGTTCTCCGGCCTGGCATTGCTCGATGGCGCGCACAGCGCCAGCAACGATGCGGGCGGCATGGTGGCGCCAGGCAAGACGGCAACGTTCCCGCTTGCCGGCAATGTCGATCCCGACAAAGCCGCCACCGTCCGCTACCAGGCCATCAATGACTACGGCGGCCCCATCGACGGTGAAGCGAGTTTGCGCCGCCCCGCTGCCGCCCGATAGCTACCTGCCCAGGCGCCGGTGCACGCCGCTTCGCCTGATCTCTCCTGATTCGCGCTGGCTTTTTGCGCTAACACATGCTGCTGGACGGCAGGGACGCGTGTTGCCCGAACCTTCCAGCGCGACACAATCCATGCAGAAGAAGACAGCGCACCCCATTCCACCGCGCATTCGGCCGCTCAGTGCCGTGGCGATCATGCTGGCCAGCGCCGGCGCGCTTGCCGCGAATTCCGATTCACGCCAGGCCGGCTCCGCCGCCGAAGTCGAATTCAACGACCTGTTCCTGCAACAGCCCGGCGGGAGCCCCATCGATCTCAGTCGCTTCAGCAAGGGCAACGTCGTGCTTCCCGGCGACTATCGCGCGGAACTCTATGTCAACCAGGCTTGGCTGGGCCGGATGGAAGTCCGCATGCGCGAGACCGGCAAGGACAGTGAGGTATTGCCTTGCTTTGACGAGCCGCTGCTGGCACGGATCGGCGCCGATCTCGACAAGCTCACGCCGGAAGCGACTGCACGCCTGCGCACGCCCGAGGCCTGCGTGCCGCTGCCTGTCCTCATCCCCGGCGCCACCGCCAGCTTTGACAGCAGCGAACAACGGCTCGATGTCAGCGTGCCGCAGGCCGCGCTGTCGCGGCAGGCACGAGGCTATGTGGATCCGCGCTACTGGAGCGACGGCGTGACCGCGGCAACGCTCCAGTACAGCGGCAGCGTCTACCAGTCGCGTACGGCTGGCCATACCGCTACACAGGGTTATCTGGGCCTCAATGCGGGCTTCAATGCCGGCCCCTGGCGCTTCCGGCACAAGGGCAGCCTTGGTACCGACCAGCGCGACGTCAGGTACCAGAGCATCCAGACCAGCCTGCAGCGATCAGTTGTGTCGCTGCGCAGCCAGCTTGTGCTCGGCGATGCATTCACCGACGGCACTGTGTTCGACAGCGTCGGCTTCCGCGGCGTACAGCTCGCGAGCGACGACCGCATGCAGCCGGAATCGCAGCGCGGCTATGCACCGCGCGTGCACGGCATTGCCAACAGCAATGCGCGCGTCCAGATCCGGCAGAACGGCAATCTCATCTACGAAACCACGGTTGCCGCAGGGCCGTTCGAGATCGACGATCTCTATCCGACCGGCTATGGCGGCGACCTGGAAGTGATGGTGACGGAGGCCGATGGCAGCATGCATGTATCGCGCGTGCCGTATGCTGCCGCCGTCAATGCGTTGCGCCCCGGTGTCACGCGCTACGGCGTCACCGCCGGCCAGTTCCGCAATGCCAGCCTGCAAGGCCGTCCCGGCATGTTCCAGGCCACCGTGCAGCACGGCTTCACCAATAAGGTGACCGCCTACGGCGGCGTCGTGGTGGCCGAAGGCTACCTCGCGGCGGCGGCCGGCGCCGCGCTCAACACCGCCTACGGCGCATTCGGTGCCGACCTGACCCATGCCGGTACACGCCTGGCCACCCAGCCGGACCGCCACGGCTACAGCGCCCGGCTCAGCTACAGCAAGCTGGTGGAACCCACCGGCACCAATGTGTCCGTTGCGGCGTACCGCTACTCCAGCCGTGGCTACCTCGGCCTGACCGACGCCATGACCCTGCGCGAGCTTGAGCAGCGCGGCATGCAATCGGCGATGCGCGGCGTCCTGCGCAGCCAGCTCCAGCTCACGCTGAACCAGCGTTTGCGGGCAGGCTACGGTTCCTTCTACCTGTCCGGTTCGGTACAGGGCTACTGGAACCGCGGCGGCGCCGACACGCAGTTCCAGCTCGGCTACAACAACAGCTACAAGTCGCTGAACTATGGCGTCGCGGCCTCGCGCCAGTTCAGTGTGTCGAGTGGGCGCTGGGAAAGCCGCGTGATGCTCAACATCGGCATCCCGCTCGGCAAGGGCCAGCATGCGCCGTATGCCATGACCGGCTTCGAGCGGGATTCGGCGGGCACTGTCAACTTGCAACAGTCGCTGACCGGCTCGCTCGGCGCGGACAACGCCTTCAGCTATGGCGTGAATGCCGGATATGCCAATGGCGACGGCGGCCGTACCGCGAGCCTCGCCGCGAATGCGTCCTATCTGTCGCCCATGGCTTCGCTGATGGCCAGCGCCGGCAAGGGCAGCAATTACTCACAGGTGTCCGCAGGCATTTCGGGCGGCATCGTGGCCTACGCCGGCGGCGTGAGCTTCACGCCGACCATGGGTGAAACGCTGGCCGTCGTGGAAGCCGACGACGCGGCAGGAGCGCGTCTCGTCAATGGCAGCGGCCTGCGCATTGATCCGTGGGGACACGCCGTGGTACCGGGGCTGGTGCCGTTCTCGCGCAACCAGGTCGAGATCGACCCCAAGGGCCTGCCGGTAAATGTCGAGCTGGAGTCCACGCTCCAGCAGGTTGCCCCGACCGCCGGCGCGGTGGTGGCGGTCCGGTTCGAAACAGCCGATCGCGGACGACCCGCGGTAATCCGCATCAGCAAGGCCGACGGCAAGCCGCTTCCGTTCGCGCCGACGTGCGGGATGCCCAGGGCACGAATATCGGCACCGTGGGGCAAGGCGGCCGCATCGTTGCCCGCGGCCTCAAGGCCGAACGCGGGCAACTGACGGTAAGCTGGGGGAAGACCGCGCAGGACAACTGCCGGCTCGACTATGCGCTGCCGGCAACCGTCCGGCACAGCAAGCGGATCGACATGATCGACGCACAGTGCCATTGAACCGGATCGTCGCCGCGCGTCCGAACTGGCCCGCCGACCGGCGATGAAATTGTCCGTGGCACCAGGGCAGCAGACCGCTACACTGTGGAGCGACCCTGTCCCCGGATGCCGCCATGACCACCTACGCGTTTCGCCTGCTCAACGTCTTCGCCGAATCCACGTTCGGCGGCAACCCGCTGTGCGTCTTCGAGGATGCGCGAGGCATGGACGACGCCACCATGCAGGCGCTGGCCCTGCAGTTCAACCTGTCCGAAACCACCTTCGTCCTGCCTTCGGATCGTGCCGATGCGCAGGTCCGGATCTTCACGCCCGGCTACGAAATGCGGTTCGCCGGACATCCGACGCTCGGCACCGCGCATGCCGTGCGCGACCTGGTGTCGAGCGGCGACCGCCTGACGCTCGAATTCAAGGCCGGCGTCGTGCCGGTCGAGGCGAAAGGCGATGTCTGGACCTTCACCGCCCCGCACGTCGGCCGCCGAAACTGCCGCGGTTGACCTGCCCGATGCGGAAATGGCCGCGCTGCTGGGCCTGGAACGCGCGATCTGCTGACCTCGCCAATGTGGGTCGACACCGGCGCGGACCAACTGCTCGTGGCGGTCCGCAGCACCGAAGCCGTCCGGCGGGCCCAGCCGGACACCGCGCGGCTGGCACAGTGGCCGCAAAGCAGCCTGGGCCGCAAGACCGCTTATGTATTTGCGTTTGACCCGACCCGCCCCGGGCACGTGCTGGCCCGGTACTTCTTCAGCAAGCAAGGTGGCGGCGTGGCCGAAGATCCCGGTACGGGATCGGCATGCGCGAACCTGGGCGGCTGGCTGCTGGCCAATGCCCACGTGCTGCCTGCCGAGTACGATGTCGACCAGGGAGCGGCCGTCGACCGCCCCTGTACACTGCAGCTTGCCGTGACCGCGGATGGCGCCATCCGGGTCGGCGGCCGTGTGATCGAGATCGGCCGCGGTACGGTCACGCTGTAGCGCCAGCTTCTTTCCGACAAGATCGCCCCATGGAACCGCACACCATCACCACGCTCGCCGAACTCGAGGCGCTGTATGCCCAACCGGCCGCGCCGTCCCTCGCCAAGGAAGTCGACTACCTGCATCCGCACTACCGCGCGTTGTCGCTGCGGCGCCGCTGTGCCTACTATCGACGGTTGGCGAGAATGCCGCCGAGTGCTCGCCGCGCGGCGACACCCCGGGCTTCGTGCAGGTGCTGGACGAACGCACGCTGTTGCTGCCTGATCGCCGCGGCAACAACCGCATCGACAGCCTGCGCAACATCATCGCCGATCCGCGCGTGGGGCTGCTGTTCGTGATCCCGGGCATCAACGAGACGCTGCGCGTCAACGGCACGGCACGGATATCGGCCGATCCTGCCCTGCTCACAAGATGCGTGGTCGACGGCAAGCGCCTGTGTCAGTGCTGGTCATCCATATCGAGGCCGTGTTCTTCCAGTGCGCCCGCGCGCTGCTGCGCTCGCGGCTGTGGGACGTGGAGTCCCAGCGGCCTCGCAGCGAACTGCCCAGCAATGGCGAGATCCTGGCCGCGTTGAGCCGCAACGCGATCGACGGCGCGGCCTACGACCGCGAACTGCCTGAACGCCTGCGCACCACGCTCTACTAGGACGCGATTCCATGTACACGCCCTCCCATTTCTCCAGCGACGACCCCGCACTGATCGATGAAGTCATGCGCCGCTACCCGTTCGCAACCCTGACGGGCAACGATGCGGACAAGCAGCCGTTCGCGACCCACCTTCCCGTCGTGGCCGAGCGCGACGGCCAGACGTGGCGCATCGAAGGCCACGTGGCGCGCGCAATCCGCACTGGCGCTGGCTGGAACAGTCGCCGCAGGTCCTGCTCGTGTTCCAGGGCCCGCACGGCTATGTCTCGCCGTCGCTGTATGAGCAGAAGCTGTCCGTGCCGACCTGGAACTACGTCGCGGTGCACGTCTATGCGGAGGTCAGCACCGTGCATGACGCCGTGGAAAAAGACGCACTGCTCAAACGCCTGATCGGCCGCAATGAACCCGCCTATGCCGAACAGTGGCGCGGCCTGCCGGAGGACTTCCAGCAGAAGATGCTGTCGGCCATCGTCGGCCTGCGCATGGTACCCGTGCGCGTGGAGGCCAAGTTCAAGCTGAGCCAGAACCGGCCCGCCGCGGACCGCGCGCGCATCCTCGCCGCGCAGCGCGAAGGCAACGAGACCGAGCGCGACATGGCCGACTGGATGGCACGGCTGACCGGCGCCTGATCCGGCATTACGCTCGCGGCAGCCACTCGGGCACGTGCGTGCCCAGCGGCTCCGAGGGCAGCGCCCAGTGCGCCGGCGTCTCGGACAATTGCGCCGCGTGGCGCACCACGGTCAGCATGCCGAAGCCCGACGGCAGCACCTCGAGCAGATCGGCCACGTCGTCGATCTTTTGCTCCGGCGCCTGCAAGCCGCCCGCCACGCGACCCAGTCCGCGCAGCCACTGCCGACCTGCGCGAGCGACACGCGCACATGCCAGCTGCCGCCTTCCGTGGCACGCCGGTGGAGCGCCGCCATGGCGCCGAACGCAAGCAGATAACCGGCTGCGTGATCGAGCACCTGGGCAGGCAGCGGGTGCGGTACGTCTTCCCCGGCGGCCTGGGCCTCGGCATGGTTGAAGCCCGTGGCGGTCTGCACCAGCGAATCGAACCCGCGCTTGGCCGACCACGGGCCGACATGACCATAGGCGCTCAGCGACACATAGACGATGCCGGGCCGGGCACGCGCGGCCGCCTCCGGACCGACGCCGAGCTCCGCCAATCCGCCCGGGCGGTAGCCTTGCACCATGACATCGGCACCGTGCAGCAGCCTGTGCAGCGCGCGCTTGTCGTCGGGGTCGCGCAGGTCGAGCTGGCAGCTGCGCTTGCCGCGGCCGGTGTCGATCACGAGCGGGGCAATCGACGGCAGGTGTGCCGCCGTGACGAGCAGCACGTCGGCGGCCATGCGCGGCCAGCGTGCGCCCGGCCACTGGCCCGGCGATGATCCGCGTGAAATCGAGGACGCGGACGCCGGAAAGCGGCCTGCCTTCGGCCGACGGCAGGGCGGGCAACGGCTGCGGCGGCGCCTCGCCGATCCGCTCGATCGTCACCGGCGGCAGCCCGCGCAGCGCTTCGGCCTGCGGGGCCTGCTGGTCCCATTGGTCGAAGCTGCGCATGGCGGCCACCACCAGGCCGCATCGAGGCCGCGGCCTCGAACGCCTCCGCCTCCCGCTTGGCGAGCGCGCCTGCACGGCGGCCTTGTCGTGCGCGCAGCCCAGCAGGCGCAGTACGCCATCGCGGTGGTGCGGGAAATTGGTATGCAGGCGGACCCAGCGCCATCGCCGCAGCGGTAGACGCCGGCGATCTTGTCCCACAGTTCCGGCGCCGGACCGCCGTCCACGCGCAGATAGCGCTCGCTGCGGAACTCGGCGATGGCATGGCGCATATCGACGGCGACGTGCTGCCAGCGGCCGGTCCGCTGCTGCCATAGCGCTGCAGCGGCCAGCGCACTGGCCGACAGGCTGGCCTGCGCCGCGGTGCCTAAGGCAAAGCTGGACGGCAGCACCGGCTCGGCGCCCGACAGATCAAGGTGGCGCAGCGCTTCGGCGGGCAAGCCAGCGCCTTGCCACAGGGCGGAGACGACGCTGGCTGGCGCCGGGGGAACAGTAGCGGTGTCGAGACTGGCGGTCATGGCGGCAAACCCCGGGAAAGACGGCGGTTGGCGCAAGGTCAGCCGCCGGGGAGTATTGGGCCTCCATGCTACTCCCGGACGTCACTTTCCGTCGCGGCGGCGCGCCGATCGGGAGCAAATCGTGAGCTAATCAGGCAACCATCCGGCACCATCAGGCACAAAAGCAGGCACAAATCCACGTGGTCGCGCCGAGCGCCGCCGCCGGCACGGTAAAATCACGGAATTGGCAATCCGCCACGCAACACTGAAGACCAAGCGGTCCATCCAGCCGCCAGCCGTCGCCACCATGAGCCACGACAACAAGCCTACCGACAGCACGCCCGCCGCGCCCGCAGCCTCCAACTTCCTGCGGACCATCATCGACCAGGATCTCGCCGCCGGCACCTATGCCGGCGCCAGGACAGCCAGGGCGAGCCGCTGCCGACCGTCATCACCCGCTTTCCGCCGGAGCCCAACGGCTACCTGCATATCGGCCATGCCAAGAGCATCTGCCTGAATTTCGGCCTGGCGCGCGACTACGGCGGCCGCTGCCACCTGCGCTTCGACGACACCAACCCCGTCAAGGAAGACACCGAATACGTCGACTCGATCATTGACGCCGTGCACTGGCTGGGCTTCTCCTGGGACAACAAGACCCCGGGCGGCGAGCCGCACCTGCACTACGCGAGCGACTATTTCGACCAGCTTTATGCGTTCGCCGAGAAGCTGATCGAGCGCGGCGCCGCCTATATCGACAGCCAGAGCGCCGAACAGATGGCCGCGAACCGCGGCAATTTCTCGGAGCCGGGCAAGCCGTCGCCGTTCCGCGACCGCAGCGTCGAAGAGAACCTGCAGCTGTTCCGCGACATGCGCGACGGCAAGTACCAGGACGGCGAGCACGTGCTGCGCGCGAAGATCGACATGGCCGCGCCGAACATCGTCATGCGCGATCCGGTGCTGTACCGCATCCGCCATGCCCATCACCACCGTACCGGCGACAAGTGGTGCATCTACCCGATGTACGACTTCACGCACTGCATTTCGGATGCAATCGAGAACATCTCGCATTCGCTGTGCACGCTCGAATTCGAGAACAACCGCCCGCTGTACGACTGGGTGCTCGAGCACCTGCGCGACTGCGGCGTGTTCCGCGATCCGCTGCCGCACCAGTATGAGTTCGCGCGCCTGAACCTGACCTACGCGATCACCAGCAAGCGCAAGCTCAAGCAACTCGTCGACGAACAGCGCGTCGACGGCTGGGACGATCCGCGCATGCCGACCATCGTCGGTATCCGCCGCCGCGGCTACACGCCGGAATCGATCCAGCTGTTCTGCGACCGCGTGGGCGTGGCCAAGGCCGATAGCTGGATCGACATGAGCACGCTCGAAGGCTCCGTGCGCGACGACCTGGACACCCGCGCCGCGCGCGGCGTGGCCGTGCTCGACCCGCTCAAGCTAATCCTCGACAACTACCCCGAGGCCAGACCGAGGAATGCTCGGCGCCGGTCCACCCGAAGAAGCCGGAGCTGGGCAAGCGTGTATTCCCGATCTCGCGCGAGCTGTGGATCGAACGCGAGGACTTCAACGAGACCCCGCCGAAGGGCTATTTCCGCCTGTTCCCGGGCAACAAGGTGCGCCTGAAGTACGGCTACGTGATCGAGTGCACGGGCGTGGACAAGGATGCCGACGGCAACATCGTGGCCGTGCATGCCAGCTACCTGCCGGATACCAAGAGCGGTACGCCGGGCGCGGACAGCGTCAAGGTCAAGGGCGTGATCCACTGGGTCAGCGCCGCCGCGGCCTACGAGTGCGAAGTGCGCCTGTATGATCGCCTGTTCAACGACCCGAACCCGGATGCAGGCGGCAAGAACTTCCTGGAAGCGCTGAACCCGGACTCCAAGAAGGTGATCACCGCCTACCTGGAGCCGAGCCTGCGCGACGCGAAGCCGGAAGACCGCTTCCAGTTCGAGCGCCACGGCTATTTCGTCGCCGACCGCATCAATTCGCAGCCGGGCAAGCCGGTCTTCAACCGCATCGTCGGGTTGAAGGACAGCTGGGGCAAGTGATGGCAAAGGCAGGCAAGTCCCAGGTGCAGGTCATCACGTTCCCGCTGGAAGGCGAGTTCATCGCGCTCAATGACCTGCTCAAGCTGGCCGGCGTGTGCGACAGTGGCGGCGCCGGCAAGGCGCTGGTGGCCGCCGGTGAAGTCTCGGTGGACGGCGTGGCCGAATCGCGCAAGACCGCAAAATCCGCGTCGGCCAGGTGGTCAGCCTGGCCGGCATCGACATCCGGGTGGTCGCGGCCTGATTGCCGGTGCACGGCAGCGGCGCGGCCATCGGGACGAATGCAGCTTCACGGAAGGACGAAACCATGCCGATCGCATTCTGGTGTGTCCTGGTGGCAGGCATCCTGCCGCTCGTGACCGTGGCCATTGCCAAGAGCGGCGGCAAGGCCTTCGACAACCACGATCCGCGTGGCTGGCTGGACCGCCAGACCGGCCGCACTCGCCGCGCGGACCTGGCGCACCGGAACCATTTCGAGGCGTTTCCGTTCTTTGCCGCCGCGGTGCTGACAGCGAGCCACCTGCAGGCCCCGCAGGCGCGCATCAACGAACTGGCAGTCGTTTTCATCATCGCGCGCGTGCTCTATACGGTGTGCTACCTGGCCGACCGCGCGACGCTGCGCTCGCTGTGCTGGACCATCGGCTATCTGTCGGTGGTCGGCATTTTCCTGCTGCCGGTCTTCGTGCATAACTAAGGAGCCGCAGCGATGCGTTTGTGCGGTTTCGCGTGGCTGCTGGCGGCTGCCGGGAGCACGGCGGTCGCCGCCCCCCTCTCCTACACCGTCGACCCCACGCATACGAGCGTCTACTTCGCCGCCAGCCATTTCGACCGCACCACGGTGCGCGGGCGCTTCGGCAAGATCGACGGGCGGATCGTCTATGACCCCGATACCGGCGCCGGAGGCATCGACTTCACGGTGGAAACGTCGTCGTCGACACCGGCAACCGAAGCCTCGATGGCGTGCTTCGTTCGCCACAGTTCCTGGATGCCGCCAATTCACCCGTGGCGAGGATCCGGGCCGACCGCTTCATCGTCGAGAACGGCAAGCTCGTGGCCGTGGAAGGCGAGTTGAGCCTGCTCGGCACGACGCGGCCGCTGAGGCTCGAGGCCGACCGCTTCAGTTGTGGCGAGATCTCGCTGTTCGGGATCCGGCGCAAGGTCTGCGGCGGCGACTTCCACGCCACGGTGACGCGTAGTGCCTTCGGCATGACGCGTTTCCTGCCGGAAGTCGGCGACAACGTGACGCTCCAGATCTCGGTCGAGGCAAGGCCCTCGGATTCGGTTGCGCCATGACGGCACCAGATCACCTTTCCCGCAGGATTCTTTTGTAGAATCAGCGGTTCGCTCCCCCAACTGCCTGCCGCGCGTCGCGTTCTGCGTGCCGGCGACGCGAGACAGATCATGATCGATATCCACTCCGGCGACATCGTGGCCGCTGCGCTGGCAGCTTGCGGCGCTTGCCTGCTGTGCGCCATTCCCGGTGATTTCCTGCGCCGCTTCCCGCTGTGGGCCGTGCGCACCTATGGGCGCGGCGCACTGTTGCTGCCCTTCCTGGCCATGACGGTCGGTACCTGGCTGTTCCGCCTTACACTCGCAGGACAGATCAACAGCCCCGCGGGGAACGCCATGGTCGTGGCGGCGGCCTTCCTGACGACCGTCCTGATGTCGGCGCTGCTGCGCTTTTATCTCAGCGAATACCGCAAGCGCTGACGCCCTGCGGCTGGCCCCGCGCCAGCCGCCCGCGCCGAGCCGGCAACGGCCATATGGCCAGCCGCCCGAATCACGTATGATGGCGGCCTTCGCGTCGCGCGACGCGGCGCTCACTACTCTCCATGGCGCTCAAATCCATCATCTTCAAAGCCGAGCTGGCCGTCTCCGACATGGACCGGCCCTACTACGGCAGCCATACCCTGACCATCGCCCAGCATCCGTCCGAGAATAACGCGCGCATGATGGTCCGGCTGCTCGCCTTTGCCTGCGAGGCAAGCGAGACCCTTGCGTTCACCCGCGGCCTGGACGAACCCGATGAACCGGACCTGTGGGACCGCAGCCTGACCGGCGACATCGTGCACTGGGTGGAACTCGGCCAGCCCGATGAATCGCGTCTGAAGCGCGCGGCCGCGCGGGCCGAACGCGTCACGGTCTATGCCTACAACGGCGCAAGCGCGCGCGAGTGGTGGAAGGGCATGGCCGGCAAGGCTGGCAGCTGCGCAATGTGACCGTCTACAATGTGCCGGCCGACGCCGTCGAGGCGCTGGCCGCGCTGGCGCAACGCGCCATGCGCCTGTCCGTGACGATCCAGGATGGCGAAATCTGGGTCAGCGACGATGACCGCAATGTGCAACTGACGCTGGATGTACTCCAGCGCGCCGCAGGCTGAGCAGGCCGGCATCGGCCTGCCAGCCCCGATCCAACCGCATTTATTTGCACCAACCGGAAGGAATATCACCATGCAAACGACCCCGTCTGGCCTGCAGTACGAAGACACCACCGTCGCTCCGGCGCCGAAGCCGTTGCCGGCAAGCACGTGACCGTGCACTACACGGGCTGGCTGTACGAAAACGGCCAGGCCGGCCGCAAGTTCGACTCGAGCAAGGACCGCAACGATCCGTTCGTGTTTCCGCTGGGCGCCGGCCACGTTATCCGCGGCTGGGATGAAGGCGTGCAAGGCATGAAGGTCGGCGGCGTGCGCCGCCTGGTGATCCCGGCCGACCTCGGCTACGGCGCGCGCGGCGCCGGCGGCGTGATCCCGCCGAATGCCACGCTGCTGTTCGAAGTGGAACTGCTGGGCGTCTGACGCCGATGGCGAAGCGGGCACCGCCCGCTTCGCTTTTGCCATCTCTCGGAAATTTGCCTCAGAAGCCGATGGCGGCGTTGCCGACATCGACACGGACCTTGTCGCGGTCCAGCAGGCGTGCCGCATGGCGCGCGTAGTCCTGCGCCCAGGCGGTATCGCCGGAAAAGCGCGACTCCCCTGAAAATTTTGCCACGTTCAGGATCTTGTCGATCACCAGCACCTTGCCGACGGGGCTTGACGCCTGGCAGTCGAGCTCGGTGTATTCCTTGTCGAACCAGCGCCACGCTGCCTCCTCCCCGACCGATGCCAGTTCGGCCTGGCTGATCGTGAATTCGAACTCCTTGCCGCTGCCGAACACCACCGTAAGCGTACGCGCCATTGCCGGTTCTCCAAGGTCGGGATGATGCTGCCATTGTAAGGACAAGGTGGCGGCCAGAGCCAGCCCGCTCACGTGCCGGCCTGATCGCCGACAAACCCGCCATGGCGGCCCGACCGTTGCCTGGCGCCCACACCGGTGCCCGCCAGCGACGAAATATGATCGCCGTGCCGCTTGCGCCCCCTGCCCGTTGTCGCGCTTTGCATTATGCTGGCAGCATGGCCATTACCCGACAGGACCTCGAAACGGACCGGCTGCGCACCTCCCTGTGCAGCACGCCGGTCGCGTCCGCCCTGTTGCCCGTGGAAGCGTTCGAACAGACCCTGCGCGACGCGCTGGCCGCCCGGCCTGATGACCGCACACTAAAGGGCGATGTCTGGGTGTTCGGCTATGGCTCCCTGATCTGGAACCCGATGGTCGTGCATACCGAGCGCCGGCGCGCCACCGTGCACGGCTACCATCGCGGCTTCTATCTGTACTCGCGCATCAATCGCGGCAGCTGGGACAACCCCGGCCTGGTGCTGGGCCTGGACCGTGGCGGCTGCTGCCACGGCATGGTGTTCCGCATCCCGGGCCATATGGTGGAGCAGGAGTTCCGGCTGCTGTGGCGCCGCGAGATGCTGACCGGCGCCTACCATCCGCGCTGGCTGCGCATCCGCTCCGGCGAAGCGCGACGCGGATGGCCCCGAGCAGCGCGCGCTTGCCTTCGTCATGAACCGCGAGCACGAAGGCTATGCCGGACGCCTTCCCGATGCCAGCGTGGTGGAACGGCTGCGCCATGCCGTCGGCCTCTATGGCCCGGCGCGCGAATACTTGCAACAGACGCTGCTGGGCCTTGCCACCAACGGCGTCGACGACCCCTATCTCGGCCGGCTGTGGCGCCAGCTCCAGGCCCATGACGCCGCCGACGCGGCCGGTGGCCATGGCGGGCCAGCCCATCCGCCGCAAGCCGGTGGCGGCGAAGCCCCGCTGCCGCCCCGGCCACGCCACACGAGACTGTCTGACCCAGGAGCGAACGCCATGACGCGCCCCTTTGTCCGCACTCGCCGCCAGGCACTCTCCGAAATGCTGGGACTGATGGGCTTGCTGACCTGCGGCGCCCTGCTCGCCGGCCAGGGCGGCCAGACCCTGGCAGCGCGGCCTGTCGGCACCTCGAACGCAGCTGGCTCGTCACGCGGCAAGCGTGGCGACAGCGCGCACGTGCCGCTCCGCGCGGAGGGGATAAGCGCACTGGATCGCAACCTGATCACTGCCGCCACGGCGGGTGACCTGGAACTGGTCAGCCGCCTGCTCGCAGCCGGTGCGTCCGCGCAGGCCGTCGATGAACGGGGCCGCAGCGCGCTGCTCGCGGCGGTCTACAACCGGCAAGGCGACGTTTCGAAAGCGCTGATCCAGGCCGGCGCGACGTCAACCGAAAGGACGCGGAATGCAACAGCCCGTTCCTGCTGGCATCCGCCACGGGCCAGATCGATGTCGTGCGGCTGTCGCTGTCGCACGGCGCGGACCTGGCCAGCACGGATCGCTACGACGGCACCGCACTGATCGCGGCAAGCCAGCACGGCAATGTCGAAGTGGTGAAACTGCTGCTGCAGAAAGGCATTGCCGTCGACCATGTCAACCAGCTTGGCTGGACGGCCCTGCTCGAAGCGGTGATCCTCGGGGACGGCAGCACGCGCTATGAAGAGATCGTGCAATTGCTGATCGATGCCGGCGCCGATGCCAACCTGGCCGACCGCGAAGGCGTGTCGCCCACACGCCATGCGCGCGAGCGGGGCTACAAGTCGATGGTGAAGATCCTGATGCGCGCCCGCGGGCACTGACCTCGGGCGCGCAGTCGGCTGGCTGCGTCAGGCCGCGGCCGGCTTCTGCGCTTCGGCGTTGCGCGCGTTCTCGGTCTCTTGCAACTGGCGCCACATCACCTTGCCCGTGCCGGACTTGGGCAATGCATCGACGAATTCCACCACACGCGGATACTTGTAGGCAGCCATGTTTTCCTTGGCCCACTCGACGATGTCCTCGGCCTGGTCTTGCCCTTGGCGTGCGCGCGCAGCACCACGACGGCCTTGACGGTCTCGCCGCGATAAGCGTCGCGCGTGCCGATGATGCAGGCCTCCTGCACGTCCGGGTGCTTGTACAGCAGGTTTTCCACTTCAGCCGGCCACACCTTGAAGCCCGAGGCGTTGATCATGCGCTTGAGCCGGTCGGTAATGAAGTAATAGCCCTCCTCGTCCATGCGGCCGAGGTCGCCCGTGCGGAAAAAGGTCTTGCCCTCGAACTCGATGAACGCGTCGCGCGTCGCGTCTTCCTTGCCCCAGTAGCCCTTGAATACCTGCGGCCCGGACACGATGATCTCGCCGACCTCGTTGACCGGCAGCTCCTCGAGCGTAACCGGATCGACCACGCGCGCGTCGGTGTTGAAGGTCGGCACGCCCAGGCACTGCAGCTTGGGGCGGTCAGCCGGGTTGCTGTGCGTAGGCGCCATGGTTTCGGACAGGCCGTAGCCTTCGAGGTAGTTCAGCCCGAACTGCTCGCGCAGCCGCTCGGCAATGGCCTGCGGCATGGCCGCGCCGCCGCCGCCGATATAGCGCAGGCTCGACAGGTCGAACTCCGCCAGGTTGGGGCTCGCCAGGAAGTCGATCACCATGGTCGGGATGTTGGTCCAGTGCGTGACCTGGTAGCGCGAGATCAGGCGGCCGGCCACCTCGCGGTCCCAGCGCGGCAGCATCACGACCGTGGCGCCGCTGTAGATCGGGCCGTTCATGCCGTACTGCATGCCGGTGACGTGGAACAGCGGCAGCACTGACAGGATCACCGATTCCGTGCCGCTGCCCGACCAGGTCGAGCCGCCGACGACGTTGTGCATCACCGAGCGGTGCGTGTGGATGCAGCCCTTCGGGAAGCCGGTGGTGCCGGAGGTATAGGGCATCACCGCCAGTCGTCGGGCCGGCCGTATGCGGCCCCGGCTGCAGGCCGCGCCGAGCGCTTCGGCCCATGGCGTGGCACCCGCCGGCAGCGGGTGCTGCGTGGTCAGCCAGGCGGCCGGGGCGTCTTCGGGGTGCTCATGGCTCGCCGGCAGCGCGTCCGAATACTGCGTCACGAGCAGGTGCTGCAGGCGATCGGCCGGTGCCAGCTCGGACAGCGCCTGCTCGACGCCGGCCGCCAGGTCGGCGGTGCAAATGGCCACGCGTGCACCGGCGTCGGTGACGTAGTGCTTGAACTCTTCGGACCGGTTCATCGGGTTGACGGGCACCACCACGCGTCCGCGCGCAGGATCGCGTAGTAGCTGATGATGAACTGCGGGCAGTTCTGCATATACAGCAGCACGCGATCGCCCTTCTTCACGCCGGCCTTCTGCTGCAGCCAGCCCGCCAGCGCCGTCGCCTGCGACTCCAGCTCGCGGAACGTGACGGCCTTGCCGAAATAGCGAATGGCCGCCTTGTCCGCATAGCGGTGCGCGGAAACCTCCAGGTTGTACCAGAGCGAAGTCTCGGGCAGCACGATCGAGGTCGGCACGCGCTTTGGCCAGAACTGGAAATGCGGGCGAGCGGGGTTCTGCATCGAAGAGTCTCCTGTGCGGTCTTGGGCGACCTGTGTAAGGGTGTCAATGACTATAACCGAACGATCGTTCTATTTTCAATCGGTAGCTTTCCCGAATCGCGTAACCAATATAGGGCGCCCAGGTTGCAATTGGCGTCTTTGCCCTCACAATCGATCTATTCCCGCACTCCACGCCTGCCAGACAGGTTTGCCACCATGAGCGATGTCACGCTGCAGAATTTCGAATCGGAAGTGATCGAGGCCTCGCGCCAGGCGCCGGTGCTGGTGGATTTCTGGGCGCGTGGTGCGGTCCCTGCCGCACGCTGGGCCCGATGCTGGAAAATCTGGAGGCGCAAGCGGATGGCCAGTGGAAGCTGGTCAAGGTAAACGTGGACGAGAACCAGGAGCTGGCCGCTCACTTCGGCGTGCGCAGCATCCCTCACGTGGTGGCCTTCGCCGAGGGGCAGGCGGTGGACCAGTTCACTGGCGTGCTGCCGGAGTCCGGCCTGCGCGAGTTCCTGTCGCGGCTCACGCCAAATCCTGCACAACTGGCGCTGCATGAGGCCCAGTCGCTGGCCGCCGCTGGCGACCGTCAGGCTGCCGGCGATGCCTTCCAGT
Organism: Cupriavidus sp. UYMMa02A; assembly: GCA_001725945.1. Lineage (GTDB taxonomy): Bacteria > Pseudomonadota > Gammaproteobacteria > Burkholderiales > Burkholderiaceae > Cupriavidus. The sequence goes on along the minus strand of LRMT01000277.1, from coordinate 104,430 downwards.
CAGCGCTGGCGCTGGACCCCGGGTCCGACGCCGCGCGTTCGCGTATATCAGCTTCCTGCTGGACGGCAATGCGCTCGCCGACGCGGAGGCGGAATTCGCCAAGCTGTCCGCGCAGGCGGCGCAGGAAGACGCCTATGCCGCGCTGCGCACGCGCGTCGAAGCGATGAAGGGCGTATCCGACCTGCCCGACGAGCAGACCCTGGCGAGCCGGGTCGCGGCCGACCCGCGCGACCTGCCAGCCCGGCTTGACCTCGCACGGCTGCTGATTGCGCGCCAGCAGTACGAACCCGCGCTCGAGCAGCTACTGGCGATCGTGCGCACGGATCGCGGCTTTGAGGACGATGTTGGCCGCAGGACCATGCTCTCGGTGTTCGACATGCTGACCGACTACCCTGACGTGGTGTCGCGCTGGCGCCGTCAGCTCAGCACCGCGCTCAACTGACGTCTGCCGGCCATGGCGCGGTAAACTGGCGGGCCTGATTTCCCGTATTCGCCGACATCCCGCCATGAACGCATCCGTGCGCCTGATCGATTTCCAAGCCGCCGCGCCGCGCCCACTCACGACCGTCCGCGGCCGGACCGGCTTGTCGCGGGCAACTCCGACCGCACCACCTGGACGCACTACAGCGCGCAGCATGGCGATTTCGACTGCGGCATCTGGGCTTGCGAGCCGGGCGCATGGCGCATTGCCTTTCCGGCCGGCAAGGAGGAATTCTTTCACGTGATCAGCGGCCGCATCCGCATCAGCGACGATGCCGGCGCGGCCAGCGAGTTCGGGCCGGGCGACGCGTGCGTGATCCCGGCAGGCTTCACCGGTCGGTTTGAAGTGCTGGAGCCGGTGCGCAAGTACTTCGTCGTGATCGACCGCGACGCAGCGCGGCCAGCCTGAATCAGGCCGCGCTGGTCGGCCGGCCCTTCGACCAGCGTGAAGCCGTTCTCCTTCATGTGCTCGACCATCATGGCGTCCATGGACTTGACGTGGTGGTCGAACCATCCCGACAGCTCAGCCACCAGCCGGCGGCCCAGTTCCAGTTCCCCGTCGCTCTCGACTTTGTCGCGCACGGCCTTGGCCACGGCCAATACCTGCTTGTGCTCGCCCGCATGGCAGTGGCGCGGACCAAACCCATCGCCTCCATCCAGGATTCTTCCTGGGCAAAGTGATGGCGCGTGTGATCGATCCATTCATCCATCGCCACGAGGAAACCGGCGTCGTCGGCGCTCGCGACGGCCGCCAGCAACTGCACGAACTCCGCATGCGTGGCGTCGGTAACCGGCTCGCCCAGATGCAGGTCGGCAGGCAGGCCGTCTGAAGAAAGCTGGTCTTTGGGATCCATGGAAGGGGCTGGCGCAGCAGGCGGCACGGAAAGAAACGGAAAGGATACCGAATTCGGCCGCCCGGTATCTGATTTGGCGCAAATCCGCCCGGCACGCGCGAGCGGTTATGCTTGATGCTGCGCCGCCGCCCGCGGCACCCTGAGCGAAGCATTCCTCGATGCCACGACTGATCTTCTTCTGCGGCCATGCCGGCACCGGCAAGTCCACCCTGGCACACCGCCTGATCGGCCCGCTGATGCAGGCCACCGGCGAGCCGTTCTGCCTGCTCGACAAGGACACGCTGTACGGCCGCTACAGTGCAGCTGCCATGGCGGCCATCACCGGCGACCCGAACGACCGCGACAGCCCCGCCTACCTGGAAAACCTGCGCGATCCCGAATATCAGGGTCTGCTCGATACCGCGCGCGAGAACCTGGCCCTCGGCATCAGCGTGCTCGTGATCGGGCCGCTTTCGCGCGAGATCAAGGCCCATCAGCTCCATGATCCGGCATGGCTGAACGTGCCGGCCGCGACCGCGGTGCGCATTGTGTGGGTGCACCTGCCCGAAGACGAGGCGCATGCGCGCATCATCCGGCGCGGCAATCCCAATGACGCCTACAAGCTGGCGCACTGGGACGCTTATCGCACGCGCCGCTTCGCGCCGGACCCGGCGGAGTATCCGGAACTCATCTACTTCAACAATCTTGCGCCCGACCAGGCGCAGACCGATGCGCTGCTGCGCGCGTTGAGTGCCTAAGCGCCTGGGCGCTTAGGCGTTGCCTTTGGCAATGGCGCCGATCACAGCCGACGCCGCGACAAAGCCGAACACCGCGGTCACGGCCACCGAGGAACCGAAGCCGGCGCAGGCCAGCCCCTGCGGCCCTGCTGGCGCCATCGCGGCAACCGGCGGCGCCTCGTCGATCTCGCAGGCCTGCTGTTCGGGTTCCGGGTATTGCAGCGGCTCGTCCGAATAGACCGCGGCGATACCGAACTTCTTTTTCGGGTCGCGCGTAAAGCCCCAATCCTTGCGCAGGCTTGCGCGCACCTTGGAGAGCAACGGGTCCTGGATGGTGCGGGCGAGGTCGTCGATGCGCACGCGCGTGGGGTCGAACTGGCCGCCCGCGCCGCCGCAAGTGATGACCGGCACGCCGCTGCGGCGCGCCCAGCCGAGCATGGCGGTCTTGACGCGCACGGCGTCGATCGCGTCGATCACGTAGTCATGGCCGGTGCCCAGCAGTTCGGCCACGTTGTCGGTCGTGACGAAGTCATCGATCTGCGTGACCCGGCAGCGCGGATTGATCGCCAGGATGCGCTCGGCCATGGCTTCGACCTTGGCGCGGCCATAGGCGTCGCCAAGGGCATGGATCTGCCGGTTGGTATTGGACAGCGCAATATGGTCGAGGTCGATCAGCGTGATCCGGCCGAGTGCGTTGCGCGCCAGCGCTTCGGCCACCCAGCTGCCCACGCCGCCAATGCCCACCACGCAGACGCTGGCCACCTCCAGGCGGGCGAGGCCGGCGGCGCCATAGAGCCGGGCGACGCCGCCGAAACGGCGATGGTAGTCGTCATCCGCCGGGGTCTCGTGGGTCAGAGGCTCGGGCAGGTGGGCGGCTTGGGTAGCGTCGTTCATGCTGGCGTTCGGCTAGGAATGGCGTCGACAGAATGGGCCCGGCAAACATGCCGGCGCGACATGCCGCGCATGCCGCCGTGTCAGCCATCCCCCGACAGGTAAGCGAAGCGCGCAACTATACAATAGACGTAGTGCCCCGTCCGCCGCACGCTCCGGCGCCGGCGCCCGCCCCACAGGAGACAACCCATGCCGGTGCGCCGCAAGGTCATTCTCTGGACAGTGTTCACGCCGATCCTGCTGATTGCCCTGCTGGTCATCCTGATCCTGACCTTCGACTGGAACCGCATGAAGCCGTGGCTGAACGAGCGGGTGTCGGAGGCGATCGGCCGGCCATTCGCGATCAATGGTGACCTGACCGTCACATGGCGCACGGCGGAGGGAGAAACCGGCTGGCACACGCTCGTGCCGTGGCCGCGGCTGTCGGCGCGCGATATCACCATCGGAAATCCGGACTGGGCCAAGTCACCGAACATCGCGACCGTGCGCGAACTGATCTTCGTGCTGCGTCCGGTGCCCTTGCTCACGCATGAGATCGCCGTACCGACCATCGTCATCGACAGTCCCGCGGTATGGCTGGAACGGCTCGCCGACAACCGCAACAACTGGACGTTCGAGACCGGTCCCAAAACCGGGAAATCGCCGTGGCACCTCGATATCGGCGAAGTGGTGCTCGCACGCGGCAACCTGGCGCTGTCCGACCAGGCGCAGAAGATCGAGCTGCAGGCAATGGTCGATACGATCGGAGATGGTTCGCTGTACGACAAGGCGCGCGATGGCGCCCTGGTCACGCCGGAGGCTCGGCACCGGCCAGCGATTCCGCACCGGGCGCAGCCAGCGCCTCGTCCGCGTCGGGCCCGCCGGCCAACGCAGTGGCGGGCAACCAACGCTACGGCCTGCGCTGGAAGGCCAATGGCCGGTATAACGACGCGACCATCAACGCCAGCGGCAAGGCCGGCAACGTGCTGAGCCTGCGCAATGTCAATGCGCCCTACCCGCTGCTGGCCGACGTGCGCGTCGGCGCGACACGGGCAGTCATCGAAGGCACGCTGACCAATCCCGCGCACCTTGCCGCGCTGGACGTCCACCTTCAGCTGCAGGGCGACAGCATGGCCAAGCTGTACGCGCTCACGGGCATCGTGCTGCCATCGACACCGCCATACGAACGCGCGGCCGGCTGGTGGCAACGATCCACAAGGGGGCATCGGTCTACGAGTACCGCGGCTTCACGGGCAAGGTCGGCGGCAGCGACCTGAGCGGCACGCTCACCTTTACGCAGCGCGCCCCGCGGCCGTTGCTGGCCGGCGAGCTGGTTTCCAAAGAACTGCGCTTCGTGGACCTGGCCCCGCTGATCGGCGCCAATGCGGAGCCGGGCAAGGCCGCGCCGGACAGCCCCGTGCGCCAGCCTGCCGACAAGGCGTTGCCGGTGGCCCCGTTCCGTACCGAGCGCTGGGACAGCATCGATGCCGACGTGCGCTTCACTGGCAAGCGCATCATCCGCGACGAACGCTTGCCGATCACCGACCTTGTGACGCACCTGAAACTGCGGGACGCCGTCCTGCTTCTCGACCCGCTCAACTTCGGCGTGGCCGGTGGCGATCTCGTGTCGACCATCCGGCTCGACGGCAAGCGTGAGCCGATGGGCGCCATGATCGACATGCACGCGCGTCGCCTCAGGCTCAAGCAGCTATTCCCGACCGTGGAATCGATGCGAGCCAGCATCGGCGAGATCAATGGCAGCGCCAAGCTGTCGGCGGCCGGCAATTCGGTCGCTGCGTTGCTGGGATCGTCGAACGGCGAGGCCAAGCTGCTCGTCGAGAACGGCACCATCAGCAAGTTCCTGCTGGAAGCGGCGGGCCTCAACGTCGGCAGCGTGATCATCTCCAAGCTGTTCGGTGACAAGCCCGTGCAGATCAACTGCGGCGTCAGCGACTTCGCGTTTACCAATGGCATTGCGCGGGCCCGCACCTTCGTGCTCGATACGCAGGACGCCGAAATCATCGCCGAGGGCGCGATCGACCTCAACAGCGAAAAGCTGGCCATGACGATCCACCCCGACTCCAAGGGCATGCGGATCTTCTCGCTGCGCTCGCCGCTGTATGTCGGCGGCACGATGAAGAAGCCGCGCGTGAGCCCCGACGTCGGCGTACTGGCGCTGCGGGCCGGCGGCGCACTGGCGCTCGCACTGGTAGCGCCGGTGGCCACGGCCGTAGTACCGCTGGTCGACTTGTCGTCATCGAAGGAAAACCAGTGCGGCCGCCTGCTGGCGGACCTGAATAAGAAGCCGACCGCTCCGCCGCCCGGCAAGACCTACCGCGACCCGAAGGCACCGGAAGCGGCCAGCGCGGTCGCGTCCGAACTGCGCAAGCCGGGGCAGCCGGGCACCGCCGCCGAACAGGCGAAGCAGGCCACGAAAGCCACGCAGGCCACGCAGGCCCCGCAGGCGCAAGACGGCAGCCACCCGGCCGCACGCAAGCCTGCTGTACCAGCCAACCGCCCCGCGAACGACGCCAATCTGTACAAGGGCGGCTGACTGTCCCAACACCGCTGGCGCGGCAAATTCACAACACTTGTGCATGCATTGGCCTGCCAAACGCCTTGTCGTCGTTGTGCTGTGACCACAGGCGGCGCATAATTAAACGGCCATTTACAAGATGTATCAAACAAATGGCACACTCCGGGTGCCGGCGACGGCGCCTTCCGAAGGTGCGGCCTTTGGCCGCACTTGTTTTTTTGTTGCCCGTTGCACGCCGGCAACGAAAACCGACTTCGCCGCCCGCCCCCCATGACGCTGCCCCTCGCCGCCGTCCCGCCGATCAGCTGGCTGATCGCGCTGACGGTGTGCAATCACGTGGCGTTCAATGCCAGCCGCGTGGTGGTGTCCCTGTTTGCCATTTCCCTGAGGCCTCGACGCTCACGCTGGGCCTGCTGATGTCGCTGTACGCGCTTCTCCCGATGCTGCTCGCCATTCGCGCCGGCAAGCGCATCGACGAGATCGGCCCGCGCAAGCCGATGACGGCGGGCTCGATGATGGTCGTGGCCGGTACGCTGCTCCCGGCGGTGTGGCACGAGATCGCCGCGCTGTATTTTTCATGCGCGCTGATCGGCGTCGGCTTCATGCTGGTCCAGGTGGCGATGCAGCTACTGATCGGGCAGGTGTCCACCAATGACACCCGCTTGCGCAACTACACGCTGCATGCACTCGGGTTGTCGGTATCCGGCACGCTTGGCCCGGTGGTGATGGGCTATGTGATCGAACACGCGGGCTTCCGGCCCGCCTTCCTGGTGCTGGTGGCGGTGGCGCTGGTAGGCCAGGCCGGGCTGCAATGGGTCCGTCCGCGCCTGCCGGCGCAGGGCGGCAATGCCGGGCGCATCGCCATCGAGGACGGCAGCCGCCGCTCCACGCTGGACCTGCTGCAGTATCCGGAACTGCGCGCCGTCTTCGTCGCCAGCGCGGTACTGTCAGCGGCCTGGGACCTGCACGCGTTCCTGATCCCGATCCAGGGTTCGCGCATCGGCCTGTCGCCTTCATCGATCGGCTGGGTGCTCGGTGCGTTCGCCATTGCCACCTTCGCGATCCGCGTCGCCATGCCGCTGGTATCGCGCCGGCTGTCGGAGTGGACGATCATCCGCGTCGCGCTGCTGGTCGGGGCAACGGCCTATCTGGTCTACCCGTTCGTCGCCCATTTCTGGATGATGTGCGGCCTTGCCTTCGTCCTCGGCCTGGCGCTCGGCAGCGCCCAGCCCAATGTCATGAACATCCTGCACACTGCCTCGCCCAGCGGCCGCGCCGGCGAGGCGCTCGGGCTGCGCTCGGCGGTGCTCAATACCAGCCAGGTGGTGTGGCCGCTCACGTTCGGCGTGGTCGGCACGGCGCTGGGCATGCTGCCGATCTTTCTCTCGATGGCGGGCGCATGGGCGTGGCCGGCATCTATTCGCGCCGCAGTCACGTGTGGCGCAAGCCGAGCTCCCTCCGCCAGCACGTTGATTTGCCCGCACACAAAAGCGGCTTGCGGCGCATTCGCTATACTCAAATCAACCGGATTTCCGGCTGATTCCAACCGATTGCGACATGACTCAACTCGCTGACCTCCGCCGTACCTACGTCCTGGGCTCTCTCAATGAATCGGACGTGGCGGCCGACCCGATCGCCCAGTTCAAGCGCTGGTTCGACGAAGCCGTGACCGCCAAGCTGCCCGAGCCCAATGCGATGACGCTCGCCACCGTCGGCGCCGACGGCCAGCCGTCGGCACGCATCGTGCTGCTCAAGGGCATGGACGAGAAAGGCTTCACCTTTTTACCAACTACGACAGCCGCAAGGGACTGGATCTGGCAGCCAACCCGCGCGCCGCGCTGCTGTTCCACTGGGTGCAGCTGGAGCGACAGGTGCGCGTGGAAGGCCGCGTTGAAAAAGTTGCCGACGACGAGAGCGACGCTTACTACGCGTCGCGGCCGCTCGGCTCGCGCCTTGGCGCCTGGGCCTCGGAGCAGAGCCGGGAAGTGCCCGGCCGCGATGTGCTCGAACAGCGCGAATCCGAGTACCGCGCCAAGTTCGGCGAAAACCCGCCGCGCCCCGCCCACTGGGGCGGCTACCGGCTGGTTCCGACCGCGGTGGAGTTCTGGCAAGGCCGGCCGTCCCGGCTGCACGATCGCATCGCTTACCGCGTCGAGGCCGACGGCGCCTGGAAGATCGTTCGCCTGTCGCCGTGAGCGGTGGGCAGCACAAGTCGACGAATTGTCCTAAAGTGGGATAAGCGTCGCTTTGGACCGTGTCAGACACCGCGCGCTGCGACGTACGCGCGGGTCGCCTGGACACGGCCCACCGCGACCCGGTCGCGCCGGGTCTGACCGCCCTGCTGTCTCCGCCTGGCGCCTTCGTTCGTCACATGTGCCGCAACGACAGGAGGTACGCGCATGTTCTTCAAGCAAGCCCTCGACAAGCAACTGGATAACTGGATCGCCGACCTGCGCGAGCACGCCAACCTGCCCGTCAAGCTACGCCTGTGGAACGGCAGCGAATACCCGCTCGGCAGTTTCGACAAACCGAACGTGACACTGACCGTGCGCGAAGCCGGCGCCCTGCCGCTGTTGCTGACCCCGAGCCTGGACAATCTCGGCGAAGCCTATGTCCAGGAGAAGATCGACCTTGACGGCAAGCTCTCGGACATCATCGACGTGGGCTACCGTTTCTCGGCGGCGGCCAAGCGGCGCGCCGGCGGTGCGCTGGCCAAGGTGGCCCATCATTTCACGCATACCAAACAGGACGACAAAACGCGATCCAGTATCACTACGACGTGTCCAACGCGTTCTACAGCCAGTGGCTGGACCCGAACATGGTCTATTCGTGCGCGTATTTCGAGAACGGGGACGAAGACCTGGCCACGGCGCAGCGCAAGAAGATCGACCACATCCTGACCAAGATCCGGCTGCAGCCGGGCCAGACGCTGCTCGATATCGGCTGCGGCTGGGGCGCGCTGGTGCTGCGCGCCGCGCAGAAGTTCGGCGCGCGCTGCGTCGGCATCACGCTGTCGCAGAACCAGTTCGACCTGGCCACCGCGCGCGTCAGGGCGGCCGGCCTGTCGGACCGCATCGAGATCCGGCTGCAGGATTATCGGGACATCACCGGCACATTCGACCGCATCACGAGCGTCGGCATGTTCGAGCACGTGGGCAAGAAGAACCTGGCCGGCTACTTTGGCCGCATGCGCGAACTGCTGGCCGACGACGGCGTCGCCATGAACCACGGCATCACGGTGCCCGATCCCAGCGATGCGCCGATGGACGGCTCCGAGTTCATGGACCGCTACGTCTTTCCGCAGGGCGAGCTGCCGCATATCGGGCTGGTGCTCAAGACCATGCAGGAAGGCGGCCTGGAAGCATTTGACGTGGAGCTGCTGCGCCGCCATTATGCGCAGACGCTGCGGCACTGGGCCGACAACTTCGAAGCCAATGCGAGTGCGATCCGCGACATGGTGGGCGAGAAGAAATACCGCATCTGGCGTGTCTACCTTGCCGGCTGCGCGCACGCGTTCGACACCGACCAGATGTCGATCTACCAGGTCGTGTGCCACAAGGCGGGCAACTTGTCGTCCGCGGTCCCATGGTCGCGCCGCTATATCTATGACCACCCGATTGGCCAGAACGATTGACTGGATTGACTGAAGACCTGTTTGGCGAACTGCTTGCGCCCGCATCGCCGTCACAACCGCACGCCGCCGACGGCGGCGCTGCGAGCACCCCCGGCAAAGCCGCCCGCGGCAAATCCGTCCTGCCGGCCCGGCTCGATCCCGCCATCGATGCGCTGCGCAGGCGGCTGCCATCCAATCTCTATCTCGGCACGTCGTCGTGGTCCTACAACGGCTGGAATGGCCTGGTCTATGACGGCGAGTACAGCGACAGCCTGCTTTCACGCAAGGGCCTTGCCGCGTATTCGCGGCATCCGCTGCTGCGCGCGGCCGGCATCGACCGCGGCTTCTACGGTCCGATTCCGCTTGCGGACTACCTGTCCTACGCGGCGCAGGTGCCGGAGCAGTTCCGCTTCCTGGTAAGCGCCCGCCAGCGTCTGCGACGCGTGGCTGCGCGGCTCGGATGGCGTGGGGCGCCTGGCCAATGCAGCCTTCCTCGATGCCGAGATCGCGATCCGTGACTTCATCACGCCGGCCACCAGCGGACTCGGTATCAAATGCGGCGCGCTGCTGTTCCAGCTTTCGCCGCTGGGGAACCTGGCGAACGACGGCACAGCCTTCCTCGAGCGTCTGGACGGTTTCCTGTCCGCATTGCCGCCGCTCGATCCGTCCATCACGCCGCATGCATGCTATGCCGTGGAGATGCGCGACCCGGTCCTGCTGACACCGCGCTACATCAAGCTGCTGCGCAAGCACGGCGTACGCTTTTGCCTGTCGGCGCGCGACCGGCTGCCGCCGGTGCACCGCCAGGCTTCGGCCCAGGCGCTGATGGATGCCGAAGCACCAGGCCCGCTCGTACTGCGATGGATGCTCCATGCCGGCCGGCCCTACGAGGTCGCGGAATCGATCTATTCTCCGTTCAACCGCCTGGTGGACGAGGACCCGGAACGCGCGATGCCATCGCCGATCTCGTCGTGCGCACGCTGCGTGCGGGGCAGAGTGCGACCGTCATCATCAGCAACAAGGCCGAAGGCTCGGCGCCGCTGACATGCGTGCGCCTGGCCGAGGCCATTGCCGCACGCCTGTAAGCGCACGGGCGGTACGCCGCACGCCGCTAGCGACGCAGCTTGCCGGCGAACTTCTCGCGGAACTTGGCGAGCTTGGGCGAGATGACGAACGCGCAGTAGCCCTGGCTCGGATGATCCTGGAAATAGTTCTGGTGGCTGGCCTCGGCACGCCAGTACGGCTGCTCCGGCTCTATCTGCGTGACGATCGGGGCGTCGAAGGTCTTGTTGGCGACCAGTTCGCGCATCACGTACTCGGCCACGGCGCGCTGCGCTTCGGAGTGCGTGAAGATGACCGAGCGGTATTGCGGGCCCACGTCATTGCCCTGCCGGTTCAGCGTGGTCGGGTCGTGGATCGCGAAGAAAATCTCGATGATCTCGCGATAGTTGATGACCGCCGGATCGAACGTCACGCGAACGACTTCGGCATGGCCGGTGTCACCTTCGGAGACCTGCTGGTAGCTGGGATGGCTCACGTGCCCGCCGGTATAGCCTGACTCGACCGCTCGCACGCCATTGACCTGCTGGTACACCGCCTCCAGGCACCAGAAGCATCCACCACCCAGCGTCGCCGTATCGAGTTCGTGATCCATGTTCGCCGCTCCCCTGGGGATTCCATCCGTTGTGTCGATGTACTGACCTTAAGGATAAGCACAGATAGGGCGCTTTGCCTGCGCCTTATCCCCACTGCGCCCCACTGCGCAAGCAGTATTGCTGCCTGCCCGGCGCAGTGGCTTGCCAAAACCGATACAATTCTCAAGAATCCGTCGCCGATAAGGCACATCGTTGCACGGCGCGACACCACAGCGCGGCCACGCGGCAATGTTCGCTGCCAGACCGACGCCGATGCACGTCCGGCCCGATCTTGTCCCTGTCGCAGCGACCCTCCAACTATGAAGCCATCATGACCGCCAGTGGAGCCCTTGCGATGCGCATGCCTGAAGTCCCGGCGCGGGAGTCCGGGCAGGCCGCATCTCCGGATTTCGACACGCTGCATTTTCGCCGCACGCTGTCGCAGTTCGCGACCGGCGTAACTGTCATTACGACGCGCGCAAGTGACGCATCGGTGGCAGCCGGCGCCCCCCCGTTCATCGGCATCACGGCCAGTTCGTTCAATTCCGTGTCGCTGGATCCGCCGCTGGTGCTGTGGAGCATGGCCACGCGCGCCAACAGCCTGCCGATGTTCCGCGACGGCTCGCACTACATCGTCAATGTGCTGTCGGCATCGCAGCTCGAGCTGTGCAAGCGATTCTCCATGCTCAAGGGGGACCGCTTTGCCGGCGTGGACTACCGGCTGTCGGAGAACGGGCTGCCGATCCTCGCCAACGCGCTGGCCTGGTTCGAATGCCACAACCGCAGCCGCTATGACGAAGGCGACCATGTCATCTTCGTCGGCGAAGTCGAGCGTTGCGGCGTGCTGGAAAACCATGAGCCGCCGCTTGTTTTCCAGAACGGCATCTTTTCGACCACGCGCCGCTGGAAGGCTGACCGCCGGGTCGGCCTCTTCCTTCTTTCTGCTTCCTTTTCACGTCCCCGCAGGATCTGCCGCCTTCAGCACGGCCAGCGGCGAACTGTCTGTCTTGATCCGCTGCAGCACGATGTTGGAGCGGATATCCATCACCCCAGGCGTGCGGTACAGCCGGTTCACGATGAAATCCGAGTAGTGCTTGAGGTTGCGCGCCTGCACCCGCAGGATGTAGTTGCTGTCGCCGGTGATGATGTAGGCCGACAGCACCTCGGGCCAGGCCTGCACTGCCGCGATGAAGGTGTCGTGCCAGCCTTCCACGTCGTGCCGCATCGAGACCTGCACGATCGCTTCCAGCTCCAGGCCGAGACGCTCGGCGTCGAACCAGGCGCGGTAGCCGCCGATCACGCCTGATTCCTCCAGCAGCCGCACGCGGCGCAGGCATGCCGATGGCGACAGCGCCACGCGGTCGGCCAGATCCTGGTTGCTGATGCGGCCGTGCTCCTGGAGGCACTCCAGGATGCGTAGATCGATGGGATCGAGATTCATTCGAATATTTCAGCGTTATTCGTGTTGATTTTCAAATTTATGCGAAATCCATACGGATTCGCAGTGGATTTCGCAAGCCTCTTGCCGGTCTTTTTGACTATCATGCCGTCATCGAGGACGACATCGGCGCCGCCCCAGCGGCAGCCGTGCAGACATGACAAACCGCCCCGCCACGCCCGCCGACAGCCGCAAGCTGTGGGACATCAGCCCCCCGCTTTCCCCCGCCACGCCCGTGTGGCCCGGCGACACGCCGTTCCAGCAGGAGACAGCATGGCAGATGGACGACCACTGCCCGGTCAATGTCGGCCGTATCACGCTGTCGCCGCATACCGGCGCCCATGCCGACGCGCCGCTGCACTATGCCGCGGATGGCGCGCCGATCGGCGCCGTGGGACTGGAACCGTACCTCGGCCCGTGCCGGGTGATCCATTGCTTGGGCGCGTCGCCGGTCGTGGCGCCGCACCACGTCGAGCACGCGCTGGAGGGCCTGCCGACGCGCGTGCTGCTGCGCACGTACGAACGCGCGCCGCTCGAACAATGGGATGCCGGCTTTTGCGCCGTGGCCCCGGAAACCATCGCGCTGCTCGCCGCGCACGGCGTGCAGCTGATCGGCATCGATACGCCGTCGCTGGACCCGCAGGAATCCAAGACCATGGACGCGCACAAGGCCGTGCGCCGCCACGGGCTGGCCATCCTCGAAGGGCTCGTGCTCGATGCCGTGGCCGCAGGCGACTACGAACTGATCGCGCTGCCGCTGCGCTTTGCCGGGCTCGACGCCAGCCCGGTGCGCGCCGTGCTGCGCAGCCTTGACTGAACACCCCCCGCAATCCTTTGCCTCTTTCCGACATGACCGCACTCACCCGCGAGCAATGCCAGTTGCTCGACCAGCAAGACCCCCTGCGCGCGCTGCGCGAACAGTTCGCGCTGCCTGACGGCGTGATCTATCTCGACGGCAATTCGCTCGGCGCCCGCCCGCGCGCCGCCGCGGCCCGCGCCGCCGAAGTCGTCAGCGAGGAATGGGGCACGGGCCTGATCCGCAGCTGGAACACTGCCGGCTGGTTCGAACTGCCGCAGCGCCTCGGCAATATGCTGGCCCCGCTGGTCGCGCCGGCGAGAATGAAGTGGTGGTCACCGACACCACGTCGATCAACCTGTTCAAGGTGCTGGCCGCCGCGCTGCGCGTGCAGGCCACGCGCGATCCGTCGCGCAAGGTGATCGTGTCTGAAGCCAGCAACTTCCCGACCGATTTGTATATCGCCCAGGGCCTGGCCGATCTGCTGCAGCAGGGCTACTCGCTGCGCCTGGTGAACTCGCCGGCCGAAATCGATGCCGCAGTCGGCGCCGACACCGCCGTGCTGATGCTCACGCACGTCAACTACAAGAGCGGCGAGATGCTCGACATGGCCGCGCTGACCGAACTGGCCCATGCGCGCGGCGCGCTGACCGTGTGGGACCTGTGCCATTCGGCTGGCGCCGTGCCCGTGGCGCTGAACGCGTCGAAGGCCGACTACGCGATCGGCTGCACCTACAAGTACCTGAACGGCGGCCCGGGTTCGCCCGCCTTCGTCTGGGTCGCGCCCGCGCTGCGCGACGCATTCTGGCAGCCGCTGTCGGGCTGGTGGGGCCATGCCGCACCGTTCGCAATGGAGCCGCAATACCGACCCGTCGACGCGTGCGCCGCTTCCTGTGCGGCACCCAGCCGATCACGTCGATGGCGATGGTCGAATGCGGTCTCGATGTGTTCGCGCAGACCGACATGGCGGCGCTGCGCGCGAAGTCGCTGCAGCTGACCGACCTGTTCATCGCGCTGGTGGAATCGCGCTGCGGCCATCATCCGCTCTCGCTGGTCACGCCGCGCGAGCACGCGCGCCGCGGCAGCCAGGTCAGCTTCGAACATCCGGAAGGCTATGCCGTGATGCAGGCGCTGATCGAGCGTGAAGTGATCGGCGACTACCGCGAACCACGCATCATCCGCTTCGGTTTCACGCCGCTGTACACGAGCTTCACCGAAGTCTGGGACGCAGTGGAGACACTGCGCGACGTGCTCGACACCGAGACCTACCGGGCCGAGCGCTTCCATGCGCGCGGCGCAGTGACCTGAACGGGAGCAGCACCATGAGCGAATTCAAGGGATGTCCGATGTCGGGCGCGGCACGGCAAGACAAGCAGGGCGACAACTGGCACGGCGCGCAGATGGACTTCGCCAAGGACATGAGCTACGGCGACTATCTCGGGCTGGACCAGATCCTGAGCGCGCAGCATCCGCTCTCGCCGGATCACAACGAGATGCTGTTCATCGTGCAGCACCAGACCACCGAACTGTGGATGAAGCTGATGCTGCACGAGTTGCGCGCGGCGCGCGCATCGGTGCGCGAAGACACCCTGCCGCCGGCCTCAAGATGCTGACGCGCGTGTCGCGCATCATGGACCAGCTGGTGCAGGCGTGGAACGTGCTGGCCACCATGACGCCGCCCGAGTATTCGGCGATGCGGCCCTATCTGGGCATGTCGTCCGGCTTCCAGTCGTACCAGTACCGCGAGATCGAGTTCATCCTCGGCAACAAGAACGCGGCGATGCTGCGGCCCCATTCGCACCGGCCGGAACATCTGGAGCTGGTGGAAACGGCACTGAAGACGCCGTCACTGTACGACGAGGCCATTCGCCTGATGGCGCGCCGCGGCTTTGCCATCGACGCCGGCTGCGTCGAACGCGACTGGACCCAGCCAACCGCCTACAACGCCTCGGTCGAGGCGGCGTGGCTCGAGGTCTACCGGAATCCGAACGCGCACTGGGAACTCTACGAACTCGGCGAGAAGTTTGTCGATCTCGAAGATTCGTTCCGCCAATGGCGCTTCCGCCACGTGACCACGGTCGAGCGCGTGATCGGCTTCAAGCGCGGCACTGGCGGCACCGAGGGCGTCAGCTATCTGCGCAAGATGCTCGACGTGGTGCTGTTCCCGGAACTGTGGAAGCTGCGTACGGACCTGTAAGCGGGCAGCGAGCCAGCAGCGCGAAGGCCGGCTTCAGCCGGCCGGGTCCGACAACCGCGCGGCCAGCGCCTTGAGCGCCGGCGCAAGGGTCTCGTGGAACACGGACTCATCCACGGTCCCGTATGAGGCGCTGCAGCTGAGCATGTGCAGCTCCTTCTCCCCCACCGGCCGGAATGCCACCGCGCAGGCGTGGATGGCCGGGTGCCAGTCCCGAAACGACGACGAGTAGCCACGACGCTGCGCGTCTTCCAGCGCTGCCCGCGTCGGCGCTTCCTGCTGCTTCCACTGCTCCGGAAAGGCCTGGCTGAACTCGGCCAGCACCCGCTCGCGCCGGGCTGCCGGCAACGCCGCCAGGTAGGCGCGCCCCATCGAACTCGACACCAGCGACAGCCGCGATCCCACGCCGAGCCCCAGCATCACGCCCGCATCATTACGGATCGACTCGAGGTAGATCACCTCCATGCGCTCGCGCTTGCCGACCGACACCGACACGCCGTACGACTGCGCGAACGCCAGCATATGCGCGCGCCAGCGCCACCACGTCCGAAGCCGACAGATAGGCATAGCCGAGCGCCAGTACGCCCGCATCCAGCGCGTACTTGCCCAGGCTCTCGTCATAGCGCAGGTAGCCAAGCTGCACCAGCGTGCCGGCCAGCCGGCTGACGGTGGCCTTGGGGAAGCCGGTGCGGCGCACGAAATCCTGGTTACCCAGCATGGCCTCGCCGGTGCGGAAACAGCGCAGCAGCTCCAGGCCGCGGGCCAGTGCCGTGACGAAGTTGGGATCGCTCTCGCGCGCTGCGGCAGGCGTGGTGTCGGGAGAAAGGCTGCTCAAAGCTGGCTCCATTAGGAGGTCCGTCGCCACGCGCGGCTATCGAACACGCTGGTATTCATCCCGCTTGCATGGCTAACGCATTGCGATATACTAATCCAACGGAACATAGTTCCGCAATGCGGAACTTAAAAAATTCCATCGATTCCCTGGATTACCGCTGAGGCGGGCGCGTCACAAAGCGCCTGACGGCGGTGCCCCGCTCTACCGAAGGAGACCTGCATGGCTGCCAACGCCGAATTCCACTGGGCCGATCCTCTGCTGCTGGACCAGCAACTGACCGCCGACGAGCGCATGATCCGCGACGCCGCGCGTCGTATTGCCAGGACAAGCTGATGCCGCGTGTCCTTCAATCGTTCCGCAATGAAAAGACCGACGTGGAAATCTTCCGCGAGATGGGCGAACTGGGCCTGCTCGGCCCGACCATCCCCGAGCAATATGGCGGCCCGGGCCTGAACTACGTCAGCTACGGCCTGGTCGCCCGTGAAGTCGAGCGCGTGGATTCCGGCTACCGCTCGATGATGAGCGTGCAGTCGTCGCTGGTGATGGTGCCGATCCATGAATTCGGCACCGAAGCACAGAAGCAGAAGTACCTGCCCAAGCTGGCCACCGGCGAATGGATCGGCTGCTTCGGCCTGACCGAACCGAACCATGGCTCGGATCCGGGCTCGATGGTCACCCGCGCCAAGAAGGTCGACGGCGGCTATGAGCTGACCGGCGCCAAGATGTGGATCACCAACTCGCCGATCGCCGACGTGTTCGTGGTCTGGGCCAAGCTGGTGGGCGAAGACGGCAAGGAAGACATCCGCGGCTTCATCCTGGAAAAGGGCTGGAAGGGCCTGAGCGCCCCGGCCATCCACGGCAAGGTCGGCCTGCGTACGTCGATCACCGGCGAAATCGTGCTCGACCAGGTCTTCGTGCCGGAAGAGAACCTCATGCCGGGCGTGAAGGGCCTGAAGGGTCCGTTCACGTGCCTGAATTCGGCCCGCTACGGCATCGCGTGGGGCGCACTGGGCGCCGCCGAGTTCTGCTGGCATACCGCACGCCAGTACACGCTGGACCGCAAGCAGTTCGGCCGCCCGCTGGCCCAGACGCAGCTCGTGCAGAAGAAGCTGGCCGACATGCAGACCGAGATCACGCTGGGCCTGCAGGGCTGCCTGCGCCTGGGCCGCATGAAGGACGAAGGCACTGCGGCAGTGGAAATCACCTCGATCATGAAGCGCAACTCGTGCGGCAAGTCGCTCGACATCGCCCGCGTGGCGCGCGACATGCTCGGCGGCAACGGCATCTCGGACGAGTTCGGCGTGATCCGCCACGTGGTGAACCTGGAAGTGGTCAACACCTACGAAGGCACGCACGACATCCACGCGCTGATCCTGGGCCGCGCCCAGACCGGCCTCCAGGCCTTCTTCTGATTGAAGCCCCCCTTTGCGGACAGGCGCTCCACAATAAAAAAGCCCGGCTGTGAAGCCGGGCCAAGCACACTACCAAGGAGACGACGAGGCAGCCCCCGTCGAAAACACCTGTCTTGCCCGCCGGCCCCGCCTTCACGCGGGGCCGCGTTCATTTGTCGGGTTGTGGCGTGAGCCGAAGGTACGGCCGCACGCCCCGGTAGAGCCCGTCGGGGATTTCGCGCGGACCGCCGCCTCGTCCTTCAGCGAACGGCCGATCGCAATGCCATTGTCGGTCTCTTGAAAAAAAGTATGAAACCAGAGTACCTGCATTGCGATCCAACCCAAACGAATATAAAGTCACTACAAAATCACTCCCGGTCATATAGGTCGCCGCTGCGGCATGCGTTGCCATATGGCCGATTTGCCCTTGTTGGCGACGTGGTCTTGAAACCACGGGTACCCGCCACATATGCTAAGTAACAGACAAGACGTGCCGTTACTCACGCAAGCAAGGCAAAATGTCAGAAACTGCACAATCGAACTCACCGCCCGCAAACAGGAGAAACTAATGAGCGATGTCAAGACCGTTCTGTCCGACGCTGAAGAACTGCTGAAGCAAGCAGCGTCGACCACCGGCGAAAAGGCTGCCGAACTGCGCGAGCGTGGCATGGGCCTGCTGAAGCAAGCCAAGGAAAAAGCCCAGGACCTGCAGGACGCCGTGGTCACCAAGAGCAAGGCCGCCGCACGCGCAACCGATGATTACGTGCACGACCACCCGTGGCGCGCGGTCGGCGCTGCTGCCGGCGTGGGCCTGCTGATCGGGCTTCTGCTGAACCGCAAGTAAGACTGACCTGCTCGCGGCGCAGCGGCGCCGCGGCAACACGGGCATGTCCGTCACCCTGTGCGGATTTGCCCCGTTGGCCCGGGTGCACGGTTTCCTGTGTCCCCGGCTTCGCCCGCTGAAAGGCGCGGCCGGAGAGTACCGGCGCGCCGCTTCCTCGCCGGAGCTGCATGAGCGAACCCACTTCCTCACCCAAGTTGCTGGAATCCGTGCGCAACCTGGCCAGCTCGCTGGTTGCGATGGCCCAGACGCGCCTGGAACTGGCCAGCGTCGAGTTTGCCGAGGAGCGGTCCCGGCTGATGAAAGTCGGCCTGCTGGCCTGCTTCGGCCTGGTCTTCTTCGGCATTGCGCTGGTGACCTTCACCGCGCTGATCGCCATCCTGTTCTGGGACACCTACCGCTGGCAGGCACTGGTCGGCCTGGTGGTGGCCTACCTGCTGCTCTCAGCCGGCTGTCTGGCATTCGCTCGCCACCTCGTGCGCAATGCCCCGCCGATGTTCGAGGCCACGCTGGCGGAAATCGACAAAGACCGGGAGACCCTGCGCCGATGAACACTCCGGAATCCGGGCCGGGCACCGGCACACCGCCGCGCCGCGAGCACCCTCGCCCCGTGCGTTATGCGCGCGAAGTGCGCCTGCCGCTCGAGGTCCGCAAGGAACTGCTGCTGACGCGCGCCGAACTGGAGCGCCATGACCTGCTGAAAGCGCTGCACGACGTGCGTGGCGGCGCCAGGCGGCTGGGTAGCTTTGCCAACTGGCTGCCGCGCGCGGTGCGCCCGCGCTCGTGGATGAAGCTGCTGGGGCTGGCGCAGGACTATCCCTTGCTGAGCACGGCCGCGACCCTGGCCCTGCCGCTGCTGCGGCGCACGCCGGTGCTGCGCTGGACGTGGAAGGCGTCCAAGCTTGGCGCCGTCGCCGGCGCCGCCTACTGGGCCTACAACACGTGGCGCCAGGCCACGAGCCAGGCTGTGCCGCCCCCCGACACCGGCGAGGCCAAGCCGCCGCTGGACACGGGCTTTCGCGACCCGCTCGTACGCTAGTCCGCCGCCAGCATCGCAAGTCCGCGCCCGTTGCCGACCGTCGCCTCCACTTGCCCTGGCGGCGTCACGAACGGCACGGGTTGCCCAATGTAGTGACCCTGCGCCAGATCCACGCCGAGCTCGCGCAGGCGCGTGAGCTCGGCCTCGTTCTCCACATACTCCGCGATCGTTTTCTTGCCCATGGCATGGCCGATGCGCTGGATGACTTCCACCATCACCTGCTTCACCGGATCGTCGAGCATCTCGCGCACGAAACTGCCGTCGATCTTCAGGTAGGCCGCTGGCAAGTGCTTGAGGTAGATGAACGACGCCATGCCGGCGCCGAAATCGTCCAGCGCAAACACGCATCCGAGCGCCTGCATTTGCTCGATAAAGGCCGCCGCCTGCGTCAGGTTGGAAATCGCCGCAGTTTCGGTGATCTCGAAGCAGATGCCGCTCAATGCGATGCCGGTACGCTGCGCCTGCTCGCGGACGTAGGCCGGGAAACGGACATCGGCGAGCGAAGAACCTGACAGGTTGATCGCGCACAGCGCAATATCGTCGCGGCCGTCCGCCCCCCTGCGTGCCAGTGCGGCAAACGCGGTCTCCACGACCCAGCGGTCGATCATCGGCATCAGGTTGTAGCGCTCGCAGGCGGGCACGAACGCCATCGGCGGGACTAGCTGGTTGCACTCATCTACCATGCGCAGCAGCAACTCGATATGGCGCCCGCCACGCTGGTCCTCGCGCAACGGGACGATTTCCTGCGCGTAGAGGCAGAACCGTCCGGCCGCGAGCGCCGCATGTACGCGGCTGACCCACTCCATCTCGCCGTGGCGCGCCTGCACTACGCTGTCGTGGGGGAGATAGGCCTGCACGCGGTTGCGGCCGTTCTCCTTGGCTACATAGCATGCCGCATCGGCCGCGCTGAGCGCTTCGGCCACGCCGCCGGTGCCCCCATCCAGTGTCACCAGGCCGATGCTCACCCCGACGGCAAACGTGCGCTGGCGGTGCGTGAAGCGGAAGCCGGCCACCGCGCGCCGCACGGTTTCGGCAAGGCGCTCGCCGTCGGGCGCCGCGCACTGCGCGAGCAGGATGCCGAACTCGTCGCCGCCGAGGCGCGCGAGCGTATCGCCCTTGCGCAACTGGCCGCGCATGACCGCCGCGATCTGCCGGATCAGCTCGTCGCCGGCGGCATGCCCGCAGGTATCATTCACCACTTTGAACTGGTCCAGGTCCAGGTACATCAGCGCGTGCGTGCCGCCGTGGTCGCGCACCTGCGCGATCGCCGCGGCCAGGCGGCGCTCGAACTCGGACCGGTTGACCAGTCCGGTCAGCGCGTCGTGGCTGGCCTCGTGGGCCAGCCGGGCGGCATGTTCGCGTTCCTGGCTGACGTCGTGCAACACCACGACCACGCCGATGGCCTGCGCCGCGCGGTCGCGGATCAGCGCCACGGAGGACTTTACCGCGACCGAGCGTCCGCCGCGTGCGATCAGCAAGGCTGTCATGCCAGGCCAGCGCTGCTGCAGCGCCAGCGCGACCAGATTGCGCAGCGGCGCCTGACTGCCCTCCTCGCAAAGCTCGCACACCTGCTGTAGCAGATGCCCGCGCGCCTCTTCCTCGCGCCAGCCAGTCAGCGCTTCAGCCGCCGGGTTCAGCGACTCGACACGGCCCCAGACGTCGGTGGTAATCACCGCATCGCCGATCGCCTGCAGGGTGACCTGCGCACGCTCCTTCTCGGCGAACAGTTGTGCCTCATAGCGCTTGTGTTCGGAGATATCGGTGAGCGAGCCGGCCATGCGCATGGCCCGGCCGTCGGCACCGCGCACCAGCCGTCCGCGCGAGCGCACCCACAGGTACCCGCCCCCGCTCGTACGCAGCCGGAACTCGGCGTCATATGGTTCGCCACGGCGCAGATGGCGCACAAGCTTGTCGTCGAGCGCATTCAGGTCGGCGGGGTGGAGCAGTCCGAGCAGCGTTTCGCGCGCATGCGGCATGGCGTCCGGCTCGAATCCCAGCATCTGCGCGCAGCGCGGCGAGAAATAGAGCCTGCCGCTGCGCACGTCCCAGTCCCACAAGCCGTCATTGCTGCCGCCAACGGCCAGTTGCAGGCGTTCCTCGCTCCCGGCCAGCGCTTCACGCAACCGCCGCTCGCGCCGCAGCCGCCCCTGCGACAGCAGGATGGCCGACAGCAGCAGCGCCACCGCCACCACGACAACGCCGACGGTAAGCCACTGCTTAACCCGCCGAGAAGCCTTGCCCAACTGGTGCGAGAAGGCCGACTCCAGCGGCGTCAGCCGCGCATCGATGGCAACGATGCCCTTCAGCACCGGCTCGACGCACGCCACGTCACAGCCAGTCCGGCTGACCAGTTGGCGCAGCACCATCGCCTGTTCATGCAGGGCCGCGATCTCGCGGTCGCCTTCGGCCCAGATGCGGATTGCGGCATCTACTTCCTCGACATGGTGGAAGTTGCGGTAGAGACGAATGATGCCCGCTATGTCGTCGGGGTGGATGGCGCCGGCGAGAAAGCCGGCACGCGCGCGTTCGTAGTCCGGCTGGTCGCGGTCTAGTTCGATGCGCGCGCGATGGTCACCCATCGGCACGGCGATATTCGACAGATAGGCCCGGAAATCGGCCTCGTCACGCTCCTCGCCATAACGCAGCAGATGCATGACCGCGTTCTTCTGGCCCTTGGACCACTCGCTCTCGCCCGCGACCAGCGCGCGCGCGGCAGACAGTACGTCGACACTGGCGATGGTGAACAGCGCCAGCGCAACGACAACGGGAACGAACGGCCAGATAACGCGCAACGCATGCACATCGCCCGGCAAAGACTTGCCTGCTCGCCGCATAGGACTTCCAACTGTTGTGGCGCTGATGAGGGTGGCGCCGCCACCCCTGCCCGGAACAAGGATATTTTCCGTTGCGGGCACGTGATGTCTCTAACTCGAAGTGGTTAATGCAGGAGACGTCCCCACTCTGGCGGGGAGCGAGTGAAGCCCGGAGCAGGCGCGGGAGGCAATCGGTGCGCGCAACAATGCAAAAAGGGCCTGTGACTTGCGCCACAGGCCCTTCGAATGCTGGTGGGTCGTGCGTGACTCGAACACGCGACCAACGGATTAAAAGTCCGCTGCTCTACCGACTGAGCTAACGACCCGAAAAAACAGAACCGCGATTATAGTGACACACGTTCGCAAGTGTCAAGCATGACATGTGCCAGCTCAGGCGAACGCCATGCGCTCAAGGCGCCATATCTGATAGCGGAATGCCAGTACCGCGCCGCCGAGAATGCCGGCCAGTGCGATGAAGGAGCCGATTGCCAGCGTCGACACGCCCGACAATCCCTGCCCCACCGTACACCCGAGCGCCGTCACGCCGCCGGCGCCCATCAGGATGCCGCCGATCATGTGGTTGGCGACATCCTCCGCATTGCCAAACCCCTCCCAGCGGAAGGTGCGCGTGACCAGCGCGTAGACCGCCGCGCCGGCGATCACACCAAAAACACTGACGATACCCACGGTCAGCACTTTGCTCTTGTCGCTGAACATCATCAGCCAGTCGAGCGTATAGGCGTACGGCGCCACGAAGCTCAGGCTTTCCATGCGGCCGCTGTTGGTGGCGACGAACAGCTCCTCCAGCGTGTTCGGATCCTCGGCCACGTAGCCGACATGACCCGAGACGTACCACATGGCGACGATGATCAGGCCGACGCCGACGCCGCCGAGCACGTTATCGAACGTGCGAAAGCCGCGTGCCGCGAGCGCCCAGACCAACAGCGCTCCGCCAACGAGCAGGCCCAGCCAGAGTTGCAGCGTGCCGCGCGCGGCACCGGTGCCCTGCGACAGCAGCGACGGCAGGTCCTGCGTGACCGGCAGCGTGAGCGACACGGCGTCAACGGTATTGACGCGCACCACGCCGAACAGGCCGCGCAGCGTCATATAGGCCGATAGCCCCAGGAACACGAACACGACAACGGACTTGAGGTTGCCCGCACCGATGCGCACCAGCGTCTTGCTGCCGCAGCCCGATGCCAGCACCATGCCGAAGCCGAACATCAGCCCGCCGGCCAGCGCCGACAGCCAGCCGAGCTTGTTCGCCGCGTAAATCGTCTTGGTCGGGTCGATCAGCCCCGCCCACGCCAGCACGCCGGTACCGATCATCGCCACGCCGATGGCCAGGCCCCACATGCGCATGCGGCTCCAGTCACCCATGTTGACGATGTCCGAGACCGCTCCCATCGTGCAGAAGTGCGTGCGCTGCAGGATGGCGCCGAACAGGAAGGTCAGTGCAAAGGTGCTCAGCAGCACGGTGCGCGAAAGCGCGGCGATATCGATCTCTGGCATGTCGGGGGCGGTGGATAGTAGCTGGCGGCGCGTTCAGCCGTTCTGGTAGCGGGTCGGGTCGGCAATACCGGCCGTTTCGAAGCCGGCGCGGCGGATGCGGCAGGAATCGCAGACGCCGCAGGCACGGCCATCGTCGTCAGCCTTGTAGCACGACACCGTCATGCTGTAATCCACGCCGAGGCGTACGCCCGCGCGGATGATCTCGGCCTTGGTCATGTCGATGATCGGCGCGTGCACGCGGAAGCGGTCGCCTTCCACGCCCGCCTTGGTGGCCAGGTTGGCCAGCGTCTCGTAAGCCGAGACGTATTCGGGGCGGCAATCCGGGTAGCCCGAGTAGTCCACCGCGTTGGCGCCGAAGAACAGGTCGCGGCCGCCGACCGCTTCGGCCCAGCCGAGCGCCAGCGACAGCATGATGGTGTTGCGTGCCGGCACATAGGTGATCGGGATACCCGACGACGCGCCGTCGGTCGGCACCTCGAGCTTGTCGTCGGTCAGCGCGGAGCCGCCGAAACGGCGCAGATCCAGGTCGACGATTTCGTGGCGCACGGCGCCGAGCGCGCGCTGGCCACGCGCGTGGCCGCATCGAGCTCGGACGAATGGCGCTGGCCATAGCGCATCGACAGCGCATAGGTTTCGAAGCCCTGGGCCTTGGCCATGGCGAGTACGGTGGCGGAATCAAGCCCGCCCGAAAGCAGGACAATGGCGCGTTTGGTCATGATGGCGTCGCGCCGCGCAGGCGGCACACGGAAATTGCAGGCGAATCGCGTATTTTAGCGCGAGACGGAAAAAAGCCCGCTGAACGCGGGCTTTGCGGTCTTTCTGGCGCCGTACCGGCTTACTTCAGCGTCTTGAGCCGGTTGCTTGCGGCCTGCGCGCCTTCGGTACCCGGATACTTCGCCA
Organism: Cupriavidus sp. UYMMa02A; assembly: GCA_001725945.1. Classification (GTDB taxonomy): domain Bacteria; phylum Pseudomonadota; class Gammaproteobacteria; order Burkholderiales; family Burkholderiaceae; genus Cupriavidus. The sequence goes on along the minus strand of LRMT01000277.1, from coordinate 79,968 downwards.
CCACCTGCTCCAGCGTCTTGCGAGCCGCGGCCTTCTGGCCCGATTCGAGCTGGTTGTTGGCGATGGCGATCATGGCATCGGGCGCCTTCGGGTGCGCCGGGTTCGCCTGCAGCATGTTCTGCAGCACGGTGGTCGAGCCCTTGTAGTCACGCTGCGCATAGAGCGAGTTGCCAAGCCAGTACTGCGCGAGCGGCAGGTACGGACTCTGCGGATACTTCTTGATGAACGCGGCAAAGGCGTTGCCCGCGGTCTTGAAGTCGCCGGCCTGGAACTGCTTGAGCGCGGCGTCGTACTCGGGCTTCTCGCTCGGCTGCACCGTGCCCTCGCGGCCTTCCACGGTGACCTGTTGCGGCTCGAATTTCTTCAGGCGCGCATCCAGGTCAGCGTAGTAGTCCTTCTGCTGCTTTTGCAGCGTTTCCACCGTGTTCTGCAGCACCTCGTTCTGGCCCCGCAGCCGGGCAACCTCCTGGCGAAGGCCTTCCAGCTGGTTCTGGTTATCGATCTGCTGACGGCTGTTCTGTTCGATGCGCTGCGTCGCGGTCGCCTGGAAACCGTTGAACTGGTCGCGCAGAGTGATCACGGCGCGGCGCGCCTCATCGTCGTCGAACACGCCGGCACGGGCCGGAGCAAGGGGCAGCATGGCCGCGCCGGAAACGGCTGCAAGCCACAACAGGGTGGAAACGCGTGCTTTCATGGATGGCCTGTACGCGGATCAGATCAGTAGTTGATGTCGGCGCGGCGGTTCTCAGCCCAGGCAGCCTCGTCGTGGCCCGTTGCCTTCGGCTTTTCCTTGCCGAGGCTCACGGCTTCCATCTGACCATCGGGCACACCCATGGTCGCCAGCGAACGGCGCACCGCTTCGGCACGCTTCTGGCCCAGCGCGAGGTTGTACTCGCTGGTGCCGCGTTCGTCGGTATTGCCCTGGATCAGGATCTTGCGGCCCTTGTTGGTGCCAAGGTACTTGGCGTGATCACCCAGCATGCTTTGGTATTCCGGCTTGACGCTGTAGCTGTCGAAGTCGAAGTAAACGCTGCGCTTGGCCAGCGGGCTGTTCGGGTCGTTCAGCGGGTCACGCGAGACATCGACGGGCTGCACGGTGCGGGCATCGGCACCGGTGCCGCCCGCGCTGCGCCGCTTGGCGGTATCGTCCAGCTTCACGCCGGAGCTGCAGGCACCCAGGGCCAGCAGGGCGGCAACGGCAAGGGTTTGGTCATCAGTTGGGGCATGGCGAGAGACTCCTGTTATTGCGTTATTGCATGAAAGGACCCCAGGACGGCTCGCGGACATCGCCGGACTGGAGAGACAGAACCTGCCGGGTACGCCCGTCGGTGGAAACCGCCGCCAACACCGCGCGGCCGCCCACGCGGGTGGCGTAAAGGATGTACTTGCCGTTGGCGGCAAAGCTCGGCGCTTCGTCATTGGCCGTATCGGTCAGCGAAGTGACGTCGCCATTGGTCAGGTCCTGCAGCTGCAGCTTGAAGCCGCCCGAACGCGTGATGTACGCCAGGTACTTGCCGTCCGGCGAAATCCGCGGGCTCACGTTGTAGCTGCCCTTGAACGTCACGCGCTGCGCGCTGCCAGCTTCCTCGCCGCCTGCCGGCATGCGATAGATCTGCGGCGCACCGCCGCGGTCGCTGGTGAAATAGATGCTCTTGCCGTCAGGCGAGTACTGCGGCTCGGTGTCGATCGCGCTGCTGCGGGACAGGCGGCGGATGCCGGAGCCGTCCGCATTGACCTGGTACACCTGGGTGTTGCCGTCGCGCGAGAGCGCCAGGGCGAGGTGCTGGCCATTCGGCGACCACGACGGCGCGCTGTTGTTGCCCTTCTGGTTCGACACCAGCGTGCGCTTGCCCGTGGCGAGGTCGTGCACGTAGACCACCGGCTTCTTGGCCTCGAACGAGACATAGGCCACGCGGCGGCCGTCCGGCGACCACGACGGCGAGATGATCGGCTCGTTGCTGGTGAGCGCGACCTGCGAATTCTGGCCGTCCGAATCGGAGATCAGCAGCTGGTAGCGGCCACCGACGCGCGACACATAGGACAGGCGCGTGGCAAATACGCCGCGCTCGCCGAGCAGCTTCTCGTAGATATAGTCGGCAATCTTGTGGGCCGTGACGCGAAGCTGGCCCTGGTTGACGTTGAACGCCAGCCCGCCCAGGCTCTGGCCCTTGACGGTGTCGTAGAGGCGGAAGCGGACTTCGTACTGGCCGTTGCCCGAAGGCGTCACGCTGCCGGCCACAAAGGCATCGGCGCCGCGGCTCTTCCAGCTACCGAGATCGACATTGGCCGACTCGGCCACCGTCGCACCGCCCGGATCGACGTTGCGGAGACGACCGCTGCGCGCGAGGTCGCTGCGGATGATCGCGGTAAGGTTCTGCGGGGCCTGGGCCTCGCCCTGGAAGTTCGCCGTGGCAACCGGGATCTGGCTGGCGCCGACACCGGAGATCTCGACGTTCAGTTGCGCCTGTGCGGCGCCGGCGGACAAGGCCAGCGCGGCGGCCAGCCAGGCCATCAGCGCGTAGCGGCCAACGAGCCGGTTTGCAGCTCGGTCTGCAGTCTGGTTTGCGTGGTGCCGCTTCGCGGACAGCCAGTTGGGGGCCCAAAGCTTTCGCATGCTGCTCCTCAGTCTATTTCAAGATTCGTCGGGCACGGCAGGCAGACAGCAGAACAGGCGTGGATGCGCACGGCGCATGCCCGTTCCACGTGCGCATCGCACGCTGCCGGCCGCGTCAGGCAACCTGTCATGGTAGCGGTGGGACTGGCACCGGTTAATGAAGGTTGCATTATGTTGCAATTCCTGGCGCCCCGGTCACTTAGTCCTTGGGGCGGAACGTGATGGTGAAGCTGGCAGGCGCCTTGCCGTTCTCGTCGCGCGGCAGCGGGTCGGACCGCTCCACGGCACGCAGCACCGCGTTGTCCCAGGCAGAGTTGCCACTGGACTTGCTCAGCCGCGCGGACATCAACGAGCCGTCCGGCGCGAGCTGCACGGAGACCACGGCGGTCGGGTTGCCTGGCACATCCTCGGTGAACACGATATTCGGCTTGACGCGACGGCGCACGCGGTCGGCATAGCCTGGCGAGGCCTTGCCTCCGCCACCGCGCCCGCTCCCGCGGTACTGCCCACGCCGCCACCACCCTGCCCGCCGCCACCGGCCATTGCCTGCAGCGCGCCAGTTCACTCTTGCGCTGCGCGTTGGCCGCAGCCTCGCGCTTGGCCTTGGCTTCGGCATCTGCCTTGGCTTTCGCCTGGGCTTCCGATTTTGCCCTGGCATCCGCCTCGGCCTTCGCCTTGGCGTGAGCCTGCGCTTCGGCCTTGGCCTTTGCGTCGGCGTCTGCCCGGGCCTTGGCCTTGGCATCCGCTTCCTTGCGCTCGCGCTCGGCCTGCTCGCGGCGCTGCTGATCCTGCTGTTGCGCGGCCTTCTTCTTCGCGTCTTCCTTGCGTTGCACTTCCTGGCGCTCGGCTTCCTTGCGTTCGGCCTCTTTGCGCTCCGCTTCCTTGCGTGCCGTTTCCTTGCGCGCCGCCTCTTCCTTCGCCGCCTGCTCGGCGGCGCGGCGCTTCTGGCGTTCCAGCGCGATATCGGCGTCTTCCTCGACCTTGCTCTTCACCTCGGCGCCGGCGGCACGGGCCGCGGCTGGATCACGGGCGCAGGCGGTGGCGGGGGCGGTGCCGTGGTGGCGGGAATTTCTTCCCAGAGCTCCGCTTCGGAGCGACCGGGGTGCTGCTCTGCCAGTGCACGCCGTAATACAGCACGATGCCGAGCAGCAGGTGCATGACGAGCGCGAGCAGGAAGGAACGCAGGGTTCCCCGCTCCTTCACCGGCTGATAAGGATAGGCGGCAGCGGTCGTCATCGGGCGCGGCATTCGGACAGGCATATCACGCAGGCGGCGCGTTCTACTTGGACTTCACCATCAAGCCGACACGCTTGACGCCGTCGGCCTTGAGCACGGACATGACATCCAGCACGGCCTCGTACTTGACCGAGCGGTCGGCGGCGATCACCACCGGCTGGTCCGGGTTCTCGTTCTGGCGCTGGTGCACGAAATCGAGCAGGCCGTTCTTGTCGAGCTTATGCTCGAACGAATTGCCAGCGCTGTCCTTGCCGCGCGCGGTCAGGACGCCATCCCCGTTCACGGTCACGACAATCGGCGGGGCCTTCTGTTGCGGCGTGGCATTGGCCACGGTCGGCAGGTCGACGACGGCGGGGCTGACGATCGGTGCCGCCACCATGAAGATGACGAGCAGCACGAGCATCACGTCGATATATGGCACGACGTTGATCTCGGCACTGGCCCGGCGGCGCGATCCGCCACGGCGCTGAATGGCTGCCATTGCTGGTCTCCTGGGCGTTCAGTCGGTCAGCGGGTCTGCCGCTGCAGGATGTTCAGGAATTCTTCCATGAAGCTTTCGAACCGGATAGCCAGGCGGTCGATTTCCGTGGCGTAGCGGTTATAGGCAATCACGGCCGGAATCGCTGCGAACAGGCCGATGGCAGTCGCCACCAGCGCTTCGGCAATACCGGGCGCCACGGAAGCAAGCGTCGCCTGCTGCACATTCGACAGGCCACGGAACGCATTCATGATCCCCCACACGGTGCCGAACAGGCCGATGTAGGGGCTCACCGAACCGACCGAGGCCAGGAACGGCAGGTGCGACTCCAGTACGTCCATTTCACGCTGGTAGGCAGCGCGCATGGCGCGGCGTGCGGCGTCGAGCAGTGCGCTCGCTTCGTTGCCGCGCTCGCGCGCCTTGAGAAATTCACCCATGCCGGATTCGAAGATCCGCTCGAGTGCACCGGTGTTGTGCCGGTTGTTCATGGCACTGTTATATAGCGCCTGCAGGTCGCCGCCCGCCCAGAAGTCGCGCTCGAACCCTTCCGTCTGCGTGCGCGCCGAGCGCAACGCCAGGTGCTTGCGGAAGATATAGGTCCAGGAGAACAGCGACATGACGAGCAGCAGCGCCATGACGGCCTGAGCGAGCAGGCTGGCGTGCAGCACCAGCGAAATGATCGACAGGTCTTGCGTGACGGTCACGGGATTCATCGGGCGGTCTTGATGGTGGCCAGGACAGGGGCGGGAATGGGAGACGGGCGGAAAGTGCTTCGGTCGACACAGCCAACACGGATCTGGCCGCTGGCAAGCAGCATCTCGCCGCGCCATGCCTCTTGCGCAAACTGCACGGAGGCTGGTCCGACCCGTTCGATACGTGTGCGGATCTCAAGCTTGTCGTCGAGCCGGGCGGGGGCATTGTAGTCCACTGCCGTGCTGCGGACGATAAAGACCACGCCTGCCACATCGGCCAGCGCCTGCTGTTCGATACCAAGCGAGCGCAGCCATTCGGTGCGGGCGCGCTCGAAGAATTTGAGATAGTTGGCGTAGAACACTACGCCGCCCGCGTCGGTGTCTTCCCAATACACCCGCAAGGTCCAGACAAAGTTTGTCATGGCCGGGATTGTAACGGACAGTGAGACAGCTTCGGTGTTAACCCGCAGGACGAGTTTGCAACAGCAAGTTGCGGGCCGCGCCGGGCCTGACGTTGCGGTCATTGGCCGCAACTTGCGGCAAATCCCCCCCTCACGCTAAACTGCGCCCAACCATTCCATCTTGCGCGACTGGCGATGTCAGTGGGTACTACCACGAGGAAGCGCAAGTTCTCTGGCGTGAAGTTTCAAGCGCCTGCCGCTCGCCTGGGCAGCGAATGGGAAGCAGGGTGCGCCCTGCACCGACGGTTCAGAAGTCCGTTGGTGCCGGCCGCCAATAGCCTTCCCGCGCGCCCTACCCCGATGCAGTAATCGGATTCCCTTTTTCAGACGAGTTTCGCCATGTTCGAACGCAGCCGCTATACGATCGACCAGATCGACCCCGAGGTCTTTGCCGCCATCCAGAAGGAAAACCAGCGCCAGGAAGACCACATCGAGCTGATCGCCTCCGAAAACTACACCTCGCCGGCCGTGATGGCCGCGCAAGGCTCGCAACTGACCAACAAGTACGCCGAGGGCTATCCCGGCAAGCGTTACTACGGTGGCTGCGAGTATGTCGACATCGTCGAGCAGCTCGCCATCGACCGCGTCAAGGCGCTGTTCGGCGCCGAAGCCGCCAACGTGCAGCCGAACTCGGGCTCGCAGGCCAACCAGGGCGTGTACTTCGCCGTGCTGAAGCCGGGCGACACCATCATGGGCATGAGCCTGGCCGAAGGCGGCCACCTGACCCACGGCATGGCGCTGAACATGAGCGGCAAGTGGTTCAACGTGGTCAGCTACGGCCTGAACGCGCAGGAAGACATCGACTACGACGCGCTCGAGAAGCTGGCGCAAGAGAAAAAGCCGAAGCTGATCATCGCCGGCGCGTCGGCCTTCGCGCTGCGCATCGACTTCGAGCGCATCGGCAAGGTTGCCAAGTCGATCGGTGCCTACTTCATGGTCGACATGGCCCACTACGCCGGCCTGATCGCCGCGGGCGTGTACCCGAACCCGGTCCCGCACGCCGACTTCGTCACCACCACTACGCACAAGAGCCTGCGCGGCCCGCGCGGCGGCGTGATCCTGATGAAGGCCGAGCACGAGAAGGCCATCAACTCGTCGATCTTCCCGGGCATCCAGGGTGGTCCGCTGATGCACGTGATCGCCGGCAAGGCTGTCGCGTTCAAGGAAGCGCAGACGCCGGAATTCAAGGCCTACCAGGAACAGGTGGTCAAGAACGCCGCCGTGCTCGCTGAAACGCTGATCGCACGCGGTCTGCGCATCGTCTCGGGCCGCACCGAGAGCCACGTGATGCTGGTCGATCTGCGCGCCAAGAACATCACCGGCAAGGAAGCCGAGCGCATTCTGGGCGAGGCGCATCTGACCGTGAACAAGAACGCGATTCCGAACGACCCGGAAAAGCCGTTCGTGACCTCGGGCATCCGCGTCGGCTCGCCGGCCATGACCACGCGCGGCTTCAAGGAAGAAGAAGCGCGCATCGTCGGCAACCTGATCGCCGACGTGCTGGACAACCCGCACGACGCCGGCAACATCGCCAGCGTGCGCGAGCAGGTGTCGGCGCTGACCAAGCGTTTCCCGGTCTACGGCTGATACCGCGCAAGGCCGCCGCGAGGGCGGCCGCAGCCCCGCAAGTGCACCATGGTGCCGCTTGCGGGCCTCGCCAACCGACCTGTTGCCATAGAAGGACAAGATACCAAGGCGGCGGGGTACCAATCTGAAGGTGGTCAGGCATGAAATGCCCCTTTTGCGGACATTCCAATACCCAGGTGCTCGACACGCGCATGTCGGAAGACGGCGATGCCGTACGCCGGCGCCGGCGCTGCGAAGCCTGCGACCGCCGCTTCACGACCTACGAGCGGATCGAACTGTTCTTCCCGGCCATCGTCAAGAAGAACGGCTCGCGCGTGGACTACACCCGCGCCAAGCTGAAGGACTCGATGCGCCTGGCGCTGCGCAAGCGCCCGGTGTCGGCCGAAGCGATCGACGAGGCCATTACGCGCATCGAAGAGAAGCTGCTCGCGCTTGGCGAGAAGGAAATTCCAAGCAGCCAGGTCGGTGAGCTGGTCATGCGCGAACTGCGCAAGCTCGACAAGATTGCCTATATCCGGTTTGCTTCCGTGTATCGGAGTTTCGAGGATGTGGCCGAGTTTTCCGATGTGCTCGCCGAGGTCACGTCAGGGAACAGCAAGCGCTAGCGCTCCCAGCAATTCTGCAAGTACGCCGCCGGGTTCGCGCCGACGGTATTCAGCCGTGTGCCGCGACGCACTCGTCGGTGGAAGGCGTCAGCGTCGTGATCACCAGGCAGGCAACGTCGTCCCCAGGGCGAATCTGCAGCCTTGGACGCTGACCACTGCGGCCATGACCGTAGACGGCGTGTCGCGCACGTGTACACGCTCACTGGCAATACGGTTGACTACACCAAACCGAAGGGCTGGCTCATCGAAGTGCTGACCCACGGGGAGCGCGTCGTCGTGAAGCCAAAGGTGGATGCGGTTCTGAAATATCCGAGCCCTTCGACGGCTGTGCCAGGCAACCAAATTTGCCAGTCTCGCTACGTTCGCCCACGGATCGTTGGCCTGGCCGACGGTACATTGACGTCCTTACCGCGACCACGCCGATTGCCATGCAGCCTTGCTTTTCCGCACGTTCCGTAACGACCGTGGCCATGTCCTGGCCGAGTCGCTCTGCGCGCTGACGGTCGTCAGCATTGGCCTGATTCCGCTGGCCAGCCTTGGGACCACAGGACTGGCGTGGCTGCGCAGCCACGAGCAAGTGGGGCAAGCCATGCGCGCCGCCACGGAATTCGTGGAGGTCTCGGCCATGCAGGCAGTGCCGATGAACCGATCGGTTGCGGTTTCGGCCGAAGGCTGTCCCGCGCCAGCCGGTGCGGGACATTCCGTTTGCCCGCGCGCAGGGGGACTTGCCATTGCAACACTGCCAACTGGCGCGCCGGGCGCTTCGGCTGCCGGGTTGCGTGGTATCGCCCTATGGCTGCAGCCGTGAGGCCACGCCTGGCGATCGGGCACCTCGGCGATCCGCGGGCGGACGGCTTCACGCTGACCGAAACGATGGTCGGCCTGACGCTCGGCCTCATCGTCACCGCAGTTGCCGGCACCGCGTTGCTGCTATGCCGCGCAGCGTATCTCGCCACCGCAGAACGCATGCTGCTTGAAGAGCGCGGACAGCGCGCGCTGAATGTTCTCTCCACCCTGGTCCGGCAGAGCGGCTGGGTTGCCGATGCGGCAGGCAAGGCGCCGGAGTCTCCAGCGATAAGTGGCGCGGATGACTGCGGCCAGCCATCGATCGCGGCAGTACCGGGCTGCGGCAAGGCCGGCATTGCGGGCAGCGACGCACTGCTGGTCCGCTTCAGCGGCAGCGGGCAGGCGCGCGACGCCGCCCTGCCCGACCAGACCATGATCGACTGCAGCGGCTACGCCGTTGCCGCGCAAGGGGCAGACCCATCCGCCGAGGCGAGCTACGTGACTTCGAACCTCGTCTACGTGGCCATGGCCAGCGACGGCGAGCCTCAACTGCTATGCCGCTATCCGGCAAGACGAAACGGCCGCATCGATGGCAGCGGCTGGACCTCGGGCGCATTGGTGCGCGGCGTCGAGTCGATGCAAATCCGCTACGGCATCGACACTCGCGGCGGCAGGCTTCCCGACATCTTCCTGCGCGCGGACCAGGTGAGCGCCATGGGAGAGGACGCCTGGCACCGCGTGCTGGCAGTGCAGGTGGCGCTGGCCTTCCGGCTGGAACGGCGCAGCGGCGCCGCCGCTGCTGCCATGCCTGCGACTGGCACCGAAGCTCACGCCGGCAATGCCATTGCGACGCCATCGACCGGCTGCCGGGGCATGGCCGCTACACCTGGCGGATCTTCGCCACGACGATCCGGCTGCGAAACGCGCGCTGCCAGGAAACGCAGTGCTGACCGCGCCTGTGGCCAACCGCCGCCGTGCGCATGGAGGTGCAACGCTGCTGTTCGCCGCGACATTCCTGTTGCTCGCCGTCTTCACCGCAGCGGCCACGCTGCAATTCCTGCTGTCCAACCGCCAGCTTGCGGCCTGGCAACTTGAGCGGGAAATCGCATTCCGGGCTGCGGAAGCGGCGCTGCTCGACGGCGAAGCCGATCTCATGGCAGCCATGGCCGGAACCGGCCCGCCAGGCCGTCTCGCCCCCTTTCCGGCAAGCGGAACCTGCGGCAGCGGCATGCAGGCCGGAATCTGCGTCCCGGCTATCGACGGCGCGCCTGCCTGGCAGGCCTGGCTATCCGCTCCGGCATCCGCGGATGACATTGGCGTGCCGTTTGGCACGTTCACCGGCCGCGCGATGCCCGGGTTGCCAGACGGGATCGCCGGCACTTCGATTCCTCCGCGCTATATGGCCGAAGTCATCGGCGATGCCACCATGCCGCGCTTGCGCGTCACGGCGATCGGCTTCGGCCGACGCCGCGATACGAGCGCCGTGGTCCAGAGCGTGATCCAGCCATGAGAGGGCCAATCGTGGTCCTCCATGTCCTGGCCTGGCTCATGTGGCCGTCGTCGGCAGCATGGTGCGCCACGGCCGTAGACATTCCGGCCGGCAATTTGCCACTGGCGTACCTGCCGCAGAACGGTATCTACCCCTGGACCGGACGCCTGCGCGCGCTCGGATGGAATCCGCTTGCGCCCGCGCCGGATCCGGCCTCTCATGCGAGCCTCTGGGAAGCCGGCGCACGGCTCGACGCAAAGTCGGCCGCTTCGCGGCATCTGTACACGTCGATCGCGCCTGCCGGCATGGATGCGGAACGGCTGGTCTCACTGCAGTGGTCCGCACTCGATGCGGCAAGCCAGCAGGCCGTGGTGCAGGGCACCGCTACCGGAGTGTCCGGTCCGGACAGGCTTGCGTGGTTGCGCGGCGACCTCGGCAACACCGCCTTGCGTCCGCGCGAGACCCGCATGGCCAATGCCCGCGGCGCGCGCGTGCTCGTGGTACCACCCCCGGTCTGGCAACCAGGCAAGGCCGGGCACGGCGCGTTTCGCGACCGCTATCGCACGCGGCCACATATGGTCTGGCTTGGCACTACCGATGCACTGCTGCATGGGTTCAGCGCCATCACCGGCGAGGAGTTCGTCGGCTACTTGCCGCGCACCTTGCTGTCCCAGGCGGCAATCATGACCGATCCGAAGGGCGCGCTGGCGCCCGTGCCATGCCCCCGTCCGGAGGCGGCGGATGTCGTTCTTCACCGCGAATGGCGCACGGTACTGCTGTGCGGCATCCCTGCCATGGGCGGGGACCACGGCACACCCGGCGTGTTCGCGCTGGACATCACCGATCCTGCGGATCCCGCGCCAGTCCGCCTGCTCTGGGAAATGACGGCAACGACCGCCCTTGCGCTTTCCGCGCGTGGTCCCGTTCGCGCCGCCGCCTTTGCCAGCGACGCAGGCCCCCGATGGTTCGCCGTCACCACGCTGGAGGCGCGCGCCGACGGCGCGGGCTCCCGTCCCGGCCTCGCGCTGATACCGCTGGAACGACCGGCTGACAGTCCGGCGCTGACGTGGCTGCTGCCCGAACGCGATTGCACCGGCGCGGCCACGACATCGGCGCTCGCCGGCGTCAGCATTCTGAGCGACATGGCAGGCATGGCGCTGGCCATCTATGCCACCGACGACAGCGGCCAGCTCTGGCACTTTCCGTTGGCGGACGCGGCCCGACGTCCTGCACAGCGCACCCCGACATGCCGGCACAAACTGCCCGTGGCCGGCAAGCCGGACGATCGCGCAGAACCCCCGCTGCTAGTGGGCGGCTCCGCCTCGCCGCTGGTCGTGTTCGGACAAGGCAGCGAAGTCGCGGCCATCTCCACACGCGCCGGCGGCATCCCGACGCGCATCGTCGCCGAGCCCGCAGGCGCAGGTTCCTGCTGCGCGCCATGCCCGGACGAGACCGCTCAGCGCCCGGAGCGGGCTGGCACCTGACACTGCCGAATGCCGGGGAACAACTCGAGGCGCTTGTCGACGTGTTTCCGGGATACCTCTATTTCACGACGCGCGCAGCCGACGGTCTTCAGCGCGCCTACCTCGTGCTGGCCGCGACGGGCGAATCCGCTGGTCGTGCCCGGGAGGGCGCGCCGCTGGAGGTTTTCGTGACCGGGCAGGCCACTGGTCCGGAAGGCGGCTTCGTTGCGACCGGTGTTTTACTTCCAGGCGCGCAACCGGTCGCGGGGACAAGCAGCTCGCAAGCGCACGCGGTCACGCTGTGGTCGGCGGACGAGAGATCTGCGCGACCGCTGTCAACGGCCATTGCAACGCGACGCACCGGACGCATCAGCTGGCGCGAAATCGTGGCGCCCATTCAACAGGACACCCCATGAAGCCGGGACATGCCTCTGCGCACATGGCCGCGCCCCAACGGGCATTCAGCCTGATCGAGCTGTTGATCACGATTGCTGTGATTGCCATCCTCGCCGCGTTCGCTGTGCCGGTGTGGGACCAATATCTGGCGCGCGGTTGGCGCGCACAGGCACGGGCAGAACTGGTCACCGCGATGCTGGAACTCGAGCAGCATGCCACCGCGGCCATGACGTTCGCACGGGAACCGGGCGGCAACATCGCGGCCGGGAACTGGCCTCGGCCCGTGCCGCCGGCAGCCAGTCCCCGCCACGTCATCACGGCCGCCGCATGTCCTCAGGCCGGCCTGGATGCCTGCGTGGAAGTCCGGGCAACGCCGCTCGTGCCGGACCATCGCTGCGGCGTGCTCATCCTGCGCAGTACGGGCCAATGGCTGACCATGCCTGCAGGAGCCATCCAGGCCACCCACCCGGGCCCTGACTGCTGATATGTCGCAATCTGCTCTTGACCGGAAGCGTGGTGTCACGCTGGCAGAGTTGCTGGCCTGCCTTTCGGTCATTGCGGTGCTCGGGGCGATCGCCTATCCCGCCGCCGATGCGTTGATGGCCCGGCAGCAAGTGATCATTGCCGCAGACCGGCTCGCCGGGTCCCTGGCGCTTGGTCGCAGCACAGCCATGGCGCGGCGGGCCGAAATTGCATTGCAACCGCTCGACGGCAACAACACGCTGGACCAGGTTGGCAACTGACGGCCACAAACGTAGCCGACAGGCCTTGGCAGGACGCCATTACCCTGTCGGTCGTCCAGATCGGCGCGCCCTGCCTTACCGTCACCCTGCGCCAGACCGCACGCGCCAGCAACGTCCTGCGATTCACAGCTGTGGGATACTCTCGGTCTGAGCAGGGCGGATTTCAGGCTGCCACGTTCACACTCAGTTGCCGCGGCGAGCAGCGCCAGGTTCGCATGGGAGCGCAAGGGCGAATCCGCCTTTGCACGCCCGGGCATGACAAGGACTGCGAGGCATCGGGCGAACCTGCCCCGCCCTGACAGCGGCACGCACACCAACGCCCAGCGGGCAAGAGTCACCGGCCAAATGTTTTCCGATTCCGACCACGCCGCCATGCAGCAAGCGCTTGCGCTGGCTGCGCGAGGCATGTTCAACACCACCCCCAATCCGCGCGTCGGCTGCGTGCTGAGCAAGAACGGGCAGATCATTGGCCAGGGATTCACCCAGCCTGCCGGCCAGGACCACGCCGAAATCCAGGCGCTGAAGGACGCGCAGTCGCGCGGCCTCGACGCGGCGGGCGCCACCGCTTATGTGACGCTGGAGCCATGCAGCCATTTCGGCCGCACGCCGCCTTGCGCCGATGCGCTGCGCGCGCCGGCATCGCGCGCGTGGTGGCGGCGATGGAAGATCCCAACCCGTCGGTATCGGGCCGCGGCCTGCAAAGGCTGCGCGACGCCGGCATCGACGTGCGCTGCGGGCTGCTGGAAAAGGAGGCGCGCGACCTGAACATCGGGTTCGTGTCGCGCATGACGCGCGGCTTGCCGTGGGTGCGCGTCAAGGTGGCGGCATCGATGGATGGCGGCACGGCCCTGCACGATGGCACGAGCCAGTGGATCACCGGGCAAGCCGCGCGCGACGACGGCCACGCCTGGCGCGCGCGCGCGTGCGCCATCCTGACCGGCATCGGCACAGTGCGCGACGACAATCCGCAGATGACCGTGCGCGCCATTCCGACACCGCGCCAGCCGCAACGCGTGCTGGTGGATTCGCGCCTGGAAGTCTCGCTTGACGCACACATCCTGACGCCGGACAGTGGCGACTTTGCCAAACCGGTGCTGGTCTTCTGCGCGGTGGACGATCGTGAACGACGCCACGCACTTGAGGCCCGCGGCGCCGAAGTCGTGGTATTGCCGAACCCGCACGGCAAGGTCGAATTGCGCCAGATGCTGGCGGAGCTGGGTAGGCGCGGCATCAACGAACTCCATGTTGAAGCCGGATTCAAGCTCAATGGCTCGCTGATCCGCGAACATTGCGCCGACGAACTGCTGGTCTATCTGGCGCCGAAGCTGCTCGGCGACGCCCAGGGCATGTTCAACCTGCCGCCGCTGTCCCGGCTGCAGGATGCCGCGACGTTCCGCTGGCATGATGTGCGCCAGATCGGAGAGGACCTGCGCCTGATCGCGCGCCGCAACGACGCCTGACCGGACACTCCAGCTACCAACACCCGAACTTACGAGAAAGCACATGTTTACTGGCATTGTCGCGGCCGTGGGCCGCATCGAGACCGTTACCCCCCTGGCCGCGAGAACGCCGATAACGCCGGCGTGCGCCTGCACGTCGTGGCGGGCGGGCTGGATCTCTCGGACGTGGGCATCGGCGACAGCATCGCCATCCAGGGCGCATGCATGACGGTGATCGCCATGACTGCCGACAGCTTCGACGTGGAAGTCTCGCGCGAATCGCTGGACAAGACCGTGGGCCTGGAACGCGCGGGCCGCGTCAATCTGGAAAAGGCACTGCGGCTGGCGGACCGGCTCGGCGGGCACCTGGTTTCGGGCCATGTCGACGGTCTCGGCGAGGTCGTGCACTTTGCACCGGTGGGTGAATCGCATGAGCTGCGTATTCGTGCACCGCGCGAACTGGGCCGCTACCTCGCGTACAAGGGCTCGGTCGTGGTCAACGGCGTGTCGCTGACCGTCAACCGCGTCAGCGACGAGGCCGATGGCTGCGTGTTCTCGATCAACCTGATTCCACATACGGTGGAGGTGACCACGCTGCAGGAACTCAAGCCTGGCAGCCGCGTGAATCTGGAGATCGATCTGATTGCGCGATACGTGGAGCGGATGTTGTCGGCGTCTGGCGCGGAACAATAAGGTCGCGGGCTGGGCGCAACGCAATCCGCCCTTCGCAACCTAGTCTTCGCTGTTATCGGCCCCCACGGCCTCCTGCACCTTCCGCTCCAGGATCCAGTCAGAGATCGCCAGCATCACCGGCCGCTCGCGTCCGACAAAGCCGTGCGCCGAGAACGCTTCGCACGGCTCGCCGCGCGCCCCCTTGCTACCCTGGACGGTCACGAGCGGCACGTTACCCTTGCGCGCGACGATGCTGCGGTATTGCGTCAGCGGGCACGGGTCGTCCTTGTGATGGACGAAGAGCTGGGGTCCACCTTCACCGCGCTCCAGTCGAAATCGCGCATCGGCGTGCCGTGGGCCTGGCGGCGGGTGCGCGGATCGGTGAAGGTCGCGGTATGCACGGCGCCATCGATGCGCCCGCCCAGCTTCAGCGCCAGGAAGGCCCTTGATACGGTGCCGTAGCTGGTACCGACCACGTACACCTAGTCCTCCGCTTCCTCCCCCGCGAACGCCCGGCATTCCCCGGCGCGCACCAAAGTACGCAATTATTGGCGCGAATCTTGCTTTTTCGCCAAGCAGGGCGTGCTGCCACCGTCAGGCGCCGGCAAGAACAATCAGCACAGGGGAGAAAGGAATTGGCAAGTGCCGACCGCATCGTTGAACTGTCCCACCATGTCGGCCGCGTCGCGGACCGAAAGATCGCGGGCATTGCAGAGATCAACCGCGAGACGAAGTTCCTCGCGCTCAATGCGCTGATAGAAGCTGCGCGTGCTGGCGATGCCGGCCGCGGCTTCAGCGTGGTGGCCGGCCAGGTGAAACAAGTGTCAGAGCGCATCTCTGCGATCACCGCGGAACTCACCAGCGAGCTTGCCGGTTCCATCACGGAACTGACGCAGCTTGGCGACGCATGATCCGGCAGATGCGCGACCACCAGGGCCAGCGCTATGCGACATGGCGCTGAACATGATCGAGTTGATCGACCGTAACCTGTACGAACGCTCGTGCGATGTCCGCTGGTGGGCCACCGACGCAGCCATCGTGGCCGCCGCCGCGCAGCCCGACCCATCGGCCTGCGCGTGGGCCAGCAAGCGGCTTGGCATCATCCTGGACAGCTATACGGTCTACGTGGACCTGTGGGTCATCGACGCGCATGGCCGTGTGCTGGCCAATGGCCGCCCGGGTACCTACGGTAACGTGGCAGGGCGCATGGTGTCCGGCGTCGACTGGTTCCGGCGCGCCATGGAAACCGCGTCGGGCCAGGACTACATCTCGCACGACATTGCCGTGTCACGCTTTCTGAACCAGTCCGAAGTCGCCACCTACGCCACCGCAATCCGCGCCGGGGGCAAGGCGGACGGCGAGCCCATTGGCGTGCTGGCCATCTTTTTCGACTGGACACCGCAAGCCGCCGCGGTGGTCAGGAACGTCCGGCTGTCCCAGGACGAATGGCGCGGCACCCGCTGTCTGCTGCTGGACTCCGGGCGCCGCGTGATCGCGGCGTCCGACGGCGCCGGCGTGCTGGATGACGTGTTCCCGCTGCAGGATGGCAACGCCGCATCGGGCTTCTATGTGGACAATGCCGGCCGGCTGGTCGCCTTCGCCCGCACGCCCGGCTATGAAACCTACCCCGGCATGGGGTGGTACGGCGTCATCGTCCACGATCCCGTGCCGCCCGCCAGCCACTGACACATCCGACACATCCCGCCAAATTTCCGGCGCTGTGCCTCAGGCGCCGCGCCGGTGTCTGGCCGCCCTGTCTGAGGGCGCAGGCACGCTCCCGCATTGCCTGCCTTGGCGTACAATATCCCGTTTGACGATGCGCCCCCCGGCCGTTGCTCCGTGACCGGCCCGGCGCACACCCCGCAGCATTCCACCGCACGTTTGAGCCGCCGCCCGACGGCTGGCCGCTTTTCCGCCCCTTTTTGCCGCCCAGCAGCCATGACAATCGCCCGTACCGAAGACATCATTGCCGACATCCGTGCCGGCCGCATGGTCATCCTCGTGGATGAAGAAGACCGCGAGAATGAAGGTGACCTGGTCCTGGCTGCCGATTTCGTCACACCGGAGGCGATCAATTTCATGGCCAAGCATGGCCGCGGGCTGATCTGCCTGACCCTGACCGCCGAACGCTGCCGCCAGCTGAACCTGCAGCCGATGGTCAGCCGCAACGGTACCCAGCACGGCACCAACTTCACGGTATCGATCGAAGCCGCCGAGGGCGTGACCACCGGCATTTCGGCGGCAGACCGCGCCCGAACGGTGGAGGCCGCCGTCGCACGCGACGCCAAGCCGTCCGATCTGGTGCAGCCGGGACACATCTTCCCGCTGACCGCCCAGCCCGGCGGCGTGCTGATCCGCGCCGGCCACACCGAAGCCGGTTGCGACCTCGGCGCCCTGGCCGGGCTGACGCCTGCTGCCGTGATCTGCGAGATCATGAAGGACGACGGCACCATGGCACGCCTGCCCGACCTGATCGAATTCGCGCAGGAACACAACCTGAAGATCGGCACCATTGCCGACCTGATCCACTACCGCAGCCGCACCGAGAGCATCGTCGAGCGCGTGGGCGAGCGGTCCATGGAAACGCCGTACGGTACCTTCCAGAGCATCGCCTACCGCGACAAGCCCACCGGCCACGCCCACCTGGCGCTGGTCAAGGGCACGCCGACGCCAACGCAGGAAACGCTGGTGCGCGTGCACGAGCCGCTGTCGGTGCTCGACCTGCTCGAAGTGTCCCGCACTACCCATTCGTGGAGCATGCCGGCCGCCCTCGAGGCGATCGCCCAGGCCGAAAGCGGCGTCATGGTGCTGCTCAACTGCGGCGACTCGGCCGAACAGCTCTTCACCCAGTTCACCGCGCTGGACGAACCGCAAAACCGCCCGCGCCGCAAGCCGGACCTGCGCACCTATGGCATGGGCGCGCAGATCCTCAAGGATGTGGGCGTGGGCAAGATGCGGGTGCTGGCAGCCACGCAGCGCATGCCCAGCATGACCGGCTACGACCTGGAAGTGACCGGCTACCAGCCCATGAACGGGCAGGCCGAGTAAAACTGAATATCCTGGCGGCCACGCCTGGCCGTGGCCGCACCCCCGAACTTTGGAGAACTGAACAATGGATCACGGCTTCTACCCCAGCAACCTCGACGGTGAAGGCCTGCGTATCGGCATCGTGCAGGCCCGCTTCAACGAGCCGGTCTGCGCCGAATTGCTCGAAGCCTGCGTAGCCGAGCTGGAAAAGCTCGGCGTCGAAGGCGAAGACACCCTGGTGGTGACCGTCCCCGGCGCGCTGGAAGTGCCGTTGGCGCTGCAGAAGATGGCTGAAAGCGGCCAGTTCGATGCGCTGGTGGCGCTGGGCGCCGTCGTGCGCGGCGAAACCTATCATTTCGAACTGGTCTCGAACGAGTCCGGCGCCGGCATCACCCGCGTCGGCCTGGATTTCAACGTGCCGATCGCCAACGGCATCCTGACCGTCGACACCGACGAGCAGGCCCACGCCCGCACGCGCGAGAAGGGCCGCGACTGCGCCCGCACCGCCGTGGAAATGGCCAACCTGGTGGTCGCGCTGGATTCGCTGCGTGAAAACGACGCCGACGATGAAGACGAGGACGACGATGAGTGACACGCCTGAAACCGGCAAGCCGGCGGCTGGCGCCAAACCCGCCGCCCGTACCGAAGCCAAGGCCCCGCCCAAGAGCGCGCGCCGCCGCTCGCGCGAACTGGCCCTGCAGGGCCTGTACCAGTGGCTGCTGAACCGCAACGACATCGGTGCGATCCAGGCCCACCTGCATGACGCCCAGGGCTTCAACAAGGCCGACAGCGAACACTTCGACGCGCTGCTCAACGGCGCCGTGCGCGAAGAAGCGCGCCTGACCGCCGCCTTCGAGCCGTTCCTGGACCGCAAGGTCGACGAACTCTCGCCGGTGGAGCGTGCCGCCCTGCTGGTGGGCAGCTACGAGCTCGTGCATTGCGTCGACATTCCGTACAAGGTCGTCATCAACGAAGCGGTTGAGCTGACCAAGACCTTTGGCGGCGTCGAAGGCTACAAGTACGTGAACGGCGTGCTCGACAAGCTGGCCGCCCAGGTGCGCTCGGCCGAGGTCGCCGCGCGCCGCTGAAGCGCCGGGCCCCCAGGCCCGCGCCGCAACGGATACGACACCCGCTGACGCGGGTGTTTTCACTTCTACCCACTGCCCGACAAACGGGCCTCGCCAGAACCACCATGGACCTGCAGCGCCTCGCCACCGCCTCCCGCCTTGCCAATATCGACGCGTTCCACGTCATGGAGCTGGCCAAGCAGGCCAATGAGCTCGAACGCGCGGGCCGCCACATCATCCACATGGGGATCGGCGAGCCGGACTTCACCGCTGCCGAGCCTGTGGTACGCGCCGCTGAGGCCGCCATGCGGCGCGGCGTGACGCAGTACACCGGCGCGCTGGGCATCCACGCGCTGCGCGAGGCCATCGCCGGCTACTACAAGACCATGTACGGGCTGGATATCCCGGCACGGCGCGTAATCGTCACGGCGGGCGCTCGGGCGCGCTGCTGCTGGCGTGTGCGGTGCTGGTGGAAATCGGCGCCGAAGTGCTGATGCCGGACCCGAGCTACCCGTGCAACCGGCATTTCGTCGCTGCCTTCGACGGCGCGGCGCGGATGATCCCGAGCGGCCCGGCCGAGCGTTTCCAGCTCACCGCCGCCCAGGTCGAAGCACACTGGAACGAGCGCACCCGCGGCGTGTTGCTGGCGTCGCCGTCAAACCCGACCGGCACCTCGATCCTGCCCGACGAGCTGGCTCGCATCCTGCAGACGGTGCGCGCGCGCCAGGGCTTCGCCATCCTCGACGAAATCTACCAGGGCCTGTCCTACGACGCGCCGCCGGTATCGGCCTTGAGCTCGATGACAACGTGGTGACCGTCAACAGCTTCTCGAAGTACTTCAACATGACCGGCTGGCGCCTGGGCTGGCTGGTGGTGCCGGACGCGCTGGTGGCCGATTTCGAGAAAGTGGCGCAGAACCTGTTCATCTGCGCATCGGCCGTGGCCCAGCATGCGGCGCTCGCCTGCTTCACGCCCGAGGCACTGGCCATCTATGACGAACGCAAGGCCGAATTCCACCGGCGCCGCGACCTGATCGTGCCGGCGCTGGAGTCGCTCGGCCTGCATGTGCCGGTCAGGCCTGACGGGGCCTTCTATGTCTACGCGGATTGCCGGCAGGTCAATCACCCGGCCGCCGGGGACGCCGACAAGCTGACGCAGGCGATGCTCCATGACGCCGGCGTGGTCATGGTGCCGGGGCAGGATTTCGGACCGCATACGGCGCAGGACTATATCCGGATCTCGTATGCGACCTCACGCCAGAATATCGAGGAAGCCATGGCGAGACTGGAGAAGCTGTTTCGCTGAGTGGCCTGCAGCAAGACTGCAGCAAAACGAAAAAGCACCCCGCGGGGTGCTTTTTCGTTGAGGCATACCGTTGCCTCAGGCGCTCTGCTGCGTATTGCTTGCCGCCTCCAGCTTCTCGCCGTTCTGGTGGTGTTCCACCTGCGTCTTGCCGTCGGCAGCCTTCTCAGCCTGCGTGGCGGCTACCCGCACGCCGAGCAGTTGGCGCAGGCGGGCACGCTCGGCCAGCACCTTGGCGCCATAGCCGCCGTCGGTATTGGTGGTCGCCCCGACGTAGTACTTCAGGCCGCCCTCAATCGAGCCCGCACGCGCGATGCAATCCTTCAACACCAGCGCGCCGATCTTGATGTTCGCGTACGGATTCAGCGCAGCGGCCACGCCGCCGACGGCTTCGTACTTGTCCTGGTGGACCTTGGTCATGACCTGCATCAGGCCCTGCGCGCCGACGCCGCTTTCAGCGTACGGGTTGAAGCTGGACTCGATCGCGATCACGCCCAGGATCAGCAGCGGGTCGATGCCGACTTCGCGGCCGGTCAGGTAGGCCGCCTTGACCAGTTGCGCAGTCGCTTGCGCCGCCACGCGATACTTGCGCGCGATGTAGTCCGCCACGGCCGCCTGTTCGCGGGCCGTGCCGAGCGTGCTGGTGCTGCGGGCGTCGAGCGCCACGCGCGTCACCGGAATCTGGGCCGCCAGATGGGCCACCGACGGCACCTTGGCAGCCGTCGCCACGCTCCATTCATCGCGCCCGATACGGTCGGCAGGCCAGCCCTGCCTTGGCCGAGCCTGGCGGCTGCCACGTCGGCCGAGCTCGCCGGCACTGCGATGCTTGCCACAGCAGGCGCAGGCGCCGCAGCGCCAACCAGCACGGCAGGCGCTTCGTCGCCGGCCAGCAAGGCTGCCAGCGTGGTACGCCATTCCTGGCTCAGCGACAGCGAGACGGCCGATACGACCGATACCACGCCAAGGCTGTTCAGCGCGTACTTCAACGTTGTGCGGCTCCCGCGCAAGGCGCGGCCCGCGACACGGTGCGCGAATCGGAACTGAAACGACCGACTCACTCCGGGTACCGGCTTTCTGAAGCGGACCTGCAATGCCCGCCCGATGCCGGGAAGATGAAGGGTTTTCCAACCGCTCATGCTTACCTCCATCCGTTGCCCGCTGCGCATGCCCAGACAGCGGCACACACCCGATCTCAACGTACTCAAGTAAGGATGCTGCGCCGCCTAGCAGTGGCAACCAGCACCTGTTGGTGGGCGCTCCCCATGCGCCCAACTGGAAACAGGGCACGCTCTTGGGGGAGCGCACCCTGCCACGAACAACTCGATACGCACCGGCGATCCGCCGGAGGCAACCGTCCGGGCCTCGTGTCTGGCGGGGCCCGCATTACCGGTCTGGATGGAGGAACTTTCTGCTCACATTTATTTATGTGCACCCCTTGACACAGGGGAAAATTCCATGTTGCGACGCAACAGTCCATCAAGCAGACGCGATTGTAGGAACGCTTTTATACCCAGTCAAGAATAAGAACTACGAATATCAATACTTTTAGTTATTTGTAACGAGGCCTTCGGCGCCACCCAAGCATCACTCGATCGTCGGGAATCGTAGGCCTGGCTTAACTACGCACCGGTTTAACCCGTGCCTCGGCGAACAAAAAACTTACAATTTGCGTCAGCAACAATAGTGATTTTTTGCCGGGACGCCTGCGCGTGTGTATCGTGGCACACACCATATCGATGGCCCGGCCTTGTCGCAGTGCCGCACCAGGACGTGAATTACTATGCAATACAAAGACTTGCGCGATTTCGTCAACCAGCTTGAGCAACTTGGAGAACTGCGTCGCGTCAGCACGCCCGTCTCGCCTGAGCTCGAAATGACGGAGGTCTGCGACCGGCTGCTGCGCGCCGGCGGCCCGGCAGTCCTGTTCGAGCGACCCGCCGGGTTCCGCAGCCCTGACGGCATCTACAGCGTCCCTGTACTCGCCAATCTGTTCGGGACGACCCACAGAGTGGCACTGGGCATGGGCGCCCAATCGCTCGAGGACCTGCGCGACATCGGCCGTGTGCTGTCGGCCTTGAAGGAGCCGGAGCCGCCGCGCGGACTGCGCGAGGCCGGCAAGCTGTTCACGCTGGCCAAGTCGGTCTGGGACATGGCGCCCAAGCGCGTCAGCAGCCCCGCCTGCCAGGAGATCGTCTGGGAAGGCAATGACGTGGACCTGTCGCGGCTGCCCATCCAGACCTGCTGGCCCGGCGATGCCGCGCCGCTGATCACCTGGGGACTGGTGGTCACCAAAGGCCCGCACAAGAAGCGGCAGAACCTCGGCATCTACCGCCAGCAGGTGATCGGCCGCAACCAGGTCATCATGCGCTGGCTGGCGCACCGCGGCGGCGCGCTCGATTTTCGTGAGCACGCGCTGGCCAATCCCGGCAAGCCGTTTCCGATTGCCGTGGCGCTCGGCGCCGACCCGGCCACCATCCTCGGCGCGGTCACGCCGGTGCCGGACACCTTGTCCGAATATCAATTCGCCGGCCTGCTGCGCGGCAGCCGCACGGCGCTGGCCGGGTGCCTGACGCCGACACTGTCCGAACTGAGCGTGCCGGCCTCGGCCGAGATCGTGCTCGAAGGCCATATCCAGCCCGACCCGGAACATCCGTCGGGCTACCAGCATGCGCTTGAAGGGCCCTACGGCGACCACACCGGCTATTACAACGAGCAGGACTGGTTTCCGGTCTTCACGATCGACCGCATCACCATGCGGCGCGACCCGATCTATCACTCGACCTATACGGGCAAGCCGCCCGACGAGCCGGCCGTGCTGGGCGTCGCGCTCAACGAGGTCTTCGTGCCGCTGCTGCAGAAGCAGTTCCCGGAGATCACCGACTTCTACCTGCCGCCCGAAGGCTGCAGCTACCGCATGGCGCTGGTACGCATGAAGAAGCAGTATGCCGGGCACGCCAAGCGGGTGATGTTCGGTGTATGGAGCTTCCTGCGGCAGTTCATGTACACCAAGTTCATCGTGGTTGTGGACGACGACGTGGACGTACGCGACTGGAAGGAAGTGATCTGGGCCATCACCACGCGCGTCGACCCGCGCGCGACACGGTGCTGGTGGAAAACACGCCGATCGACTACCTCGACTTCGCGTCGCCGGTATCCGGGCTCGGCTCGAAGATGGGCATCGACGCCACCGACAAGTGGCCGGGCGAAACGACGCGCGAATGGGGCCGCACCATCAGCATGGACCCGGCGGTCAAGGCCAAGGTGGACGGCATGATGGCAACGCTGTTCGACCGCCCCGCCGGCGCGTGAGCGTGCACGCCGCTATCATGTCAGGCTGAACCCCGGGGCGGAGCGAGCGTCGCTCAACCGGCCCCGTTCGACCGCACCATCCGGACCCGCGACAGACGGGCGCAAGGAGGAGACATGACCACCCTCGCAGAAGGGCAACCGATGTGGACGCCGTCCGACGCATTCCGCGACGGCAGCCAGCTCGCGCAGTTCATGCGCTGGCTGCAGCGCGAGCGCGGGCTCGCGTTCAGCGACTACGCCAGCCTTTGGCAATGGTCGGTCACCGAAATCGAGACCTTCTGGGATGCGGTGCGCACCTACTTCGACGTGCGTTTCGATACCCCTGCGCAGCGTGTGCTGGACCGGCGCGTGATGCCGGGCGCGCGCTGGTTCGAAGGCGCCAGCCTGAACTACGTGCAGCAGGTGTTCCGCCATACCGGCACCGGCCCTGCCCGCCAGCGCGCAGCGATCCGCCACGCCGGTGAGAACCTGCCGTTGCAGGACGTGAGCTGGGACACGCTCGAAGCGCAGGTCGCATCGCTCGCGCACGCGCTGCGCCAGATGGGTGTCGGGCGCGGCGACCGCGTGGCGGGCTATCTCCCCAATATTCCGGCCACCATCGTTGCCTTCCTCGCGACCGCCAGCATCGGTGCCGTATGGTCGGGCTGCGCGCCGGACATGGGCCAGGTCGCGGTGATCGACCGCTTTCGCCAGATCGAACCCAAGGTGCTGGTCGCAGTGGACGGCTACCGTTACGGCGGCAAGGACTACGACCGCGCCCCGGTGGTGGCCGATCTGGTCGCCGCCCTGCCCTCGCTGACCGACCTGATCATCGTGCCGCACACTGGAAACGACGTCACGACGCGCGATGGCGTGCACGTGCATGTCTGGCAGGACGTGCTGGCCCACCATGTGCCGCTTGCCATCGAATCCGTACCATTCGACCATCCGCTGTGGATCGTCTATTCGTCCGGCACTACGGGCATGCCCAAGCCGATCGTGCATGGCCATGGCGGCATCGTCATCGAGCAGCTCAAGCTGATGGCGTTCCACAACAACCTCGGCCCCGACGATGTCTTCCACTGGTACAGCAGCAGCGGCTGGATCATGTGGAACGCGCAGGTCGCAGGACTGCTGCTCGGCACAACCATCGCGCTATATGACGGCAACCCGGCGTGGCCGGATGCGGCGTGCTCTGGCGCTTCGTCGATGATGCGCGGGTCACGCTGTTCGGCGCCGGCGCGGCCTTCTTCACCAACTGCATGAAGGCCGGCGTCGAGCGGCGCGCATTGCCGATGTGTCCCGGCTGCGCGGACTCGGCTCGACCGGCTCGCCGCTGCCGGCCGAGGCGTACGAGTGGATCTACCGCCATGTGCGCAGCGACATCTGGCTCGTGCCGATGTCGGGCGGCACCGATTTCGCGGGTTCCTTCGTCGCGGGCTGCCCGCTGCTGCCCGTGTACTCGGGCGAAATGCAGTGCCGGTGCCTCGGCGCCAAAGTGGAAGCCTTCGACGACAACGGGCAGGCCATGATCGACACGGTCGGCGAGCTGGTCTGCACCGAACCGATGCCGTCGATGCCGCTGTTCCTGTGGGGCGATGCCGACGGCAAGCGCTACCGCGACAGCTATTTCGACACCTATCCCGGCGCGTGGCGGCATGGCGACTGGATCAAGATCACGGCGCGCGGCGGCGCGATCATCTACGGCCGGTCCGATGCCACCATCAACCGGCACGGCATCCGCATGGGCACCAGCGAGCTGTACCGGGTGGTGGAAGACCTGCCGAGGTGCTCGACAGCATGGTGGTGGATCTCGAGTACCTGGGCCGGGAATCGTACATGCCGCTGTTCGTGGTGCTGCGCGAAGGGCTCGTGCTGGACGATGCGCTGCGCGACACCCTGCGCACCCGCATCCGCAACGCGCTGTCATCGCGCCACGTGCCGAACGAGATCGTTCAGGTGCCGGGCGTTCCGCGCACGCTGTCCGGCAAGAAGATGGAAGTGCCGATCAAGAAGCTGCTGCTCGGACATGCGCCGCACGGCATCGCCAATCGGGATGCCATGGCCAACCCGGACAGCCTGGACTGGTACTTCGACTACGCCAGGCGCTATCTGGCGGCACGGCAGGCCGAGTCCGCTCCCGCGTAAAGCCGCGCGCGCCCGGCGACCTCAGAACTCGACGTCGAGTTCGCTGATCTCGTCGGGCTCCTCCCGGGCCGCGGCAATCCATTCCTGCAGTTCCGGCATCGCCAGGATCTGCTTGCAGTATTCGACGGGCACGGAGTCCAGCGTGACGCCATAGGTGACGAAGCGCGTCACGACCGGCGCATACATCGCATCGGCCATCGTGCGGGAGCCGAACAGGTAGGGCCCGCCATAGCGCTCCAGGCAATCCGTCCAGATCGTCGTGATGCGGTCGATATCCGCCTGCGCCCGCGACCACACCTTCAGACCCGGAAAGTGCCCCTTCAGGTTCATCGGCAGCGCCGCTCGCATGGCGGCAAAGCCGGAGTGCATCTCGCCGCAGATCGCTCGGCAATGCGCGCGCGCGGCGCGGTCGTCGGGCAGCAGGCCTGCCTTGGGGTGGATCTCGTTCAGGTATTCGGCAATCGCGAGCGTATCCCACACGGTCACGCCTTCGTGGCGCAGGCATGGCACCAGGATCGATGGCGACAGCAGCAGGATTTCCGCGCGCACGGCCGGGTCGTCCGGGGTCACCAGCACCTCTTCGAATTCCAGGCCGGCGAACCGCGCCAGCAGCCATCCGCGCAGTGACCACGATGAATAGGTCTTGCTGCTGATGGTAAGTGTGGTCTTGCCCATCTCGCCTCCTTGTCGCCCCTCGGGCGCAATCACCATGGCTTTGGTATGGCCAGCGCTACGCACGCATGCAGTGCAGCGCGTCGGCACCAGCGTGAAGCCCACCCCGCCAACCGTTGGGCGGCGCAGCCTCGGAGGCGCCGCCCACATCACCCGCGATCAGTTTTGCGTGCCTATCACCACGCGCTCCGCAAAGCTTGTGCCACCATTCATACCGATGGCATGTATATTGCGCTTACGGTCTCACCGAATCACGGGAGGCGAGCCATGCTGTACCAGGCGTACCAGACATACGCGGACATGATGCAACCGGGTTGTACGCTGGCCGACCTCGCCGCATCCATGATTGCCACGAACTCGCGCGCCGCCGGTTGCGAATCACTGCGCACGCTCTGGGCCGCTTGCGAGATCCTGTCGCTGGCACGCCTGACCCACCACCGGCCCGCATTCGGTATTGACAGCGTAGTCGTCAACGGGCTGCCTGTGCAGGTTTCCGAGGAAGTCGTGGCGCGTACGCCATTCTGCTCGCTGCTGCATTTCCGCCGCCACGGCATCGGCGGCCAGCCGCGCGTGCTGCTGGTTGCCCCGATGTCCGGCCACTTCGCCACCCTGCTGCGCGGGACCGTGCAGACTATGCTGGCCGACCATGACGTCTACATTACCGACTGGCACAACCCGCGCGATATCCCGCTGCTGGCCGGGCGATTCGGCCTCGACGAGTTTGTGCAGCACCTGATCACCTTCCTGCGCGCCCTCGGCGGGCGCACACACCTGATGGCCGTATGCCAGCCCACTGTCGCCGCCCTGGCGGCCGCCGCGCTGATGGCCGAGGACGGCGACCCGGCCCAGCCGCCGAGCCTCACGCTCATGGCGGGGCCGATCGATGCGCGTGTCAACCCAACCAAGGTCAATGAACTGGCCATGAGCCGCCCGATCGAGTGGTTCGAGAGCACGCTGATCGCCTTCGTGCCGTTGCGCTTTGCCGGCGGACTGCGGCGGGTCTACCCGGGCTTTGTCCAGCTTCTCGCCTTCATGAGCATGAATCTCGAGCGGCATGAGCAGGCGCTGCACGAGATGCATGCACTGCGCTCGCGCGGCGAGCACGAGAAAGCCGACGCCATCCAGGACTTCTACGTCGAGTACTTCGCCACCATGGACCTGACGGCAGAGTTCTATCTCGAGACCGTCAGCATGGTGTTCCAACGCTTCCTGCTGGCGCAAGGCCTGCTGGAAGTGGCCGGGCGCCGCGTTTCCACGAGCGCCATCCACCGCACCGCGCTGCTGACCGTGGAAGGGGAACGCGACGATGTCTGCGCCATCGGCCAGACCATGGCGGCCCAGGACCTGTGCGGCAACCTGCGCCCGTACATGCGCATGCACCATGTGCAGACCGGGGTCGGCCACTACGGCGTGTTCAACGGCAGACGCTGGGAAACACAGGTCTACCCTCTGGTACGCGACACGATCTACATGAATGAGTGAGGCAAGCGGCGCAAACACGTCGGACCGGATACGGTGCTTGATTCGCCACAAGCCGCGTAGAATTCGGTGCACCGCCAAACCTCCGACCCACCCATGGCACCACTGAGCACTCGACGCTTCCAGAAGCAGGATCTGATCTGCGTCGGTCAAGACGACAACCATCTGTTGCTTGCACCCGAGTACGGCGGCCGACTGGTGCGATGGGTTCGAGATGGGGAAGACATCCTCTACTGGCCTGAACCCGCCGACTGGAGCCGGCCGGCCAAGATCCGCGGCGGCAATCCGCTGCTGTTCCCGTTCATTGGACGGCACTTTGCCGAGGGGCAAGCCGGCCATTGGCGCGACGCGAGCGGCACGATTCACGCGCTGCCGCAGCACGGATTTGCGCGCGACCTGCCCTTCATGGTGGCCGATAGCGGGGATGACCGCATCGCGATGGTGCTGGAATCGTCAGACAGCACCCGGGCCGGCTATCCCTATGCATTCCGGTTCGAGGCACGCTACCGTCTGGCCGACGGCGGACTGGAAGTTGCGCTGCGCATTGAGAACACGGGCGGGACGCGCCTGCCCTACTACGCCGGCCACCATTTCTATTTCCGCCTGCCCGCCGCACAACGGAGCGCCAGCCGGCTACTACTGCCGGCAGCCGCCCGGATGCGGCAGGCGCCGGACGGTCGATTGACCGGGGCCGAGACAGGCGAACCGACGTACGCGCTGGACGACAACCGGCTGCAAGACACCTTCCATGTGCTGAACGGGGCCGGCCCTGTCACCCTTGCGATGCCTGGCAGAACGCTGTCGATCGAACTCGACGTGCCGGGCAGCATACCGTGGCATGCGGTGACGACATGGTCGGAAAGCGACGACGCCGACTTCTATTGCGTCGAGCCCTGGCTCGGCCTGCCCGATGCCATCCACCACGGCCAGGGTCTGCGCTGGCTGGAGCCAGGCCAGCAGGAAACCGCGATTTGCCGTCTGCGCGTGGTCGACTGAGTCGCTGGCGCCATCAGTGCTCGAAATCGAGCCCGCCGATCAGTACCGCCGGATCGGCCTGCGACAGCGAGCTCCAGTCAAGCTGGCGCGGCTCCTGCCAGGCGCGCAGTTTGGCGGGCAAGGCCTCCAGGTAGCTGGCAAAGCGCCGTTCTCCGCCTTCCGCAAAGAGGGCTTCGACTTCGAGCCCATCCCAGGCAAGAGTGACATCCAGCGGATGCGTGAATCGCTGCAACTCCGCCACTCCGTGCCCCTGGATGCGGACGCGCGCGGGCCAGCCGGTCCGGTTGCCGGGCAGGACTTCCACCTGCAATCGATGCGGGTAAAGGCGGACGATGGCATCGACGATGCGCGGGATGCAGTCTGCTTCGAAACGCGCGAGGAAGTCGGTGGTCAAGGTGGGTCCTATTGTTCTTGAGGTGCTGGAGGGCGACAGCGGGCGCGCAAGCAAGCATACGGCGCACCCGCGACTCCAGGCAACGGTGTGCGACATGCTTCCGACATCGCGGCAGGGTTGAGGCGGGGTTGGGGGCGGAGTCGCGGCAATTCATGCTAGAATCCGGCCCCAGTTAGCCAAAGCGGGCGTCGTATAATGGCTATTACCTTAGCTTCCCAAGCTAAAGACGTGGGTTCGATTCCCATCGCCCGCTCCACTGCCGAGCCCATGGTGTGCAAACGGGGTTCCTGGCAGGCCAATCGGTAGCAGGCAAAAGAGACACTTGCTGTCCTGCGATACGACAACCTCCGTCACGGTTGTGTCGTTATCCGCATTTGCACTCTGGCTTCCTGCCGGAGTTATCCCTGCCTCACTCGGTTCGCCCCATTACGAGGATGACAAGTGCCATCTGAATTGCGAGATGTATCCGCCCGCTCCGGTAAAGAACCGGTTCATGTCGCCTTTGGTGTCGACGCTGGCTACTATCGCGGCATGGGTGTGACCATTACGTCCGTCGTGGAGAACAACCGGGGACAGGACTTCATTTTCCATGTTTTCGCCTTCTCCATCACAAACGACAACCGGGATAAACTGGCGAAGCTCGAGAAGGAGCTAGGCGTCACCGTAAGACTCCACCTGCTCGATACCGCCACGCTTGACGATTTCCGCCAGTTCCCGTGCTTTAGCAAGCATTCGCTCGGGACCTTCATCCGCCTGCTGATCCCGTCCAGACTGAGCGGCGTAACAGACAGGGTGTTGTACCTGGATGCCGATTTGCTGTGCTTCGGCGATTTGTCCGAACTACTTGCCATCGATCTGGGCGACAACATTGCGGCAGCGGTCGCCGATGAGATGGACACCACCGTCAAGACGCAGATTCCGGCACTTGGATTGAGGCATGGCCACTATTTCAATGCCGGCGCATGTATATCGATGTCCGGAACTGGGTTGCCGCCAACATCCAGCAGGCCGCCCTGGAATCGCTCACCACGCTGGATATGCGGTTCGCTGACCAGGACGCCTTGAACATCGCACTTGATGGCCGCGTCCGGTACATCGACCCGAAGTGGAACTTCCGATATCACCTCGTGGACTATCTGACACGAGGCGAGACCAGGCTAAACGTCTCGCAGCCTTATGTCTTCATGCACTTCACCGGCCCGGTAAAACCGTGGCACAACTGGTGCCTGCATGATATTCGCGAGTTATTCACCGACATTCAGTCCCGCTCGCCTTGGGCGGAATCGCCGCTCGACGCACCTCGGACGACTCGGGAACTAAAGCTGTTCTCCAAGTTTCTGATCACACAACACCGTATTGCCGAAGGCATCTACTGGCATTGCCGCTATCTGAAATCGCGGTTGATGCAAAATTGAAATCCTCGTAGGCCCTGCGCCCGCGAACTACCGTTTTGTACTAGTAAGTGCAGACCAAGAAGAGAATGCCCCAACAACTCGATCAAAGCCTCGCGTCACCGGCTTCATTGTCGGGCTTTGTGGCCATGGATAGGGACACCGCAGCCTTCCGCCTCATCGCCCGACTTGCCGCATTTGTTCTTGTGGCCTTTTACGTCTTCGCGCTGATCGTCGATCGTGCGGCTGGCGTGCTGTACGGCCTGCTGATTGTGCTGGGCCTGGCGGTACTCATCTATCGCTGGAAATCACAGCGCGCCCTGTTTTTTGGTCAAATCAGGCGTTACTGGCCCCTTGCACTGGCAATGGCCGCTCCAATGGTTGCCGTATTGGCGAACGAGATATCGAGGCTGCAATTCTCGAGCCGGAGTCTTGATGCGCCATCCCGACTCGCTCTTTTTGCCTTGGTGTTTTGGTCTATTTCCATCATTCCAATCCGGTACCTGCGGCACGTACAGTGGGCATTTATAGCTGGCGCAATTCTGTCTGCCGTTAAAATCCAACAGCTCTCCCACGGTGGTGAGTTGAGATACGTCACAGATTTCATTCCCATCACCATCTTCATTGAAATGGCGTTGCTGATGGGAACATACGGCATGCTCTCGCTCGCCTGGAATTCAAGGCATCGCACGATTCAAATCGTGCTAAGGACCTGGCGGCGGTTGCTATTCTGTATGGCAGCTACCTGTCCCAATCGCGCGGTGCATGGATAACCATACCGGTGTTTTGCGGAATTGCCCTGTTCTCCAGCGGTATTCTTGCGAAGGGTCGCCGGCTGGCGATTGCGGTTCTGATAGCGCTTGCGCTCATCGGCGCAATGAGCCAGGCGACGCTGGTCAAGGAACGAATTGACGTGGCACGCACCGATATCCAGCAATATATGAGCGGAACCAATGCCGATACCTCGATCGGCTTCCGCTTCCAGCTGTGGCAAGGTTCCGTCGTGATCTTCCGCGAGCATCCGATTTTCGGCGTCGGCGTGAAGGATATCGAGAAGCACTGGCGGATCTGAAGAATCGGGGTGTCATTACTCCAGCGGCAGCCGAATTCGCCCACTCGCACAACGAGTTCCTGTTCAATGCTGCCAGACTCGGCTTGCTTGGCATTGCCGCCCTGCTGGCCCTGTACTTGGTGCCCGCCTACTATTTCGCCCGCGATCTAAGGCATCGCGACAAGGAAGTCCGCGCCGCGGCTGCATGGGTGCCTGCTTGTGTGCCGGCGTTTTCGTGCTAGCCTGACCGACGTGGTATTCCTTTGGTGGGAAGTCTTCCCCTTTTACGCGGTAAGCATTGCCACCTTCATCGCTTTCATCGATAAGAGGAAGGCCGCCGTGACAGCCTCGCACGGCGCAGCCCACCAGTAGGCAGCCGCCCATCAGGTAGAATCCCGCTTCCACACCGGAGCACCGGCCGCGGCGACCCGCTCGGCGGCCTTCTTGTTGTCATGCTTCCCAAAGACCCCATCAGTACCGAACCGATTTCAGAAGACGGCGTTCCGCGCCTGCAAAGCGCTGACGCGCCGTCCTCTCCCGACCTCGAAGGCGTAGCCCACCCCCGCCGCATCCGTTCCTTCGTCCGACGCGCCGGCCGCACCTCCACCGGCCAACAGCGCGCCATCGACGAAGTCGGACCGCGGCTGCTGGTGCCCTATGCGCCCCAGCCGCTGGACTGGGAAGCCGCGTTCGGCCGGAAGGCCCCTGCCATCCTGGAAATCGGCTTCGGCATGGGCGAAACCACGGCACATATCGCGCAGTTGCGTCCGCAGGACAACTTCCTGGGCTGCGAGGTGCACGAGCCCGGTGTCGGTGCGCTGCTCAAGCTCGCTGGCGAGCGCGGCATCGACAATATCCGCATCGTCCAGCACGATGCCGTGGAAGTCATCGCGCACATGCTCACCGAGGACTGCCTGGACGGGGTGCATATCTACTTCCCCGACCCATGGCACAAGAAGCGCCACAACAAGCGCCGGCTGGTGCAGCCGCCGCTGGTCAAGCTGCTGGCCACGCGCCTGAAGCCGGGCGGATACATTCACTGCGCCACGGACTGGGAAGAGTATGCGCACCAGATGGTCGAGGTGCTGTCGGGTGAGCCCGCGCTGGAGAACACGTCCTCAGCGGCTGACGGCTTCTCCGAGCGGCCGGAATACCGGCCCATCACCAAGTTCGAGCGGCGCGGCGTGCGGCTGGGGCATGGCGTCTGGGATGTCGTGTTCCGCAAGCGCGGCTGATCGGCAAACGACGCACAAACAAAAAGGCGTGGCACATAGTGGCCACGCCTTTTTGCTTTCCAGGCCTGCCCGATCAGGCGTGCCAGGACACCAGGCCGGAGTACGCCGTAGCCAGCACGATGATGCCGAATGCAATCCGGTACCAGGCGAACGGCTTGAAGTCATGCGTAGCGACAAAGCGCAGCAGCCAGCGCACGCAGAGAAAGGCCGAGAGGAAGGCGAAGACGAAGCCGATGGCGAAGATGCCGAGGTCGTCCGCGGACAGCAGCGACCGCGCCTTGTAGAGCTCGTACACCGTCGCGCCAAAGATCACCGGGATGGCGAGGAAGAACGAAAACTCGGTCGCCACCTGGCGCGACAGGCCGAACAGCATGCCGCCGATAATGGTCGCGCCTGAGCGCGACGTGCCCGGCACCAGCGCGAAGCACTGCGCGAGACCGACCTTCAACGCATCGCGCCAGTTCAGGTCGTCGACCGATTCGATGCGCGGCGCACCGGCTTTGGCGGCCTGCAGCAGAGCGTTGCCGCGCGGATTGGACACCAGGCCGCGGCGCGTCTCACGCCATTCGGCCAGCAGGATCACCACGCCGCCGATGATGAACGCCAGCGCCACCGTGACCGGGTTGAACAGATGGGCCTTGATCCATTTGCCGAACACCAGCGCCAGCACAATGGCCGGCACCGTCGCCACGATGACGTTGATGGCAAAGCGCTGCGCCTTCGGGTCGGTGGCCAGCCCGCTCACCACGCTCGCGATGCGCCGGCGGAACTCCCAGCAGACCGCAAGGATGGCGCCGAACTGGATCACGATCTCGAAGATCTTGCCCTTTTCGTCGTTGAAGTCGAGCAACTGGCCGGCCAGGATCAGGTGGCCGGTGCTCGAGATGGGGAGAAACTCGGTCAGTCCTTCGACGATGCCGAGGATCACGGCTTTCAGGGCAAGTGCGATGTCCATGCGGTTGTGATTGTTTTGGCGGGGCAGGCCCGATAAACACCGGGCGAGGTCTGCTTGATGGCTCAGGGGCGGTTGATCTTGACGTTGATGCCGTCGGACAAGACCGTGATTGTACCGGGCTCGACATCTGTTCCTGCAATGCGTAACTGGTCCGGCTTGAAGGTGTAGAGCGCGTAGCCCTGCAGCAGCTGCTCGGCGAGAATGCCGCCCAGTGCGTTGATCTGCCGTGAATACTGGCCGGGCATGCCCTGGACGTCGAACTGCTGCACTTGCGGATCCTGCAGCACCACCGAATGGCTCGGTGCGTCATAGCGCAGGCCGCTGTCGAGCGCGAAGCGGCCCGTCATGGCCTGCCGGAAGAACAGCTTGTTGTCCACCGTGGCATCGAACTGCAGGTTGACGCGGTTGCGGGCCGGATCGAACGTCAGGCGCGGGTTGGCGAGTTGGATATCGAACAGTTCCAGATAGCGCTTGCTGAACGGAAACTTGCGATCGAGCGCCGATTGCAGCTGACTCTGCGAGAAGGTGTATTCATTGCCGATGTAACCGCAGGCACCGAGCCATACGGCCAGCACGACAGCGACGATGGCGCCTGTCCAGCGCCGCCGGGAAATCCCGATCATATTGCCTCCGATGGAATGGTTTGCGCGGCGCCGCTCGCGGCCCTTACACGGCCGGTCCGCCAGGCGTGGTCAGGACCTCGAGCCGCGTGAGCCAGCGCAGCGCGGATTCGCGCGAGTCGCCGCACATTTCGGCCGATGGTTGCAGGCCGCCGCAGAAGGCCGGCCGCTCGGGACGGCCGAATACCGCACACCTTGCATCCGCCAGCAGTTGCGCACAGCGCACTCCGGCCGGCTTGCCCGCAGGCATACCCGGCAGCGGCGATGCGATCGACGGCGCAATGCAGCAGGCGCCGCAGCCTTCGCGGCAAGCAATGTGAGACTGGCAACTCATGGCGATGGTTCAGCGGACTGCGCCCCCCGCGGGGAGGGGCAGACAAAGGCGACATTGTGCCCCAATACGGCCCTCGCCCTGCGCTGATGCGCCCGGCGGCCTTCGGCCAGGCGCACCCCTCATCACATGTTGTATCGGCGCCGCAGGGCGAACCCGAGTTGACCATGCAACTTGCCCGCCCTACATTACTGACCGACAAGTTATTAACTAATATTTTCGCCCCGCTGCTCGTCACCCATGGCACATCCCGGCAAGACCACTGTGACCGACCGCTCCGCTGTTCGCAAAGACGCCGAAACCCCGCGCTGGAGCCGGCGCAAGGCGGCCCGCCCGCAGGAACTGGTCGCCGCCGCGCTCGGCTTGTTCGTGGAACGCGGCTATGCCGCACGCGCCTCGAGGACGTGGCCGCGGCGGCCGGGGTCTCCAAGGGCACGGTGTACCTCTACTTCGCCAACAAGGAAGAGCTGTTCAAGACCGTAGTGCGCGAAAACCTGGTGCCTGCGCTGGCCCGGGGCACGGACCTCGTCGACCGGTTCGAAGGCTCGACGCCGGAGCTTCTGCGCGAGCTGC
The DNA here is from genome assembly GCA_001725945.1 of Cupriavidus sp. UYMMa02A. GTDB lineage: Bacteria > Pseudomonadota > Gammaproteobacteria > Burkholderiales > Burkholderiaceae > Cupriavidus. The sequence continues at coordinate 44,778 of LRMT01000277.1, read as the reverse complement.
TGCGCGGCTGGTGGGGGTTGATCGGCGCCACGCCAGTGTCTGGGCTGACCAAGCTGATCATGGCGGAGTCCAGCAACTTCCCCGACATCGCCCGCTTCTACCAGGAAGAAGTCATGATGCCCGGCGACGAGCTGTTCGCGCGCGTCCTGGCGCGCGGCGTCGAGCGCGGCGAGTTCCGCGCGCTGCCGCCTAACCCGGCTACCACACTCGTCTGCGCGCCATTGGTGTTCCTGATGTTGTGGCAGCGCGCGTTCGGCCCGTATGCGCACAAGGAGATCGATCCGGACGCCTACATCGACAACCTGCTCGAGATGCTGCTGTTCGGCCTGACGACCGGCGAGGCACGCGACCGGCCGCTGCCGCCGAAGTCCGGACCGTACGTCTGGGAAAAGATCCGCGACGAAATGCAGGCACGGCAGGAAGCCGGCCGACTGGCGCAGCGCGCCGATGAACCGGACACGGTTGCGCCCGGCGCCACCGCACGACAAGGCCAGACATGAAGCGAAACAAGAAGATCATCATCGCCGTGGTGGGCGCGATCGCCGTGCTCAGCGCCACCGCCGCGGTGCGCAAGGCCGGCAGCGCACGTCAGGCGACGACGCAAGCCGCGATACCCTCTGTGGTGGAGTTCCTGCAATCCGACCTCGTGCAGGCGGGCACGCGCGACCTGCAGGTCGCGCTGCCGCTGTCGGGCAGCCTGCGCGCGCTAAACCAGGCCTCGGTCAAGGCCAAGGTCTCGGGAGAAGTGCAGCAAGTGCTCGTGCGCGAAGGCGAGGCCGTCCGAGCCGGCCAGGTGATCGTGCGCATCGATCCGACCGAATACGACGCCAAAGTCGCGCAGGCCCGCGGCCAGATGCTCGCGGCGCGCGGGCAGTACGAGAATTCGCACCAGACCTGGGAGCGCAACCGCGAACTGGTCGGCAAGGGTTTTATCTCGAAGACCGCGTTCGATAACTACCAGTCCAACCTGGACGTGGCACGCGCCAACCTGGACGCGGCGCAGGGTGGCCTGGCCGTCGCGCAGAAGGCGCTGAACGACACCGTGGTCAAGGCCCCGCTCGACGGCATGGTCGCGGCGCGCACCGTCCAGCCCGGAGAAAAGGTATCGCCCGACACGCGCCTGATCGATGTGGTGGACCTGCGCGTGCTGGAACTGGAAGCCCCCGTGCCGATGGCCGACGTGCGCGCGCTCGGTGGGCCAGGCGGTGCAGCTTGATGTCGAAGGCGCCGGCCAGTTTGCCGGCACGCTCGTGCGCATCAACCCGGCCGTGAGCCAGGGCACGCGCAGCATCATGGTCTATGTGCGCGTGCAGAATGGCGACGGCAAGCTGCGCGCCGGCATGTTCGCGCGCGGCGCGCTGGTGCTTGGCCAGCGCAGCGGCGTGGTGTCGGTGCCGGCCTCGGCCGTGCGCGGCGATGGCGATCGCGCCTTTGTCTATGTCGTCGAGAACGGCATGCTAGCCGAACGCGCCGTGCAGACTGGCGTGCGCGACGAAGGCAGCGGCATGATCGAGATCACCTCGGGCCTGACGGCCGGCACCGAGATCGTGCGCAACAACCTCGGCACGCTGCGCAGCGGCAGCCAGGTGCGCCGCGTGAAAGCCTGAGGACGCCGCGCCATGTGGTTCACCCGCCTGTCCATCCAGAACCCGGTGCTGGCCACCATGATGATGATGGCCTTCATCGTCGTGGGCCTGTTCTCCTACCAGCGCCTGCCGGTCGACCAGTTCCCCGACATCACCTTCCCGGTGGTGGTGGTGCAGACGGAATACCCGGCGCCGCGCCCGAGTCGGTCGAGTCCGACGTCACGCGCAAGGTCGAGGAGATCGTCAATACGATCTCCGGCATTGACGAGATCTTTTCGCACTCGTACCAGGGCACCTCGGTCGTCGTCGTCAAGTTCGACCTCAGCGTCGACGTGGGCCAGGCGGCGCAGGATGTGCGCGACAAGCTGGCGCTGATCCGCCCGCAATTGCGCGACGAAGTCAAAGAGCCGCGCGTGCTGCGCTACGACCCCACCGACGCGCCGATCTTCTACCTGTCCGTCTCCAACGCGCCGGGCGCGCAGCGCAGCCAGCGCGAGCTGACCACGATTGCGGACCAGATCGTGCGCAAGCGGCTGGAAACCGTGCGCGGTGTAGGCGCCATCAACATCGTGGGCGGGACCAAGCGCGAGGTGGAGATCCGCATCCGCCCGGCACAGCTCGAAGCGCTCGGCATTGGCGTCGACCAGGTGATGAACGCGATCCGCAGCGAGAACCAGGAACTGCCAGCCGGCGAACTGCGCTCGTCCTCCACGGAGACCGTCGTGCAGATCAAGGGCCGCGTGCCGACGCCCGATGCGTTCCGCCACATCATCGTCGCGCGGCGCGCAGGCCAGCCTGTGACGCTGGGCGAGATCGCGGATGTGCGCGACGGCCAGGAAGAGCAGGAAAGCCTGGCGCTCCTGGATGGCAAGCGCGCCCTCTTCCTCTCGGTGGTCAAGGCACAGGGCCAGAACACCGTCGATACCGTCGATGGACTGGTGCGCATGGCCGAGGAAGTGCGCAAACTCGTGCCCGCCGGCGTGCAGCTCACCGTGGTCAACGACACCGCACGCGGCATCCGCAGCAGCGTGAAGGAGGTGCGCTCCACGCTGCTGGAAGGCGCGCTGCTGACGGTGGCAATCGTCTTCCTGTTCCTGGGGTCCTGGCGCAGCACGGTCATCACCGGCCTGACGCTGCCGATCGCGCTGATCGGCACCTTCGGCGTGATGTACCTGTGCGGCTTCACGCTCAACGTGATCACGCTGATGGCGCTGTCACTGTGCGTGGGCCTGCTGATCGACGATGCCATCGTGGTGCGCGAAACATCGTGCGCCACAACCTGATGGGCAAGGACCACCGTACGTCGGCGCTCGACGGCACTGCCGAGATCGGGCTCGCGGTGCTGGCCACCACGTTCTCGATCGTCGCGGTGTTCCTGCCGGTGGGTTTCATGGGCGGCATCATCGGGCGCTTCTTCCACCAGTTCGGCGTCACCGTGGTTGCTGCGGTGCTGATCTCGATGTTTGTGTCGTTCACGCTCGACCCGATGCTGTCGTCAGTCTGGCACGACCCGGACCTGCACGGCACCGGCAACAAGACAAGCTGGTACGGCCGCACGGTGGGGCGCCTGCTCGACTGGTTCTCGGCTCGCATGGACGCATTGGGCCATGGCTACGCCGCCATGCTCGGCTGGGCACTCAAGCACCGGCTGGCCACCACGCTGATCGCGATCGTCACGTTCTTCGGCAGCTTCGCACTGGTGCCGCTGATCGGCACGGAGTTCGTGCCCGCGGCCGATCTCGGCGAAACGCAGGTCGGCTTCACCACGCCGGTCGGCACCGCGATGGAAGTCACCGAGGCCAAGGTGCGGCAGGTAGAGGCTGCGCTCAAGACCTTCCCCGAAGTCGCCTATACCTATGCCACGATCAATGCGGGCAATACGTCCGGCCGCAACAATGCGCTGGTATCCGTGCGCCTGGTCGATCGCCGCGCACGCAAGCTGTCCACCGTGCAGCTGAACCCGAAGATCCGTGAACGCCTGGGCGGCATTGCCGGTATCACGCTGACCATGGTCGGCATGCCCGATGGCGCCGGCGGCCAGAAGGCGGTCCAGGTTTCGATCCAGGGCGATGACCTCGACGAGCTGCGGCGGCTGTCGCAGGAGGCAAGCCGCCGCATGCTGGCCATTCGCGGCCTGACGGACTTGGACTCGAGCATGAAGGACGACCGGCCCACCATCGAGGTGCGCATCCGGCGCCAGCTCGCTTCTGACCTCGGGGTCGGCGTCGCGCAGATCGGCAATGCGCTGCGGCCGCTGCTCGCGGGCGACGCCATCAGCTCCTGGCGCGCGCCGGACGACCAGAACTATGACGTGCGCGTGCGGCTGCCGCGCGATGCGCGCACCGGGCTGGCCGACCTCAATGCACTGATGATCGCCAGCAGCCAGACCAACGCGGACGGCACGCCGAAGATGGTGCCGCTGCGGCAGGTGGCCGACCTGGTGCCCACCACGGGCGCAACCAGATCAGCCGCCGCGACCTGAACCGCGAGGTCGAGCTGACCGCCAACACCGCCGGGCGCTCCGCCGGCGAAGTCGCGCGCGACGTGAAGGCCGCGCTGGACGGCATGACATGGCCCGCCGGCTACAAGTACCGCTTCGGCGGCTCGACCAAGTCGATGAACGAGTCGTTCGGTTATGCGGTGTCGGCGCTCGCGCTGGCCGTGGTCTTCATCTACATGATCCTGGCCTCGCAGTTCGCGAGCTTCTTCCAGCCGATCGCGATCATGACCTCGCTGCCGCTCACGCTGATCGGCGTGTTCGCGGCGCTGCTGCTGTTCCGCTCCACGCTCAATATGTTCTCGATCATCGGCTTCATCATGCTGATGGGGCTGGTGACCAAGAACGCGATCCTGCTGGTGGACTTTGCCAATCAGGCGCGGCGCGGGCATGTGGACGGCGCCGACGGCCGGGCGCCGCTCTCGCGCGAAGCGGCACTGATCGAAGCCGCGCGCGTGCGGCTGCGCCCGATCCTGATGACCACGCTGGCGATGATCTTCGGCATGGTGCCGCTGGCCTTCAGCCTTGGCGAAGGCGCCGAGCAGCGCGCGCCGATGGGGCAGACCGTGATCGGCGGCATCATCACTTCGTCAATACTGACACTCGTGGTGGTTCCGGTGATTTATACGTACCTTGATGATTTTGCCGTGTGGCTGCGGCGCCGCTGGCAGGACAAGGCCGCGGCGCCAGCCAGTTCGCCCGCGGAAGGCGGCCCGACAGCCGTCGCACAACAGCGCAGCGCGGAATGAGCCGGACGACGCACCGGAGGGTTAAAATACTGGGTTTGACAAGACTGTCCGGCCGTGGCACCGCGCGGCCTGGGCGGAAGAACCCGCATAGCGGTTGGCATTGGTAAGGAATGGCAAGATGGATCTCGAAAAAGCCCGATTCAACATGATCGAACAGCAAATCCGCCCGTGGGACGTGCTGGACCAGGAAATCCTGGACCTGCTGGCGGTGGTCAAGCGCGAGGAATTCGTTCCCGCCGCCTACAAGGGCCTGGCCTTCGTCGACATGGAGATTCCGCTGCCGGGCGGCCAGAACATGCTGCCCCCGCGCGTGGAAGCCCGCATCCTGCAGGAACTGGCCGTGCGCAAGCATGAGAACGTGCTCGAAATCGGCGCCGGCTCCGGCTACATGGCCGCGCTGCTGGCCAACCGCGCACGCCATGTGCTGACCGTGGATATCGTGCCCGAACTCGTGACCATGGCCCGCCAGAACCTGGCCAATGCCGGCGTCACCAATGTCGACGTGGCCGAAGGCAACGGCGCCGACGGCTGGGCCGCTGCCGCGCCGTACGACGTGATTTGCATCTCCGGCTCGCTGCCGGCGATTCCGCAATCGATCCTGTCGCAGGTCAAGGTCGGCGGCCGCATCGCCGCCTTCGTCGGCACGCTGCCGGTGATGGAGGCGCGCCTGGTCACGCGCCTGTCCGAAACCGAATACCAGGTGGTGAACCTGTTCGAGACCGCGGTCAAGCCGCTCGTGGGCGCGGCCCAGCCGTCGCAGTTCCGTTTCTGAGGAAGCAGCGCCATGCAGGTAATCCAACCCACCGAACTGGCCCAGTGGCTGGCCGACGCCAGCCGCGCCAAGCCGGTCCTGCTGGATGTACGTGAGCCCTGGGAGGTGCAGACCTGCGCCATGCCCGGCATTACCCACATCCCCATGCGCGACATCCCGGCGCGCGCCGCCGAACTGGACGAGGACGCGGACATCGTCTGCATCTGCCACCACGGCATGCGCAGCATGCAGGTCGCAGCGTATCTCGAGCGCCAGGGCTACGCCAAGGTCTACAACCTCACCGGCGGCATCGACGCCTGGGCGAGCGCGGTGGACCCGGCGATGCCGAAGTACTGAAGGCCCCAGCCCAGCTTGCCGGCCGCCCGCGAAGTCAAACCCGAACAAGAAACGATCGTTGGCCGCGCCTGTGCCGGCAACCTGGAGATGTGATGACGTTTGCGCCTTTCGCCGCGACCGGCAGGATGCGACTGGCAGTAGCGCTGTCCTTGTATGCGCTGCTGCACGTGCCGGCCGCGGAGGCTGCCGACCTGCTGCAGGTCTACCGCGACGCCCAGTCCAATGACGCCCAGTTCGCCAGCGCGCGCGCCAGCTTCTGGCCACGCGCGAGAAGCTGCCGCAGGGCCGGGCGGGTCTGCTGCCGCTGGTCACCGGCACGGCTGGCGCCACGCGTACGCGGCTGGACCAGACCGCGGCCCTGGCGCAGGGTCTGCCCAGCGCCTCGGGCGTGCGCTTCTTCAACAATAACAATTGGGCCCTGCAGTTGAGCCAGCCGCTGTTCCGCTGGGACCGCTGGGAAATCTACAAGCAGGGCGAGCTGGCCGCGATGGCCGGCGAAGTCACGTTCCAGCAGGCGCAGCTCGACCTGATCACCCGGTCCGCGCAGGCCTACTTCGACGTGCTCACCGCTCAGGACAACCTCTACCTGGCCGGCGCGCAGAAGAAGGCCATCGGCGAGCAACTGGCACAGGCCAAGCGCAATTTCGAGGTCGGCACCGCCACCATCACCGATGCCAACGACGCCCAGGCCCGCTACGACCTGGCGACGTCGACCGAGATCGCGGCGCAGAGCGCGCTGGAAGTTACCCGCGCGAACCTGCAACAGATCACCGGCAAACCCGTGGACGAGCTGCTCGGGCTGCGTCCCGCAGCGGACCTGCCGCAGCCGGTGCCGGCCGACTCCAACGCCTGGGCAGCCCAGGCCGAGGCCAGCAACCTGCAGGTGGGCCTGGCCAATTACAACCTGGAAACCGCTCAGCGCGAAACCAACAAGGCGAAGTCTGCGCACCTGCCTTCGGTGGACCTGGTGGCTTCCTACGGCTTTACCAACCAGACCGGTAGCGCCACGCAGACGATCTCCACGCACTACAACGCCTCGCAGATCGGCGTGCAACTGAGCATGCCGATCTTCGCGGGCGGCCAGATCCAGTCGCGCGTGCGCGAAACGCTGGCGCTGGCCGACAAGGCCGCGAGCGACCTGGAGTTCGCGCGCCGCACCGCGGCGCAGAGCGCGCGCCAGAGCTATTCCGGCGTTTCCAACGGCCTGGCGCAGGTGAAGGCCCTGGAGGCTGCCGAGCGCTCGGCGCAAAGCGCGGTGGAGTCGAACCAGCTCGGCTACGAAGTCGGCGTGCGCATCAATATCGATGTGCTGAACGCCGAGGCGCAGTTGTTCCAGACCCGCGCCAACCTGGCCAAGGCCCGCTACGACACGATCATGAACGGCCTGCGGCTGAAGGCCTCGACGGGCGTGCTGCAGGAAGACGATGTTGTCCAGATCAACACGCTGCTGACGTCGGCACCGGGCGCCATGTATGAGTTGCCGCAGAAGGCGAAGGTCGGTGCCGTGGCGACGCCCGCTCCCGCAGCGACCGAGCGTCGCAGGGGCCGGCGAGAGGCGCTGGCGGGCGGCACTCCGCGGTCCTGAGGCGCGAGTCGAGATAGAACAGAAATACCTTGTTTGCTCCCCTCTCCCGCTTGCGGGCAGGCGCATGGCAAGGACCGTGGCACCACACTTCGTGGATACTCCTGCCCTCTCCCCCGCCCCTCTCCCATAAATGGGAGAGGGGAGAAAACACTCGCAGTTTTGGGCTTTGTTCTGCTTGGTTGCTATCCCCTAGTTCGCCCGCGTACGCGACTCCACACTAAGCAGTTGCCAGCGGATCGACGACGCATCCGCCGGCGGGTTCGGCACCTTGTACTCGCGCACACGCAGCTTGTACGAGACACCCGGCTCGAAATCCAGCCCTTCGATCGGACCATACCAGAGCTGCCACGGCGCATCCGGCGATTCGCGCCAGCGGTAGCACGTCATGCGGCCGACGCCGGTGCATTCCACACGCTGCGAATCGATATAGACGACCTTCTCGACACTGTCCGCGGCATCGACGCGCGCGCCGCGCTGGCCCACGCCCTCACGCTCGACGAACTGCAACAGGTCGCCAGTGTCCGTCTTCCAGATGATCTGCGCCCCGTGGAACCTGCCGACGGCTGCGTGCCGACCGTCAGGAACGGCGTCTGCATAGCCTTGAGCAACGCCGACTCCAGTTCCATGCGCGGCGGCGGGCAAGCCATGCGCGTGCCGGCCACGCGGTCGAAACGGATGCCGGTATCGGTCTTGCCGTAGCTGCCGGAGAAGCGGTTGCAGCCGCTCGTCCCGCTGACGGTGCCTGTGCTGCGTCGATACCGCTGTTGAACTCGAAGATGATCGGCTGGCCGTTGTCGCCGTGCGGGATATCGCGCAGCGTGCCGTCCGGCTGTTGCCAGCGCACCAGTTCCCAGCGGCTCGGGCCGAGGATTGGGTCTGGTTGAGGGCAGTGGTGGCGCTGAGGGACTCCGGCGCCGGACCTGTCGCGCAGGCGCCAGTGCGCCAGCCAGCATGGCTGCCGCTGCACCGCGACGGGCAAATCGGCGGCAGGTATCGCGGGTGAATGTCTGCATGGGTTCTGGCTCCTGTCGTGAGGCGAGCCGGTCAGCCAGGCTGCCCGGCGCACCAGGTTGATGCCCCTTAGAGCCTCGGGCATTGCCGCGAATTCCTCTTGCGGCGCATTCTGCCTGACCGCACCGCTGGTGGTCAAGATTGTGTCGCCTGATATTGCGCATAAGACGGAAGTGGGCGGTGTCAAGGTAGGTATTCGTACGCGGGCGGAGCTGGAGGCATCGATCGCCGAGGTTCTGGACAATGCGCGCCAGAATGCGCCGGCCGCGCGAATCTCTGGCGTGCTGGTGACTGAAATGATCCAGGGGGGCTTCGAATTGATTGCCGGCGTGGTCAATGACGAGGTGTTTGGTCCGGTGGTGGCGGTCGGCGCGGGCGGCATCTATGCCGAACTCCTTGGCGACACGACCTGCAGGCTGGCACCGTTTGATGACGTGACCGCGCGGGAGATGCTCGACGAACTGAAATGCCGGCGAATCCTTGATGGTGTCCGCGGCAAGCCGGCGCTGGATGTCGATGCCGCGGCGCGTGTGCTGGCTGCGCTGTCGCGATTCGCATGGGAATCGCGCGATCAGGTGGGGGAGGTGCGACATCAATCCCCTGTTCGTCCTGCCCGATGGCGTGGTTGCCGCCGACGCCGTCATCATTCCCAAAGCGCACTCTGCGTCGCAGCCTGTCTCCGGGGAACAGCCATGACCGAGACCGCGATGGAGTTACCGACACACCCGGTCACGTTCGAGCCGGTAGGTCATACGCTGGCGGTGCGCGAGGGCGATACGATCCTTGCCGCAGCGCTGAATGATAAGTTTCCCCTGCCGCATGGCTGCCGGACCGGCACCTGCGGCACTTGCAAAGCCCGCGTACTGGAAGGCGAAGTGGATCACGGCGACACCGACGACTGCGTGCTGTCGGCCGCGGAGCGTGATCAGGGCTACGCGCTGCTTTGCCAGGCCAAGCCGCGCTCCGCGCTGGCGATCGCCAGCAGCGTGGTCCGCGAAAACATGGACATTCCGATCGTGCGCGTGCCTTGCCGCGTGCAACATCTGGAACGCTTGCGGATGACGTCATGCGCATTCGCCTGCGCCTGCCCGCCACGCAGCGCCTGAAGTTTCTGCCCGGGCAGTACATCAATATCGTGATGCCGGGAGGTATTCGCCGCAGCCTTTCGATGGCTAACTCGCCTGAGGATGAGGAGCTGGTGGAACTGCATCTGCGTAACTACGGCGGACCGTTCAGCACCCACGTCTCAATGTGATGAAGGAGAACGACCTGCTCCGGATCGAAGGCCCGGTAGGTGCATTCTTCGTGCGCGAGCAGAGCGCCAAGCCGATCATCTTCGTGGCCAGCGGTACGGGCTTCGCGCCGATCAAGGCGATGATCGAGCACGAGGCGAGCAAGGGTAGCGGCCGTCCGATGTCTTTGTATTGGGGGGGGCGCCGTCCGGCAGATCTCTACCTGGATGCGCTGGCAAATACCTGGCAGGAAAAGTATGGCGTGCACTACGTTCCGGTGTTGTCCGAAGCCCGTGCGGAAGACGCCTGGAGCGGGCGCACCGGCTTTGTCCACCGCGCGGTCATGGAAGACCATCCGGACCTCTCCGGACACCAGGTCTACGCATGTGGTGCGCCCATCGTCGTGCAGTCCGCCCGCGATGACTTTATCAAGATATGCCGCCTGCCGGAGAGCGAGTTCTTTGCCGACATTTTCGTGTCCGGCGGTAGCAGGGTCCGCGCGGCTGCATAACAAAACTAGGAGACAGCTTTCATGAACAACAGGCAAGAGAATCTCGTCGTCGAGCATGCAGGCGACTTTCTGTGGATCACGATCGATCGCGCCGAGAAAGCGAACGCGATGACCGTCGCCATCATGGAGGGGATCACTGCGGCAATCCGGGATGGCGTGGGCGATTCTGCCGTCAGGGCCGTGCTGCTGACGGCAGCGGGCGCCGCGTGTTCAGCGGCGGCGCCGACGTGCGCGAGCAGCCGCAGGACGGCGACATGGCGCGTCAGCGCGAACGCCGATCGCAAGCCCTTGCAGCATTGCAGGATGCCGTGATGGACAGCGCGGTCCCGGTCATTGCCGTACTGAACGGCATCGCCAGCGGCGGTGGCGCCATGCTGGCGTTGCTGGCGGATGCCTGCGTCGCCGCGGAAACGGCTTCGTTGTCGCTGCCGGAGATCGACCTGGGTATTCCCACATTCTCCGGCGCCAATATTCTCGAGGTCATTGGCGGCCGTGCGCTGGCGCTGGACCTGATCCAGTCGGGCAGGCGCATGCCAGCGCACGAGGCTCTGGCGCGGGGACTGGTGGCCGCCGTGGTACCCGCCGATGAACTGAAGCAGGCGGCGACAGCCCTGGCAGGAACGTTGGGCGCCAAGGAGCCGCGCGTATTTGCGGACAACAAGCAATGGATAAACCGGCAGCTGAAGGCGGCGTTGCTGGAAGCGCGTGCGCAGCATGCCCGCCACCGCAAGGCGGTCGCGGCAGCCGAATCCGCGGCTTAACTACCAGGAGCAGAAAGTGGCAGATCTGGAAATCGAAACGATTGGCCGCGTGATGGTCGCGCGCCTGAATCGGCCGGAGAAGAAAAACGCGCTCAGCGAAGAAATGCTAGAGCTCTTACGCTCGGCACTGAAAGCGGCTAACGACGATCCCGCCATCGGCAGCTTTGTTATTACCGGCAGCGGGGACGCGTTCTGCTCCGGTGGCGATCTTGGCCGGCGCGGCTCGGAAGCGACCCGACTCCGCTGGAGCGCAAGCAACGGCTTCAGAATGTGACCCATCAGGTTGCGCTAGCGGTAGAAGAGTTCGAAAAGCCGCTCATCGCCGCGGTGAATGGAGCCGCCGTGGGGGCGGGTATGGACCTGTCGCTCATGTGCGACCTGCGCTTTGCGGCGAACACTGCGCGCTTTGCGGAAGCATACATCCGTGTTGGCCTCTTGCCCGGCAATGGCGGCTGCTATTTCCTGCCGCGACTGGTTGGCCCGGCCAAGGCGTTGGAACTGCTTTGGACCGGCGATTTCGTGCCGGCGGAAGAGGCGCTGCGTATCGGGCTGGTCAACCGCGTTTGTAGCGCGGACGATTTGATGCAGGAAACGATCGCGTTCGCTGCACGCCTGGCGGACGGGCCGCCGATTCAGACGCGGGATATCAAGAAGCTGATGTATCAGTCGCTGCGCACTGACCTGCGTACGAGTCTGGAAACGGTTGCCTCGCATATGGCAGTTGTGCAATCAACGCGGGACTACAAGGAGGCGATCCTGGCTTACAAGGAGAAGCGCAAGCCGGTGTTTGAAGGGCGCTGAGCCATGTCTATCTCTTCACGTTAAGTGATTTGTAAATAACATATCGGCGTCGAAATAACGTGTCGCGCCCTGCTGTGGTTACAGCGGTAAGGGCAGTGGGGCGTGGAGCGGTATGGCGCCCCCACTGCCGTGATGTACCATACGGGGTTTGTAAATATGGATGGAATACCTCCAAATGATGCGCTCGGTGCAACGGATTCTTGCTGTATTCGAAAGCTTCACGGCCGAACGGAGCAGCCTGACGCTACAGGAGATCGCTGACCGCATCGAGCTGCCGAAGTCCACGACGTTCCGGATTGTCCAGAGTCTCGACCAGGCGGGCTACCTGGTTCGCCTTGAGGACCAGCAATACTGCTTGTCGTTCCGTTTCACCCGGCTCGCTGGCTTGGTGAAAAGTACGCTCGGCATCCGCGAGATTGCCCGTCCGATCCTGGTCGAACTGGCGGAGAAGACCAAGGAGACGATCTCGCTGCATACCATCAGTGGCCAGAGCCGCATCTGCATCGACGCGGTATCGACTGACGCATCGCCGCTGCGTGCCGTCGTCCAGGCGGGCGAGCAGATTCCCCTGCTCATGGGCTCCGGTTCCAAGGTGCTGATGGCGTATATGTCGAAGGACGATGCGGCGCCGCTCGTAACGGCTGTCGCCAAGGCGACCAAGCGAACCAAGGCCGACGTGCTGGCCGAATTCGAGAAAGTGCGAGAGCAAGGCTATTCGGTTTCGCATGGAGAACGCCTGTTGGGCATTTCAGCGATTTCGGCACCCATTAAGGACGTGCACGAGGAAGTGCATTATTGCCTGTCGCTTGGCGCGCCGACTGTGCGGTTGCAGACCCGCGAAAAGGAACTCGTCAAGCAAGTTGTCAATGCCGCCGCGAATATCTCGCTGCAGTTCGGTGGCAAGCTGGAATAACCTTCAACCCGATCCACTGCCGTAGCAGTGCGTTCGACCCGTTTGGGGATAATGGGGTAGCACGTGGACACGCGTGCCTACCCCGGCGCTTTCACTTATTGATCCCCGCGCGTCAGAGCAGCGACGCGACCATCCCTCCCTCCACAGGAATCGTTGCGCCATTGACGAATCCCGCTTGCATCGAGGCCAGGAACGTCACCACCCCGGTCGTTTCCTGCTGGGTGCCGAGCCGGCCCAGCGGCGTGAGTTTCTTGCGGGCTGCGGTCTGTTCCGCTGAATAAGCAGCGCCGCCACTGCGGTGCGAAGTGTCGATCAACGCAGGGGCTACGCAGTTCACGGTAATGCCGCTGACGCCCACCTCATTTGCCAGATGCTTCATATAGGCGGTCACGCCGGCCCGGAATACGGTCGACAGGCTGTGATGCGGCATCGGCTGCTTGACTGAAGCGGACGTGATGGCGATGACTCGACCCCAGTTGCGGTCAAGCATCAGCGGAATGACATGGGTGACCACCTGGATGGTGCCCCAGAGCTGGTTCTGGTATGCCTCCTTCCAGCGCGCCTCGTCGTTCTCTTCAAGTGTGGCGCGGATCGGGTTGGGCGGACGCGCCGTATTCAGTACGACAATGTCAGGACCACCGCCGTACTGCCGCAGTGCGGCTGCCAGCCGCTCCACATCCTCACGCACCAGCATGTTGCCGGGAACCGCGAACGCCTTCACGCCGTGCTGGGCTTCGATTTCCTCCGCGACAGCTTGCAGCTTGTCGGCAGAGCGCGCAAACAGCACCACGTTGACGCCCTCCGCTGCCAGCGCATGGGCAATATTCCTGCCCATGCCGCCGCTGGAAGCCGTAATCAGTGCGGTCTTTCCTTTAATTCCGAGATCCATGTTTCTTGCTCGCTAAGTGGGATCGAGTTACAGAGTGCTGGCGACGATTGCAGGCCCCTAATCCAGGCCGACCATCCCCATCCAATACTGGAGCTGGCTGCCCGACGTTTCCACATCGTACTTCCGACAGAGTTCCAGACGGCCGTCTGCCGCGATGCGGAAGACCGATAGCGCCGCTGGCACGTGCCGGATTTCGTCGCCATGGCGCTCGTCCAGGGCCTTGATGCTCGCCGTCACCAGCAGGCGCCCGGACGGATCGCAGGCAAAAGTGCGGATGTGGAAGGATTCCGTGTCGGCGTGCTGCAGCAGTGTCGGTTCGCCGGTTGCCGGGTCAATCCGATATACCGCGATATTGTTCTCGCCGCCAGCGAACACCTTGCTGTCGCCGTCGGCGACGGTGTGGTCGGCCCGATTGGCGACATAGACACAATGGCCGGCCGGATGGACATGAATGGGACCGCCCAGTTGCCTGGGGCGAACCACTTCGGGCTGGCGCAGGGTCGGACAAGTGAAGGCGGGCGCTGCTTCAATGCCGCTACCGCTGTAGCGGAACATGTAAAGACGGTTGGTACGTTCGTCCGAAGCGTAGAGCCATGGCTTTGACGGGTGGAAGGCGATGTGGCGCGGACCGAAGCCATATCCGCCCTGCGGAGCGACTACCCCGCCCGCTGACAAACGGCCATCTTCAAAGCCGAAGGTGCGCAGGGCACCGGGCTCTTCCGGCTTGTCGCCCTGGGTCTTGTTGCCGCGATCAATGATAACGGCGGTGCGGCCCGACGGCGTGACCATGACCTGATGCGGATAGATGCCGTAGTCCAGCGTAGTGGCCTGCTCGACGTGATCGCCGATTTCGCCATTGGCCTTTATCCGATGCACGGTGATGCCACTGGTCGGAAAGTTGTGCCCGTTCAGGATATAGCTGCCCGAAGGATCCACGCACATATGCACGGCGCGACGCGGCAATTGCCGGCTTTCGCCATGCACAAGCAATGCGCCATCCGCGCCGATACCAAAAGCACTGACATGGTTGTAGTCGGATTGGACCCGCGGGCACCGTTGCTGGTGGAAACATACAGGTACGGTTGGGAAGGGTGGCGCCAGGCATATTGCACCTTGGCGGGAGTCCGCACGGTTTCCTTCCTGACGAGCGTGGCCGAATCGACATCCACCGCGTATTGGGTGAACATGTCATCGACGGCGCTATATAGGGCAACTGATCTTGCCATCATATTCTCCGCTGATGTCGGGCTCAGGGCGTCTGGCTGGTAACTGGCGTAAACATTGGGATCGATGTGCCGCCTTCGGACGTCTTGAACACCACCTTGACGCGCTGGCCAATCCGGACCGCGTCCAGGTCCGTGTCGACGATATTTGTCAGGATGGTAGGGCCTTCATCCAGCGTCACGTAAGCGATGCAATAGGGCGTGCCGGCGCCGCGGCGTGTCACGCTGTAGGTATAGATCACTCCGGTCCCCTTGCTGTCGGCCCACTGCACATCGCTGCTCCAGCAAAACGGACAGATGACACGGGGGTAGTGATGCGTTTGCTCGCACCTGCTACAAACCTTCACCAGCAGCCTTCCCTGCGCTGCGGCGGCGAAATAGGGCTCATCCCCCGGATTCAAGGCGGGGTCGCTGATCTTGCGGGCTTCGGAAAACGTCGGCATGTGAGTTACTCCCTTTCCATGATGAGCGTGGCGGCGCCGTGGCGGTGACCGATGGCACCGCCGATGCCGGTGGCAAGTGCAAGCGTGCAATCCGGTACTTGCACGTTGGGATGGGCTTCGCCGCGCAGTTGGCGAACCGCCTCGATGATCTTGGTCATGCCGCCGCGATTGGCTGGATGGTTGTTGCACAGGCCGCCGCCGTCGGTGTTGAATGGAAGCTTGCCGACGCCGGAGATCAGATTGCCATCGGCGACGAACCGGCCACCTTCGCCTTTCTTGCAGAAGCCGAGGTCTTCCAGTTGCAGGAGCACGGTGATGGTGAAGCTGTCGTAGATCGACGCATACTGGATATCCGCAGGGGTGACGCCTGCTTCTTCGAATGCTCGCGGGCCTGTCCATGCCGCGCCGGTATAGGTCAGGTCGACCTTGCCCGCCATCTGGTGCTTGGTTGATTCTCCGGCGCCCAGCAGTTTGATGCGAGGGCGTGCCAGAGCCCTGGCGATCTCCGGCCGCGCCACGATCACTGCGCCACCGCCGTCACTGACAACGCATGAATCGAGACGGTGCAGCGGGTCCGCGATCATTGGCGAGGCCATTACGTCGTCCACCGAGACAACATTGCGCAGCATGGCATTTGGGTTGTACTGCGCATGGTGCGACGCGGCGACCTTGACCCACGCCAGTTGCTCGCTGGTGGTGCCGAACTCGTGCATATGTCGCATGGCGCACATGGCGTACAGGTTCAGTGTGACCGGGCTGTACGGCATTTCATAGGGCGCCTCCGGCATGTTGACGCCGCGCACGCGGACCTGCGTGCCGGATATACCCTCGGAATTCGGCCTGCCGGCAAGGGTGATAAGCGCCACATTGCACTTTCCAGCCGCAATGGCCTCGGCCGCGTGCGCGACATGCGCCAGGTACGAGCATCCCCCCATATCCGTCGAATCCACATGCCTGAGCCGGTTCAAGTTCAGGTAGTTGGCCATCGACCAGACATTGGCGCCGGGTGCGTCTCCGGCACAGAAAAAGCCGTCGATGTCATCCCGTGACAGACCGGAGTCTTCAATCGCGCCCTTGGCGACTTCCGCATGGAGCTGCGCCACCGAGTGCTCCGGCGCTTTGCGCAAGGGGTGTTCGTACGCCCCGATGATGTAAGCCTTGCCTTTGATTGTCATGTCAAGTCTCCCTTGCGGTCCGTCACTGGACATTCTGCATCGCTGGACAACCGCCTTTCGGTTTCATACACTGGAATCGATGCTAGTGATCAGAACCCATGATATCATCGCTTCCTAGGTTGTGGGGAACCTGAAAGACATCGTGCAGGGCCGTCATGGCTCGTTTTTTGATTCAACCGGGCGCTGTCCAGAAACAGTTCCCTATGAGCCGCGCCCGCTATGGGCAGGTGCGAAGAAAGGAGTAAGACCATGGAGAACCAGCTATACGAGAGCGTTGACCATTCGGGTGCCAGCGCCATCCTTGCCGAGTTCAAGGTCTGGCAATGCGTGCTGTGCGGCTTTGTCTACGACGAAGCCATGGGAATGCCCGACGAAGGCATCGCAGCGGGTACGCGCTGGGCCGACATTCCCGACGACTGGATGTGCCCAGAGTGTTCGGTGGGCAAGAGCGATTTCGAGATGGTCGAGGTGTAGGGCAACAGAAGTCGACGCGGTTCGAGTCGGGATCGCAAGGGAGCAGGCGAAATGGGAATGGGCGGAATGTCCCTGCGCGGGTTGATGGAAAAGTGGTTCGGGCCAGAGGCAGCGGACATTGTGCGCGTCACCCGCATGCGCGACGACGTGAGTCAACGCGGCTATGTGCAGGTCGAGGTTGAGCGAGCTTCCGGGGCACTGTCCCTGATGTTCTTCCGCCACGCCGACGGCTCCTGGTGCGTGTTTCCGCCGTGCGACCGCGGCGGACGGCAGGCGTGACGGTGAGATCCTGGCAGCCGCGCGCGGCGCATGACGGAGAATTGGATGATTGACGTATTAGTGATAGGAGGCGGCAATGCCGCGCTCTGCGCAGCGTTGATGGCACGCGAAGCCGGGGCTTCGGTATTGCTGCTGGAGTCTGCGCCGCGTGCGTGGCGCGGTGGCAACTCGCAACACACCCGCAACCTGCGCTGCATGCATGATGCACCGCAGGACGTGCTGGTCGACGCCTATCCGGAAGACGAGTACTGGCAGGACCTGCTCAAAGTGACAGGCGGCATCACCGATGAACACCTGGCACGGCTGGTAATCCGTGCCTCGTCGACATGCCGGCCGTGGATGCGCAAGTATGGCGTGCGCTTCCAACCACCGCTGTCTGGCGCGTTGCACGTCGCTCGCACGAACGCCTTCTTCATGGGCGGCGGCAAGGCACTGGTCAATGCCTATTACCGCAGTGCCGAAGCCATGGGGGTGCAGATCCGCTATGAAACGCCGGTCGATGCGATCGAGATGGATGGCGACCGTTTCGTCGCGGCGCGCAGCGGCAATCAGCGCTTCACCGCGCGCACTTGCGTGCTGGCCGCGGGCGGCTTCGAGTCGAATCGCGAATGGTTGCGCGAAGCCTGGGGCCAGAACGAGCGCGGCGAATGGCCGGCCGACAACTTCCTGATCCGCGGCACGCGTTTCAATCAGGGCGTGCTGCTGCGGCACATGATCGAATCCGGCGCGGATGCCATCGGCGACCCGTCTCAATCGCACTGCGTGGCTATTGACGCGCGCGCACCGTTATACGACGGAGGCATCTGCACTCGGATCGACTGCGTGTCGCTGGGTGTCGTCGTGAATCGCGACGCCGAGCGGTTCTATGACGAGGGCGAGGACTTCTGGCCCAAGCGCTATGCGATCTGGGGCCGCCTGGTTGCGCAGCAGCCGGGGCAGATCGGCTACTCGATCATCGACAGCCAGGCCATCGGCCGCTTCATGCCGCCCGTATTCCCGGGCGAGAAGGCCGATACGTTGCCTGAACTCGCGCGCAAGCTCGGGCTGCCGGAAGCGCAGTTCGTGCGCACCGTGCAGGACTACAACGCGGCGTGCCGCGTCGGCACGTTCGATCATACAGCGCTGGATGACTGCCATACCGAGGCCTCGCACCCCCCAAGACGCACTGGCGCGGCCACTGGACCAGGCACCGTTCTACGGCTATGCGCTGCGGCCGGGCATCACCTTCACTTACCTGGGTCTCAAGGTCAACGATCTGGCGCAGGTGCATTTCGGCGGCAAGCCGAGCGGAAATCTGTTCGTGGCAGGGGAAATGATGGCAGGGAATGTGCTTGGCAAGGGATACACGGCGGGCGTCGGCATGTCGATCGGCACGGCCTTTGGACGTATCGCCGGCACGCAGCCGCGAAGGCGGCAGGCATCAAGACGGGAGCGGTCCATGCTGAAGCTTGAAGCGCTTGCGCGCGAGGCCGCAGAACTGGCCGGCAAGGAAACGGGCGCGATCGCCACGCCCAACACCGGACGCGTAATCCGCGTGCTGCCGCTGACAAAGAACGAAGCCGAAGTCGCGCGGCAGATGCAGATCTGCAATGCCTGCCGTTATTGCGAGGGCTTTTGCGCGGTGTTTCCGGCGATGACGCGCCGCCTGGAGTTCGGCAAGGCCGATGTGAACTACCTGGCGAACCTGTGCCACAGCTGCGGCGCGTGCTATCACGCGTGCCAGTACGCGCCACCGCATGATTTCGGCGTCAATGTACCGCAGGCGATGGCGAAGGTACGGCTGGAGACGTACAGCGAATATGCGTGGCCGGCGCCGCTGGGCAAGCTGTACAAGCGCAACGGGCTGACGGTGTCGGTAGCGCTCGCACTCGGACTGGCGCTATTCCTGGTACTGGCCGTGACGTTGGGGGGCGGACTGTGGCGCTCGCATGAGGGAGGCAACTTCTATGCGGTGTTCCCGCACAACACGCTGGCAAGCATGTTTGGCGCGATATTCGGCTTTGCGGTGATAGCGCTCGGCATCGGCGTGCGGCGCTTCTGGCGAGATGTGTCGGCCGGAACGGCCTCGGCGCCCGCCGTCGCCGAGGCGGCGAAGAACGTGCTGACACTGACCTACCTTGATGGCGGGCATGGGGATGGTTGCAATGAGTCGAATGACCGGTTTACGCTGGCCCGGCGGCGCTTTCACCATTTCACGTTCTATGGCTTCATGCTGTGCTTTGCGTCGACGGCAGTGGCGACGGCTTACCACTACATGTTGGGTTGGCATGCGCCGTATCCGGTCTTCAGCCTCCCCGTGCTGTTGGGGACTGCGGGTGGCATCGGGCTGCTGATCGGACCGGCCGGGTTGCTATGGCTGAACCTTCAACGCCATCCGGAGCACGGCGATGTGCAGCAACGACCAATGGACCGCGGATTCATTGCCTTGCTGCTGTTGACCGCCGGTACCGGGCTGGGTTTGCTCGCGGCACGTGAAACGACAGCCATGCCTTTCCTGCTGGCGGTACACCTGGGCGTGGTAATGGCTTTGTTCGCGACCCTGCCCTATGGAAAGTTTGCCCACGGCATATTCCGCACCGCCGCGCTGTTGAAGGCCAACATCGAGAAGCGCAGGCCAAGCGAGCTACGGCTCGGCGACGACTGACATTGGACTCCATTGCCCGCTGAGGATCGCGGGCGTGGAGACTCTACCTACATCCGCGAGATTCCATCCGCCGGCTCGTCCTGACGTGAAGCCCGCTGAGCGGCATTCCTTTCTCACAGTCCGACTGCGTCTGCGCGGCCGAAAGGTTCGCCTGGCGTCTCGCAGCATCGGAACGGGAGACTGACTGCGTGAATTGTTACGACTACATCATCGTTGGCGCTGGCTCGGCAGGATGCGTGCTGGCGCGGCGGCTGAGCGAGGACCCGGGCACGCGTGTGCTGCTGGTCGAGGCGGGTCCGCCCGCCGACGACTTCTGGATCCGCACGCCCGCTGGCATGGGCAAGTTGTTCCGGTCCGAGCGTTACAACTGGTGCTTCCAGACGGAGCCCGTGCCGACCTTGCGCAATCGCCGGATCTACTGGCCGCGTGGCAAGACGCTGGGCGGAAGCAGCGCCATCAACGGCATGGTGTACGTACGCGGCCACGCCAGCGACTTCGATCACTGGCGGGATCTCGGCAATCCCGGGTGGGCCTGGGACGACGTGTTGCCGTACTTCCGGCGCTCGGTGTGCGGACCCACCGCCGAAGATGGCGATTCGCACGGGCTATTGACGGTGAGCGACCCGTCAGTCCTTCATCCCGCCGCACTGGCTTTCGTCGAGGCCGCGCAGCGCACTGGCCTGGCGCGCCTGAACGACTTCAACGAAGGCGAACACGAAGGCGTGGGAATGCTGCGTGCCACGATCCGCAACGGCGTGCGGCAATCTACCTATGACGCGTTCGTGGCACCCATTGTCGGATGTCGGCCGAACCTTGACATACGGACTGGCGCGCATGTGCGCAAGGTCCTGTTCAACGGTGTTACAGCGACCGGTATCGAGGCCGAGATCGACGGGCAGATCCAGCGATTTCAGGCGGCGCGTGAAGTGGTGCTGTGCGCGGGCGCGCTGAGCTCCCCGCACCTGCTCATGCTGTCTGGCATCGGCGATGGCGAGCAACTGCGGCGGCATGGTATCGCGACCGTGGCACACTTGCCGGGCGTGGGTCAGAACCTGCAGGATCATTTCGCCGTGCGCATGCAGGCGCGGACCACGCAAGAGGGTTCCTACAATCAACACCTGGCAGGCTGGCGCAAGTATGCCGCCGGGGCGCGGTATCTGATGACAAAAGGCGGCTACCTTGCGCTGGGTTCTTCGATCGCTGCCGCGTTTTTCGTAGCGGGCCGCAGATCGGCTATGCGGACATGGAAGTCAGCTTCCGGCCAATGACCTTTTCCTATGCGGGATCCAGTGAAGCGGTGGTGGACGATTTCCCTGCCATCAGCGCATCGGTCTATCGCGTGCGTCCGGACTCACGCGGGGAAGTGATGCTGCGCAGCGCCGATCCGAGGCAACCTCCGGCCTTCGTCCCCAACTACCTGCAAGCCCCCGAAGATATCGACGCGATGCTGGCCGGTCTGCGGCGGTTGCGCGAAATCCTTTCGATGGAGCCGCTGGCGTCTCTCGTCGTCCGCGAACTGGTGCCAGGGACCGAGGTGCGCACCGATGCACAATGGATCGACTATATGGACGCGAGGGCCAGTGTGCGTTCCACCCCGCGGGACATGCAAGATGGGCAATGACCGCATGGCCGTGGTCGATGCACGCCTGCGAGTCCGGGGCATCGACCGTCTGCGTGTCGTCGACGCTTCGATCATGCCGGTTGTGACGTCCGGCAATACGAATGCCCCCACGATCATGATCGGAGAGAAGGGGGCGGACTTGATTCTCGCCGATCAGGCTGCAGGATACCGGGCGGCATAGGCCCTTCCCGGAGCCTCGCTGAGCCGTTACACCGCGCCATCCGGCACCGCGAGCTTCGCTTCCGAGATCCTTTCACATGGAAACAAGTGTCCTTTATCTCGCCGTGCTTCGGTTCCGAACACTGAAACCTATGCCTTTTAGTGAAACTCGTGCTAAGATGAATCCCAACCTGCAACCACATCGGACATACCGCTGCGCAAGCAGCCGCTGGAAGGAAAGCTGATGAATCAAGCCCAGACTGTTACCTATGCCGTTGAGAACGGCGTCGCGCTGATTGCCGTGAACAATCCACCCGTCAATGCGCTGGCCGCCGGTGTGCGGGAAGGCATCATGGAAGGCGTTGCTCGAGCCAATGCCGATGCGGGAGTCGATGCAATCGTGCTGCTGGGCGAAGGCAAGAATTTCATCGCTGGCGCCGATATCCGCCGGTTCGGCAGTGTGCGGCCCGTCTCGACCCGCACGAGTGCCTCGACGCTGGAAGCGAGTGAAAAACCGGTGGTGGCAGCCATGCACGGCTACGCGCTCGGCGGAGGTCTCGAGCATGCGCTGGCCTGCCACTACCGCATCGCGAGCGCGGATGCCCGGCTCGGCCTGCCGGAGGTAAACCTGGGCATCATTCCGGCGGGTGGCGGAACCCAGCGTCTGACACGCATCGCCGGGCCGGCCACGGCCCTCGACATCATTCTTAGTGGGCGTCATGTCGGCGCGGACGAGGCACAGCGACTTGGTATCGTCGATGCCATCGTGGACGGCACTGATCTGAGGGCGGAGGCTATCCATTTCGCCAAGGGTGTGGCTGCACGTCGCCCTTTGCCGCGTGCCCGCGATTCGGCACAGTGCATCGAAACGACAGACGCGGAAACGACGGCGCTGGACGCCGCGCGCAAGTCCATCGCGAAGTCGTCGCGCCATCTCAAGGCGCCGGCCTATGCGCTCGAATGCGTGCAGGCTGCACTCACCATGCCATTTGACGAGGGGGTGGCGCTGGAAGCGGCCCGCTTTGCGGAACTGGAGAGCTCCGAGGAGTCGAAGGCACTTCGTTATGCATTCTTCGCCGAGCGCGAAGCCGCCAAGGTCCCGGGCACAATGCCGGCCGGAATCGCAATTAGCGTTCGCTCTGCGGCCGTCATCGGCGCGGGCACGATGGGCAGTGGCATTGCCATGTCCTATGCGGATGCAGGTATCCCCGTCAAGGTGCTGGAAGTCACGCGCGAGGCGCTCGACCGCGGCCTGCAACGCATCTGTGACACCTATGCGGTTCGCGTCAAGCGTGGCAGCTTGTCGCAAGGTGAAATGGATGGACGCCTGGCATTGATCGAAGGCGTGCAGAGCTATGAAGCCATTGCCGATTGCGATGCCGTCGTCGAAGCTGTATTCGAACGGGTCGACATCAAGCGGGAGATCTTCGGCCGCCTCGACGCCGTGATGAAGCCGGGGGCGTTGCTGCTGACGAATCGTCGGCCATTGACATCGACGTCATGGCTAATGCAACCCTGCGCCCGCAAGACGTGGCGGGTGCGCACTTCTTCGCACCGGCAAACGTGATGAAGCTCTGTGAGGTCGTGCGCGGCAGCAATACGGCGCCCGAGACGGTGGCGAATGCCATGAAGATGCGCGCGACATGGGCAAGGTATGTGCGGTCGCCGGGTCGTGCGATGGCTTCGCCGCGAACCGTAGCCGCGCCCCGATGATGACCGAGATGATGCTGATGCTGGAGGAGGGCGCAACGCCGGAGCAGATCGACAAGGTCATGGTCGGCTTCGGGTACCCGATGGGACCATTTGCCGTCAATGACATTTCCGGTCTCGACGTGAGCTACGAAGGACGCAAGCGCCGCGCGGTGGCGAACCCGGAGTATCGCAAGCTGCACGTCCCGGACCGGCTGGTGGAAATGGGCCGCAAGGGGCAGAAGACCGGCGCCGGCTGGTACACCTACCGAGATGGCGATCGCACGCCGTATCCGGACGACGTGGTGAAGCAGGTTATCGCCCAGGTGGCAGAGGAGTTCGGCATTGCGCAGCGCACGTTCTCCCACGAGGAGATCTTGCACCGCTTGCTGTTCGCGTCGGTCAACGAGGCCTGCAAGATCCTGGAGGAAGGCAAGGCGTATCGCGCCAGCGACATTGACGTCATGTGGCTGTACGGCTTCGGTTTCCCCCGTCACCGGGGTGGTCTGATGTACTGGGCCGATACCGTCGGGGCAAGGTCCGTGTGGCAGCAGGTGTCCGAATGGCATGAGCGATATGGCAAGCGCTGGCAGCCAAGCAAGCTGCTCGCCGAAATCGCTGCGGCAGGCGGTGCGCTGCGGGAAGCGAAGGGCGCATCGGCCTGAACGGACGTCGTTGAAAGCCTGGTGGAAGCGTCGTGCGATATGACAGAGCGTGAGACCGCAAGCAGAGGCGCCGATCAACACTCCGGTTCAGAGGCGCCATTCAGGATCTGGCAGTGCATTCTGTGCGGATACATCTATGACGAGGAGGCGGGCTGTCCGGAAGACGGAATTCCTCCAGGAACGCGTTGGCATGACGTGCCGGACGACTGGATGTGTCCGGAGTGCTCAGCTGCCAAAGGGGATTTCGAGATGATGGAGATCTGATGAGACGGCCCGGCCGGTGAGCTTGCCCATCGGAGATTGAAGGCATTGACCTGGTGGTTCCGTAGTGCTTCCGTAAGCAGTGGGGCCACGGTGAGGAGACAGATTTGAAGATTGGATACATCGGCCTGGGCGCACTGGGCCGGGAGCTCGCCCGGCGTTTCTTGCTGGCGCATGAACTTTGCGTATGGGACCTGAATCCTGCCGCATGCGAGTACCTGTCAGGGCTTGGCGCGCGGGTGGCAACATCCGCGGCGGAGCTGGGCCGGGAATGCGATGTGGTTCTGGTGTGTCTGCCCCGCAGCGCTGATGTGCAACGGCTTGTCTTCGGCCCTGACGGGCTTGCCTCAGGCTTTTCGAAGGGCAAGCTGGTGATAGACCAAACCAGCGGTGTGCCCGGAGAGACCCAGCAGATTGCACAAGCGCTGGCCAGTCAAGGCGTGGAAATGATGGATGCGGCGGTATCTGCCAGTCCCCATGTGGTCGCCGCAGGGGGCGCGACCCTGATGGCATCAGGGCCGGACGCGGTATACGAACGTGCCTTGCCGGTTCTGCGTGTGATTACTGAAACCATCATCCGTTGTGGGCGGCGTGTCGGAGATGGCCAGGCGATGAAGATCGTCAACAACGCCATGAACGCGTGTGCCCGCATCGGTACTCTGGAAGTCGCGGCGCTTGGCGCGAAGGCCGGTTTGTCTCTGGCGGCGATGAGCGAGCATCTGAATCGGGGAAAGGCCAGGAACCAGACGACTGACAAGATGCTTCCCGCGCTGGTGCAGGGCCAGTCCTCGACGAACTTCGCACTGGCGCTGATGGTGAAGGACGTGGCACAGGCGGTCGCGCTGGGCGCCAAGACACGGGTTCCGATGCCGATTACCAGCACGACGCTGGGGCTGCTGCAATCCGGTGCCAATACCCAGGGTGCGAAGGCGACGCTGGAGGACATGGTGGGGGTGATCGCGTCCCTCGCAGGAACGCAACTGTCGCCAGCGCCAACGGTCCAGGCTGCCGGCAGCGCACAGGCCGAGGCAGCGCAGATCCTGGCCCTGCTGGAGGACGGCGTGTCGGCGCTGTGCTGTCTGGTGACTTACGAGTGTGCCGCCGTCGGACTTCGCCATGGCCTTCGTCTGGCCGATATTGCGACGGTCATCAACCGGAGCTCCGGTTGGAGTCAAGCCTCGCGCACTCTGTTGCCCGCCCTGGTGTCAGGGGAGAAGACGGAAAACGCCAGCCTGCGATCGCTCATCGATGGACTCTGGTCCACGAGCGCCCTCGCGATCGCGGTAGGCGCGCCCGTGATGCTCATGCAAGTTGTACGCAACTTGCTCGAGCAAGGGGCCAATCAGCTGCCCGACACAGCGGATATTTCGCAGGTGCGCAGCGTGTACGAATCGATGGCGGGAATCCGCTATGGGAACTGAGCACGCAACTCAGTGCTGACCGCGGTCAGCCAACCCGATTAAAAATAGTATGGGAGACAAGAAATGAAGCAGTTTATTAGGAACCTGTTCGCCGTCGTACCCGTTGCCATGGCGGCGAACGCCCCCGCGCTAGCAGCCGACGCATATCCGAACCGTCCGGTTCGCATTGTGGTCAATACCGGCCCGGGCGGCCTGGTGGATTTCACAACACGGCTGGTCGCACAGGAAATGAGTGTGCGACTGAAGCAGCAGGTTGTCGTCGAAAACCGCGCTGGCGGGGATGGCATGATCGGCATCAACGTCGTCAAGGCGGCGCCAGCGGATGGCTACACGCTGCTGGCCTCGGCGGGGACCATGGCGTACCAGCAAGTGCTGAAGAAGGACGCCAACTACGACATTACCAAAGACTTCACCGGCATCGGTTTCCTTGGCAAGTCGCCGCTACTTCTGGTGGTGTCGCCAGACAGCCCCTACAAGAATGCGGCCGATTTCGTCAAGAATGCCAAGGCGAATCCGAACAAACTTACTTACGCCTCTGCAGGCGTTGGCACCGGTACGCACATTGCTGCAGCGTTGTATCTGCAGCGGGCAGGCGTCCAGCTTCTGCACATTCCTTACAAAGGCAACGGCCCGGCAATGCCCGACGTGATGAGTGGACGTGTGAGCATGATCTTCGAAGCTTATGGCAGCGGTAAAGGCTATCTGGCGGGCAACAAGCTGAAGGCACTTGGGGTGTCGTCGCGACTCGTGTCAGCACGTCGCCCGATATTCCCACTCTCGCTGAACAAGGCGTGCCTGGGTACAGCTTCTACACATGGATGGGGCTGGTGGCGCCGGCCGGTACGCCGAAGGAAGTGGTTCAAAAGCTGTCCGATGCCCTGCACGCCGTGTACTCGAACAAGGCTCTGAAAGAGCGATTCAAGGCCGAAGGCATTGAAGATTCTTTCATGTCGCCCGCTGACTTCAATGCCTTCATGGCCAAGGAGGTTGCCGACGTGACTACCTTGTCCAAGGAGGTCAGGCTTGAGCGTCAGTAAAGGTTGTACATGCCCCGGGGTGACTGGGGCAGTAAATCTGAATCACGAGCACGAATGAAGTAGGGAGATCAAAGCATGTCATCTTTCTCATCAGGCGCAGACCCTGTCAGCGAGGGCCATCGGAAAGCACTGGACTGGCTGGCCAGTGGCCCCAAGCGCCTTTTGATCGGGGGAAAATGGGTCAACGCCGCTTCGGGCAGGACCTTTGCCACCATCGATCCCTCCACTGAGCAGGCCCTTGTGGAGGTGGCCGAGGCGGACCGCGAGGATATCGACGCGGCAGTTCACGCCGCCAGGCAGGCTTTCGAAGCTCCCTCGTGGACGGGGATTTCTCCACATGTCCGCGGGCGCTACTTGTTGCGGATCGCCGATGCCATTGAACAGCACGCCGACGAACTCGCCGTGCTGGAAACCCTCGATATGGGTGCGCCGTTGGCGTTCACCGTTGGCCGCGTTGCCTCGGCGGCTGAGTTATTCCGGTACTACGCGGGCTGGGCGACGAAGACGCATGGAACAACCAACCCGACGGATGCATCCCGATTTATCTATTCACTGCGCGAGCCGATGGGGGTGTGCGCGCTGATCAATGCCTGGAACGTGCCACTTGTCATGGCGGCGACCAAGCTTGCCCCGGCGCTGGCGTGCGGCAATACGGCTGTCCTGAAGCCGGCAGAGCAGTCGCCGCTGACGACCATCCGGCTGGCCGAGCTGATTCAGGAACTCGATTTGCCACCCGGCGTCGTCAATGTCGTGCCGGGATATGGTGCTACAGCAGGTGCGGCCATGGCCGCTCATCCCGATGTGGACAAGATTGCCTTCACGGGTTCGACTGGCGTTGGCCGCCAGATCTTGCAGGCATCGGCTGGCAACTTGAAGAAGGTCACGCTGGAACTGGGTGGCAAGTCGCCCAATATTATCTTTCCGGACGCTGATCTTGATCGAGCGGTCGAGACCGCCGTGGTTGCGTTCTGCAGGAACTCCGGCCAGATCTGTTCCGCCGGCACGCGCCTGTTCGTGCATGAGAGCTTGCATGACGAGATCGCACGGCGCGTTTCCGAGATCGCAGCGACCTATCGTGTTGGCTCGCCGCTGGCTCCAGACACCCAGATGGGTCCCCTTATCTCCGAGCGTCAGATGCATCGCGTCCTCTCCTACGTGGATGCCGGGCGCGAAGACGGTGCGAGTCTCGTGCTGGGTGGATCGCGTGTTGGTGATACTGGATACTTCGTTGCGCCGACGGTGTTCTGTGGCGTATCCAATTCAATGCGGATCGCTCGAGAAGAGATCTTCGGGCCCGTCCTGTCCATCATCCCGTTCAAGGACGAGGCGGACGTTGTCAGGATGGGCAATGACACGGAATACGGGCTGGCTGCTGCGGTCTGGACCCGGGACGTGAGCCGGGCGCACAGGTCGCGCGCGCACTGAAGTCCGGCCGTGTGTGGATCAATACCTATGCCGAAACCGATCCAGTGATGGCTATCGGCGGATACAAGCAATCCGGCTATGGCCGGGAAATGGGGGCGGAGTCGATCGACGCCTATAGCCAGACCAAATCCGTGCTGATGCGTCTATGAGCATGAGGTCATATGCGAGAACTGGCGATCCGGTGGGCAAGCCATCTGATGCAGCGCGTTCTGTTTTCTAGGAGACAAATCATGGCTACCAGATTCGCTGTGCGCTTCCTTTTCATTGGTGTCGCAGCGTTGCTTGGCGCGGCGGCACATGCAGAAGAATATCCGTCCCGGCCGATTCGGATCCTGGTCGGCTTTGCGGCGGGTGGAAGTACGGACGCAATCGCCCGCTTCTATGCGCAGAAGCTGGCTGTGGAACTCAACACTCCGGTTATTGTGGAGAACAAGCCTGGCGCGGGGCAAATTGTCGCCATCAAGGGACTGAAAGCCGCCCCGGCGGATGGCTACACGTTGTATATGGGAACCGGCAGCGCGCTTTCGCAGACGCCCGGGGTAGAGGGCGGAGCTTTGTCCTACGCGCTCTCAAGGACTTCAGCATGGTTGGGTTGGTCGCCACCGCGCCTGGCGTGATCGTAGTCAGCCGCGATCTCCCGGTGCGTTCCTTGCGCGAGCTTGCCACCTACTCCAAGGCGAACCCGACCAAGCTGAACTTCGGTTCGTCGGGCATAGGCTCGGCCAGCCACCTTGCCGGCGCGTACCTCAGCAAGGTTGCCGGCATTACGATGACCCACATTCCGTACAAGGCGGACGCGGATATCGTCCAGGCGATGTACAGTGGCTCGGTTCATGTCGGCATTGCGCCGGCCCAAGGGGCGGTGACGGCAATCAGCAATGGCAAGCTGCGGGCATTGGCGGTGACCGGTTCGCACCGGCTGAAGCAGTTGCCAGAGGCGCCGAGCTTTGCGGAAGCGGGTATCAGCGGATTGGAAGGCCTTGATCCCTATACCTACTACGGTCTGGTGGGACCAAGGGGCCTGCCTGCCGGCGTGGCAACAAAGCTCAATGCGGCGATCAACCGCGTATCCCGGGATCCTGCTTCGGCAGCGCAGGTTCAGGAGAAGTACTATGCCGATCCACGCTCCGGCAGTCCCGAAGACCTGCGCAAGCTCATTCAGGAAGACACCGGCAAATGGGCCCGCTTCAGCAAGTACGTCAATGGTGCCGGCTGAAATCGAACAGACGCGAACAAGCGAACAAGCCATTACGAATGCACAGGAGAGCATTGTCATGAACACGTCAGAACAAGGTCTGGGCTGGACGCCCGCGAAGCGGCTGCAAGGCAAGGTCGCGGTGGTCATTGGAGCGGGGCAGAGCCCTGGGGAGGGTGTCGGCAACGGTCGCGCAGCGGCAATTCGCTTTGCGCGCGAAGGTGCTCGCGTACTGGCAGTGGATCGGCGTCTTGAATCCGCCGAGGAGACCGCGGAAATTATCCGCGGGGAGGGGTTTGAATGCGCCAGCTTTGCCGCGGACGTCACCCGTGAAGCAGACCTGCTCCGAGCGTTGACCGATGCCACGCAGAAGTGGGGCTCGCTTGATGTCCTGCACAACAACGTGGGCGTCAGCATTGCCGGCGGAGATGCCGATCTGCTCGACATTACCGAAGAGAACTTCGATAACGTCTGCCGCATCAATCTGCGAGGGACTGTATTCGCTTGCAAGCACGCCGTGGCAATCATGCGCAAGCAAGGTGGCGGAGCCATCATCAACGTTTCTTCCGCTGCGGCTGTCGGCAAGTACCCGTACGTACCTACAAGGCGGCCAAGGCAGGCGTGGTGGCGTTCACCGAGCAACTCGCGCTGCAGAATGCTCAGTACGGCATCCGTGCCAATTGCATATTGCCGGGCCTGATTGCGACGCCCATGGCTGTAGACACCCGCGTACGCGAATGGAACCAGTCCCGTGAGCAGGTCTCGGCCGAGCGGAACGCAAAAGTGCCTCTGGGCCGACAAGGCACAGGCTGGGACGTCGCCAATGCAGCTCTATTCCTCGCCTCCGATGAGGCGAATTTCATCACGGGCATATCGGTTCTGGTCGACGGTGGCCGTATCCTGAATCGCATCTGATGGCACTCTCAGCGGCACTCCAGCCGCTGTAGAGGCATGGTTGACTTTGGGCTACGAATCGCGCCACGTGTTCACGGATGCGCGAGGATCGCCGGCACCGTCGATGCTGCACTGACATAGTCGGCCGCACCCCAATGCTGGGGAAACACTATGCCCCCCGGCTTCTCGTCTACTCGGGGAGGCGTCCTTGCCCCCGGTTTCGCTATTGAGTTGGGGGTTTTCATTTGTCCGTTGTAAAACGGAACCGATTCTGATCAATGGAATCGCGGTGGGGAAGGGAGAGGCAGTCAGAGATAGCACTGGCAAATGGAGAAGCGGACGGATCGAGCTTTGCGTGGAAACAACCAGAAAAAACAGAGGAGGCAACATGAAATGGAAGATGATCGCGATGTGCAGTATTGCTGCGGCGTGCGCAGGTACTGCCCAGGCACAGTCGAATGTCACCCTGTATGGGGTGATCGATACGGGCATTGAGTATGTCAACAACCAGCCAGGCGGCGGGCATGATCTTGTGCGCATGACACCGGCCAATCTGGCAGCGTCGCGCTGGGGACTACGCGGTACCGAAGACCTCGGCAATGGTCTCAAAGGGGTATTCGTACTCGAAAGCGGATTTGAATCCGATACCGGCAAGTCCACGCAAGGCGGGCGCTTGTTTGGACGTTCCGCATATGTCGGTCTGGACGGGCGCTGGGGCGTGGTGACGCTGGGGCGGCAGACGACTCCCTTCTACTGGATCTCCGGGACAATCGATCCCATGCTCATCGCGACGAAGTACTCGATCCTGGCGCAGGACGCTGCCTTCGCTGGCCGTGCTGACAATGCGATCAAGTACGTCGGCAAGTTCGGCCCGATGGAAACGCAGCTGTTCTATAGCTTCGGCGCAGACAGCACGATCACCGGCGGTAGCGAGATCCCGGGAAGCCCCAAGATCGGAAGAGAGTATTCCGGTAGCGCCGCATACAACGGCGCCAACTGGAGCGTTGCAGCAGCGTACGACGAACTCAACACCGGTACAGCTTCGACCCGGCCCGACGCGACCACCCGGCGCGCTACTGTGGGTGGCAACTTCGCCATTGGCAACGCGACGCTCTATGCCGGCTACCGGTGGGGCAAAGCGTTCGACGGCGCGCTGCTGGTCGGGGCTGCGGCATTCGCCAATCAGCGGTCCAACCTGTGGTGGGCAGGCGCTCGCTGGCAGGCGACCAGCAGCGTGACGCTCGCGGGCGCGGCGTACTACCAGGACTTCGCTGGCACCAATGCGGACCCGTGGATGTTTGTCGCTTCGGGTGTGTATGCGTTCTCCAAGCGCACCAGTGCATATCTGGCGGTGGGCTATACGAAGAACCGAAACGGGTCGAACCTTGGCCTCGGCACTGGTGGCTCGGGTTTCGGCACCGTCTCAGCCGGCGACAACCAGTTTGGCGCGTCGGTCGCGTTGCGTCATATCTTCTAAGGCATTCAGCGGACGCTCCCAGTATCCGGAGCCGTTTGCTTTGGATCTCCATGGGGTGTGCCGCATCGCGGCGCTTCGGCTGCGTCGGAATGAGCCCGATCATTTCGACGCAGCCATCTTTTTGGGATGGCCTATCGCCCTCGTGCCGGCGGATCGGACTTCGCCTTCGGTCGCAACAATGGACTACGGCAGGAGGGGCAGCGCCAGCAACGGCGAAATCGCGTGAAAGTAGTGGGTGTCCGGCAGAAAAGGACGCGGCCGATTCCCGAGCTTCAATAAAAGAGGCTCCGGATATGCCTGGAAGCGCATCCGGAGCCCGGTTTCAGTCCACATCACCGGAGTGACAGCGTTGAGTCGATACCGGCGCTTACCGGCTTGCGAGGCACGCGCTTTGCGCCTGTAATGCTAGAAGCCGATGGTCGTTAGAGAGTGCCATGCGCTGCACAAAGTGCGGGTTTGAAAATCCAGCGTGGGGAAGGTTCTGTGAGGAATGCGGCCATGCGCTTGGCCGAATATGTCCGGACTGCGGCTACGAGTCTGCCACGACGGCAAAGTTCTGCGGTTCATGTGGCGCTTCCCTAACGGCTATGACCGGATCTCCGACTTCCGGCGGCGGTGCGGCGCCGGAAGTCGGTGCCCCGATGCTGTACACGCCTGCGCACCTGGCAGAACGGATCCTGGCCGAGCGGGCAGCCATGGAGGCGCGAGGGCATGCTGCTGGCGAGCGCAAGACCATCACGGCGTTGTTTGCGGATATGGCCGGGTCCACGGCGCTGATTCAGGACTTGGATCCCGAAGAGGCACGGGAACTGATCGATCCGGTCGTGGCCATCATGATGGAAGCCGTACACCACTATGAGGGCTACGTCGCCAAATCTCTGGGGGATGGCATCCTCGCCCTGTTTGGTGCTCCCATCGCGCACGAAGACCACCCGTTGCGTGCGCTGTATGCTGCATTGCGGATGCAGGCATCGATGCGCCGGCACGGCGACAGGATTCGTCTGGAGAAAGGCATTCCGCTGCAGATGCGGGTTGGCGTCCACACCGGAGAAGTGATGGTGCGCTCCATTCGCAAAGACGATTTGCGCACCGAATATGACCCAGTCGGCCATACGATTCATATCGCTTCTCGCATGGAAGCGATGGCGATGCCATCCTCGGTACTCGTCAGTGAGTCCACCCATAAGCTCGCCGATGGGTACTTCCTTTTCAAAGCGCTGGGCGCCACCAACGTAAAGGGCGTCCGGACTCCACTCTCAGTTTATGAACTGCTCGGGCCCGGTGCCTTGCGCACACGACTGCAAGTGTCGGCATACCGCGGTCTGACGAAGTTCGTCGGACGTGAGCGAGAACTTGAGTGTTTGCAGTCGGCTCTGGCCTCGGTCAAC
Source organism: Cupriavidus sp. UYMMa02A (assembly GCA_001725945.1). Taxonomy (GTDB): domain Bacteria; phylum Pseudomonadota; class Gammaproteobacteria; order Burkholderiales; family Burkholderiaceae; genus Cupriavidus. The sequence goes on along the minus strand of LRMT01000277.1, from coordinate 11,665 downwards.
GCAAAGTGCGGCCAGATTGTTGGGGTGGTAGGGGAAGCTGGAGTCGGAAAATCCCGCTTGTTCCACGAATTCAAGGCACGTTCGCAACAGGTTGCCTGGTGCTGGAAACTTTCTCGGTTTCGCATGGGAAAGCATATCCTTATCTCCCGTTGGTCGATCTGCTAAGGAATTATTTCCAGATCGCCACCGCCGACGACGAGCGCGTGTATCGCGAAAAGGTCACGGGCAAGTTGCTCACACTGGATCGCATGCTGGAAGATCATCTGCCGTATTTGCTCTATCTGCTCGGCATCAGTGAGCCGCAGTCAACGTTGCCCACCATGGACGCTAGGGTCCGGCGCCAGCGCATCTTTGAATCGATAGTTCGTCTACTGTTGAGCGAGAGCCAGAGCCAGCCGGTTGTGCTGCTGTTCGAAGATCTGCAATGGCTTGACAGAGAGACAGAAGCGTTCCTCGATGAACTTGCGGGACAAGTGCCTGCTTCCCGGATTCTGCTCCTTTTCAACTATCGGCATGAATACTCGCATGACTGGAACTGCCAGCCGGGCTACATCGAGTTGCGTCTCGAACCGCTTGGTCAAACGGAGGCAAGAGGACTACTCGAAGCTCTGTTGGGTGGACACCCCGGGCTTGGGCCATTGGCCCGGCTGATTCTTGCCAAAACCGAGGGCAATCCGTTCTTTATGGAAGAGGTGGTCAAGACCCTGGCGGAGGAAGGTGCCATCCTTGGCACCCCAGGCAGCTATCGGATTGAAACGGCATCAGTGTCACTTCATATCCCGACCACCGTACAGGATGTGCTCGCCGCGCGCATAGATCGGCTGTCGCAAGCACAGAAGACATTGCTGCAGACGCTGGCAATCATCGGCAAGGACTTTTCATTGAGCCTGATCCGGTATGTTACCCGCTTGTCGGAGCAAGAATTGACCCCGCTTCTTGATGATCTCCAGCGCAGCGATCTCATTTATGAACGACCGGCATTTCCGGAAGTCGAATACACATTCAAGCATGCGCTTATCCAGGAAGTCGCCGCCAGTTCGTTGTTGCTCAGTCAGCGAAGCGAACTCCATGAACGCGCCGCCGAGGCCATCGAATCGCTGTTTCCGGGGCGTCTGGAAGACTACCTTAACGAGTTGGCCCACCACTACAGCAGGAGCGGAAATGCCGGGAAAGCCGTTCACTATCTGCGTCTCGCAGGTGAGCAGGCCTTGCGGCAATCCGCGCAACGCGAAGGGATCCGGCATCTTAGTGCAGCGCTTGAGCGACTCAGTACATTGCCTGATAGCGCCGAGCGGACAAGAGAGAAGATCCGCCTGTTGCTGACCCTCGGGCCCGCCTGGATAGCGGCCCGCGGCCATGGGTCGCCAGAGGTCGAGGAAACCTACACTCAGGCATTAGTCTTGTGCGAACGCGAAGGTGGAATGCCAGAGCTGTTTTCCGCGCAAGCAGGTCTGTGGTCTCATTATCTATTGCTGGCGCAGCTGCAGCAGGCAAACGCGTTGGCAGAGCGCCTGCTCAGCCTCGCGCAGGGCACCGGTGACCTGGAACGGCTTTCGGAGGCTCACCGGGCTCTGGGCGTTACGCTACTCCGTCTTGGCGAGTTCGCCAGGGCGCGTGATCACATGGAGGAGGCGTTGTCGCTGCACCACCCCGGGCGGCACTCCCATGACTACCTGCTGCGTCTTGTGCGCAATCCCGCTGTTCATATACGTAGCACCTTGAGCTGGATTCTTTGGTATCAGGCTTGCCGGATCAGTCGCGCCGTCGCTGCGAAGAGGCGCTGGAGCTGGCCAGAGCGGCCGCCGATCCGTTTGGGCTGGCGCTGAGCCTGATTTTCGCGGCAGAGCTCTATCGGCGCCGGGATGAGGTGGAGCGGTCGATCGAGTACGCGGACGCGGCGATCGCAGTTTCGGCTGAACGTGGCTTCCCCATCTACGAAGCTTGGGGAACGACGCTCCGGGGCTGGGCGCTTACGAAACTCGGCAAGGAAAAGGAGGGCCTGGCACAACTACGCCGGGGTTTGCGCGCCCACCATGCCACGAAATCCGCGCTGGGGCGCCCATCACTGTCCGGCCTGTTGGCAGACGCTTACGGCAGGATGGGGAAGCCAGAGTTAGCGCTTCGCGTACTGCGCCATGCGCTGGCGTTATCGGAGCGCACGGGAGAGCGGTTCGATAGTCCCGCGCTACTTCGCCTGCGAGGGCAGTTGTTGGTGCAAATGGCAGGCGAAGATGACCTCCGCATCTCTGTCAGGATCAGAGAAGCGGAGTCAGATCTACTCGAGGCCGTTGCGCTCGCCCGTTGTCAAGGCGCGCGTTCCACCGAGTCGGAGTGCGCGCTGAGCCTGGCGCGCCTTTACCATCGCCAAGGCAGGTGTGACGAAGCCCTGCATCTTCTGGCGGAAGCTCATGCTGGTTTCATCGAGGGATTCGATACCCGTGATTGGCTTGATGCCGAGGCTCAGTTGCGCGAATGGTCCTGAATGCGCAGAGCTCGTGGCCCCATTGGCATGCCCGCAGTCATGCTTCATATGTTCAGTGTGAAGTCCGTGCGGGCTACGGCACCCATGAAGGCTGCCGCCCCCTTCGGCGAAGCTAAGCACCCGTGTCATCGGGAAGGCGCGGAGGATCCGTGCCGTCGAAGTAATCGTACGTTCCGGCTGCAAAGGTCACAACGATTTAGAAGACAGCCTTGAAAGTCATTCAAGCTGATGGCGCTTCTTGCATCGACCCAGTGCATAGAAGTTTAGAAGACAGCCTTGAAAGTCATTCAAGCTGATGGCGCTTCTTGCATCGACCCAGTGCATAGAATGCGGTGGTTCCTGAAGCCCCGGTGACAAGCACCGGGGGATGATATCCAAGTGGACTCGCGATAGATCCATGAAAGAAGCGAACCAAGGAGATGACCATGGCTTTTGCCCATCCTGCCGTTGCCATTGCCCGCGGACTTGCTGAGGTCGTGCTGCACGATCCCGGCAAGCTCGCCTCGAGCATTCAAAGTTACAGCACGAACAGGAGGGCAGCATAACGTCAAACGTATCCGCCAAGCATTGGTGGCGCGATCGACCACGCCGTTGTCGGCTCGGGCTCGGTGGTGCAGTTCGTCAATGAGCGAAAGCTCCGGCCGCTTGCCGTTGCAGGGTCCCGGCGCACCAAGCTGTTATCGAACGTGCCGCTTGCCTCCGAAAGCGATGTCAATGAACTGAAGGCGCTCGGATCCTATGTGTTCTACGGGCTGATCGGGCCCGCGGGAATGCCTGCAGCCATTGTGCAGACCCATAGCGAGGCTGTCGACAAGGTGGGGCACATGCCTGAGACGGTTCAGCAGTTCGAGCGACTCTATATCAGCCCAAGTACAGCCACCTCGGCGGAATTCCGCGCGCGAACCGAGAGGGGGCTCCAGATCTGGCGGGACGTGGGCAAAAATTTGAAAGCCGCTTCGTAAACGTGTCAACGTCTTGCCGCGTCCGTAGCACGGATTTCAAGGGTGGTCCGGATCGTAACAATTGATATATAGTCCCAACATTCAATGGAGTGCCTTTACTTGCGCTTCAAGCGAACATTCACGGTGTTCGGGGCTCCCGCTGGGGAGGCGGATGTTGGGTAGACGTTGCCTCGGAGAGCCATAACCCCGGATCCCGGTGACTGTTGATGTCGCCATACGGAGTCGTCGATGGACGTGCGAGGATTGCGATACTTCGTCCAGGTGGTCGAGAGCGGTAGCCTGACGAAGGCGTCGCGCCAGTTCTTCGTGGCTCAACCCGCCCTTAGTCAGCAGATTGCCCGGCTCGAAGACGAGGTCGGCAAGCCTCTGCTGGTACGGTCCGCGCGCGGCGTGGTGCCGACGCCGAACGGCGCAGCGCTGTATCGGCATGCCAAGCTGATGTTGCGCCAACTGGATGAGGCGGTGCTGATCGCTCGTCAGGAATCGTCCAACGTGAAGGGTCGGGTGACGCTGGGCCTGGCGCCCACCACCACGTGCATGCTAGGGTTGCCGCTGCTGCTCCATATGAAGGAAAACTACCCCGGCATCGTGCTGAACGTGGTGGGTGCGCTGCCGCAGCACCTGGAAGAGAGGGCGCGCCGCGACGAGCTCGATGTTGTCATCCTATTCAGCAAGACTGCGGCCAGCGACCTTGTTTACGAGCCTCTCCTTGAAGAGGACGTGTTCGTGGTGGTGCCTGCAGACAGCCAGCTGATTGCGCCGGACAAGACATCGCTCACGCTAGCCGAAGCCGCGGCGCTGCCGATGGTGCTATCGTCGACAAGTCACAACCTGCGACGCCGCTTCATCAGCGACCTCGAGCGCGCGAACCTCTCTGTCGACGTCGTTGCGGAGATCGACTCCGTCCAGCTCGTGATGCGCTATGTGGCACAAGGGGGCGGCGCTACGGTACAGCCTTGGGCCGCCACACAGGTGCACGCTGCGCCGCAGGGGTGGCGATGCCTGCCCATCTCCGACGCACCGATCACACGCGTCAATTATGCGTATTCCCTGCCCGCACAGAAGCTGTCTGCCAGTGCCTCGATTGTTCACAGCGAACTCGCGCATGTTGCGCAGAGGCTGATCGAAAGCGGCTTATGGCATGGGGCAAGAATCCTTCCATCGCCACAAGCCTAAAGCGGGCCGGTTCTCCTCTCCAGATGCATTCCTGCGTCAACTTCCCCGGGCGCGCCCATAAGCTGGCGCGATGAGGGTGGCAGCAAAACAGTATTTCCTTGCCAGTGGCCGGAATCCTTAAGATCCATTCATCAACTTTGTTGCCGTGCCGGCTTCGCGCGATGGCGCGCCACCGCAATCACGGCAACGATGCCACTTCCTGCCAATGAAGGAGACACCCTTGATCGATACACCATCCGCAATCCGTCCCGCGTTCTTGTCTAACCCGGAGAAACGGCATTTCGTTGACGGCAAATGGCAATCATCGGTCACCGGGGAGGCCATCAAAACCTTCAATCCCGCAACCGGCAAGGTCCTGGCGACGGTTCGCGCGGCTGCCAAGACGACATCGACGCGGCAGTCGCCGCAGCGCGCCGAGCATTTGAGGGGCCTTGGAGCCGGTTCACTCCGCATGAGCGCTATGCATTGATGCTGCGCGTTTGCGATGTCATCGAAAGGAACTTCGACGAACTTGCGCTGCTCGACACGCTCGACATGGGCGCGCCGCTTTCGCGTACAAAAGCGATGAAGGATGGCCTGGTCAAGACCATTATGTACTTCGCGAGCCAGGCGATGAGCTGGTCAGGTTCGACCATACCAAACTCGCTCTCTGGCAACTACACCACGCTGACCATCAAGGCGCCGGTCGGTGTCGTCGGCGGCATTACGCCGTGGAATGCGCCCTTGATCAGCATGTGGTGGATCATGGGCGGTGCGTTGGCAACCGGCTGCACCGCGGTGATCAAGCCTGCCGAGGACGCTTCACTAACAACATTGCGCACGGCCGAGCTTCTGGTTGAAGCCGGGGTTCCGAAAGGGGTAATCAATGTTGTGACGGGCTATGGGTACGAGGCAGGCGCTGCCTTGGCCGCGCACATGGGCGTCGACCGTATTGCATTCACCGGCTCCACGGTAACTGGTCGGGAGATCATCAAGGCTTCGGCTGGAAACATGAAGCGAATCCAGTTGGAACTGGGGGGGAAATCGCCGGATATCGTGTTTGCGGACGCCAATCTCGACAAGGCCGTCCCTGGCGCGGCGATGGGTGTCTTCAACAACTCCGGCCAGATCTGCTCCGCGGGGACCAGGATTCTCGTCCAACGCAGCATCCACGAGGAATTTGTTTCGCGGCTTGTTGACTTCACGAACACCGTCAAGACGGGCGATCCGTTTGATCCGGGCGTTCAGCTCGGCCCGCTGGTGTCCAGTCGCCAGCTCGACCGAGTCATGACCTACATGTCCATTGGCGTGGAGGACGGCGCACGGTTGGCCGTCGGCGGCGAGCGACTGGCGGGAGAGCTTGCCCAAGGATACTTCGTCACCCCGACCGTCTTCGATAACGTACGCAATGACATGCGGATTGCACGTGAAGAGATCTTCGGGCCAGTGGCGTCAGTTATTCCGTTCGACACAGCGGACGAGGCACTCCGACTGGCCAACGAGACCGAATACGGTCTGGGCGGCGCGGTTTGGACCTCCAACGTCAGCACAATGAGCAGGATGATCCATGGCATCAAAGCAGGGAAATTGTGGGTCAACTGCTATGGGCTAGCCGACCCGGCCGTTGGCTTCAGTGGATACAAGCAAAGCGGGTATGGCATCAAGGGCGGTGCTCAACACCTTGACGGGTTCCTGTACGAGAAGAGTGTTTGCATCAACGGCGACTAATGCGGCGGTGCCATCCTGCATGGAACTCAGCAGTCATTGATTCAAGGTATCGGAACAGCAGTAGCATTATGCAAGCAAACACCTATGATTTCATCGTTGTCGGCTCCGGTTCGTCCGGTGGTGTAGTGGCCAGCCGGCTCAGTGAGAACGGCAAGTACACGGTCCTCTGCCTCGAGGCCGGTGTAAAAGGCGGGAAGTACATCTGGGCACGCCCCCCGCTTGGGGTGGTTTTCCTGGTCGACAACCCGTTGGTCGATTGGCGATACGAGTCGGAACCAGACCCCACGCACGGAAATCGTCGCATCGCTTGTCCGCGCGGAAAGATGTTGGGGGGGCAGCAGTTCGATCAACGCCATGGTCTATAACCGGGGACAGAGGCTGGACTACGACACGTGGAGCGAACTGGGCTGCCAAGCTGGAGCTTCGAGGAAGTTCTGCCGTATCTCAAGAAGATCGAAAGCACGGAGATCGGTTCAAACGAATACCGCGGGCGATCGGGACCGGTCAAAGTCATCCAGAGCAAGAAACTGTCCGCATTCTATGACCTGTTCATCGGATCGGCGCAGACAGTGGGAATCCCTTACAACAGCGACTACAGTGGTGCCTCTCAGGAGGGGGTGGCCATGGCGCAGCTAACTGGCTATCGCGGGGAACGCCAGAGCACTGCGACCCAGTATCTTGAACCGGCCAGAAGGCGGAAAAATCTGACGGTCCTGACAGGCGCCGAGGCAACCTCCTTGATCATGGAGGGCAGGCGTTGTGCCGGAGTTCGGTTCGGCCATCAGGGCGCCATCCATGAAGTCCGGGCTGCGCGTGAAGTGATCGTCTGCGCTGGTACCGCCAATACGCCTAAGCTGCTGGAATTGTCCGGGATCGGAAATGCAGAGGTGCTGAGAAAGCATGGCATTCCACTTGTACACGAGCTAAAAGGCGTCGGTGAGAATCTGCGTGACCACTATGCTGCCATGGTGAAGTGGCGGTTCGCCAAGCGCGGAATCTCCCTCGCAAAGAAGGGACATGGATGGCGTCTTGGGATTGAGATTCTCAGGTGGGTATTCTTGCGCAAAGGATTGATCGCGCAAGGCCACGGCTCCATGCGCGTATTCGCTCGATCCCGTCCTGAGCTGACGGAGCCGGACACCATGATGGTGGTCAGTCCGTACATCATCGATGTCAAGACGGGTAGGGGTCGTCGTATGTCTGACGTGGAAGGGTTCATGATGTATACGCACGTGCAGCGTACGGAAAGTACCGGAAGCATTCACATCCGGTCGCGAGACCCGGCCGCAGCGCCAATGATTCGCTACCGCTTTCTGGATACCGACTACGATCGGAGCACCGCCATTGCGGCCGTTCGGCTCGCGCGCCAGATTGCCGCGGCGCAGCCGTTGAAAGATGTGATTGCAGAAGAAATTTCACCCGGTCCGCGGATCAACTCCGATGAAGAAATACTGCAGTTCATCCGCAATACCGGCCAGATCACTCAGCACATGGTAGGCACCTGCAAGATGGGCCGTGATGCGATGTCGGTTGTCGACGAGCGGCTTCGCGTACATGGCATCAAGGGACTCCGGATTGCCGATGCTTCGGTCATGCCGACCATCATATCCGGGAACACGAGCGTGCCGTGCATGATGATCGGCGAGAAGTGCGCGGACATGGTCCTGGCGGATACTCGACAGCCAGATCAAGCTGGCGCGAGCCGGAGCGCCAGCCCGGAGATGGCAAGCATGCCGATGTAAGGGGCTTGATTACGTATAAAGGACACAGGAGACAAAATGCCATACAAGATTTCCCGTCGTGCGCTACTTGCTATGGGGGCAGGCGTGTTGCTTCCGAAAACGATTCTCGCCCAACCTGCAGGTTCGCGACCTATTCGCCTTCTGGTAGGGTTTAGCGCTGGCAGTGGGGCGGACAACGTCGCCAGATTGTACGCGTCACAACTAATGGAACTGCTGGGCGCACCGGTGATTGTGGATAATAAGCCGGGGGCTTCCCAATTGCTTGCAATTCGCCCAATGCTCGCGGCGCAACCAGATGGGTTGACCTTAACCTTGGCTGGTGGGAGTGCGCTCAGCCAGGGTCCGGGGGTTCGTAAAGATCTACCCTATGATCCTTTAAAGGACTTCAGTTTGATTGGATTGATCGCGACTGCCCCGGGGGTGTTCTTCGTCAATCCGTCAATTCCGGTGTCATCGATGAAGGAGTTGATCGCCTATGCGAAAGCGAATCCAGGGAAGTTGAACTATGGGTCCGCGGGAGTTGGTTCGGCGAATCACTTGCAAATAGAGTACATGAAAAAGGTTGCAGGGATTGACCTTATCCATATCCCATACAAATCAGACCAGGACGTCGCGCGTGAAGTCGTTGCGGGGAGTGTACATGTTGGCCTTACACTTGCACAGTTCGCTATTCCGTTCGCCGCTTCTGGAAGGCTGAAAGCCATCGCGGTAACGGGATCTCAACGGCTGGCAGCATTGCCAAATGTCCCCTCCCTGTCTGAAACTGGAATTGCCGAACTGAAGGGCGTGGATTTTACATATTATGGACTAGTTGGTCCGGCAGGAATGGACCCACAACTTATTGGCAAGTTGAATCAAGCGATAAACAAAGCTGGCACGAACTCCGTCGTGACCGCTCACGTAAAGAAGCTATACTGCAACCCGATTCAAGGGTCGCCTGCCGATTTCAGACATTATCTGGAAGTCGAGATCGGAAAGTGGCGCGAGCTCGGGAAGACCGTCAGATTGGATTCGAGTACATGAGGTGAACATGGACACCGATGACGCACTCCACCTATGCAAGGGGATTGCGGCGTAGATTCAGCCTATGTAGTGGTCTAATTTCCTCGGACAAGTCGATAGGGAGACAATCCATATCGACGAGGAAACAAGATGACAAGACGACCTCGACAATTTGATGCCAGCTTCAAGCTGGAGGTGGTGCGGATGGTGAAGGACCAGGGCCTGTCCGTATGGGGACGTCTGCCGCACGATGGAGCTTGAGGAAACCGCCGTACGGCGGTGGTTGGCGCAATACGATGCGGAGTTGGCAGGCGGAGCGGGAATTGGCAAGCCGCTGATCGCTGAGCAGCAACGCATTCGGCAGTTGGAGGCCGACCCGAGTGCGCCTCAACCGCCGGCTCAGCCGCGCAAATTCACAATTGGGACTGGCCAAGTTTTCTAACCCGGTCATTTACTTTGCAAGGTATGCCGTGACCGCTCAGACGCGTCCCATCGACCCGTCACTTCACCCGCTGGTGACCGGCAACTATCTATCGCCACGCCTGCGATCGAAGCTTTCTATGAGCTGGTAGATCGATGTCTGCGCTACCGCGTCATGGGACGCACTGATCCATGGCCGCATCGGCAAGACACGGGCCATCGAGTACGTACGATTTCTGCTGGCGCGCGACCATCCGAGGATGACGAGCTACCATGCGCAATGTGAACACAAGCCGCGGCACGCCGAAGGTCCCTTCTTCGCGAACCTGCTCGAAGCTGTCGGCGACCCAGATCCGAATGCAGGTTCCAATCCGTCCAGCGGATGCGGCTTCATGCCGCGCCGCACCGAAACGTCTCGGCGACCCTGGCGCTCGGTGGTACCGCTGTAGTCATGGAGCACTTTGATGCAGTTCAGGCTCTCCATGCCATGGAAAAATTCCGGGTTATCCACAGCTGATGGGTTCCGACGATGTTCCATCGATTGCTGCGCCTTGACCCAGGCATGCGCATGCAGTTTGACCTTTCCAGCCATTGCGTAGCGATGCACGGCGCCGCACCTTGCCCCATCCATATCAAAGAGGCAATGATCGAATGGTGGGGGCCGATCCTGGAGGAGTATTACGCGGGAACAGAAGGGATCGGCGCCTGTGCGATCAGTTCGCTTGAATGGCTCACTCACAAGGGGTCAGTGGGTCGTGCCGTCGAGGGAATCGTTCATATCCTTGCCGACGATGAGAACGAAGTGGCTTCTGGCTCGACAGGAACGGTGTACTTTGAGTCGGACGCCGGGTTTGCCTACTGGAACGATACCGATAAAGCTGCTGCGAGCCGAAGCAAACAAGGGTGGTGGACCTACGTGATATAGGCCATCTCGACGAAGACGGATACTTATACCTCTCGGACCGCCGCGATTTCACGATCATATCCGGCGGCGTGAACCTCTATCCACAAGAGATAGAGAGCATTCTTGTAGTAGATGATCGCGTGCTCGACGTGGCTGTCTTCGGCCTGCCTGGACGCTCCACGGCAAAGGAGGTCGGCATTCCAGCTGAAGGCCCCTGGTATTGTGCGGTCCGCGTGGTATGGTGCGTCCGCGCGAGCCAACGTGCCACAAAACATTTCTCAATCGGCTCAGCGCGGCGGTGATGGGCCGAGCAGCAAAAGCGTCAGAGCTGCGCGCCATGGCTCGATGCCGTCAGGCGGGGAAGGGAGGCCGGACTGACCGCAGCTCCGACGCAATCGGTTATCATTCCGTTTTCGCTTGCAAATTACGACCCGTCGAGTCGAAGAGGTAGATTCAGCACTCTGTGACGAATTCACCTCGAAGTAACGTTTTTTCGCACTTTCTGCTAAGCGCGTTATGTACGCGCGACTCGAGACCGCTACCGCGGTCAAGCCAATCCGGCAATCCCAGCCTTTCAAAACCCGTCCTCAGGACAGAAAGGGATATTATCGTTCCCAAGTTTAAATTATTAAATGAAATGTAGTATGAATGTAAAAGCAACCAAATTTTTCCATGAGCTCTTCACTTTCAAAAATTTGATATTGGTGGCAGCCTTTCCGATGACATTGGCTGCCTGTGGCGGTGGAGGCGAGAATTCAGACTCTGCGGTGCCCAGTGAAAATTCAGCGAATCGAACCGCTTTCTCGCAGAATACCTCGACGACCGGATTCAATATCCTCGCCCACCTGGATGCGCTGAGAATTGCCACCGGCCCATTCGCCGGCGCTATCAGGTTGGCATCGGCAGCAATTCCCTGAATTGGTATTTTGCGAATATTGGATTGTTCCCGTTCATCAAGGAACGACCAAGCGAGGTTCGGGAATATATGAACGTCTACATCCGGAACGTAGACAGGTCGAACTACACCATCAATGACGCAAAATTTGGCGGGCATCCCAATTTGCCAGTTGCGTGTCCGGCGGACTCTAAGGAAACGCTGATCAATGAGGTCGGCGAGCAGCGATGCAGGTAAGCCCGACCTTGGTTTCGTAATGTGAGAGAAGAAGGCCAATTCAGGACGGCATTTTCCTCACGTCGCACCTTCCTACGCACTTTTCGCGCTCAGGACGGATTGCTCCCCTGTGAAACCAACAGCCGTTTCCTGGCGAGC
>LRMT01000276.1 GCA_001725945.1 Cupriavidus sp. UYMMa02A | reverse complement strand
GCCGCTGCGCCGGCAGGCGTCTCCGGCAAGGCCGCGCACGCCTCGCCTTCGGTGCGCAAGTTCGCGCGCGAGCTGGGCGTGGACGTTTCCCGCGTGCGGGTACGGGTCCGAAGGGCCGCATCACCCAGGAAGACGTGCAGAACTACGTCAAGGGTGTGATGACCGGCCAGGCCGCCGCGCCGGCCCAGGCTGCCGCGGCTGGCGGCGGTGGTGGCGAGCTCGGCCTGCTGCCGTGGCCGAAGGTCGATTTCACGCGCTTCGGCGAGGTCGAAAGCAAGGCGCTGTCGCGCATCAAGAAGATCTCCGGTGCCAACCTGCACCGCAACTGGGTCATGATCCCGCACGTCACCAACCATGACGAAGCGGACATCACCGACCTGGAGGCCTTCCGCGTCCAGCTCAACAAGGAAAACGAGAAGTCCGGCGTCAAGGTGACGATGCTGGCGTTCATGATCAAGGCCACCGTCGCGGCGCTGAAGAAGTTCCCGAACTTCAATGCCTCGCTCGACGGCGACAACCTGGTGCTGAAGAAGTACTTCAATATCGGTTTCGCGGCCGACACGCCGAACGGCCTGGTCGTGCCGGTCATCAAGGACGCCGACAAGAAGGGCGTGCTCGAGATCAGCCAGGAAATGAGCGAACTGGCCAAGCTGGCGCGTGATGGCAAGCTCAAGCCTGACCAGATGCAGGGCGGCTGCTTCTCGATCTCGTCGCTGGGCGGCATCGGCGGCACGTACTTCACGCCGATCATCAACGCGCCGGAAGTGGCCATCATGGGCGTGTGCAAGTCGTACATGAAGCCGGTGTGGGACGGCAAGCAGTTCGCGCCGCGCCTGACGCTGCCGCTGTCGCTGTCATGGGATCACCGCGTGATCGACGGCGCCGAGGCGGCCCGCTTCAATACGTACTTCGGGCAGCTGTTGGCGGACTTCCGCCGCATCCTTCTCTAAAGGGCCCGGGCCATGTCCGTGACGGGCATGGCCATGGCGCTTGCAGTCGAGCGAGGCAAGCCATGACTACCTGTGTCGTCGTCAGGAAAGGTGCCGAAGTGGCGATCGCGGCCGACGCGTTGGTCACCTTCGGTGATACGCGCCTGTCGCGTGCCTACGAGCGCAACCAGAAGGTGTTTCCAATCGGCGACAGCTTTATCGCGCTGGCCGGCACCACGGCGCACTTCCCGGTCATGCGGGCCTTGCTCGCGGGAATGGGCGAGGAATGCCGGCTCGGTTCGCGCGATGACGTGTTCCGGACCTTCCTGAAGGTGCATGAAAGGCTGAAGTCGGAGTACTTCATCAACACCAAGGAAGACGAGGATGATCCGTACGAGTCGTCACAGATCGTCTGCCTGATCGCCAACCCGGCGGGCATCTTCGGCGTCTACTCGTATCGCGAGGTGTTTTCGTTCGACCGTTTCTGGGGCATCGGCTCGGGCCGCAACTATGCGCTGGGCGCCATGCATGCGGTCTACGACAAGCCCGACCTGGACGCCGCCGCCATCGCGCATATTGGCGTGGATGCCGGCATCGAGTTCGACAAGAGTTCGGCAGGCCCGATTGAAGTCCATAGCGTAAGGCTGCAGGAGGCCGGCACCGCCGGCGCAGCGGCAACCAACAACGACGGCGCGCCCTGAGCCACGCAGGCAGGCGCGCATAGAGGAGCAAACATGAGTGTGATCGAAGTCAAGGTGCCGGATATCGGCGATTTCGACGCGGTGGAACTGATCGAGGTCCTGGTCAAGCCGGGCGATACGGTCGAGCAGGAACAGTCGCTGATCGTGCTGGAGTCCGACAAGGCCAGCATGGAAGTGCCGTCGCCGGTGGCCGGCAAGGTGGTCGACGTGCGCGTGAAGGTGGGCGACAAGGTCGGGCAGGGCACGGTGATCTGCACGGTGGAGGCCCAGGCCGCCGCTGCGCCGGCTCCGCCCCCGCGCCCGCCGCGGCACCCGCACCGGCTGCAGCCCCGTCGCAGCTCCCGCACCGGCTCCGGCAGCCGCGAGCCACAGCGGTGGCGCCGACATCCAGTGCGACATGCTGGTTCTGGGCGCGGGTCCCGGCGGCTACTCGGCAGCCTTCCGCGCCGCAGACCTGGGCATGAACACCGTGCTGGTGGAACGCTACGCCACGCTTGGCGGCGTGTGCCTGAACGTCGCTGCATCCCGTCCAAGGCGCTGCTGCACAACGCTGCCGTGATCGATGAGGCGAAGGCGCTCGCGGCCCACGGCATCCTGTTCGGCGAAGCCAAGATCGATCTGGACGGCCTGCGCCACTACAAGAACCAGGTGGTCGGCAAGCTGACCGGCGGCCTGGCCGGCATGGCCAAGGCGCGCAAGGTGCAGGTCGTGCGCGGCATCGGCACGTTCCTCGATCCGCACCATATGGAAGTGGAAGTGACCGAAGGCGAGGGCAAGCAAGGCACCGGCAAGAAGACCGTGATCCGCTTCGAGAAGGCCGTCATTGCTGCCGGCAGCCAGGCGGTGAAGCTGCCGTTCATCCCGGAAGACCCGCGCATCGTCGACTCGACCGGCGCGCTGGAACTGCCCGAGGTGCCCAACAAGATGCTGGTCATCGGCGGCGGCATCATCGGCCTGGAAATGGCCACGGTGTACAGCACGCTGGGCGCGGATATCGACGTCGTCGAAATGCTGCCGGGCCTGATGAACGGCGCCGACCGCGACCTGGTCAAGGTCTGGGAAAAGAAGAACAAGGACCGTTTCGGCAAGGTCATGCTGAACACCAAGACGGTCGGCGTGGAAGCCAAGCCGGACGGCATCTATGTGAAGTTCGAGGGCGAGCAGGCACCGGCAGAGCCGCAGCGCTATGACCTGGTGCTGGTGTCGGTGGGCCGTTCGCCGAACGGCAAGCGCATCGGCGCCGAGAAGGCCGGCGTGGCCGTGACCGATCGCGGCTTCATCAACGTCGACTCGCAGATGCGCACCAATGTGCCGCACATCTTCGCCATCGGCGACGTGGTCGGCCAGCCGATGCTTGCCCACAAGGCGGTGCACGAGGCCCACGTGGCCGCGGAAGCCGCACACGGCGAGAAGGCGTACTTCGATGCCAAGCAGATCCCATCGGTGGCCTTCACCGATCCGGAAGTGGCCTGGGCCGGCCTGACCGAGGATCAGTGCAAGGAGCAGGGCATCAAGTACAGCAAGGGCGTGTTCCCGTGGGCTGCCTCGGGCCGCGCGATTGCCAACGGCCGCGACGAGGGCTTCACAAAGCTGATCTTCGACGAGGAAACCCACCGCATCATCGGCGGCGGCATCGTCGGCACGCATGCCGGCGACCTGATCAGCGAAGTCTGCCTGGCCATCGAGATGGGCGCGGATGCCGTGGACATCGGCAAGACCATCCACCCGCACCCGACGCTGGGCGAGTCGATCGGCATGGCCGCCGAGATCTACGAAGGCACCTGCACCGACGTGCCGCCGCCGCGCAAGCGCTGATCTCTGCATTTCACCGTCAAGGAAACCCGCCCGAGTGGCGGGTTTTCTTTTTCCCTTTTTACGCAATTAACCGACAGGAATTTTCAACATCCGCGTACCTGGCCAGCACGGGGAGGGCGGGCAGTCAGATGACGGTCAATCGGGCTGCTGCGGCGTGGACTCGATGATGTCCTGGAGCTGCGAGCTCATGGGGATGCCAAGGCGTTCGCCCGTTGGGAGGCGGTCGAGGAACCATTGCTTGTACAGCCGCTCGAGCTCGCCCGTGGTGATCAGGTCGCGGACCGCCTTGTCGACGACGGCGGCGAGCTGCCGGTCGTCCTTGCGCAGCATGATGCCGTAGGGGTCGTAGGACAGGAAATCGCGCGTCACGTCGTATTTCTTGCCAAGCCCGTACTTGGCCAGGAAGCCGTACAGCAGGACATCGTCGCCTGCATACGCGTCGGCGCCGCCATGGCGCAGCACTTCGAAGGCATCGGCGTGGTCGCGGGCGCGGATGAGTGTGGCGCCAAGATTGAAGCGCGTCGACAGGCGCTCGATCGCGTCCGCATTGGTGGTGCCGGCCGTTGCCACGACGGTCTTGCCTTTCAGGTCGCGGAAGGTGCGGATGGGCGAGCCGTGAGGCACCATCAGCTTGGTGCCTGCAACGAAGATTACAGGGGAGAATGCCACGCGTTGCTGGCGCTCGGCATTGCGCGTGGTCGATCCGCATTCGAGATCGATCTTGCCCGAGGTCATCGCTTCCATGCGGTTCTCGGACGTCACGGGGACCCAGTTGATGGCCAGCTCGCGGCCCACCTCGCTGCCCGCTGCTTCGACGATGGATTTGCAGATGTCGATCGAATAGCCGATCGGCCGGCGGATCTGGTTCAGGTACGAGAAGGGCAGCGACGATTCACGGTAGCCGATGGTCAGGGTGCCGGTTTCCTTCGCCTTTTTCAGCGTGCCGGAAAGGGCAATCGGCTCCTGTCCCAGTGCGACACCAGCAGACAGCGCCAGCCATAGCGCCACGACCCGCCACCACGTGCGCCCCGACCGGGCTCCAGTGCAAGACATGCTTCGCTCCTCTGCGGTCCGCGAACCACACCGCTCATGCACGCGCGGTCTCGGGTTTGGGCAGTGGCTCGGGTTCGTCGCCGACGCCGCCAATGCCACCCTCGTCGCCGGTGTCGAGCGTCGATTCGCTGGAGAGTTGGCCCTCCCACTTCGCGACCACGGCCGAGGCGATCGAATTGCCCACGGCATTGGTCGCAGAGCGGCCCATGTCGAGGAACTGGTCCACGCCCATGATCAGCAGCAGGCCTGCTTCGGGAATATTGAACTGGTTCAGCGTGGCCGCAATGACGACCAGCGACGCGCGCGGCACGCCTGCCATGCCCTTCGACGTGAGCATCAGCAGCAATAGCATCGTGATCTGCGTGCCCAGCGGCAGGTGGATGTCATAGGCCTGGGCGATGAACAGCACGGCGAACGTGCAGTACATCATCGAGCCGTCGAGGTTGAAGGAATAGCCGAGCGGCAGCACGAAGCTCGAAATCTTGCGGTTGACGCCGAACTTGTCGAGCGCATCGAGCATCTTCGGATACGCGGCTTCGGAACTCGCCGTGGAGAACGACAGCAGGAACGGCTCGCGGATCAGCTTGATCAGCCTGAAGATCCGCCTGCCCAGGAACACGAACCCGGCCAGCACCAGCAGTCCCCACAGCACGAACAGGGCAAGGTAGAAGCTGCCCATGAACTTCGCGAAGGTCACGAGGATGCCGAGTCCTTGCGTGGTTACCGTCGATGCGATGGCCGCGAACACGGCGACCGGGGCCAGCCACATCACGGCACCAGTGATTTTCAGCATGATCTGCGCGAGGTCTTCGATCACGCCGGCCATGCGCTTGCCATGTTCGCCAAGCGTGGCGATGGCGGTGCCGAAGAAGATCGAGAACACCACGATCTGCAGGATCTCGTTGTTGGCCATGGCCTCGGCTACGGATTTCGGCACCAGGTGGGCGACGAAATCCTTGAGCGTGAAGGCATTGGTCTTGAGGTTGGTCGCGGAACCGACGTCCGGCAGCGGCAGGCCGATATTGACGCCCGGCTGCAGCATGGTGGCCATGATCAGGCCCAGCGTCAGCGATACGAGCGACGCCGTGATGAACCATGCCATCGCCTTGATGCCGACGCGGCCCACGGTGCTGGCGTCTCCCATATGGGCAATGCCCATGACCAGGGTAGAGAACACCAGCGGCGCGATGATCATCTTGATCAGCCGCAGGAAGACATCGGTGATGATCGAGATGTAGCCCGCGACGTCTTTCGCCAGCTTCGGATCGGGAAAGGCAACATGACAGCCGTAGCCGACCACGCCGCCAAGAATCATCGCAATGACGATATAGGTCGTGATATGGCGCTGCGTCTTCATCGCATCTCCTTGACGCTGTTGCGTTGCGCAAGCGCTGCGCCACGCATACCCGGCATGGCCCTGGTGGACCGCGCCATGTGGATCCGGAGGGCGCCCGGGGCAGGCCAGAATGCCGCGGGCTGCACCTTGGTAACGATAGTCGCCCGCTCCGTCATTGGGCAAGGAGAACGCTTCCGGAGGCCTTCGGCGGGGTGCGCGCGGCGGGTGGCGCGGACTGAGGACAGACAAAAAAACCCGACCTCGAGGGTCGGGCTTAACGATACCTTTGGACAAGGAGACCGCGGTACCGAGGAGACACTGGTACGCGATGCGGCAAATCTGCGTGATGTGCTGCCGCAATCATCGTTGGCAAAACGCACCGGCTGGCGGTGCGCTTTGCCAACGGACCGGCGCGGAGCCGGTCGCGTTGGTACTACCGTTCAGACGCGCCGACGATCAGGCAGCGGTGGTCTTCTTGGCGGCAGCGTTACGGGCCGTTGCGCTGGCCTGCTGAGCAGCCTTGCTGGCGGCCGAAGCGGCAGCCTGGAAGTTGCTTTCGGCGATTTCAACAGCCTGCTTGGTGGCCTTCTGGACCGACTCGTAGGCGTTGTTGGCAGCCGAGATGGCCGACTTCACGATGGCCACGGTCGATTCCGAACCGGCCGGTGCATTCTTGGCGAGGTTTTCGACCAGCGCCTGCACGTTCTTCGAGCCTTCGGCCAGCTGGGCTTCGGCTACCTTGGTGAACTCGCTTTGGGTTTCCGAAGCGATTTCATACAGGTGACGGGTGTAGGCCAGGGTCTTTTCAGCGACCGGCTGCACCAGCGAAGCCTGGATGGCCAGCAGTTCCTGGGCATCCTTGGCCGACAGCGCCTTCTTGGCGTTGTCGACGTTTTCGGCGAAGGTGGTCTTGACGACCTGCAGGTTCAGCTCGACGAGCTTCTCGACGCCTTCGAAAGCCTTGGTGGTCAGGCCAAACAGCGTTTCAAGGTTTGCTTTTTGCGCTGCTGCGACTTGTTCCGGGGTGAGGATCATTGCTGGTCTCCAGTGGTGAACTTCAAGGTCAAGCAAATTAAGCCGCCTAGATGTCAGGCCTGTGACGGATGTCGATTCCGTGTTGGCCAGCCCAGGCGTAGGGATTGGGTCAGGGCGCTTCCGCTTTTCCTTTGGTGCGCCGCAACAATTGCAATTCTAGGGAATGCCTGACCTGTGTCAAGCGGTTTTTGTGCGTCGCACAAAAGAATGTATGGGTCACCGCGAAATGTGCCGGGAGCGCCATGGCAGGGGCGCGACACGCGGGTTTTTCACTAGTGCTACCATCGCAGGCTGCCCGATTGCTTGACCGTGCAAGCGTCAGGGCTTCACAACAAGAACAACTGACTCGTTACGCCATGCTCGCCTTCATTGCTGTTCATTTTTTGCCACCGGGCCGCCGCCGCGGTGATGCGCGCGCAGTGGACGTTGTCGTGCCGATGCTGGCGGTGGCGTCATGAGCACGGTGGCGGGAGATGCCGATGCGAGCCCGCGACAAGCGCTGTGGGCGGCCAGCATGCCCTGGCTGTTCGTGCTGATCTGGAGTACAGGGTTTATCGTGGCCAAGTATGGCATGCCGCATGCGGAACCGATGACGTTTCTGTTCCTGAGGTTTGTCGGCGTCCTGGTGGTGATGGTGCCGTTCGTATGGCTGGCGCGCGTGCCTTTGCCGCAACGCGGGGCCCGCACCGACTGGCGCATGGTCGGGCATATCGCGGTCGCGGGCCTGTTCCTCCAGGCCGGCTATCTCGGCGGCGTGTGGGCGGCCGTCAAGCTGGGCATGCGGCGGCATGTCGGCGCTGATCGTCGGCATGCAGCCTGTTCTCACGGCGCTGATCGCATCGCGCCTTGGCGAGCGCATCAGCCTGCGCCAATGGCTCGGCCTCCTGCTCGGGCTCGTCGGGGTCGGGCTGGTGGTGGCCAACAAGCTTGGCGCCAGCGGGCTGTCCGCGACGAGCGTACTCCTTGCCGTCGGCGCGTTGCTCAGCATCACTTTCGGCACGCTCTACCAGAAGCGCTTCTGTGCGGTGTTCGATCTGCGCATGGGTTCGGTGATCCAGTTCGCCGCATCTGCGCTGGCATGCGTGCCCTTCATGTTCTCGTTTGAAACGCGCCATGTGGACTGGACTGCGAGATGACCGGTGCGCTGGTCTGGTCCGTGGTTGCATTGTCGATCGGCGCCATCTCGCTGCTGTTCCTGCTCATCCGGCAAGGGGCCGCCACACGTGTCTCCAGCCTGATGTATCTGACGCCGCCCACGACGGCGGTGATGGCATGGCTGCTCTTCGGTGAGCATTTTCCGCCGCTGGCGGCATTCGGCCTGGCACTTGCCGCGGCCGGCGTGGCGCTGGTCATCCGCCGGTAGCTGTGGTCCGTTTCCCCTCCATATCGGTTCCGCCTCGTCCTATGAAACCGCAACCCGAGCACAGAAGTGCCTATCCGCACGTCCAGGCCATCACTACTCGTTGGATGGATAACGATGTCTATGGCCACGTGAACAACGTTGTCTACTACAGTTATTTTGATACCGTCGTGAACACGTACCTGATCCGGCAAGGTGTGCTCGACATCGAGGCGGGCAACACGATCGGGCTGGTGATCGAGACCCATTGCAACTACTTCTCGTCGCTCAGTTTTCCGGACACGGTCATGGCGGGCTTGCGCGTGGCGCGGCTGGGCACGACCAGCGTGCGCTATGAGGTGGGGCTGTTCAGCGGCGACGGCGAGACCGCGGCGGCACAAGGGCACTTTGTCCATGTCTATGTCGACCGCGTCACACGTCGCCCGGCGGCCTTGCCGGAGCCGCTGCGCCGCGCATTGGAGCCGCTGATGGCCCCCGGCGCGCAAGCACGGGCAGAGGCGTGATGGAGGAAGGCAAGATGTCGCAAGACACGCAAGCAGGCACGCAAGTCACAGCCGAAGCCGCTTCGCGGCAGTCGGTCGACTGCGTCGACCGCGCCATCCTGACGCGCCGTTCGGTCCGGGCGTTCCTGGACACGCCGGTGCCGCGCGAATGGTTGAAGAGATACTCGCCGTCGCCAG
Source organism: Cupriavidus sp. UYMMa02A (assembly GCA_001725945.1). Lineage (GTDB taxonomy): Bacteria > Pseudomonadota > Gammaproteobacteria > Burkholderiales > Burkholderiaceae > Cupriavidus. The sequence continues at coordinate 31,893 of LRMT01000276.1, read as the reverse complement.
CCGCTCACCTTCGGGCACCAACACGCAACCATGGCGCGTCTATGTGCTGGCCGGCGATGCCAAGGCAAGGCTGTGCGCAGACCTGCTGACCGCGTATGAAGACCCCGAGCGCGACAGCAAGTACCTGGAGGAGTATCCGTACTACCCGCGTTCCTGGCTGAATCCTTATCTCGAGCGCCGCCGCAAGGTTGGGTGGGATCTCTATGGCCTGCTGGAGATCAGCCGCGAAGACAAGGCGCGCATGCACGAACAGCACGCACGCAACTTCCGCTTCTTCGATGCGCCGGTCGGCCTGATCTTCACGATCGACCGGATCATGGAGCTCGGCAGCTGGCTCGACTACGGCATGTTCCTGCAAAACATCATGATCGCCGCCAGGGCGCGCGGGCTCGATACCTGCCCGCAGGCAGCGTTCACGAGGTTTCACAAGGTCATTGGTGATCACCTGCGGCTGCCTGGCGAGGAGATGGTGGTTTGCGGCATGTCGCTCGGCTACGCGGATCCCGAGGCGATTGAAAACCGCCTCAGCACGGACCGTGAACCGGTGAGCGGGTTTGCGCGTTTCCTCTCATAGTGAGAGGTGTATCAATGTGTAACGATAGATGCCGACATACAAAGGTAGATCGCCACCGCAGGCGGTTGCGGTTTCTGGCTAACGGGAAGCCTTCGATGCTATACGTGACGAATAGTCGACAATTCCCGTAATATGGAAATGTGTGTAAATCGAACTTTAACTTGCTTCCGTAAGTCTTTAATCTTGCTAACAATTTCTTAATTTCCTACACTAGCGCCATCCTGATGCGCTGACGAATCATGTTTCGGTCTGATTCCATTTTTTCCAGATTTTTCGGCTTTACGCCCCTGAGCACCGTCGCCGTGGCCATGCTGGCCTCTGCGTCGATGCTGACCGCCCCGATGGCCGAGGCGGCCACAAAGTCGACGTCTGCTCAGAAGTCTGTCAAACAACAGGCTACTTCCTCAAAAACGACGAAAAAGGCAAGCGCAAGCACCAAGCGTTCCACGGCAAAGGCCGAGCCTGCATCCTCTCGCAAGATTGTCATTCTGAAGAACGGCAAACGCCAGGTCCTGGCGTCGCACCATGCTGCGCCGGTCCGTGCCGCGTTCACGCCCGCCAAGCCGTCGCTGGGCGAGGCCATGGGCCTGCGCGATACGGAAGACGCGCTGGCGCTGCGTTCGAGCGTCGCGCTGGTCATGGACCAGGGCACCAATGAGGTCCTGTTCCAGAAGAACCCGAGCGCTGTTCTGCCGATCGCGTCGATCACCAAGCTGATGACCGCGCTGGTAGTGACGGATGCGCGCCTGCCGATGGACGAAGTGCTGACCATCACGGAAGAGGACAAGGACACCGAGAAGCACAGCAGCTCGCGCCTGCGCTTCGGCACGCAGCTCACGCGCCAGGAACTGCTGTTGCTGGCCCTGATGTCGTCCGAGAATCGCGCCGCTTCGGCGTTGGGACGCAATTACCCGGGCGGTTTGCCCGCGTTTGTCCAGGCCATGAACCGCAAGGCTCGTGAACTCGGCATGAACGACAGCCACTTCGTGGACTCTAGCGGCTTGTCGAGCAGCAATGTGTCGAGTGCCATGGACCTCGTGCGCATGGTCAACGCCGCGTACCGCAACCCGACCATCCGCGAGTTCTCGACCCAGACCGAGCATGAAGTGAACGTGCTGGGCCGCACGCAGCACTACGTCAGCACCAACCGCCTGGTGCGCGGCGGCAATTGGGACATCGGTCTGCAGAAGACCGGTTTTATCTCCGAGGCTGGTCAGTGCCTGGTCATGCAGGCCAGGGTCAACGGCCGCAATGTGGTGATGGTGTTCCTGGATTCGGTGGGCAAGCTCTCGCGCTTTGCCGACGCCACGCGCGTGCGGGAATGGCTGGAGCATTCGCCGGCGCCGCAGCCGCATGCGTTCCCGTCGTCGCCGAACCTTACGCAGACGCCCGGTGGTGCGCACGCGATCCTGGCTTCGCAGCAGTCGCACGGAACCTGATTTCCGTCTGCCCCACGAAAAACGCGCCAGTCCTGGCGCGTTTTTTATGGGGCGTCACCGCGTCAGAGCAGCTTGCCCGGATTCATGATGCCGGCCGGATCGAAGACGCGCTTGATTTCCCGCATCAGGCGCAGCTCCAGCGGGTCCTTGTACTGCAGGAACGCATGGCGCTTGAGCTGGCCGATGCCATGCTCCGCGCTGATGCTGCCGCCGTGGCGCATCACTTCATCGAGCACGGTGCTGGTCACCGCGTCTTCGTGCGTCGCTGCCCAATCCTTCGGCGCGCCCGCCGGGCGCGACAGGTTGTAGTGGAGGTTGCCATCGCCGAAATGCCCGAAGATGAACGGCCGGATCGCCGGATCCAGCGTGCGCAGGCGTGCTTCCATCGACACCATGACGCGCCGGGATCTGCTCGATCGGCAGCGACACGTCATGCTTCAGGTGCGGCCCGTCCGCGCGCTGCGCTTCCGAGATTTCTTCACGCAGTTTCCAAAGAGCCTGCAGTTGCGCCAGCGAGGCGGATACCGCTGCATCCAGGCACAGGCCGCGCTCCAGCGCGTCACCGATGACGCGCTCCAGCAGCGCGTTGAGCGCATCTTCCTCGGCGGTATCGGCCAGTTCCACGAGCACATAAGCCGGGTAGCGCTGTGCAAACGGCTCCTGCACGCCCTCGGCATGCGCGAGGACAAGGTCGAGGCATGCACCCGTGAAAAACTCGAACGCCTGGAGCCGCGCGCCGCACTGTTCGAACAGCAGCGCATAGAGTTCCAGCGCCTGCTGCGGAGATTCCACCGCAGCGAGCACGACACTGCGCGTATCGGCCCGCGGGAACAGGCGCAGTGCCGCGGCAGTGATGATGCCCAGCGTGCCCTCCGAGCCAATCAGCAACTGCTTGAGATCGTAGCCGGTGTTGTCCTTGCGCAGCGCACGCAGGCCGTGAAAGATCTCGCCATTGGGCAGCACGGCCTCGACACCGAGCACCAGCTCGCGCGTCATGCCGTAGCGCACGACATTGACGCCGCCTGCATTGGTGGCCAGGTTGCCGCCGATCTGGCAGGAATCCTCCGCCGCGAGGCTCAGCGGCAGCAGACGCCTGGCATCGGCCGCGGCCCGTCGCAGGTTGCCCAGGATGCAGCCGGCTTCGGCCACCATGGTGTTGGCAATGGTGTCGAGCGAGCGGATCGCATGCATGCGATCCAGGCTCAGCACCACATTGCTCGGCTCGCTGCCGGGCGTGGCAGCGCCACACAGGCCGGTGTTTCCGCCACGCGGCACGACCGGCACCGCGGCCTGCTGGCACAGCGCAAGACAGCGCGAGACCGCTTCGACCGTGCGCGGGCGGACCACCGCTTGCGCCTGGCCGCGGTAGATGCCGCGCCAGTCCGACAGCCACGGCGCAATGTCGTCCGGCTGCGTAAGTACGGTGTCAGGTCCGAGAGCTCGATGAGACGCTGGGGCAGGTTCGCGAATGGCATGGATGGTTGGCTTTCAGGGCAGGGGGGCAGTGCTGCGTGCGCGCAGGGTCAGGCCCAGGCGTTGTGCGGCACATTGCAGGTGGTGGATGGTGGCCACGCGCGCCGTAGCGGCATTGCCTTCGCGGATCGCTTCGAAGATGGCCTCGTGTTCCTCGTGCACGGCTTCGGGCAACCGGGCTTGCTGCAGCGTGTTGGCGCGCGCGGCCGCGACAGCCTGATGAAGCTGCAGGTTCATGTACTGCAGCAGTTGCCGGTAGTACGGGTTGTGCGTCGCGGCGGCAATGCCGATATGGAATGCGGCATCAAGGTCGACCGCCGGCTGCGCATCATAGAGATGCGCCTTGAGCCGTTGCAGCAGTTCGGACAGGCTGTGCAGGTCTTCGCTGCTGCGCCGTACGGCGGCCAGCGCGGCGGCGGCGCTTTCCAGGTCGATGCGCAGGTCATACAGGTCGGCCAGCTCTGTGTGGCCAAGGTCAGGCTCCCGCGGAAGCTGGAAGCCGGCGGAGCCCGTGCGCGACCGCACCGTGCAGCCCACGCCCTGGCGCGTTCAACCAACCTTGCGAGCGCAGGTGCTCAGTCACCTCGCGGATCACCGCGGCACTGACGCCGTATTGCCCGGCGAGTTGTTTGCCCGTTGCAGCCGGCTGCCAACGGGATAGATCCCATTTTCGATGTCGGTACGTAGCTGGCGGGTGACCTGTTCGGTCAGGGTGATGGCGCGGGTTCGCATAGCCGCCAGATTATAGGGTTTGCAGGTTATCTGAAAACTAAAGGTAAACCCTTAAAGCTTGTCATCGTGCTTTGTTGTGCCGGCGGCAGGGCGCCGATTCGCCCGCCGCCGTAGGTACGCGCCCGGTCAGGCGGCTTCGGACTCCGTTGCGTAGCCCATCCCGCGCGAGATCTGCAGCGCGGTGTCCTTCAGGTTCTGCAGCCAGCTGTCCTGCAGGCGGTCGGCCGGCGCCGACAGCGACAGGCCGGCCACCAGGCGGCGCGAATCGTCATAGATGCCGGCGGCGATGCAGCGTACGCCCAGTTCAAGCTCTTCGTTGTCGCGCGCGTAGCCGTTCGTGCGCACCCAGTTGAGTTCGCGTTCGAGCTTGGTCAGGTCGGTGATCGACGTGCGTGTATGCCCGGCCAGGCCCGTGCGCGTGGCATAGCTGCGCACGCGCGTAGCCTCGTCGACGGCCAGGAACAGCTTGCCGACCGAGGTCAGGTGCAGCGGCGCACGTCCGCCAATGGCACGCACCACCTGCATGCCGGAGCGCTCACTGTAGGCGCGCTCGATATACACGATCTCGTCGCCCTGGCGTACAGACAGGTTGACCGTCTGGCCAGTCACGCGGTGCAGCGCGCGCATCGGCGCGAGCGCCGCGTCGCGTACCGACAGGCGCGCCTTCACCAGGTTGCCGAGTTCGAGCAGGCGCATGCCCAGCCGGTAGCTGCCGGGGTCGGAACGATCGACGAAGCGGCACGCCACCATGTCGTTGAGAATGCGGTGGGCCGTGGAAGGGTGCAATCCGGTAGCGATCGACAGCTCCTTCAGGCTGACCGGGTCGGCGTGCTGGGCGAGCGCGTCCAGCAGCGTCATCATGCGTTCAATGACCTGGATCGAGGTCTTTCCAGGTGACTTGTCTGCGTCTGACATAGGAAATGTTGCCGTGCGGCAAATTAAGCGTTTGCCTGATTCTATCTCGCATCGTGAAAATTTCAATAGGTGAAATGACATTCCAGCAAGAATCCTCCAATTCAAGCCGTCTGCTGGTGGCAGTTCGGCTTGAGTGGCATTCATAGCGAGCCGGAATGGTTTGTGCGCCACCTCGCGGCGCAAACGCGCATAATTGCGGGGTTTCGGGGTCTGGAGAAAGAAAGCAAATGCGAGTCGGCCTGTTCGCCACCTGCCTGGTGGACCTCATGCGCCCGGAGATCGGCTTCTCCGTGCTGAAACTGCTCGAAGGCGCCGGCTATGAGGTGATGGTGCCCGAGGCCCAGACCTGCTGCGGCCAGCCGGCCTACAACTCGGGCGAGCGCGCCGTGTCGCGCGACCTGGCCGAGAAATTCCTGCGCGAATTCGAGATGTTCGACTACGTGGTGGTGCCGTCCGGCAGTTGCGGCGGGATGATCCGTCACCACTATGCAGACCTACTGCGCGACGATCCGGAACTCAACGGCCGTTACGAACGCCTGCGCGAACGCGTGTTCGAGCTGACCGATTTCCTCGTCAACGTTGCGAAGATCGATCACGTCGATTCGAATTTTGCCGGCCATATCACCTACCACGATTCATGCTCGGGCCTGCGAGAACTGGGCGTCAAGGCGCAGCCGCGCGAGTTGCTCGGGCGGCTGCCCGGCGTGCAGCTCACGGAGATGAAGGACTGCGAGGCTTGCTGCGGTTTCGGCGGGACCTTCTCGGTCAAGTACGGCAATATTTCGACGGCCATCGTCGACGAGAAGTGCGCGAACATCAAGGCCAGCGGTGCCGATGCGGTGGTGCTGGGCGACCTCGGTTGCATGCTCAATATTGAAGGCCGCCTGCGCCGCAGCGGCGATACGCAGACGCGCGTACTGCATATCGCGCAGGTTCTGGCTGGCGACGCCTGAACACCGGAGACGCGACGATGCAAGTCCACAGCATGGAATTCAAGGCACGCGCCGGCCAGAAGCTGGCTGACCAGCGCCTGCAGCAGAACCTCAAGAAGCTCTCCACCAAGTTCGTCACGGCGCGCGCGGACGCGATCCGCGACATCGATTTCGACGCTACGCGTGCCGCGCTCAAGGAACGGCGCAATCGCGCGCTGGAAAACCTCGACGTATGGCTGGCCACATTCGAGGAAAACGCCACGCGCGCGGCGCCACGGTGCTGTTTGCCGAAAGCACGGCCGACGCGGCGCGCCTGGTCGCGGAGATCGCCCAGAAGCACGGCGTAAAGAAGGTCATCAAGAGCAAGTCGATGGTGACCGAGGAAATGCGGCTCAACCAGGTGCTCGGCGAGATGGGTGTGCAGAGCATCGAGACCGATCTCGGCGAGTACATCCTGCAGATCAACGACTCGGAACCGCCGTCGCACATCATTGCGCCGGTGGTGCACAAGGACAAGGACGAGATCGCAGACCTGTTTGCAAAGGTCCACCACAAGCCGCGCCTGACCGATATCCCCGAGATGACGCGCGAAGCGCGCGAGGTGCTACGCCCCGAATTCCTGTCCGCCGACATGGGCGTGACCGGTGGCAACTTCATCATCGCCGAGACTGGTTCGGTGGCGGTCGTCACCAACGAAGGCAACGAGGGCATGTGCACGGTGATGCCGCGCGTACACGTGGCCGTGACCGGCATCGAGAAGGTGCTGCCGACGCTGGAAGACCTGGCAACCGTCATGCGGCTGCTGCCGCGCTCGGCGACGGGACAGGCCATCTCGAACTATTTCTCCCTGCTGACCGGCCCACGTGCCGAAGGCGAGCGCGATGGTCCCGAGCATATGTATTTCGTGCTCGTCGACGGTGGCCGCAGCGGCCTGATCGGTGGCGAGTTCCAGGAGATGCTGCGCTGCATCCGCTGCGGCGCGTGCATGAACCATTGCCCGGTCTACCAGAAGATCGGCGGCCATGCTTATGGCTGGGTCTATCCGGGGCCGATGGGCAGCGTGCTGACCCCTAGCTTCGTGGGTCTTGCCAATGCCATGGACCTGCCGCAGGCGGCCACGATGTGCGGCGAGTGCAACCGCGTATGCCCGGCATCGATCCCGCTGTCGGACCTGCTGCGCAAGTTGCGCGAGAAACAGATGGAGCGTGGCCTGCGGCCATGGCAGGAGCGCTTTGCACTGCAAGCGTGGGGCTTCGTGGCCCGGCGCCCGGCACTCTATGCACTGGCCAGCCGCCTCGGCGCGCGGGTGCTCGCGCGCATGGGCGGCAGCAACCGGCTGATCGCGAACCTGCCCATGGCGGGCAAGGGCTGGACCCAGACGCGGGACATGCCCGCACCGTCGGGACGCACGTTCCGCGAGCTATACAAGGAAAGGAGGGCACGCACATGAGCGGCGCCAATACGGATACGCTGGCGCGCATGCGCACGGCACTGGAGCAGCACACCGGCGGCGCGCTGCCCGCGGCTGAACTCGTGAAAGCGTGGCGCGAAGCAGAGCCCGCGCTGACGTTGCCGCCGGTTTTCGGTCAGGCGATGGAAGAGCTGCTGCGCAGGTTGGAGATGTCGGCGGTGTTCGCGCAGGATAGCTGCTCGTTCTCGAGTACGGCGGTGACGGATCAGCTTGGGCGGTGGCTGGATAAGGCTGCTACGGTCTGACAGAAAGAAGAAAGGGAGCTGCAAGGCTCCCTTTCTTCATGGCGCTACCGAGGATTAGCCCAGCAGCAGCGCATCATCATCCAGCTGCTCATGCCGCGTCTGTTCGAACATGCGCAGCAGATCCGGCACATCGAGCCCCTTGCGCTTGTCGCCGGACACGTCCAGCACCACCTGCCCTGGTGCAGCATCACCGTGCGCTGGCCGTAGTCCAATGCCTGGCGCATGCTGTGCGTGACCATCATCGTGGTCAGCTTGCTTTCCTCGACGATGCGCGCGGTCAGTTCCAGAACGAACGCGGCGGTCTTCGGGTCCAGCGCGGCGGTGTGCTCGTCGAGCAGCAGGATGCGCGACGGCTGCAGCGATGCCATCAGCAGGCTCACGGCCTGGCGCTGGCCGCCGGAGAGCAGGCCGATGCGGTCGGTCAAGCGGTTTTCCAGACCCAGGTTCAGCAGGCGCAGCTTTTCGCGGAACAGTTCGCGCGAGCCGCGGTTCAGCGCCGGGCGGAAGCCGCGCTTCGCGCCACGGGCCATCGCCAGCGCCATGTTTTCCTCGATCGTCAGCGCCTCGCAGGTGCCGGCCATCGGGTCCTGGAACACGCGTGCGACCAGGTGCGCGCGATCCCATGCGGGCTTGCGCGTCACGTCCGTTTCATCGATCGTGATGCTGCCCGAGTCGACCATCTGGTCGCCGCTGATGGCGTTCAGGAAGGTCGACTTGCCGGCGCCGTTGGAGCCGATCACGGCCACGAACTGGCCGCTGGGGATTTCCAGGCTCAGGCCGCGCAGCGCGCGGGTCTCGATCGGGGTGCCAGGGTTGAAGGTGAGCTTCAGGTCTTGTGCGCGCAGCATCTCAGGCACCTCCGTTCTTGCGGGCAAACAGCTTCTTGCGGGTGGCGGGCAGCACCAGAGCGATCGTCACCAGCGCGGCCGTGACCAGGTTCAGGTCCTGCGCCTTGAGGCCGATGAAGTCGCTGTTCAGCGCCAGCGCGATGAAGAAGCGATACAGGATGGCGCCCAGCACCACGGCGAGCGTGGTCCACACCAGGCGGCGTGCCGGCAGGATGCTTTCGCCGATGATCACGGCGGCCAGGCCGATCACGATGGTGCCGATGCCCATCGAGATATCAGAGCCGCCCTGGGTCTGCGCGAACAGCGCGCCGGCCAGTGCCACGAGACCGTTGGACAGGGCCATGCCGGCCAGCGTGGCGCGGCCGGTGGCGATGCCCTGGGAGCGCGCCATGCGGGGATTGGCGCCGGTGGCACGCATGGCCAGGCCAAGCTGCGACGAGAAGAACCAGTCCAGGCCGATCTTGGCGATCACCACCACGATGAACAGCACCAACGGGCGCAGCACATAGTCGGGCATCCACTCGGGCTGCAGGATGGTGAACAGCGTCGGCTCCGTGATCAGCGGCACATTGGGGCGGCCCATGATGCGCAGGTTGACCGAGTACAGCGCGATCATCATCAGGATACTGGCGAGCAGGTCCATGATCTTGAGCCGCACATTGAGCCAGCCGGTGATGAGGCCGGCGGCGGCGCCGGCGACGATGGCTGCGGCGGTCGCAACAACGGGTCCTGACCGGCGGAGATCAGCGTCGCGGCGACGGCGCGCCCAGCGGGAAGCTGCCGTCAACGGTCAGGTCGGGAAAATTGAGGATGCGGAAGGAAATCAGCACCCCGAGGGCGACCAGGCTGAAGATCAGGCCGATCTCCAGGGCACCCAGAAGGGAAAAGAGGGACATGGTGAATCCTTGACAGCTGGCGCGGCCCGCCCGGGTAAGGTCGGTCGGCTCGCCGTCTCGTTCAGGGGCGGCCGGGTAGGGCGATCCGGATCTTGTACTGTAGGGGACGCGCGGCCGTCCGCTTGGCACGGACGGCGCTGGTCAGACTTTCTGCTTACTTGATGACGGTCTTGGCTTCCTTGACCAGGTCCGGCGACAGCGTCACGCCTTGCTTCTGCGCGGCGCCGGTGTTCACGAACAGTTCCAGGTTGCTGCTGGTCTCGGAGGCGATCGCGCCCGGCTTCTCACCCTTCAGGATGCGCACCACGACCTTGCCGGTCTGGTGGCCCAGATCCAGGTAGTTGATGCCCAGGGCGGCGATGGCGCCACGCTTGACGCTGTCGGTGTCGGCGGCGATCAGCGGAATCTTGGATTCGTTGGCGACCTTGACCAGCGCTTCGTAGGCCGAAACCACGTTGTTGTCGGTGTTGGTGTAGATCACGTCCACCTTGCCGGCCAGGCTCTTGGCGGCGGCGCCGATGTCAACCGTACGCGGGGCGGCGGCTTCCTTCAGGGTCATGCCCTGCTTGGCCAGCAGTTCCTTCAGTTCTTTGACTACCACGACCGAGTTGGCTTCGCCCGGGTTGTAGACCATGCCGACGGTCTTGGCATTCGGCACCACGCGCTTGATCAGGGCGACCTGCTTGTCCAGCGGCAGCTTGTCCGACACGCCGGTCACGTTGGTGCCCGACGGTGCCCAGCTCTTGACCAGTTGCGCGGCGACCGGATCGGTCACGCCCGAGTACACCACGGGCACGGTCTTGGTGGCAGCGACCACGGCCTGGGCCGACGGCGTGGCAATGGCGACGATCGCGTTCGGGTTGTCGCCGACGAACTTGCGGGCGATCTGGGCGGCGGTGCCGGTGTTGCCCTGCGCGCTCTGGTATTCCCACTTCAGGTTCTTGTCGGCGTCATAGCCGGCGGCCTTCAGCTCCTCGCGCACGCCATCGCGGATGGCATCCAGCGCGGGGTGGTCCACGATCGACAGGACCTTGACGGTCTGGGCGTGCACGGCGCCGCCGCACAGCAATGCCAGCGCGACTGCGCCGCCGAGGATGGACTTGGTTGCCTTGAGACCCTTCATTTTGATCTGTTCTCCTCCGAGTGACTCGGTTCTGGATGGTACGGCCGCGCACAAGCTTGGTCTCGCTGTCCTGGCGTGGCGGGGGGTGCCAATGCCGATCCGTGACGTGTGCAGCACTTCCGGCGGCTGATGGAAGTGCGCGCCTGCGCGGCGGGGTACGACAGCGATAAGCCTGCGAGGATACCACTTCTCGCGCACGAAATGCGAAGTCTGAGAGGGAATGCGGGGCATCCAATGCTGCCGTAGCCCCGTTATTGGCCATCGGGGCGCAGATTATTGCGCGGGATTGCAGATTTGTTTGTGGATTACCCCGATTGCGGCAATCACGTCTTCATGCAATTGCGTCTGCTACGCATCGATGTTCTCGCGTAATTGATCCAGCGAAGTGGCGCCGACGATGGTGACTTGCGGGGCGGAATCAGGCACGCAGCGCGGCGGCGCAATCGCGCACCAGCGTCGGGCCGCGGTAGATCAGGCCGCTGTAGACCTGCACGAGCTTCGCGCCGGCATCGATCTTGGCGCGCGCGTCGGCGCCGCTGAAGATGCCGCCCACGCCGATGATTGGCACGGCATCGCCGACTACCTGGCGCAGCGCGCGCACCACGTGCGTCGACTGCTCGAACACCGGCCGGCCCGACAGGCCGCCGGCTTCTTCCGCGTGGGGCAGGCCCTTCACGGCGTCGCGCGAGATCGTGGTGTTGGTGGCGATCACGCCATCGATCTTGTGGCGTACCAGGCGTCGCCGATATTGCCGATCTGGTCGGCGTCGAGGTCCGGCGCGATCTTCAGCGCCACCGGCACATAGCGCTTGTGCTGGTCGGCCAGGCGCCGCTGGGCGGTCTTGAGCGTCGACAGCAGGCTGTCGAGTTCGCTGGCGCCTGGAGCTGGCGCAGGTTCTTGGTATTCGGCGACGAGATATTGACCGTTACGTAGCTCGCATGCGGATAGACGCGCTCGAGGCAGTACAGGTAGTCATCCGCGGCGCGCTCGATCGGCGTGTCCGCGTTCTTGCCGATATTCAGGCCAAGCACGCCGCCTTCGGCCTTCCAGCGCGATGCCGTGACGTTGGCGATAAACGCATCGACACCGCCGTTGTTGAAGCCCATGCGGTTGATCAGCGCATCGGCCTGCGGCAGCCGGAACATGCGCGGACGCGGGTTGCCGGGCTGGGCGCGTGGCGTGACCGTGCCCACCTCGATGAAGCCGAAGCCGAACGCCGCCAGCCCGTCGATATAGGAGCCGTCCTTGTCCAGGCCGGCGGCCAGGCCCACCGGTTGGGGAAGCGCACGCCCATGACCGTGCGCGGATCCTCCGCGATGCGGTTGCCGATGCAGCCGGACAGGCCGAGGCGCTGCGCGCGCAGCAGGTTGTTCAGCGTGAAGTGGTGGGCGTCCTCCGCGTCCATCGAGAACAGGGCGGGGCGGAGCAGGGGGTAGAGCGCGTTGAGCACGGGCAGGCCACCGCAGAGGCGGTGCAGAGTGAAAACCAAGCCGGCATTGTAGCGGCTGGGGCGCTCGCTCGCCCGCCGTGAGGCGTTGCCTGTCCCTCGGTGGCAGGCTATTCCACTGCGGGGTCGGGGCCGTTCGCGCCGGGTGCGCGCTCGTCGCAAGCCGCGTCGTCTTCGAACGCTTGCCACTGGTTGGCGGTCAGCACCTGCAGGGGCCGGAAACGTGCCTTGTAGGCCATCTTCCGGCTTTCCGCGATCCAGTAGCCGAGGTACAGGTGCGGCAGGCCCAGTTCGCGCGTCTGGCGGATCTGCCAGAGGATGTTGTAGGTGCCATAGCTGGCGTTGCGCTCGAGCGGATCGTAGAACGTGTAGACCGACGACAGACCATCGTCGAGCACGTCGATCATGCTGACCATGCGCAGCTTGCCGGCTTCCGGCGAACCGGGCGGCTCGCGGAACTCAACAAGGCGGGAATTCACGCGGCTTTGCAGCAGGAACTGTTCGTACTGGTCGCGGCTGTCCTGGTCCATGCCACCGCCGGCGTGGCGCATCGATTGGTATAGCAGGTACAGCGCATAGTGCTCTTCGACGTACGTAAGGGGTGCCACCAGCGCCTGCAGGTGGCCGTGCCGGCGCCAGGCGCGGCGTTGCGAACGATCCGGCTCGAACTGGTCCACCAGCACGCGGCACGGCGTGCAGGCATGGCATTCGTCGCAGTAGGGGCGGTAGGTGAAGATGCCGCTGCGGCGAAACCCCGCGCGCACCAGCCGCGAGTACACATCCGCGTTGATCAGGTGGGCCGGCGTCGCCACTTGCGAGCGGGCCATGCGGCCATCGAGATAGCTGCAGGCATAGGGCGCCGTGGCGTAGAACTGCAGCGCGGAAAGCGGAAGCTCCTTCAGCTTGCTCATGGCTCAGGACCTGGGGCGGATGATGCAGCCAGCTTGTCAGACGGCCGGGGCGGCGGGCGTGGCGGTCCACCGCTCCAGCACCGATTTGTCGAACCACCAGGGCGTGATTGCCGGTTGTGCCGAGGCGGTTCGCACATGGGCCACGAACTCCGCGCGTGCAATCGGGCGCGCGCCGAGCGAGGCAGATGATCGGTTTCCTGCTGGCAGTCTATCATCGGCACGCCGTGATTGCCGAGGAACGCGCACAGCGCTGCGAGCGCGATCTTGGAGGCATCGGTGCGGTGCGCGAACATCGATTCGCCATAGAACATGCGTCCCAGCGCCACGCCGTAGAGCCCGCCGACGCGCGCGCCGCGGTACCAGGCCTCCACCGAGTGCGCCATGCCGTTGCTGTGCAGGCGCCATACGCCGAGACGATCTCGCGGGTGATCCACGTGCCATCCTGCCCGTCGCGCGGGGTCAGCGCGCAGGCGCGCATCACGGCCAGGAAATCGTCGTCGACGCGGATCTCCCAGTCAGGATCGCGCAGCACGCGGCGCAGCGTCTTGCGGAACGTAGCCGAGACCTTCAGTGCCTGCGGCGCCAGCACCATGCGCGGGTCGGTGCTCCACCACAGCACTGGCTGCCCAATCGAATACCAGGGAAAGATGCCCTGCCGGTAGGCCAGCAGCAGGCGCTGGGGCGACAGGTCGCGGCTGGCGGCCAGCAGGCCCGGCGCTTCCGTGGCGGGGCCCAGCGCGCGCTCCACCGGCGGAAACGGATCTTGCGGGTCCAGCCAGGCGATCATGCTGGGGCTGCTGGCGCAGAAGAGGTCAGGGCGTCACCGTCGCCCGGCTGGTCAGCGGGCGCATGGGCTTGTCGATATCCAGGCTGTGCAGGCGGAAGCTGCCGTCCTGAAGGCGGCCGGCGGCGCGGTCGGCAAAGAAGCAGCGCAGCGTATGGATGACCGTCGGGAAAGCAAGCTCGTCCCAAGGGACGTCGGCTTCCTCGACCAGCTTCACTTCCAGGCTTTCCTCTCCCGGCGCGACATCCAGGTCGTCCAGCGTGGCCAGGTAGAAAAGATGCACCTGGTGCACGTGCGGCACGTTCAGGATCGAGAACAGCTCGCCAACCTGCACGCGGGCGCCGGCTTCTTCCAGCGTTTCGCGCGAAGCGGCTTGCGCCGTGGTCTCGCCGATCTCCATGAAACCGGCCGGCAGCGTCCAGAACCCATAGCGCGGCTCGATCGCGCGCTTGCACAGCAGGATCTTGTCTTCCCAGACCGGAATCGTGCCGACCACGTTGCGCGGGTTGACGTAGTGGATGGTGCCGCAGTTGTCACAAACGCTGCGCGGGCGATTGTCGCCGTCAGGTACGCGCAGCACGACCGCATGGCCACAGTTCGAGCAGAATTTCATGAGGGGCGTCCGGGAGGAATGGGGCAAAGTGTATCACCGCGCGGCCTGCGTGCCTGAGCGCGCAGACGCTGGCGCTCGCCGGGGACTGCTTCGGATCCGGAAAGCAAAAAGCCCGCGATTGCGGGCTTTGCGTTGAACTGCCAATGAAGCGTTGGCGAATCCGGTTCGACTTGTTGATGCGTTTGGTTGCGGGGGCAGGACTTGAACCTGCGACCTTCGGGTTATGAGCCCGACGAGCTGCCAACTGCTCCACCCCGCGTCCGTCGAAGAAAAGATTATAAGGTGCCGGCGCGTGCATTGCAACACTTCTCTTGAGAAATTATTTACACGCGTGCCAAGCCGCCAGCCATAACGATTAGACGGCCGCAACCAGGGTTCCGTTCAACCTTCCGGCAGGCTTTCGCTTGTGCGCTGCCACAACGATGCGCCGAACTCGAAGCTGTCGCGTTGCTGCAGGTCGTCGCGTTGCCAGATCACGCGGTCGCGGCGCACCGTGAGCATCCATGTGGTGGTGGCCAGCGGCTGGGGGTGGGCAAAGGCGCGCGGCGTCATGACGGCGCCGCAAGGGCCGTGCTCGGGGTCGCGCACGGAGGTGTAGCGAATCAGGCCGATGCCGGCTTCGCGTGCGACGCGACCAAAAGCCTGGCAGGCCTCGTGGCTGTCGGGATCGGTCCATTGCTTGCTGTCCCGCTCGAACGGCGGTGCGTCCAGCGCGATGCCTTCGGTGCGGATGCTGACCTGGAACAGGGTCTGGGCGCGCGCGTCGATGCGCGGGAGCGCGGGGCTGTCGTTCAGGAACCGCCAGCGCCAGTAGCCCAGCTCGGCACATGCCGTGCGGATTTCCTCGGCGCCATAGAACACGCCCGGATCCTGCGCGGCGCGAAAGCGCGAGCCCCACGGCGATGGCGGGTAGCGGAACGGCGTGAACAGCAGATAGTGGAGATGCCGGGCTTCGGCCGGCACGGCGGGCTTGCCGGCGTCGAGTACGGCCTCCAGCACGGCCTGCTCGTCCAGGCTGTCGACCAGCGGCATGGTTGAAACCACGTGCTGGGCTTCCACCGCACGCCAGAGGCTGAGCGCGAACGGCCGGCGCTCAGATGCGACCGCGGGTGGCGTCCAGATAGTGAACGACACGAACCAGGCCTTCGGTAGTACGGATCATTTCAAGGGGTTTGCCGCCGAGCGCGAGATTTTCGTTGGTCAGCCACAGCCGGGCCTGGTCGCCATGGCCGAGGATGGCGTCGAGCGAGCGGAACAACCGTACGAACAGCACGCCGAATTCCCATTCCTTGCGATGCTTGTCGAGGATATAGAAGCCGGACGCCATGCGCGATACCGAAGCCGTGCTGATGCCGAGCACGCTGGCGACAACGGCCTGGCTGATGCCCAGGAAGCCGGCCGCGCGCATCACGGCCTTGGTCAGCGTGGTGCCAGGGTCCGGACCGCTGGCGGGTTCTGCCTCCGGAATTCGCCTCGATTGCATCGCCTCTGCTCCTGTTTCTTCAGAAACATTATAGGTGAGTCATTTCAGAAGGGAAGCGCCAGATGCAGGAAGCCCCGCACCCGTGCAACGGCGCGGGGGGCAGCGGTGTACGGCAGGGCGAGGTCAGTAGGTCTCGATGTGCAGGCGGCCCTCGGCCTTCATGGCGGCCTCCAGTTCGGGCCAGGACAGCCCGGCCGCGGCGCAGGCGTCGCCAAACGCCGCCAGCACGCCTTCTTCCATGCCCTTCAGGCCGCAGATATAGACATGACCGTGCGGGTCCCCCAGCAGCGCGGCCACGTTGGCGGACGCTTCCCGGATTGCATCCTGCACATAGCGGCGCGGCACTTCGGCATCGCGCGAGAAAGCGAAATGGATATCCAGGAAGTCCTTGGGCAGTTTCAGCAGCGGGCCAAAGTAGGGGAGTTCCCGTGAATTGCGCGCGCCGAAGAACAGCATGCGGCGTCCGCCGAAGTGAACCATGTTGCGGCGCATGCGCTCGGTCATCGCGCGCATGGGTGCCGAACCGGTGCCGGTGCACACCATCATGATGCTGGCCTCGCGGTGGTTCGGCATCAGGAACGTGGTGCCGAACGGCCCCACCACCCGCACGGTATCGCCCTTGGCCAGGTCGCACAGGAAGTTCGACGCCACGCCGCGCACCGGATTGCGTCGTGGTCTTCCGCGACGCGCTTCACCGTCAGCGCGAGGTTGTTGTAGCCTGGTCGCTCGCCATCGCGCGGGCTCGCAATCGAATACATGCGGATGTAGTGCGGCTTGCCGTTGGCATCGGTGCCTGGCGGCAGAATGCCAATGGCCTGCCCCTCCAGCACCGGAAAGAAGTGGGTGCCGAAGTCCAGCACGATGTGGTGGATATCGCTGGACGCATCCTCGGCAGTCAGGCGGTAGTTGCCGGCCACCGTAGCCGTCAACGGAGCCCGCATGCTGTGCAGGTTGACGTAGGGGTGAGCTGCCGACCACGGCGCGCGGGACGAAGTGTGGCGGCTGGTTTCCACGGCCTGCACGGTCACGCCGGCCTCGTCTGCCGTGGCGGCAGTATCGGCCCGAACTGCTTCAATGGTGCCGGCCGCATCGAGTTCGGCTGCAGGTAGCGGCACCTCGGCCGGCAGTTCGTCCCACAGCAGTTGTTCCTCGATCGGGTAGGCCTGGCCCTTGAGCATGGTGCGCCAGTTGTCGATGGCGCCAGTGGGGCACGGCGACAGGCACGCATTGCAGGCGTTGCAGACGTCGGCCCTTACTACATAGTTGCGATCGTCATGGGTGATCGCATCGATCGGGCAGGTGTCCTCGCAGGTGTTGCAGCGGATGCAGATTTCCGGATCGATCAGGTGCTGCTTGATGATTTCGGGGGCGCCATGGTATGTCTCCATGTGGGGCGGGGCCTGTTCCGGCCCCGGGGCTGACAGTCCTGTCTTTCTTGTCGCGGCGGCCGTTCAGTTGAACCGCACGTACTCGAAATCCATCGGCTGGCGGTTGACGCCGACGGCCGGCGGCGCGATCCAGTTGGCGTACTTGCCGGGCTCGGTCACGCGGCCCATCAGCGACGCGACATAGGCGCGGTCTTCCTCGGTTGCCAGCCAGTTGCGCACGTTGGCCTGCCACTGCGCTTCGGACAGGATCTCGCCGGTCGGCGACACGTGCACATTGGACAGCGTGCCGATCTTGCGGTTGAAGGCCTTGTGCGGCACCGTCAGCTTGAATGGGATGCCGTGCTTCTCGATCACCTTGTTCCAGCGCGCCACACCGCCGATCGAATCGCGGATGTAGTCGTCGCGCAGCACTTCATTAAGCGCATTGAGCAGCGGCACTTCACGCTCGCCAAGCTGGCCGTCGCGCACTTCCAGTACGCGGTAGACGTCGCCCTTGAGCACGTGGTCGTCGGTGCGCTTGCCTTCCTCGAAGCGACCCTTGAGTCCGGCGCTGTAGAACGTGGCGGCATTGGACGACTGGTCCGCGCCGAACAGATCGATGGTGACGCTGTAGTGGAAGTTCAGGTAGCGCTGGATGGTTTCCAGGTCGATCACGCCGGCTGCACGCACATCTGCCGGGTCCTGGATGTCGCGTTCGCGCATGACCTCGCAGGTGCGCTGGATCACGCGCGACACGCCCGATTCGCCCACGAACATATGGTGCGCTTCCTCGGTCAGCATGAAGCGCGTGGTGCGCGCGAGCGGATCGAAGCCCGACTCGGCCAGCGCGCACAGCTGGAACTTGCCGTCGCGGTCGGTGAAGTAGGTGAACATGAAGAACGACAGCCAGTCCGGCGTGCGTTCGTTGAACGCGCCGAGGATGCGCGGGTTGTCCTGGTCGCCGGAGCGGCGCTCGAGCAGCGCCTCGGCTTCCTCGCGCCCGTCGCGGCCGAAATAGCGGTGCAGCAGATATACCATTGCCCACAGGTGGCGGCCTTCCTCCACGTTGACCTGGAACAGGTTGCGCAGGTCATACAGGCTGGGGGCCGTCAGCCCCAGGTGGCGCTGCTGCTCGACCGAGGCCGGCTCCGTGTCACCCTGGGTGACGATGATGCGGCGCAGGTTGGCGCGGTGCTCGCCGGGCACATCCTGCCAGGCGGCTTCGCCCTTGTGCTCGCCGAAATGGATCTGGCGCGCGGGGTCGGCCGGCTGCAGGAAGATGCCCCAGCGGTAGTCGGGCATCTTCACATGCTCGAAATGCGCCCAGCCCGAAGGGTCGACCGACACCGCCGTGCGCAAGTACACGTCAAAGTTGTGCGAGCCCTCGGGCCCCATGTCGCGCCACCAGTCGAGGAACGCGGGCTGCCAGTGCTCCAGTGCGCGCTGCAGTGCGCGGTCGTCCGCCAGGTTGACGTTGTTCGGGATCTTCTGGCTGTAGTCGATGCTCACGGCGTGTCTCCTTGTACGATCGTTATGGCGTCAGACGCGGTTCCAGTCGAAGCGTGGCTTGTTGCCGCTGCCGAATACCTTGAGCGCGCCGTTCTCGCCCACCGCGTTGGGGCGGTTGAAGATCCAGTTCTGCCACGCCGTCAGGCGTCCGAAGATGCGCGTTTCCATGGTTTCGCCCGGGCCGAAGCGCAGGTTCGCTTCCAGGCCGGTGAGCGCATCGGGCGACAGGCTGGCGCGCTCTTCCACGGCGATGCGGATCTCGTCCTCCCAGTCGATGTCGTCAGGGGCCGCGGTGATCAGGCCAAGCGAATCCGCACTGAGCGCATCGAGCGGCGCGCGCGACGTGCTCGCGCGCGGCGGCGACGGCGGCTTCGTCTTCATAGAAGCGCGCGGCCAGCCGGGACAGGCCATTGGGCATCGGGTAGCGGCCGAAGTTGGCTTCGCTGAGGAAGACGCGCGGCGCGTCATCCGGTGCGTCGGGCAGGTGCAGCATGTAGCTGCGGTCGGCCGCCAGCGCCAGTTCGAGCAGCGTGCCGGCAAAGCACGAATCCTGCTCGATCAACGCGAACAGGCTGCGGGACGACACGTCGAGCCGGGCGAGCGTGCGGCGCAGCATGCCGATGGTCTCGCGCACGAACCAGTGGCTCGCGTGCGCATCGAGCAGCGCGTCCGCGGCCAGCACGGCGGCGGGGTCGCCGTCGGTCTTCATGATCCACATGCCGATGTCGAGATGATTCGTGCGCAGCGTCAGGATGGCGTCATCGAGTTCGCGCGCCATCTTGAGCGGCCACCATTGGGCGCCCGCGGACACGATGCCTGCGAGATCCGTGGGCTGGTGGCGATCCGGGCCGAACACTGTGATGGTGGCCTTGCGCGCGGCACGGTCCAGGTGCACGCGCACGGTGTCATAGCGGTAGCCGTCGTCTTCCACCGTGCGCGACAGCGGTGTGAGCGTAACGCCGTGGTGTCCCTGCGGCCGGTCGCTAGTGCGGGCGAGCGTGGCGGCGCGCTCGGCCACGTATTCCGCAAAGCGCGCGGGTTTGACGACTTCATCCACGAGTTTCCAGTCCTTGGCACGCTGGCCGCGTACCCCTTCGGTCGTGGTGCAGAAGATGTCGGCGTGATCGCGGCGCACGCGGCGCTTGTCGGTCACCCGGGTCAGGCCACCGGTACCGGGCAGCACGCCAAGCAGCGGCACTTCCGGCAGGCTGACGGCGGACGAGCGGTCGTCGACCAGCACGATCTCGTCACATGCGAGGGCCAGTTCATAGCCACCGCCGGCCGTGGTGCCATTGCAGGCCGCGATGAATTTCAGGCCCGAATGGCGGCTGGCGTCTTCGATGCCATTGCGCGTTTCGTTGGTGAACTTGCAGAAGTTCACCTTCCATGCGTGTGTCGACTGGCCCAGCATGAAAATATTGCGCCCGAGCAAAAGATGCGGTCGCGCGCGCTGGTCATGACTACCGTGCGTACCTCCGGGTGCTCGAAGCGGATGCGTTGGAGGGCGTCGTGCAGTTCGATGTCGACGCCGAGGTCATAGGAGTTCAGCTTGAGGGTATAGCCGGGGCGCAGGCCGCCTTCCTCGTCGACATCCATCGCCAGTGTGGCGACCGGGCCGTCAAATGTGAGTTTCCAGTGGCGGTACTGCTCCGGGTGGCGTTCGAACGTGACGGGTTCGGCGGGGGCTTGTGTCGGGGCTTGGGTGGGGGCGGTGGCCGGCGCGGACATGGCTGTCTCCTTGATGCACTATAGTGCCTTGCGGCTTTTAATGAAATATAGTGCATGATCGCGGGCGGCGCAATGCCTATCTGTACGCGCGGCTCGGGGAATGCCCGGTGTTAGGCCGTGGCGGGGGAGAGATGGGCGCGCAGCGCTTGCAGTGACGTGTTGGCGTCCTGGCCGCTGGTGTCGAGTGCCAGGTCGGCGCGGGCATAGAGCGGCGCACGCGCCTGCAGGATTCGGCGCAGGTCCGTCATGGCTTCACGGTTGCCCTGCATCGGCCGCATATCGCCCTGGGCCACCACGCGGGCCATGTGTTCCTCCGGCGAGGTCCGCACCCACACCGTGTAGCAGTGCGACAGCAGCAGGTTGAAGGTGGCCGGCTCCGAGACCAGGCTGCCCGGTGTCGCCAGCACCATGCTGTCGTGCTCGCGCAGCACGCGTTCCAGCGCGCGCATCTCGTAGCGCCGGTACGCCGCCTGGCCGTAGAGCGAGTGGATCTCCGAGAGGCTGGCGCCCGCTTCCTGTTCGATCACATTGTTGAGTTCGACGAATGGCACGTCCTCGGCTGCCGCCAGTGCACGTCCCAGCGTCGATTTTCCCGCGCCGCGCAAGCCGATCAGGGCAATGCGGCGATGACGCGCATCGCGCGATTCGGCGGGGGCGAGTGCATGGCGGCAGGCATCGCGCACACGCGCCAGATCGCCGGCGGGCAACTGCGCCAGCCACTGCACGAGCTGCGCGAACTCGGTGGCCTGCTGGCCATTAAGACCGTCGACTTCCGCCAGTACTACGGGCAACGGCACATTGAGCGCATGGGCCACCTGACGCAATAGCAGCACCGACGCATTGCCCGTGCCGGTCTCCAGGTTGGCCAGGTAGCGTTCCGAAACATCCGCGCCGCGTGCCAGGTCCTTGCGCGACATGCCGCGCGCCGCGCGCAGGGAACGGATGCGTTCGCCAAGCTGCGTGAGATAGGGGTCGCGTTTGCCATTAGCGCCGCTGGCGCGGGCGTCGGGCGATGGCAGCGGGTCGGGGTCTCGGCGCATGGCGGGCAGGCGTATCAGGCGGTTCGGGCCGGCCTGGTGCAGTATCCGGCCGGAAAAGGAGGCGAATTATAAGGGAATCCCGCAGGCCAATCGGCCCTGCGGTGTCATATAGTGCATCTACTAACTTGCATGATAGGTGATATGAAATAAAATGCATCAACAAGCCGGTACGATCGCCTGTGCGCACCGGTATCCAAGAGCGACCGGCCTGACGCCGCCGCGCTGCCGCCTTGCCGGCAGCCGGCGACACCAAGGAGTGGAGACATGACGCCCCCCAATACCGCTGCCGGTGCGCCGGCGGGTGTATCGCTTTCGCCAGGGACTGCCGAATCCGAGGTCACCGCCTTGCCGGCCAGGTACAACGCCGCTGCTGACCTGCTGGGTCGCAACCTGGCAGCCGGGCGCGGCGACAAGATTGCCTATATCGACGACACAGGCACGCTGACTTTCTCGGAGTTGGACGCACGCAGCCGCCGCTTCGCCGCGGCACTGCACGATGCGGGCTTCCGGCGCGAGGAGCGGCTGTTGCTGTGCGCACTCGACACCATCGATTTTCCAACGGCATTCCTCGGTTGCCTGCTTGCGGGCGTGGTGCCGGTCGCGGTGAATACCCTACTGACGGTCGAGGACTACGCGTACATGCTCCAGCACAGCGGTGCGCGTGCGGTGGTGGTGTCGGAGGCGCTGCTGCCCATCATGAAGACCGCGATCGCAAGCAGCGGCCTGTCGCCGCTGGTGATCCAGGCGGGTCCTTACAAGGATGCCGCGCCGAGCTGCAGCGTGGAGGCCGTGATATCGCGCACGCGCTCGACGGCGCCGGTGGTCAGCACGGGGCCGGACGATATGGCGTTCTGGCTCTATTCGTCCGGCTCCACCGGCCGGCCCAAGGGCACCGTGCATACCCACGGCAACCTGTTCCACACCGCCGACCTGTATGCGCGCCGCGTGCTCGGCATGCGCGAAGACGACGTGGTGTTTTCGGCGGCGAAGCTGTTCTTTGCCTACGGGCTTGGCAATGCGCTGACGTTCCCGCTGTTCGTGGGTGCCACCACGGTGCTGATGGCGGAACGGCCCACGCCAGCCGCCGTGTTCCGGCGGCTGCGCGAGCATCGGCCCACGGTGTTCTGCGGCGTGCCGACGTTGTTCGCCGGCATGCTTGCCTCGCCCGACCTGCCGCCGCGCAGCGACGTGGCGATGCGCGTCTGCACGTCGGCCGGCGAGGCATTGCCAAGGGACATTGGCGAACGGTACCTGGCGCACTTCGGCTGCGACATTCTCGACGGCATCGGTTCCACCGAGATGCTGCATATCTTCCTCTCGAACCGGCCCGGAAACGTGCGTTACGGTACGACAGGCAAGCCGGTGCCCGGCTATGAACTCAAGCTGCTGGATGAACTTGGCGAGCCCTGCAAGCCCGGCGAGATCGGCGACCTGTACATCAAGGGGCCATCGGCGGCGCTGATGTATTGGTGCAACCGCGACAAGAGCCGCGACACCTTCGTCGGCGCCTGGACACGCAGTGGCGACAAGTACCTGCAGGATGCCGACGGCTACTACGTCTATGCCGGGCGCAGCGACGACATGCTCAAGGTCGGCGGCATCTATGTCTCGCCGTTCGAGGTCGAGGCCGCGCTCGCCCTGCATCCGGCAGTGCTCGAAGCGGCAGTGATCGGCGTGGCCGATGCCGATGAGCTGGTCAAGCCGAAGGCCTTCGTCGTGATGCGCCCGGGGCAGCAATGGCATGCAGGCATGGCCGCCGAGCTGCAGGCCTTCGTCAAGTCGCGGCTGGCGCCGTACAAGTATCCGCGACAGATCGAATGCGTCGAGGAATTGCCCAAGACCGCCACGGGCAAGATTCAGCGCTTCCGTCTGCGACAGCGTGAGGAAGCCGCGCGCGAGGCCGCAACCGCAGCCGCCAATGCCTGACGACAGGACCAGCATGCACAGCGACTGGGTGGACATTCCGTTCGACGCGCGGCGTATCCGGATTGAGTATCAATGGCTGCGACCCGAGCGCGCGCAGCGTCCGCTGGTGGTATTCCTGCATGAAGGGCTGGGCTCGGTCAGCATGTGGCGCGACTTCCCGCGCAGCTTCTGCGAGGCCGGCGACTTTCGCGGGCTGGTCTTCTCGCGCTATGGTTACGGACGGTCCACGCCGCGGCCGCACGACGAGAAGTGGGGCGTGGATTTCATGCACCGGCAGCGCGCGAGGCATTGCCAGCATTGTTCGATGCACTGGATATCGGCCCGGGCTGCAGCCATGGAAAGCCATGGCTGTTCGGGCACAGCGACGGGGGCTCCATCGCGCTGATCCACGCTGCAAGCTTTCCCGATTTCGTCGATGGCATTACCGTCCTGGCGCCGCATATCCTCGTCGAGGACGTGTCGGTGCGCAGCATCGCAGCCGTGCGCGAGGCCTACCTGGAGACCGACCTGCGCAGCCGCCTCGCGCGCTACCACGACGACGTCGATTCGGCCTTCTGGGGCTGGAACGACATCTGGCTCGATCCTGCATTCCGCCAGTGGGACCTGCACACGCTGCTGCCGCAACTACGCTGCCCGGTACTGGCGGTGCAGGGCGAGGACGACGAATACGGCACCATGGCCCAGATCGAGGGTATCCATCGATATGCCCCGCAAACCGCCTTGCTTAAACTCGCGCGGTGCGGTCATTCGCCACATCGCGATCAGCCGGGCCCATTGACGCAAGAGGCGGCACGGTTTATAACCGCACATACTTCATACCTAAAATAATTCGTCACCCGCCCCGGCGTTCGCTTCCGGACATGCATCCGCACATCCGGACAGGCATCAGAACCTGGGGAAGGGGCCGATCACGGTTCCACGAGCCGCTGGCTTGACCACCAGGAGACTTCATGCACCGCTTCACCTCGCGCAGGCTTGCGCCTGCCTGCCTTGCCGTCGCTGCACTGCTTGCCGCCACCGGGGCCGTCCATGCGCAGAGCGCGCGGGGCGGGAAGATCAAGGTAGGTTTCATGCTGCCCTACACGGGCACATATGCGGCGCTGGGCACGGCCATCGAGAACGGGTTCCGCATGTACGTGCAGCAGCAGGGCGGCAAGCTTGGCGGTCGCGAGATCGAGTATTTCAAGGTCGACGACGAGTCCGATCCCGCCAAGGCGCCGAGAATGCCACCAAGCTGATCAAGCGCGACCAGGTCGACGTGGTGGTGGGTACCGTGCACTCGGGCGTGCAGATGGGCATCGTCAAGGTGGCCAAGGAAAACAATACGCTGCTGATCATTCCGAACGCGGGCGTCGATGAAGCCACCGGTCCGCTGTGTGGCGCCAATATCTTCCGTTCCTCGTTCTCGAACTGGCAGCCCGGCTACGCCATGGGCCATGTGCTGGCCGAGCGCGGCATGAAGAAGGTGGTGACGCTGACCTGGAAGTACGCGGCAGGCGAGCAATCGGTGAAGGGCTTCAAGGAGGCCTTTGAAAGCAAGGGCGGCAAGGTAGTGAAGGAATTGAGCCTGCCGTTCCCGAACGTGGAGTTCCAGGCGCTGATCACCGAAGTGGCCGCGCTCAAGCCGGACGCGGTGTTCGTCTTCTTCGCCGGCGGCGGCGCCGTCAAGTTCGTCAAGGACTGGGCCGCGGCCGGGCTCAAGGACAAGATCCCGCTCTATGGCTCGGGCTTCCTGACCGACGGCACGCTAGAGGCACAGGGCAATGCAGCGCAGGGTCTGGAGACCACGCTGCACTATGCCGATGGCTTGTCCAACGCTCGAGACAAGTCCTTCCGCCTGGACTACGCCAAGATGTACAAGCTGCAACCCGATGTGTACGCGGTGCAGGGCTACGACGCCGCCCAATTGCTGGCCGCCGGCGCGAATGCGGTGAAGGGCGACATGTCGCGCAAGGCCGATGTCTACAAGGCCATGGAAACGGTCAAGGTGGACAGCCCGCGCGGCGCCTTCACGCTGTCCAAGGCGCATAACCCCGTCCAGGACTTCTACCTGCGCAAGGTCGACGGCCGCGAGAACAAGGTGAGCACCGTGGCGGTGAAGGCGCTGGCCGATCCGGCACGCGGGTGCAGGCTGTAAGCCTTGCACTGGCGCTTTGTTTGCTCCCCTCTCCCGCTTGCGGGAGAGGGGCCGGGGGAGAGGGCGGGAGACTCCACGAAGTGAAGGCGATCGCATCTTGCCAGCGCCTGCGCTCTCCACCAACCCCTCTCCCGCGCGCGGGAGGGGGGAGCCTGCCACCGGCTTGCGTGGCGCTATCATTTCTGTTTGATGCATTGCCCGCATGGACATCGTCTCCTTCCTGATCCAGTGCCTGAACAGCGTGCAGTACGGACTGCTGCTGTTCCTCGTGGCAAGCGGCCTGACGCTGATCTTCGGCATCATGGGCGTCATCAACCTGGCACATGGCAGCTTCTACATGCTCGGTGCCTACCTGGCATTCACGCTCGCCAGCCTGACGGGCAACCTGCTGATCGCATTGCCGCTCGGCATCGTGCTGGCCGTGGCGTTCGGCTATGTGCTCGAGTGGGCGTTCTTCAGCTTCCTCTACGAGCGTGACCACCTGCAGCAGGTGCTGATGACCTACGGCCTGATTCTCGTCTTCGAGGAGCTGCGCAGCATCCTGGTCGGCGACGACGTGCACGGTGTGCCGATTCCCGCGTTCTCGACGGTGCGCTGCCGATCGGCAACGACATGACTTATCCGGTCTATCGCCTGTGCATCTCGGCGGTATGCCTGCTGGTGGCGGCCGCCATGTACTTCGTGATCCGGCGCACACGCCTGGGCATGATGATCCGCGCTGGCGCGACCAACCGCGAAATGGTGCAGTCGCTGGGCATCAACGTGACGGTGCTGTACCGGGTCGTCTTTGCGCTGGGCGTGGCGCTGGCGGTACTGGCGGGCATGATTGCCGCACCGGTGTCGTCCGTGTACCCGGGCATGGGCGCGCAGGTGCTGATCGTGTGCTTCGTGGTGGTGGTGATCGGCGGCATCGGCTCGGTGAAGGGTGCGCTGGTGGCATCGCTGCTGCTGGGCTTTGTCGATACTTTCGGCAAAGTGTTCTGGCAGGACGCATCGGGCGTGCTGATCTACCTCCTCATGGCGGTGATCCTGTTGTGGAAGCCGCAAGGCTTGTTCAAGGCGGGTTGATATGAATACCAAGCTTTCCCTCGCGCCTTCGCACGGCGGTGCGCGCACCACGCTTGCGTGGCTGGTCGCGTTGCGCTGCTCGCGAGCCTGCCGCTGCTGCTGACCGCCGACAGCCACAAGTTCTATATCGAGCTGCTGAGCAAGGTCATGATCATGGCCATCTTCGCGCTCTCACTGCAATTGCTGATCGGCTACACCGGCCTGGTTAGCCTGGGCCATGCGGCTTACTTCGCGGCCGCAGCCTATGCCACCGCCATGCTGGCGCCGGAATCGGGGCCAGGGAACGGCTGGCTGCTGATGGCCGGGGCGCTGGGCACGGCCGCAGCGCTGGCCGTGCTGGTCGGCATGCTCGTGCTGCGCACGCGCGGCGTGTACTTCATCATGGTCACGCTGGCGTTTGCGCAGATGGTGTACTTCGTGTTCCACGACACCAAGATCGCAGGCGGCAGCGACGGTACCTACATCTACTTCCGCCCGGAATTTCCCGTACCCGGCACGCAGCAGCTGACGGTCAACGACCCGAGCCATTTCTACTGGATGGTCTGGGCTGCAATGGGCGTGACAGTGGTCGTGCTGGCGCTGCTGCTGCGTTCTCGCTTCGGCCATGCGCTGGTAGGTATCCGCCACAATGAGCAGCGCATGCGCGCGGCGGGCTATGCCACGTACCGCTACCAGCTCGGCGCCTTCGTCGCGGGCGGCATGCTGGCCGGCCTGGCGGGGTTCCTGTATGCGATCCAGTTCGGCTTCGTCAATCCGGAGATCGCGTCATGGCATCAGTCGGGCAACGCGATGCTGATGGTGATCCTGGGCGGCGTGGGCAGCCTGGCCGGTGCGGTGCTCGGCGCCTTTTCCTTCGTGCTGCTGGCCGAGTGGTTCAGCACCATGACCAAGCACTGGCAGTTGCTGATGGGCGGCTTCATCATCGTGGCTGTGGCGTTGTTGCCGCGCGGGCTGGTAAGCCTGCCCGCGGTGCTGCGCCACAAGCAGGGATCCCGCGGCGCGCCCAATGGCGGCACCGCGGGCGATGTCGACGACACGGCGCAGGAGACGGGCAGCGAGCGCCCGCGCCCTCGCAACACGGAGGCCGCATGAGCACACCGGTATTGCAGGCCACGGGGTTGACGCGGCGTTTCGGCGGACTGACCGCCGTGGCGGGGGTGGACCTGTCGCTGGCGCTGCATGAAATTCATGCCGTGATCGGCACGAACGGCGCCGGCAAGTCCACGCTGATCAACATGCTGTCCGGCGAGCTGCCGCCATCCGAAGGGCGGCTGCAGCTGCAGGGCGCGACGTGACCGGCTGGTCCCAGCCGCGCCTGGCGCGGCATGGCATTGGCCGCAGCTACCAGCGCAACAACATCTTCTTGCCCCTGACCGTGCGCGAGAACTGCCGCCTGGCGGCGCAATCGCGTGCGCAGCGCGCGTGGCGGCTATGGGAAGCGCGCGCAATTGCCGCATGAGCGGCGCGCTGGCCGACGAAGCCATGGAACGCGCCGGGCTGGCCGCGCATGCGGGGCGGTTGGCCAGCGAACTCGCGCACGGCCAGAAGCGCCAGCTCGAGGTGGCCATGTGCCTGGCCACGCAGCCCGTGGCCCTGTTGCTGGACGAGCCGCTCGCAGGCATGGGCGCGGAGGAGTCGTCGCGCATGCTGTCGCTGCTGCGCGGCCTGCGCGAAGGCCACGCGATCCTGCTGGTCGAGCACGACATGGATGCGGTTTTCTCGGTGGCCGACCGCATTACGGTCATGGTCAACGGCACGGTCATCGCCAGCGGCACGCCAGGTGAAATCCGCGCCAACCGGGAAGTCCAGCTTGCCTACCTGGGTGAAGCGGAAGACAGCGAGGTGCCGGCATGACCGCAGCCATGATCGAAGCCACCGGCATCAATGCGTGGTACGGCTCCAGCCATATCCTGCGCGACGTGGAATTCCGCGTAGGCACGGGCGAGACCGTGGGCCTGCTGGGGCGCAATGGCATGGGCAAAAGCACGCTGCTGCGAACGCTGCTGGGCCACGTGCGCCAGCGCAGCGGCACGATCCGCGTGGCCGGGCGCGATGTTTCGCGCGCGCAGGCTTTCGAGGTCGCGCGCCTGGGAGTTGCCTATGTGCCGGAAGGGCGGGGCGTCTTTCCGAACCTGTCGGTGCGTGAAAACCTCGTCATGGCGGCGCGCAAGGGCTGCAATGGCCGCCAGGACTGGGACGAGCGCGCGTGCTCGACCTGTTCCCGCGACTCAAGGAGCGCCTGGGCCACGGCGGGCAGCAACTGTCCGGCGGCGAGCAGCAGATGCTGTCGATCGGCCGCGCGCTGATGACCAATCCCGCCTGCCTGGTGCTCGATGAAGCGACTGAAGGCCTGGCGCCGCGGATCGTGCGCGAGATCTGGGACGTCATTGCCACCGTGCGCGCCACCGGGATCGCATCGGTCGTGGTGGACCGAAATTTCCGCTCGGTGCTCGCGAACGCTGACCGTGTAGTGGTGCTGGAGAAGGGACGGGTGGTCCTGACTGGACCGGCTTCTGACTTCTCGGCCAAGCCAGAGGCGCTGGACCGGTATCTGGGTGTATAAAGCGCCTTTCCGCGGAAGTGATGCATTAGCCGTAATGTGGTGATGCCGCAACGCCGCGCCAGGACTGGAGTGGCGGGTTCTTTCCATTAGAAGGACTTGACCATCTACCACTTCCCTCCCATGCTTGTTGCGTCCCGAGATTTGTATCAGGGGCATTCTCAGTGGTCGGCGGACGGCACTTCATCTAGAATTGCGCCGGTTTGTGCGATGCAATAGAACAACAGGAAGCGGATCCGCAGCCGCTGTGCCCCGGAGGCCGCGCTGCTGCAGAACCGTCAACAGGCCGCCAGCAGGCCAACCGGATTCATGACCACCCAATCAGCCACCAGCCACTATTTCGTCGAGAGTCCCAGTACGCGAGCTCTGGTCATCGGCGCAATCGGCGTTGTCTTCGGGGACATCGGTACCAGCCCGCTGTACGCGCTCAAGGAGTGCTTCAGCCAGGAACACGGTATTCCATTCAGTCCCGACGCCGTGCTCGGCATCATTTCGATGCTGTTCTGGGCAATGATCATTGTGGTCTCGCTCAAGTACGTCATGTTCGTGATGAGAGCGGACAACAATGGCGAAGGGGGGGTGCTGGCCCTGATGGCGCTGGCGCTGCGCACGGCGGCCCCGCGCTCGCGCATGGCCAAGTTGCTGATGATGCTTGGCATCTTCGGCGCTTGCATGTTCTATGGCGATGCGGTCATCACGCCGGCTATTTCCGTCTTGTCTGCCGTGGAAGGACTGGAGATCGCCGCGCCAGGGCTCTCGCACTTTGTCATCCCCATCACGCTGGTCATCCTGGGCGCGCTTTTTATCATCCAGCGTAGCGGTACGCATACGGTCGGCAAGCTGTTCGGGCCGATCATGGTCGTCTGGTTCGGGGCGCTCGGGG
Source organism: Cupriavidus sp. UYMMa02A (assembly GCA_001725945.1). Taxonomy (GTDB): domain Bacteria; phylum Pseudomonadota; class Gammaproteobacteria; order Burkholderiales; family Burkholderiaceae; genus Cupriavidus. The sequence goes on along the minus strand of LRMT01000276.1, from coordinate 1,789 downwards.
CGCTGGGGCTGATGCATTTGATGCAGGCGCCTGCCATCCTGATGGCGATCAGCCCGCACCACGGCATCAAGTTCCTCATGGAGCATTCGCTGCAGGCGTTCGTCGTGCTGGGCTCGGTGTTTCTGGTGCTGACCGGCGCCGAAGCGCTGTATGCGGACATGGGGCATTTTGGCGCGCGCCCGATCCGCTACGGATGGTTCGCGCTGGTGATGCCGTGCCTGATGCTCAATTATTTGGCCAGGGTGCGATGCTGCTGAACCACCCCGAAGCCGTGACCAACCCGTTTTACCTGATGGTGCCTGGCGCATTGCAGCTGCCCATGGTGTTGCTCGCAACTGCCGCCACGGTGATTGCCTCGCAAGCCGTTATCTCGGGAGCATTCTCGCTGACCAGCCAGGCTATCCAGCTGGGCTTCGTGCCGCGAATGCGTATCCGCTACACATCGGCTGCGGAAATCGGTCAGATCTACCTGCCGGTGATCAACTGGATCTTGCTGGTGCTGGTTGTCGTGGTCGTGGTGGCCTTCAAGAAGTCCGATAACCTGGCAGCGGCCTACGGTATTGCGGTCACTACGACCATGGTCATCACCACCTTCCTGGCGGCTGTCGTGATGCGCAATGTCTGGAAGTGGAACCCGGTGATCGTGACCCTGATCGGCCTGTCGTTCCTGCTGGTGGACCTGGCGTTCTTCTGCGCCAATCTTCTCAAGATCGCCGAAGGCGGCTGGTTCCCGCTTCTGATGGGCGGTACGGCGTTCTTCCTGCTGATGACCTGGTACAGCGGCCGCAAGCTGCTGCGTGCGCGCAGCCTCGAAGACGGTATTCCGCTGGAGCCCTTCATTGCCGGGCTGCTGGCCCATCCGCCGCACCGTGTGGAAGGCACGGCTGTGTTCCTGACGGGCAATACCGACTCGGTGCCCGTGTCGCTGCTGCACAATCTCAAGCACAACCGCGTGCTGCATGAGCGTGTGGTCTTCCTTAGCTTCGTCACGCGCGACATTCCGTATGTCGACGACGAACATCGCCTGAGCTGCAAGGATCTTGGCGGTGGCATGTACATCCTGAAGTCAGACTACGGCTTCAAGGAAACGCCGGACGTGCACAAGGTGCTGGAGCTCGCGCAACTCAAGCTGGGCATGCACTTCGAGCTGATGGAGACATCGTTCTTCATCGCGCGCGAATCGGTGATCCCGTCCAAGCTGCCGGGGATGTCGATGTGGCGCGAAAGCCTGTTCGCGTGGATGCATCAGAACGGCGCCAAGCCGTCCGACTTCTTCCAGATTCCCGCCAACCGCGTGGTCGAGCTCGGCACGAAAGTCGAGATCTGACCGGTTCGGTCTGGCAACACCAAAGCCCCCGCATGCGCAAGCTGCGGGGGCTTTGTCTTTGGGAACCCTCAGGCGGCCATGGCCGGTGAGGGCTGATCCGCTGCGGGCATCGCGTACATGCGCGGCGCCATGGCGGCCTCGATGCGCGCCGCCTGTGCCGGGTTGATCATGTCGCCGAGCAGCTTGCCGAAGCGCGGCTCCGGCACGCCGGTGACGATGCGGGTCCCGCGTATGCCTTAGTCGTTGACCAGCGTGCGGGCGTCGATCACGTGGTCGCGATAGGCCTCGAAGATCCGACGCAGCGCCTGCTCCATGGTCACTTCGGGCTTCCAGCCGAGTTCCTGCATGGTGTTGTCGATCTTCGGCACGCGGTGCTGCACGTCCTGGTAGCCCTTGCCGTAGAAGTCGCCCGACGAGGTCTCGATGATCTGCGTCTTGCGCGCTTCCCTCGGCGTACTCGGG
>LRMT01000275.1 GCA_001725945.1 Cupriavidus sp. UYMMa02A | reverse complement strand
TGTTGTTCCTGCATCTGCCGCTGCTGCTCCATCTGCTGGCGCTGGATGGCCTGTTGCTGGCGTTGCACCTCCTGCCCCTGACGCTGCGCATCCGGCATCTGCGCCATGCCGTGCGCCTGGTCTGGCCGTGTGCTCATACCTCGGCCATCGGCAGGTCCCGCCTGTTGCTGGCGTTGCGGCTCCTGCATCTGCCTCTGTTGTTCCATCTGCCGGCGTTGCCCTCCTGCGCCTGGCGCTGCGGCATCCGGCATCTGCACCATCCCGCGTGCCTGATCCGGCCGCGTGCCCGGCCCACGGCCTTCGGGGCCCTGCGGCACGCGCCCAGGCGCTGCCATGCGCCTGGCTCATGCGCACCTCAGGTACGGCCGGGGCGTTGGGATGCCTTGAGCGCATATCGCCGCCGCGCCATGCCGGGCCGGCTCCGGGCACCACGCCGCCCTCGCGGGCGAACGCCGGGCGAGCTCATCCTGCGCCGGGCGGCCAGCGCGCGCGCAGCGATCGCCACGGTTCAAACCCCTGCCGGGCCTGCGGTGGCAGCTGGCGGACCGGGCTGCGCCAAGCAGGCTGTTCTTGACCGGGGCCACGGGCGGCGCCCCCGGCCTTCGCCAGCCGGCAGATTGCGCCTTCCGCGCGATGCATGTCGCGCGGCACCGGCCGGCCCTCGACAAGTTGCGTGCCGGCATTCCCGTGATGGCGCCCGGCACATCGC
>LRMT01000274.1 GCA_001725945.1 Cupriavidus sp. UYMMa02A | reverse complement strand
GCGAGGCACGCACGCTATCGGATCGTCGAAGAACATCACCCCGAAACGCGAGAACAGGATGTCGAACGCGCCCTCGGGCAGCTCTGCGCTGCTGGCGTCGGCCACCTGAAACAGGACCGGCGTATCCTGTCGCGCAAGCGCGCGCGCTCGGCCGATCAGCGGTTCGGATATGTCCACGCCCAACACTTGGCCCCCCGCGCCGACGCGGGCGGCCAGAGCCAGACTCGACGTGCCCGCGCCGCAGCCGACGTCCAGCACGCGCTCACCCGTCGCGGGCGCGGCGGCTTCTATCGCGGCCTGGCCGAACACCGCCACCATAGCGTCGAGCCGGGCCTGGTTGGCGACCCAGCGCTCCCCGCTTTGACCATTCCAGTCGGCGACCTGATACACATTTTGCCCTGCCATGTCATCTCCTTGTTCTGATTCGTTGCCCGCTCAGCGCTTCCCTGCGGGCATGGGCGGCACACAGCAGCGCTGCGCGTCGATCATGCGATGGCTGCAGGCGGGCAGCGCAGGCGAGCTCTTGCATAGCAAGGCGTTGGCCGGGCGCGCATATTTGAACTGCTTGTCGATCATACACAGCTGGGCCGCGGCGATGTCGTTCAGCGGCATGGTGTTGATCGGCTCGCCCACCGTGGTGTAGCCGCATGCGAGCATCGCGCGCTTGACGCCTTCGGTATCGGTGCCGGGAAGGCTCCAGTACGTGTAGGCAGGCGGCCGCGGCGGGCGTGGTCAAGCAGTGCAGGGTCGAAGTCCGGGTCGGAACCGAAGGTCTTGCCACGCGGCAGGTTCGCGCACGCTGGCAAGTCCGGAGAATCGGCACAGAGGATGCGCCGGCCCTGATAGACGAAGGCGTTGTCGAGCATGCACAGCTGGGCGCGCGCGTGGTCGTTGGTGGTCATCACGGTACTTTCATTGGCGTCGGTGTTCGGCAGCAAGACCGGCGTACCAATGTTCGCCACAAAGCCAACGCCGGCCGGCCGCCTGAAGTGCATTTCGCGCAAGGGTGTCACTCTAATGCAAGAGGCACCACTTGTTGGTGAATTCACCGGGCTGCCTTCAAGTTCCCCGCGCCGGGCCTCCGACGGCAGTGCCGCGCATTCATGCCCGAACAGACGGCTGTCGACATCGCTGTTCAGCATGCCGCCGGCATGGACTTCCTGCAGGATCGCGATCAGCGCGTTCACGGCAGCCTTGGGTGTCCATTGCTCGCGAACGGCACAGACGATGCGTGCATTGGTGACGCCTTCAAAGCCTTCGAGAACCGCAAATCGCGACTGGAAGTAGTCGGTCTGGGTGATCGCATGGTCGACAAAACCCATTGCGTCGGTGTTCTCGATGACCTTGCATTGCAGCGAGAAATTCTCGATCTTGTGAAACCGGGCTGGCCCCGCACGCCCGTAGATCTGGGCGAGCATGGGATACACCGACAGGTCCCACAACTGACCGGACAGCACCATGTTGTACTGCGCAATATCCGCCGCGCCCGGCGTACGGACTTGCAGTAGCGGGTGTCCGCGCCGCACGAAAATCGAAGCGGCAATGGTTGCGATGGATTCGAGCCTGAAGCGGACCTTGTCCGCGAACGTGCTCTCAAGCCCGATGGCGACATCGATGTCGCCCTGGTCGAGGAGTTGTACGCCGCGCTCCTTCGGTCCGGTGGTGATGTCGACCATCAGCCGCGGATGACGCTGCACCAGGACTTCGAGCGGCTTCGCCAGCATCCACTCGAACGTTGCCGGGAAAATGCCGATGCGCAGGTTGCCGCCGAACGGATCGGTGCGGCCAGCCCCGCTCAACAGTTCGTCCGTATCGGCAAGCAGGCGTGATGCCCGTTCCAGGAAGGCGCGCCCTTCGCTGGTCGGTACCACGCCCCGCGAAGTGCGCAGGAAGATCGGGAAGCCGATACGCCGCTCCAGGTCGGCAACGCTCTTGGTGACTGCCGACTGGGTCACATTCACCGCTTCCGCCGCCTTGGAGAAGGAGCCGAACCTGCCAACGGCCACGGCCTGCTTCAGACGAACATCCATTTGCTACCTCTCCCACGTACTGGCCGGATATCAGCGGCAGCTTGTGATTTTGCCACGCATGACGCAGGCAGGGCTCTAGGGACCGACCCTTGTCAGGTATGAATTTCAGGAATAGCGGGACAAAAAGTTGAATTGGACAGTGCTCACGGCGGGTGCGAGCATAAAAAAACCAAATGACACGACGCGATCCCGCCTTGGGACCCGCAGAGCAGAACGAAGGAGACAACGAGATGGACAACTACGACGCCATTGTGGTGGGCGCCGGATTTTCCGGCCTGTACATGCTGCATCGCCTGCGCGAGGCCGGCTTGTCGGCCCGCGTGTACGAGGTTGGCGACAACGTCGGCGGTGTCTGGTACTGGAACCGCTACCCGGGTGCACGGTGCGATGTCGAGAGCATCTACTACAACTTCACCTTCTCGAAGGAGCTGCTCGAGTCGTGGACCTGGTCCAGCCGCTACGCGGAGCAGCCCGAGATCCTCGCCTACCTGAACCACGTCGCGGACCGGTTCGACCTGCGCCGTGATGTCCAGTTCAGGACGCGCGTCGTCTCGGCCCACTATGACGATGCAGCGGGCAAGTGGCGCGTAACCACGGACGATGGCCGCGTAGCCATGGCCAAGTACTTCATTTCCGGCGTGGGCTGCCTGTCCACGTCGAGCACGCCGCGCTTCAAGGGGCTCGACACCTTCCGCGGCGAGCAGTATCACACGGGCACCTGGCCGCACGAGCCGGTCAGCTTCGCGGGCAAGCGTGTGGGCGTGATCGGCACCGGATCGAGCGGAATCCAGGCGATCCCGCAGATCGCCCGGCAGGCGGCACAACTGTTTGTGTTCCAGCGCACGGCGCAGTACAGCACGCCCGCGGCGAACCGTCCGTATGACATCGAATACGTCGCGCAGGTCAAGGCCAACTACCCGGCCCTTAAGGCACAGGTCATGAAGTCCTGGGGCGGCACGACGACGCGCCCGCGCCCCGATCGCTCGGTGTTCGACGACACGCAAGCGCAGCGGCAGCAGCGCTATGAAGCGGCTTGGACCGAAGGCGGATGGATGCATGGCCTGTACCTGGACCTTGTCACGGACGCGCGTGCGAACGATACCGTGTGCGCGTTCATCCGCGACAAGATCCGCACGATCGTGAAAGATCCGGAGGTCGCCGCCAAGCTCGCGCCGACATACCTGTATGGCGTGAAGCGGCCGGTCATGGATACCGACTACTTCGAGACCTACAATCGCGACAACGTGACGCTGGTCGACGTGAAGGCCGCGCCGATCACGGAGATCACGCCCACGGGACTGCGCACCGCCGACGCAGACTACCCGCTCGACGCCATTGTCTTCGCTACCGGCTACGACGCCATGACCGGTGCGCTGTTCAGGATCGACATCCGGGGCAAGGACGGCATGACCTTGCGCGACAAGTGGGCCAATGGCGAGCACATCCGCACCTATCTGGGCATTGCGACGGCAGGATTCCCGAACATGTTCATGATCACCGGCCCGGAAAGCCCGTCGGTGCTCTCCAATATGGTCTGGTCGATCGAACAGCACGTCGAGTGGATCGACGCCTGCATCCGCCATATGGAGCAGAACCGGATCGATGTCATCGAGGCAAAGCCGCAGGCGGAAGAAGCATGGAGCCGGCACTGCCATGAGATTGCGGACGCGACGCTCTTCCCAAAGGGGGAGTCCTGGTACAACGGCTCGAATGTCGAAGGCAAGAAGATGAGCTTCCCGATCTACCTCGGCGGCATCAGCGTCTATCGCGAGCTCTGCGATCGCGTGGCGGCGAACGGATATGACGGGTTCCTGAAAGCGTAAGGACACCGTCCGCCTCACAACGACTTCGGAGACAGAAAGATGGCGCTCGATGAGCAGACCCGCTACATCCTTGACCTGATCGCGTCGGCCGGCCGGCCGCCGCTGCATACCCTCACCCCTGAGCAGGCGCGGCAGTCCTTTGACTTCCGGCCGCTTGCCGGTGCCCCGGAACCGGTCGCACGACTCGAGGACACGACGATTCCGGGGCCTGCGGGCGACATCCGCGTTCGCATCTACACGCCTGAAGGAGAAGGTCCGTTTCCGGCGCTGGTGTACTGCCACGGCGGCGGCTGGGTGGTCGGCGACATCGACACGGTAGACGTGCCATGCCGCCGGCTTGCGCGACGCGCGGCGTGCGTGGTGGTGTCCGTGGACTACCGGCTTGCGCCGGATTACCGGTTTCCGGTCGCTGCCGAGGATGCCTATGCCGCATTCCAATGGCTGGTGGAGAACGCGCGCTGCCGGCACGTCGATGCCGCGCGCATCGCGGTGGGCGGAGATAGCGCCGGTGGAAACCTGGCAGCCGTAGTCGCATTGATGGCGCGTGACCGCGGCGGGCCCCTGCCGTGCTTCCAGCTCCTGCTCTATCCGGTGACCGACGGCGCGCTCGACACGCCCTCGTACCGGGAGAACGCCGAAGGCTATCTGCTTACGCGCGACAGCATGGTCTGGTTCTGGAACCACTACATGGGGGATGCCGATCGCTCGCATCCCTACGCTTCGCCGATGCGGGCGACGGACCATCGGGGTTTGCCGGCCGCCTTCGTGGCCACCGCGGAGTTCGACCCGTTGCGTGACGAGGGCGAAGCCTATGCGGAGCTCCTTGCAGCCGCCGGCACGGCTGTCGAATGCAAGCGCTACAACGGGACCATTCACGGCTTCTGCTGGATGCCCGGCGTGCTCGACAAGGGCCGGCAGGCGCTCGATGACGCAGCCACCGCGCTCAGTACGGCGTTCCAGCGCGGCAACCGCACATGCGCAACGAGAGACAGTCAATAAGGAGCCCTGGCATGCGACTGAAGAACAAGGTTGCGATCATCACCGGTGCGGCGGTCGGCATTGGCCGCGCGGCGGCACTGCGTTTCGCGCAGGAAGGTGCCAATGTGGTAGTCACCGACATCAACAGCGGCGGGGCGCGCGAGGTCGCCGATACGATCACGGCATCGGGTGGCCGTGCCATTGCCCTGGCGCATGACGTCAGCCGCGAATCGCAGTGGATAGAGGTGGTGGGCGCCGCGGTGGAGGCGTTCGGCACCGTCGATGTGCTCTTCAATAATGCGGGCATCTTTGTCCTCAAGCCGCTCGCCGAGACGGCCCTCGAAGATTGGGAGCGAGTGATGGCGATCAACGTCACGGGCGTGTTTCTTGGCATGAAGCATGTGATGCCGCTGATGGCGAATGCGGGCAAGGGCTCAGTCATCAACGCATCGTCCGTCGCCGGACTGGTCGGCTCCCCCCGTTCCACGATGTACAGCGCGAGCAAGGGTGCCGTGCGCGCCATGACCAAGGGCGCGGCACTGGAGTACGCCGCCCGCGGCGTGCGGGCCAATTCGATCCACCCCGGGCTTGTCGATACGGCCATGGCGGACTACGCGTCGGGCACGGCGGGCCGCAGCAAGCAGGAACTCGGCCATGCCATGTCGCCCATGGGACGACTGGGCACGGCAGAGGAGGTCAGCAATCTCGCACTGTTCCTGGCATCGGACGATTCGTCGTACATGAATGGCGCGGAGCTCGTACTTGACGGTGGCTTCACGGCAGCCTAGCGTGCCTGGTGCCTGGCCCATCTACTGACTGAACGGAGACAAGCGACATGAAACTCAAGGACAAGGTTGCGATCGTAACGGGCGGCGCCAGCGGTATTGGCGAGGCAACGGTCCGGCTCTTCGCCGCTGAAGGCGCGCGCGTGGTCATCGCGGACCGCTCGGCGCTCGGCGAAAAGCTTGCACGCGAGCTGGATGAAAGCGGGTACGAAGTGCTCTACAGCGAAGTCGATGTCTCGCGCGAGGATGACGTGCGCAAGCTGATCGACGATGCGGGGAACCGCTTCGGCCGTCTGGATATCATGGTCGCCAACGCGGGTATTGCGCATCCGTCCGCGCCGGTAGAGGAAGTCGGCGTCGATCAATGGCAGCAGATGATCGACATCAACCTGACTGGCGTCTTCCTGAGCAACAAGTTCGCGATTGCCCGGATGAAGCAGCAGAACTCGGGCGGAGCCATCGTCAATATGGCGTCGGTGCTCGGACATGTCGGCATGGCGGGCGCCGCGTCATACAACGCGGCAAAGGGCGGGGTGGTTAACCTGACGCGCTCGCTTGGCGTCGCGTACGCGAAGGATGGAATTCGCGTCAACGCCGTATGCCCCGGATTTGTGGAAACCCCGCTGCTCGAGCGCGCAAGCGGGGAGGCGCGGGCGCGGATCGTAGCGGCCATCCGATCGGCCGGCTGGGGGTGGTGGCCGAAGTCGCGAAGGCGGTCTTGTTCCTGGCGAGCGATGATGCGTCGTTCGTGGTGGGAACGAGCCTTCTGGTCGATGGGGGTTACTGCGCACAATGAAGGGGATGCCGATGACTACCTTCCGAATTTCCGCAGCCGCGGCTGCCGTTGTCGCGCTCGCGGGCTGCACCGCGTCACCGGTACAGCAAGACGGCACGGCTGAGTCGACGGTCTTTCCGGCTACGGCGGTGTCGGACCAGCAGATCAGCGATGCTTACCTCTACCTGCTGGGACGGATCCTGATATTGCGCCAGCAGCGCCTGGACTTCGAGCGCGAGCGGCTCCGCTGGAATGAGCTGGTCTACCGCGAGCCGGGCGGTGTTGCCTGGGCGAATCCAAACCTCGATGTCGCCTATTCCGAAGCATGGGTCGCCGTAGACGACAAGACTTGTGTGCGGCTCGACATGCCGAAGGTCAGCGGGCGCTATTACACATGGCACATGCTCAACGGCTGGGGCGAGACAGTCCTCAACATCAATGAGCGAACCTATCCGGCCCAACCTGCCGCGCCTATGCACTGTGCATGAAGGGCGCTGCCATCAGGCTGCCCGCGGGTCTGCAGCGCGTCGACCTGCCTGGCAAGACCTTCCGGGTGCTGGCACGCATCGAACTGGGATCAGACCCCGCCGAAGCGTCACGCCTTCAGCGCCTCGTCAAGCTGACCCCTCTGGGGCAGCCGAAGATCGATCCCCCGATCCAGGTGCCCATCTTCACCAACAGGAGCCTGCCCGGAGCGGAAGCGTTTGACTGGGCCGGCGACATCCTGAATGGGGAGCCCGATATCAATCCGGGCATGGCGACGGTCCGCAGCCAGGTCGCTTCTGTTGCTGCGCTTGTACGGTCGGGTGCCGAGGGCCGGACACGGGTCGATCAGGTCATCCGGCGGCAGGGGTGGCAGGCGCTTCAGGCGCAGATCAGGGACCTCGGGACGATCCGCAATGGCTGGGTCCGGCCGGCGATAGTCGGCAACTACGGAGACAACTACAAAATCCGCACAGCAGTCAATCTTGCCGGCATTTGGGCGAACAACAGCGACGAGGTGACCTACTTCGGCAATCGGGAGCTCGACGGCGGCTCGACGTATTTGCAGACGTTCCCGGCGGAGGCGCTGCCGGCGAAGCACGCGCGATACTTCTGGTCGGTGATTGCGGTCGATGCGCACGACTTCAAGGTCATTCCGAATTCCCTTGGTCGGTATCTGCTGAACAAGCAGTCTGCGCTGCAGTACAACGCAGACGGCTCGCTGACGATCGTCTATGCGCCGACGCTGCCCGCAGGCATGCCTCGCTCCAACTGGTTGCCGACGCCGGCCGGAAGCCGCTACAACCTGACGTTCCGATACTACGGGCCGGATGGCGACATTACGAACGGCAGGACGTTTCCGCCGTCTCTCGAGCGGAAAGACTAGTCGGCCAAGGCTGGGCGAACAGCCAGGAGGAGAATGATGAGAACAAGTTCTTGCGGCGCGGTTGCCTCTGCGCTGGCAATGGCCGCAGTCATGTCCGCCCATGCGCAATCAGCGGCGCCAGTTGCCGTCACAATAGACAATTTCCCGCGTGCCGAATCGGATCGGTACTTCGATCGCGTGGCGAAACGCGGTGCTCTCGGCCGGGTCATGCATATGCGCAGCGTGATGCCGGTCGAGGCACAGTCCGTAGTGCGGGGCAATCGCGACACGCTGTACTCGAGTGCCGTATTCGATCTCGATGCCGGTCCGGTCACCGTGTCGATGCCGGACAGCGGGCACCGCTACATGTCCATGTCGGTGTTCAGTGAGGACCACTACGTCGCGGCGGTGCACTACGGCGCAGGCCATTACACGCTGACGAAGGAGAACGTCGGCACGCGCTATGCGCTGGTCGGCGTGCGCACGATGGTGGATCCCGGCAATCCTGAAGATGTACGCCAGGCCCACGCCGCGCAGGACGCCGTCGCCGTTAGCCAGCCAGGCGGACCCGGCCGTTTCGAAATCCCTGCCTGGGACCGGACCAGCCAGGACGCGCTGCGCAATGCGCTGGTGACACTGGGTACCACAGTTCCCGATTCACGCGGCATGTTTGGTGCGGCGGGCAAGGTGGATTCGGTGCGCCATCTGGTCGGCAGCGCGATTGCCTGGGGCGGCATCCCAGAGCGCGACGCGTTCTATCTGATCGTGAATCCCGCGCGCAATGACGGCAAGACCGCCTACCGCCTCGACGTACCCCGCGTTCCCGTGGACGGCTTCTGGTCGGTCAGCGTATACAACGCAGCGGGATACTTCGAGCCCAATGCGTCGGGCGCATACACCATCAACAATCTCACCGCGAAGCGCGGAGCCGACGGCACGGTGTCGATCCGGTTCGGCAACTGTGGTCCGGATATCCCGAACTGTCTGCCGACGCCGCCGGGATGGAACTACATGGTGCGCTTCTATCTGCCGCACGCGGAGATTCTCGACGGTCGCTGGAAATTCCCGCAGGCGCAGCCTCTGTCCTGAAGCGCTGACCGCCCGCCAATGCTGACTAGTGCAGATGGCGCAATTTGACCGGATTGCGCACGATGTAGATGGCGGTGACTTTGCCGTCTTCGATCTTGAGCGCAGTCGTCTGCAGTTCTCCGTCTGCCTCCAGCCTGACGAAGCCCGGCAGGCAGTCTGGCGATCCTCTGATGCCACAATGGCTTTGAGCCTGGATTGACCCCGTAAAAGCGCTTTTGCCCGAGCGCGCGGCATCGGGTATTGGCCTTCAGATAGACAGGGGCTCAGCCGTGCAACTGAATCGCCATTCGCACCAGATCCACCACGCGGCTGCAGTGCATCTTGATCTTCAGGCTGGCGATCTGCTTGCGCACGGTGTTCTCGGAAACGGCATTCTCTATGGCGTACGCACGCGGAGAGCGTCCGCCGACCAGTCCCGCAAGTACGCGCGCTTCTGCCGGCGTAATGCCGAAGGCTGCAATCAGGGCGGTCGGATCGCTGGTCCGGCCTTCCGTATTCCTGCGCCACCGCACCAGCGCCAACGGCTCGCCGATCATCTGCAATTTGGCAGGCGCCGGCGAAATATCGAGGGACAGCGTCTCACCCGATGAAAGCCCGACCGCTGCTTTCGTGCATATCCGGCTCCGAATGGCGAGGGCGAGCTTGTCGAGCAGATGCGCATGCACCGCCCTGTTCGGATGGAACAGGCGACCCTGCCTGACCGTCAGGCTCCGATGGTTGCCGAACAGCGCTTCGCACGAGGACGACATGCGAATCACTGCGCCGCCGCGTGATACCAGGCATATTGCCTCGCCGAAGGCAGTGAACGCCTCTTCGATCATGTGGATGTCGTCGGCGATCAGGCGCTGCTTGCGTGCAAGCGCCTCCTGGAATGAACGGACATAGGCACCGATGTGGCCGCTGCTCAGTCTTTCCCGAATACCCGACTCGATCGTCGCGCGCTGGAAACTCATTGCAGTCATGCGCGAACTGCCGCGCTCGAGCAGCAACCCGAAAATCTGGTTCTGGCCGTGCTTGCGCAAATAGTCGTTGTGAAATTCCGAGCGCAACAGGGTCTGGCGCTCGATCGCTTCGTCGCTGTCGATCCACTGGCCGGCGTCTTGCTTGACCGCGGCATGGGCGAGGAGGTCGAGCTTGTGGAAATGCTGCTCGTATGCTTGCAGCGTGGAATCGGCCAGCCCGACATGGCTGACATGCAGGAGATCGCCGGAACCGCCGAGCATGATCAAGGAGCCGGAATCGGCGCCAATCAGGTCTCTTGTGACAGTCAGGATATCCGTCCAGGGCGGAGCGTCGTCCCTAATGCAAGCGACTGCCTCCATGGCTCTGCGGAACTGGACAGATGAATGCACGGTTACGCTCCCCCTTGTGCCTGATGGCGCATATATTTACCCGATCATGATCGTCAGGCTTTTGGTGCTGCATGACTGCATGCAGTCCGGGTAGCGTAGCAGAGCTCGGGAGCTCGGGCCCTGCTTTTGGGCACCACTTTGTGGGGAGCGCGCCGGCTTGTGGGGAGAGCGCCGGCGCGGGAAACCATGTCGGACCTTATGTCGCAGAACACGCTTGCCGGTTGCGACAGCTACACCCCATTGACGACCGTACTCCCCGCCGCCACCTCGAACACCCGCACGCTCGCCGTCGCTGGCTGCGCCGGCGCGTGGTGCCTTCGAGACGTTTCATCACATGGAAGGCACAGTTGAGCTTGTCGGCGGTCAGGGTCACCACGGCATAGCCCTCGGCATTGGTCTCGACGTGGCGCAGCCAGGGATTGAACGCGCGCAGCGTGTCGTCGAGCGCAGCCACCAGCGTGCCGCCCACGTTGCTGTAGATGAGGTCCCGCAGCGTGGCGAATGCCTGGTCGTTGTCGACCATCGCGCGCAGCCTGCTCAGCAAGGTGTTGCTCGACATCCCCGCCGTGACGAGGTCGACCATGACCGGCCCGGGGGTTGCGGCATCGAAGTCGTCCATCACCTGTCCCGCGAAGAAGGCATGGATGTCGCCGCTCAGTGCGACGACGTTGGGGATGCTGTGGGCCTTCAGGAAAGCCATCAGGTTCTTGCGCTCGGCATTGAAGCCATCCCACTGGTCCGCGTTGAGAATGATGCGGGCGAGCAGCGTGATCGGCGGCAGCCGGCTGTCGATAAACGGCTTGATGGTGGCGTCGAAGGTGGCGCTGTCGATGCCCACGCGCGACACTACGTTGCGCAACGCGGCATAGGTGAGCCCGGCATAGGTGCCCGCGGCTCCGGCCGCTCTGAGGTCGTCGGCCAGCGCGCTCGTCATGTCGGCCAGCAGCGGCACGAGCGCGCTGTTGAGCTGCGTGAGCCCTTTCGCGATGAGGTTGGCAAGTGCCTGCGGGATATCCACCTGCATGCGCAGCATCGCGAGCTCATTGCCCCACAGCTTCCAGGTGGTATTCGCACCGCCGACGCGGTCCTGCCACCACGCGCGCTGGGTATCGCCCAGCATCGACACCGGTGTCAGCGCATTGCCGGCGGCCGCTATCTTGGCAGCCTCGGCGGCGGCCAGTTTTGCGGCAGGCACGAAGGACCGGCTGCCCACGGCGCCGCCTGTGGACTGCTCCGGAATGATGTGGTCCGCCCGGTACAGGCGCTCGTCAGTCATCAGCAGCGTGGCGAGATTGCCGAAGGTGAACGACCGGTAGAGCTGTATGTTCTGGAACGACGGGTTGTTGAGGTCGATCGTGACGTCGGCTGGCATGAACTCGAACCATGCCTGGTTGGCGCTGCGCCGCCGCGCGGTGCGCGGTGTCGCGTCGTCGTCGACGCTATAGGTCTGGCGGTCCTGCCAGCAGCTGTCGGAGAACTCATGGTCGTCCCAGACGGCGATCATCGGGGCCGCGGCGTGCAGCGCCTGCAGGCGCGCGTCGCTGCGATAGCTGCGGTAAAGGTAGCGGTAGTCGGCCAGCGTGGTCGCGTAGATGGAGCCGTCCGGCAGCGTGGTGCCATCGGGCAACTGCAGTACGCCATGGCGGTCCTCCACGTTGCCGTTGCGCGATCCGCCGGGCACGGCCTCGTAGATGTAGTCGCCGACATGGACGATGAAGTCGAGGTCCTGCTGCGCGAGTTCCTCCATGCCGGCCCAGTGGTTGACATTCCAGTCCTGGCACGAGACAAAGGCGAAGCGCAGTTGCGACAGCGGCGTGTTGGCGGCCGCCGCGGTGCGCGTGCGGCCGACCATGCTGGCGCGATCGCCGAGCAGGAAGCGGTAGTAGTACCGCGTGGCCGCCGACAGGCCGGTGACCTTGTTGCGCAGCGTGTAATCCCAGTCAGGCAGCGCCGAGAGGCGCTGATCGACGAGCAAGGTGCTGAAGTCCTGCTGCAACGATACCTGCAGCCGTACCCGGACCGGCCGATGTCCATTGCTGCCTTCCACGCGCGTCCACAGCACCACGCTGTCCGGCTTCGGATCGCCCGAGGCCACGCCATGCATGAACTTGAAGTTCTCGGGGTTGCCCGTATCCTCTGGTTCCGAATCGGAACCCCCGCCGCAGGCGGCGAGTCCGCCAGTGGCCACGGAAACGGTCAGGAAACTTCCCCACTTGAGGAACTGGCGGCGGTCCATGGTGTTTCTCCTTTTGCTTGTCCCCCATGGGGTGGCAACTGGATACTAGGATCGGCCGGAAAGGTCGCTGTCGGTGCATTGCCGACATCGCTATAGGAGAAGGACGACGCTGATGTCTCGCGCTGGCCGACATCGGGCATTCGGACGCAATGCGTGCAGCGCGATACCTGTGTTCAGTATCAGGGCATTTCGTACAGCCGTCTGCAGGACGGGCGACATGGTGACAAGCGAACCACTTTGCGGCAGCCGTTGCCTGATGGACCAGGCGCTGGCCGGATCACCGCGCCGGAAGGGCTATAGTAGCGATACCGGCGTCACATCGCCCGGTCCCGATGGCGCATGCGGCATGCCATCTTGTGGTTCTTGCCCCGGAGCCCCCGACCATGGCATTCACCCACACTGTCGGCCAGCACCGCCACGTCTTCGCCGACCTGCGCACGCTGCTGGCCAAGGCCAGTCCCGCGCGGTCCGGCGACTATCTCGCCGGCATTGCCGCGGCCAATGAGGAAGAGCGCATGGCAGCGCGCATGGCGCTTGCCGCGGTG
The DNA here is from genome assembly GCA_001725945.1 of Cupriavidus sp. UYMMa02A. GTDB lineage: Bacteria > Pseudomonadota > Gammaproteobacteria > Burkholderiales > Burkholderiaceae > Cupriavidus. Next base: position 20,724 of record LRMT01000274.1, on the reverse strand, counting down.
CCGCTGTCGCAGTTCCTCTCCGAAGCACTGGTGCCCTATGAAGACGACGAGGTCACGCGCCTGATCCTCGACAGTCACGATGCCGGCGCGTTTGCCGCGATCGCGTCGCTGACCGTCGGCGACTTCCGCAACTGGCTGCTGCTGCATGAGACCGACAGTGCCACGCTGGCTCGTGTCGCACCCGGCATCACCCCGGAAATGGCCGCGGCCGTCAGCAAGCTGATGCGCAACCAGGACCTGGTGGCCGTCGCGCGCAAGTGCCGCGTGGTCACGCGCTTTCGCAGCACGGTAGGCCTGCCGGGCCGGCTGTCGGTGCGGTTGCAGCCCAACCATCCCACGGATGATCCCAGGGGCATTGCGGCGTCGATCATCGACGGGCTGATGTATGGCTGCGGCGATGCCACCATCGGGGTCAATCCGGCCTCCGACAACCTGGGCGCGATCATCTCCTTGCTGCGCATGATCGACGACCTGCGCAGCCGCTATGACATTCCCACGCAGTCCTGCGTGCTCACGCATGTCACCAATACGCTGCGCGCGATGGAGAAGGGTGCGCCAGTGGACCTGGTGTTCCAGTCGGTGGCGGGCAGCGAACGTGCCAACACTGCGTTCGGCATCAACCTGTCGCTGCTGGCCGAGGCGCATGAAGCGGCGCAGTCGCTCGCGCGCGGCACGGTCGGTGACAACGTCATGTATTTCGAGACCGGGCAGGGCAGCGCGCTGTCGGCCAATGCGCACCACGGCGTGGACCAGCAGACCATGGAAGCGCGTGCCTACGCGGTGGCGCGCCGGTTCTCGCCGCTGCTCGTCAATACGGTGGTGGGCTTCATCGGCCCCGAGTACCTGTATGACGGCAAGCAGATCATCCGCGCGGGGCTCGAGGACCATTTCTGCGGCAAGCTGCTCGGCGTGCCGATGGGTTGCGACGTCTGCTATACCAACCATGCCGAGGCCGATCAGGACGACATGGATACGCTGCTCACGCTGTTCGGCGTGGCCGGCATCAACTTCATCATGGGCGTGCCGGGCGCGACGACATCATGCTGAACTACCAGAGCACCTCGTTCCACGACGCGCTATACCTGCGCGAAGTGTTCGGCCTGCGCCCGGCACCCGAGTTCGAGACATGGCTGCAGCGCATGGGCATTGCCGATGGCAGTGGCCGGCTGCTCGAGCCCGCGGAGCGGCAACCGCTGCTCGAACTGGCACGCGCGCTGTAGCCGCCGACAGGACCGCTGCCATGACCAAGCCCCTCACCGCCGTCACCCAGCAGAATCCCTGGCAGCAGTTGCGCCAGTTCACGCGCGCGCGCATTGCGCTCGGGCGCGCCGGACACAGCCAGACCACCGACACCGTGCTCGCCTTCGGCCTGGCCCATGCCCAGGCGCGCGATGCGGTCCACCTGCCGCTGGACTGCGCCGCGGTCGAATCCGCGCTCGATCACGCGGGGTTTGCCAGCTTGCGCGTACACAGCGCGGCGCCAGACCGCGCGCACTACCTGAGGCGTCCCGATCTTGGCCGTCGCTCGATGAAGCGAGCCGTGCGCGACTGGCCGCGGCACGCTCAGCGACACAACCCGACGTGGTTTTCGTGATTGCGGATGGCCTGTCGGCGCTGGCCGCGCAGTGCCATGCCGTGCCACTGCTGTGCGCCGTGCGCGAGCGCTTGCCTGAAGGCTGGACCATGGCGCCGGTTGTGGTTGCGGAACAATCGCGCGTCGCGCTTGGCGATGAAATCGGCGAATTGCTTGGCGCGCGCCAGGTCGTGATGCTGATCGGCGAGCGCCCGGGACTCAGCTCGCCCGACAGCCTGGGCCTCTATCTGACCTACGCACCGCGTGTCGGCCGCACCGACGCCGAGCGCAACTGCATTTCCAATGTGCGCCCCGAAGGGCTGTCCTGTGAACAGGCGGCCGGCCGGCTCATATTCCTGTTGCGCGGCGCCGCCGCGCTCGGGGCCTCGGGCGTGGCGCTCAAGGACGACAGTGCGCATGCGCTTGCGGACGAAGCGGGCGGTTCGGGCGACAGCCCGCGCAATGTTTGAACGCGCGCGATATCACCATGCGGAGACCACCATGCAAGCCGACATCAACCTGCAGGCCTGGCTTGAAGCGCACGCATCCAACGGCGTGACGGCGATCATCGCCTATGTCAGCGCGGCCAGGGAGATCGACCTGCAGTACGATATCCGGCTGCGCAACAGCGGGCGGGGCAGCACGTCGGCCGTTTCGCAGAGCGGCACCGTGCATGTGACGCAGAACCAGCCCAGCCAGGTGTCTTCCATGTCGGTGCGCCCGTGCCGGGCGGCAAGTGCGAAGTGGGGCTGACGCTGCGCGACGGCAACATTGTGGTTGGCCGATACACACTCGACTGCAGCGCGAAATGACCACGGCCGGCTCATGGCCGGCGTTGCCAGTCGCGGATGCGCAGAGCGGCTGCTACATCATGCGCCGCGAAAAATGCCCTTGTTCAGCATCGGACATCAGGCTGGAGAACTGCTCCACGCTCATATGCACGAGTTCCTGGTGATCGCCCGCTTCGAAATAGACGTCCGGGTGCTTCATCAGGCTGTCGTCGACATAGGTCTGCATGCCATATGCCATTGCCACGGGTGGGATCGCGCCGAGATCGCAGTCCTTGAAGACCTCGCGGATTTCGTCCTCATGCGCGAGTACCAGCTTGCGTCCGGTCTGTTCGCACAGGGCGGCCATGTGCAGGTGATGGCTCGAGGGGATCACGGCAGCAACGTAGCCGTTCTCGTCTTCGAGCAACAAGGTCTTGGCCAGGCGGTCTCCGGGGATGTGCGCAGCCTCCGCAGTGGCCATGCTGCTGAGGGTGTAGGGATGGTGGACGATCTCGTACTGCGTATTCTTGCTGTTCAGGCAGTTTGCCAGGGTGCTTGCCAGGGCCATGATTGCTCCTCTGCATGCGAGGGCCGGTACCCCCCGGGCACGGCCGGGATCAAGGATTTGCTTGTGTACCTACTATAGACCGTGGCGTCAGCCCTGGCGCTGGGTGGGTGTGTCGTGCAGCCGCGGCCACACCGCTTGCAGTTCGGTCTTCAGGAAGGTCAGCAGGCAGCGCGTGGCCAGCGTCTGGTAGCGGTTCGGCATGGTCAGCATGTAGAGCCGGCTGCCGAATAAGCTGATGCGATAGCCGTCCAGCAGCCGCATCAGCGTGCCGCTGGCCAATTCCGTGCCCACGGCATAGATCGGGAAGACGCCGATGCCAAGCCCGGCCATCACGGCCTCCTTCAGGAAGGCGAAGTTGTCGGAGGTCAGCGTGGGTTCGAGCACGACCTGCTCGCGCACGGGGCCGCCGAGCGGTCGCGTGCCGGACACCTTGAGCTTCTGCCCCACCGGTGACGCGCAAACCACCGCGTGCCCGTCCAGTTCCGCCAGGACCCGGGGCGCAGGGTGAGCACCCAGATAGGCCGGCGCGCCGCAGACGACCCAGTCGACTTCGCCGATCTCGGTCGCCACGACCGAATCAGGCGGCGTGGAGATGATGCGCAAGGCGACGTCCACGTCTTCAGACACCAGGTTGTGGACGCGGTTGTCGAAGACCACGTCGAGCAGGATGTCAGGGTAGCGCCGCTTGAACTGCACCAGCAGCGGCGACAGCATGCTGTGACCGAGCCCGGTTGGCACCGACAGCCGCACATGGCCCTGCAGGCTCTTGCCCATATTGCTGATCAGTGCATTGGCTGCCGCCACCTCGCCGAGGATGTTGCGTCCATGCTCATAAAGCCCCGCACCGACGGGCGTGGGTTCCACGTGCCGCGTGGTGCGGCGCAGGAGCTGCACGCCAAGCTCCTCCTCGAGTGCCTTCAGGTGATAGCTGACATTGGCCCGCGTCATCTTGAGCTTGCGCGCGGCGGCGCTGAGGTTGCCGGCATCGACAATGTCGACGAACAGGCGCAGGGCGTTGAGATCCATGGGTCGTTACGAGCAGTTAGGGCGCGGGCTGCCGGCGGCAGCGTTCGCGCCCGTATATTGCCACGCGCAGCCGGCGGCACCCGTCCGCCGGCATGGCGCTCAGTGCTCGTGATGCAGGTACTTGGCCTGGCGCGGCAGGCGCAGGCTGACCAGGAAGGCGATCACCATCATCGCGGTGACATACCAGTAGAACGCGGTTTCATGGCCCACGGTCTTCAGGCCCAGCGCCACATATTCGGCCGTGCCGCCGAAGATCGCGTTGGCGATCGCGTAGGCCAGCCCGACGCCAGTGCGCGCACTTCGGCGGGGAACATCTCTGCCTTCACGATGCCACTGATCGACGTATAGAAGCTGACGATGGCCAGGGCCACGGCAATCAGCACGAACGCCAGTTCGGGGCTGCTTACCGTGCGCAGTGCGGTCAGGATCGGCACCGTGGCGAGCGCACCCAGCGCGCCGAACAGCAGCATGTTGTTGCGCCGGCCGATGCGGTCTGACAACGCGCCGAACACCGGCTGCATGCACATGTACAGGAACAGGCATCCGGTCATCACGTAGCTGGCCGTCTTGATCGACATGCCAGCGGTATTGACCAGGTACTTCTGCATGTACGTGGTGAAGGTGTAGAAGATCAGCGAGCCGCCCGCGGTGTAGCCGAGCACGGTGAAGAACGCGGCCTTGTGGTGGCGGAAGATCTCCGCCACGCTGCCGGCTTCCTTGCTGCCGCGCGTGGCCGCGGACGAAGTCTCGTGCAGCGTGCGGCGCAGGAACAGCGCCACGACGGCGGTGACGGCGCCGACCACGAACGGAATGCGCCAGCCCCAGGCCTTGAGCTCCGATTCATCGAGAAGCTGCTGCAGGATCACCACGACCAGGACGGCCAGCAACTGGCCGCCGATCAGCGTGACGTACTGGAACGACGAGAAGAAGCCGCGTCGTCCGCGCAGCGCCACCTCGCTCATGTAGGTCGCGGTAGTCCCGTACTCCCCGCCGACGGACAGGCCCTGGATCAGCGCGCCAGCAACAGCAATGCCGGCGCCCAGTTGCCGATGCTGGCGTAGGTCGGCAGGCAGGCGATCAGCAGCGAGCCAAAGCACATCAGCAGCACCGAGATCAGCAAGGAGTTCTTGCGGCCGTGGCGGTCGGCAATGGTGCCGAACAGCCAGCCGCCGATCGGCCGCATGAGGAAGCCCGCGGCGAATACGCCGGCGGTGTTCAGCAGCTGCGCCGTGGGATCGGCTTTCGGAAAGAACGAGGGCGCGAAGTAGATGGCGCAGAACGCGTAGACATAGAAGTCGAACCATTCGACGAGGTTGCCTGAAGAGGCGGCAACGATGGCGAAGACGCGCTTGCGCACCTCTTCGCTCGACGGCGCGGCGGCCTGGTTGGAGTTGGCTGTGAGATCGGTCATTGTTGTCTTTGCAGTCAGGGGCGATGCCCGGCAGGGCTGGGTCAGCATTGCCGCAGGGCGCTCGCGCCGGTTGGAACGCCGCCGGGTTCCGGGGTGGGGCAGGGCGGCTTGGAGGAGGGCGGGCATCTGGCCCGTACTGACTGGCGAGAATCCGCGCACACTGCGGCGCGTTGGGTGCTCTACAGCCTACCGCGAACGCGGACTGCTGCCCACCCCGGCGAGTTGCTTCGGCCTGTTGCGCTGCAGCATGCGCGACGTGGCGGCGCGGTTTGCGGCCGATTGTCCTGCTTGCTGGAAACTCTGTCTTGCCAGCGTACCCCACGATGGGGGCGCTGCAGGCTTGAACGCGCGTGCCGGTGGACAATGATGAGTGCCTGAGCGTCCCCTACTCCCATGTCAATGTCCCGTTCCTTGCGCCAATGCCTGTGCCTGATGCTGCTCGTGGCAATCGAGCCGTCATGGGCGCAGGACCTGGTCGAATGCAAACGCATCGACCAGGAGCAACTCGCGGCCGCCACCCCCGAGACCCTGCTGTTCCTGCGCTGCCGCGCGCGGCGCATCTCCTACGAGGCGCCGCGGATCAAGGGCGTGCCACAGCGCGTCAAGGATGACCTGATGTTTGCCTGCCTGGACCAGGCCGACGCTGTCGAGCACCAGCTTCGCGTGCGGCATGGCTATACGCGGGAGTCGCTGTCGAAACAGCGATGTGAGTAAGCGTGGGCTGTTGAGGTGGCTAGCCGATTTCCCGCGCCGCCGCCCGTAGGCAGTCCTTGAACAGTTCGACTGCGCGCACGGCCAGCGTGCCCGGTACGGCGAAGAAGCCGACATCGCCGAATGACGGCGCATTCTCCAGCGCGATGATGGCGAGACTGCCGGTGTCGACGAACTGCCGCGCGCCGACGCGGCATCAGCCCGACGGTCTTCTGGTCGAACATCAGCGCGACGTTGGTCATGACCGACAGCGACTCCACCACGTTCGCGGGCAGCGGCAGGCCCGCATCGTAGAACATGTGCTCGGCGGTCTGGCGCAGCGATGAATCGCGCGTCGGCAGGATCCAGGGAAAGTCGCTCAGCACCTGCAGCGTGCTCGCTTTGCGCGATGCCAGAGGGTGATGCACGCCGCAGACGACGCACAGCGGCTCGCGGTGCAGGATTTCCGCTTCGATACCCGGTGCCGTCGCGCGCCACAGCAGCAACAAGGCCATGCTCTACGCACTGCGGGGCACCTACGCATTCTCGAAGCGCACCACGGTCTACGGCACGGTGGGGTTGGTCGACAACAGTGGCCAGTCGGCGGTGGCGGTCGACGGCGCGGCGGCACCGCCTCCGGGATCGTCGCAGCTTGGCGCGATGCTGGGCATCAAGCATATTCTCTGACGCCCGACAGTTTTCGCCGGCGAGGAAGCACGGAAGCGGGGCCGCCGCTTCCTCGCCGATCAGGCGAACCCGCCATTCGCCCGCAACACCTGCGCATTGACCCATCCCGCATCGGGCCCCGCCAGGAACGACACTACAGCGGCGATATCGTCCGGCGTGGCAAGCCGCTCCAGCGGCGGCAGCTTCGCCATCTGCTCGATCTGTGCCGGGCTCTTGCCTTCCAGGAACAGTTCAGTCGCCACCGGCCCGGGCGCCACGGCATTCACCGTGATATCGCGCCCGCGCAACTCGTTGGCCAGCACGCGCACCAATCCCTCCACGCCGGCCTTGGAAGCGATATACGGTCCGTAGCCCGGAAATGATCGCGCAATCACGCTGGTCGACAGCGCAATGATGCGCCCGCCCGCACCGAGCCGGCTTGCCGCGTGCGACAGCACCAGGAACGCGCCGCGCAGGTTGGTGGCGATCGTGCGGTCGAACACTTCCAGGTTTTCTGCCGAGATGTTCGCCATGGGCATGACACCGGCGCTGTTGACCACGACGTCGACGCGGCCGAAGGCGGCCAGCGCGGCGTCGAACATGCGCGCCACGTCTTCAGGCCGGGCCACGTCGGCCCTTACGGCGATGGCATTGCTGCCGGCATCGCGAATAGCTGCGACGGTAGCCTCCGCCTGCGCGGTATTGCCCGCGTAGCCGACCGCCACGTCAAAGCCGTCGGCGGCCAGGCGCAGCGCAATGGCGCGCCCGATGCCGCGCGACGCGCCGGTGACGATGGCCGCCTTGCGGGCGTGGTGGAAATGATTGCATCCATGATGGCTCTCCGTTGGGGCCCCGGGGCATGCCCCGGCGCGGTTTCGATGGCGCTATCATGGGCGTTGACGCTGGTTGGATAAATGCCATGAAATCGAAATGATTTTTCAATCAAGGCCAACAATGCAGCGCCATCGCGATCATTTGTGCTGATTGATACTCTCCATGGACCGACTCGACACTCTGCGCCTGTTCACCCGCATCGTCGAACTGGGCAGCTTCACGCGCGCGCCGGCGCACTGGATATCCCGCGGGCGACGGCCACGCATGCGATCAAGGAAATGGAGGCCTCATTAGGCGCGCGGCTGCTGGAGCGCACCACGCGCCAGGTGCGGCCGACGGCTGACGGCCAGGCGTTCTACGAGTGATGCCGCCGCATCCTGACCGAACTCGAAGATGCCGAAGCCGCGCTGAGCACATCGACGGCCAATCCGCGCGGCACGCTGCGGCTGGACCTGCACGGCGTGCATGCGCGCGAGATCATCCTGCCGCGCATTGCGCAGTTTCGGCAGCGCTATCCGCAGGTCGAGCTCGTGATCAGTACCGGGGACCGGCTGGTGGACCTGGTGCGCGAAGGCATCGACTGCGTGGTCCGCGCGGGGCAGCCGCGCGATTCTTCCCTGGTGGTGAAGCGCCTGGCCCTGATGCCGGAAGTGATCTGCGCCAGCCCGGACTACCTGGCGCGCCTCGGCACGCCGCGCCACCCGGACGAGCTTGCCGGGCACCACGCGGTGGGCTTCTTCTCGGCCAGCCACGACGTACGTTACCCGCTCACGCTGATGGTGGACGGCGCCGTCGCGGAGTACAAGCTGGCCAGCGAGGTATCGGTCAACGATGCCGAGAGCTACACCGTCTGCGCCTTGTCCGGCTGCGGCCTGATCCAGGTGCCGCGCTTCCGCGTGCAGCCGTATCTCGATTCAGGCCGGCTGGTGCAGGTGCTGGCCGACTGGCCGTGCCCGGACCTGCCGGTGTCGGTGCTCTACCCGTATCACCGGCAGCTTTCTCCGCGTGTGCGGGTTTTTGTCGACTGGGTCAGCCAGCTTTACGCGGAGGTGTTCGGTTAGTTCAGTGAGTTCGGTCAGTTCGCCAGCAGCCCGCGCTCGCGCGCCAGCGTGATGGCGGTGTCCTCGATCATGTCCTCCTGCCCGCCCACGAGCCGCTGGCGGCCCAGTTCGACCAGGATCTCGCGCGCCGGGATCCGGTACTTGGCTTCGGCGCGCTTGGCAAACAGCAGGAACGACGAGTAGACGCCGGCATAACCCAGCGTGAGCGCATCGCGGTCGAGGCGGATCGGGTGGTCCATGATCGGCACGACCAGGTCTTCCGCAACGTCGGCGATGCCGAACACATCCACGCCGGTCTCGATGCCCATGCGCTCGCAGACCGCCACCAGCACCTCCATCGGCGTGTTGCCGGCACCGGCACCCAGGCCCGCGGCGGCCGCGTCGATGCGCGTGGCGCCGCAGGCAATGGCGGCCAGCGAGTTGGCCACGCCCATGGCCAGGTTGTGGTGGCCATGGAAGCCGAGTTCCGTTTCCGGACGCAGCGCCTGGCGCACCGCGCTCAGCTTCTCGGTGACATCGTGCGGCAGCATGTGCCCGGCGGAATCCGTGATGTACAGGCAGTTGGCGCCATAGCTTTCCATCAGCAGCGCCTGCTGCACCAGCATTTGCACCGGCGCCATGTGCGCCATCATCAGGAAGCCGACCGTGTCCATGCCGAGCTTGCGCGCCATGCCGATATGTTGCTCGGAGACATCGGCCTCGGTGCAGTGCGTGGCCACGCGGATGGTATGCACGCCGAGATCGTGCGCCATGCGCAGGTGGTCGACGGTGCCAATGCCGGGCAGCAGCAGGGCGGAGACACGCGCCTGCTTCAGTTCGCCCAGCACCGCGCGCAGGTAGTCTTCATCGCTGTGCGCGGGAAAGCCGTAGTTGACCGAGGCGCCGCCCAGGCCGTCGCCGTGAGTGACTTCGATCAGCGGCACGCCCGCGGCATCCAGGCCGCGCGCGATGCGCTTCATCTGCTCCAGCGAGATCTGGTGGCGCTTCGGGTGCATGCCGTCGCGCAGGGTCATGTCGTGCAGGGTGATACGTTGGCCCATGGCTGGCTCCTCAGGCGAAGGCGGTGGGGGTGGCGCCGGCGCTTGCGCGCATGGCGGCGGCGATGCACTCCGCGGTGCGGGCGGCAGAGGCAGTCATGATGTCGAGGTTGCCCGCGTACTTGGGCAGGTAGTCGCCCAGGCCTTCCACCTCCAGGAAGATCGATACCCGCTTGCCGTCGAACACCGGCCCGTTCTTGAGCGTATAGCCGGGCACGTACTTGCGCACTTCGGCGATCATCTCGTGCACGGAGGCGGTAATGGCCGCCACATCCGGTTCGTCGTCGGTCAGGCAGTGGATGGTGTCGCGCATGATCAGCGGGGGCTCGGCCGGGTTGATGACGATGATGGCCTTGCCCTCGCGCGCGCCGCCAACCGCTTCGATGGCGCCGGCGGTGGTGCGGGTGAATTCGTCAATATTGCGCCGCGTGCCGGGACCGACCGAGCGCGACGACACCGTGGCCACGATCTCCCCGTAGGCTACCGGCTGTACGCGCGATACCGCGTACACCATCGGGATCGTCGCCTGGCCGCCGCAGGTCACCATATTGACGTTCATCTCGTTGCTGCCGATGTGCGCTTCGAGGTTGACCGGCGGCACGCAGAACGGCCCGATTGCCGCCGGCGTCAGGTCGATCACGCGCACGCCCCGCGCGGTGAGCTTGTCCGAGTGTTCGGCGTGCACGTAGGCCGACGTCGCATCGAAGGCGATGCGGATATCGTCGGCTTCAAGATGTGGCAGCAGCCCGTCAATGCCGTCGCTGGTGGTCTTCAGGCCCAGTTCGCGTGCGCGTGCCAGGCCTTCGGACGCTGGCTCGACGCCGACCATCCAGACCGGTTCCAGGATTTCGCTGCGGCGCAGCTTGTAGAGCAGGTCGGTGCCGATGTTGCCGGGACCGATCAGGGCGCATCTGATCTTCTTCATGGTGTCTCGCAGGTGTCTGGTTGTGTCTCGATATGTCTCGTGTCAGCAAAACTCGGCGGTGCAACTGCCGATGCCGGTGATGTGCATGGCCAGCCTGTCGCCGGCCTGCACCGGGATCAGCGCCGCCAGCGAGCCTGACAGAATGGTCTCGCCCGCCAGCAGCGGAATGCCGAAGGTGCCCAGCGTATTGGCCAGCCACGCCACCGCATCGGCGGGATGGCCCAGCGCGGCACTGCCGAGCCCGGCGGCTACGCACTCGCCGTTCTTTTCGAGCGTCATGGCGCAGGCCGCCAGGTCCAGTGCGTGCGGCTGACGCGCTCGTCGCCGAGCACGTAGACGCCGCACGAAGCATTGTCGGCAACGGTGTCCTCGATGCGGATGCGCCAGTCCCGGATGCGTGAATCGACGATCTCGAAGCAGGCCGCTACCGCCTCGGTCGCGTCGAGCACATCGTCGCGCGTGATGCCAGGTCCGCGCAGGTCGCGCCGCAGGAAGAAGGCGATCTCGCCTTCGGCGCGCGGCTGGATCAGCGTGCTGGCGGGTATGGGCTGGCCGGCGGCGTAGTGCATGCTCTGCAGCAGGATGCCGAAATCCGGCTGGTGGACATCGAGCATCTGCTGCACGGCCTGGCTGGTCACGCCGATCTTCTTGCCCGTAATGCGGTCGCCGGCCGCGAGCCGGTGCGCGATGAAGCCCTGCTGGATGCGGTAGGCGTCGCTGATGGCCAGGCCCAGCCCGCGGCCGCTCAGGGGCGGCACCGGCGAGCGCGTGACAAGCGCGTGGTGAAGTTCGTGGCTGAGCGAGACGATCAGGTCGGCGGTCATGGCGGAAGAAAAATCGGTCGACGCTGCCGCGGCGGCATGCCGCCGCGCGCGCGGAGGTCAGAAGGAATATTTGGCGTTGAATGCCACGTAGTCGCGGTCGGCAAGCGGCCGGTTGGCGATGCTCGCACCGCCGATGAACGCGGCGTAGGTCAGGTTGAGCTCAAGGTTGTTCAGGTACTTGAGCGTGAGCCCAACGCTGGCGCGCTTGTCGCCGTAGCCGGTCAGCGCGCCGAAGGCGCCCGCCACCGCGGAGTTGCCGCTGAACTGCTGCGCATACGTGAGCGGCACCGTCAGGTCCCAGCCATCGAACACGTTGTTGTAGGTGAGCGACCAGCCAACCTGGAATGCCGCCGAGTTCCGCGTGTTCGACAGCTTGTCGAAGCCCATCACCGAATCCACGCCGATCACGTGCAGGTAGGCGATTTCCCCGAGCAGCGACTGCGAGTTGGCAAGGAAGGTCGGCCCGATCGAGTAGATCGCCGAGAGCTGTGCCTGCAACGCCTTGCCGCGCGACGCCGTGGGCGAGCCGGCGACATCCACCAGCATCGGTATGCCGTCCTTGTAGCTGACCTCGCCCGCCACATTGGCGCCGGCGACCTGCGTCGAGAAGCTGGCACCGGTCAGGTTGATGCCACCGAAATACTTCTGCTGGTATTGCAGCGTGGGGAAGAGCGAGGTCACGACGCTGGGGTTCTTGTCGTGATAGCGCAGCTGGTACAGGCCGATCTCGGTGTCCTCGAACACGCGGAAGCGCCCGCCGATGCCCCACTGGCCCCAGTCGGATGGCGAGATGTCGGGGCCGCGCGGAATCCTGAAGCCCGGCCCGATGATGAACTCGGCGCCCGGCCCGACCACGTCCGTGGTGCTGAAGTAGCTGCCCGGCGCGAAGATCTGGTTGGGCTTGAAGGTGAACTGGTAGTAGCCCATCAGGCTGAATGCAGGCGTGACCTGCCACTGCACCGAGGCCTGCGGGACGGGCAGCAGGATGTCCTTGACTTCGCGCCCGGCACGAATGCCTTGGTCGCATCCGCGGGCCCCTGCGCGCCGGCGATGTTGGCGAAGAACAGGCTCTCGCCCCATGCCACTACCTGGTTGCCGAGCTTGAAGCTGAGCTGGGTGCTTTCGATCGGCACGGCGCCGTAGACATAGGCATCCAGGAGCTGGGCACGCGACTCGTGGTAGTCCTGCGCGGAACCGGTAAATTCGTTGAACGGGCCGCTGTGGTTGACCGTGCCCGGCGCATTGTTCGAGTTGGTGCCGCTGTAGGCCCAGTCGTAGAACACGCTGCCGCGCACGAGCGCGCCGAAGTTGTCGTGCTTGACGTGGGCTTCGCCCAGCAGCGACACGCGATTGGCGATCATGTCGCCGCGCTTGAAGTTGCGGTTGCCGTCGTCGCCGTTGATGTTGGCGGGACTGAGCAGCGTATTGCTCTGGCTGCCGGTGCGCACGGCGGCGCCGTAGCTCGCTGTGACGCTGTAGTCGAGCGTGGTGTCGTGGCCGAGATCGATGGCTTCTCCTGCCCAGGCCGCTGGCGCCAGCAAGGCGGCCAGCGCCGCGGCAGCCGCGGTTGGCCGCAGCCTGCGCTGGCGCACTGGCTTTGCCGTCAGTGAGCAGGATTGTGGAACGTGCATGGTTGTCTCCCCTTGGTATCGGTGATGGTTCATTGCCTGACACTTCGATTAGCGCTCGCTTGGCGCAAGCGTAGTGAGGGGCGGCAGTGCACAAATCGGCAGAACGGACTAGGCGATTTCCCGGATCTCCCCGATGGCCCAAAGGGTGGCGCTCACGAACGGTTCACCGACGCGGCGCCGAGGAACGCCGGACGTTCGCCGCCGCCATCGATGACGAGATTGGCGCCCGACACATAGGACGCCTGCGCGGAGGCGAGGAACAGGCACGCGCTGGCAATGTCCTGCGGACTCGCGAGCCGCCCGAGCGGCACCGTTTCGGCCACTTCGCGCAATGCCTGCGGATCGCCGTAGTGCTGCTGCTGGGACGTCTCGGTCAGCACCAGCCCCGGGCTGACCGCGGTGACGCGTACCTTGGGCGCCCATTCCACCGCCAGCGTGCGCACCGCGTTGAGGATGCCGGCCTTGGCCGCGCCATAGGCCGCGGTGCCCGGCGAGGGCCGCAGCGCGCTGACGCTGCCGATGAACAACTGCGTGCCGCCTGTTGCCTGCTGCTGCATGCGCGCATTGGCGCGCTGCGCCAGTTGCAGGGGCGCCACCAGGTTCAGGCGGATCACGGAATCGAGCAGCCGGGGCGAAGCATCGGCGACCAGCGCGAACGGCGAGCCGCCGGCGTTGTGGATGACCACGTCCAGCGTCGGGCTGGCTTGCGCGATCCGGCCGAGCATGGCCTCGACCTGCTCCATGTCGCGGATGTCTGCCGCGATGAAGTGCGCTTCGCGTCCGTCGGCGCGCGGCAGCTCGCCGCTGTCTGCCGGGGCGGTGCGCCCGCATACCCAGACCTGCGCGCCCGCGCGCAGGAAGGCCTCGCTGATCGCGCGGCCGATGCCGCGCATGCCGCCCGTCACCAGCACGGTCTGGCCGGTGTAGTCGAATTCCGTCATGGGTGCTCTCCCTGTCTTTGGAGCGCCCATCGTAGGAGAAGCGCGCACGTCGCTCTTAGTCCGAATGAACGATGCCCGGCGCGCGCGCGCCCAGCACTATCGTCTCCACTACAACGGGAGACGCCACCATGTCCGCTACGTCACAGCCGGCCCCAAGGGCCTCTACGCCTTCTTCGCTGCACCCTGCGCTGCCGGTCGGACGCTTCACCACCACGGCCGGGGGCATGCGGCTGCACTGCCTGGACACGGGCAGTGGCGAGCCGGTGGTATTCATCCACGGCAGCGGCCCCGGCGCGAGCGGCCACAGCAACTTTCGCCACAACGTGCCTGCGTTTGCGGCGGCCGGCTTCCGTACCGTGGTGGTGGACCTGCCGGGCTACGGCTTGTCATCCAAGCCGGACGATGTCGAATACACGCTCGACTTCTTCGTCGCCGCGCTGCGCGAGCAGCTGCTGGCGCTGGAGTTGCCGCGCTGCGTGCTGGTCGGCAATTCGCTCGGCGGCGCCATTGCGCTGCAGTACGCGCTCGACTACCCCGAGCACGTCAGCCGGCTGGTGATGATGCGCCCGGAGGCGTGGAGGAACGCGAGACGTATTTCCAGATGGCGGGAATCCAGCGCATGGTCTCGCTCTTCACCGGCGGGCACATGAACCCGGACACCATGCGGCAACTGCTGCAGCTATTGGTCCACGATGCCAGCCTGGTGACCGATGCGCTCGTCGACGAACGCATGGCCGTGTGCCGCGAGCAGCCGCGCGAAGTGCTGTCGACCATGCAGGTGCCGAACCTGACCGAGCGGCTTGGCGAGATCCAATGCCCGGTGCTCGGCTTCTGGGGGACGGAAGACCAGTTCAATCCGGCTGGCGGCGCCATGAAATTCCTCGCCGGGTGCGCCGATGCCCGCTTCGTGATGATCAACCGCTGCGGCCACTGGGTGATGGTCGAGCATGCGGACTACTTCAACCGCGAGTGCCTCGCTTCCTGGCCGATACGGCACCGGCCCGCGCGGCATAATCGGCAGCATCCCGACAAGAACGACGACAGGAGACATCATGGAATACCCGCACAATCTGTTTGACTTGCGCGGCAAGGTGGCCGCGATTACCGGCGCCGCGCGCGGCATCGGCGCGGAGACCGCGCGAGTGCTGGCCGCCGCCGGCGCAGGGTGGCCGTGCTCGATGTGCTGGAGGCCGATGGCAAGGCCACCGCCGAAGGCATCTGCGCGCAGGACGGCGAAGCCGCATTCTGGAAGCTCGATGTCACCAGCGAAGCCGAAGTTGCCCGCGTGCTTGGCGATATTGCCGCGCGCTTTGGCCGGCTCGACATCCTGGTCAACAACGCGGGCATCGAAGGCACCAACGAGCCGACCCACCAGGTGACGCTGGAACAGTGGCAGCAGGTGATGGCTGTCAACGTGACCGGCACGTTCCTGTGCACCAAGCACGCCATCGCGCACATGGAGCGCGCGGGCGGCGGCGCCATCGTCAACGTGTCGTCGATGTACGGCATTGCCGCCGGGCCCGATGTGCCGCCGTACCACGCGTCCAAGGCGGCGGTGCGGATGATGGCCAAGACCGATGCCATGCTTTACGCGGCCAAGGGCATTCGTGCCAACTCCGTGCATCCCGGCTATATCCGCACGCCCATGCTCGAGCATGTGGCGCAGGTGTCGGGGCAGGGCGAGGCGCTGTACGATTATCTTGGTTCCCAGACCCCGGCAGGCAAGGTCGGCCAGCCGCGCGATATCGCGGCCGGCATCCTCTACCTGGTTTCCGACGCGGGGCGCTACGTCACGGGTGCCGAGCTGGTGATCGACGGCGGCTATACCGCGCGCTGAACAGGACAGGAGAATCATGATGGCCGACAGCGCAGCCATGAAAGCCACGCTGCTGCAATACGTGGAACGCTTCAATGCCGGGGACGCGCAGGGAGTTGCCGCGCTCTATGCCGAAGATGCCACCGTGGAGGATCCGGTCGGCGCGCAGGTGATTGCCGGCCGGCCGGCAATCCTGGCGTTCTACCAGCACGCGACCTCGCTCGGTGCCCGCCTGGAGGTGGCAGCGCCACCACGCGGCTCGCATGGCGATGCGGCCGCGCTCACGTTTACGGTCCATGCCCGCATTGAAGGGCGCCCGGCGCGCATTGACGTGACCGACGTCATGACCTTCGGTGCCGATGGCCGCATCCGCAGCATGCGCGCCCACTGGGGGCCGGACGACCTGCACTTTGTCTAGGACGGGTGCAGCCGTGGGCCGGCGCCGCCGCGAGGATGCGGCCATCACGCGCGAACGCGTCCTTGCCAGTGCGTGGCAGCTCATCCGGGAGCGCGGCGCGCATTGCATCACGCTGGAAGAGGTGGCGCGCACCATCGGCATGACGCGTGGCGCGATCTACGGGCATTTCCGGTCCCGTGCCGAACTGCTCGGGGCATTGCTGGCGGGCGCCGAGGCTGATATCTCGATGCGGCTGGCGCGCTGCGGCGCGGATGCGCCGGGACACCTTGAACGGCTGCTCGCGGCGCTGTTGCATGGCGATGAACTGGCGCCGCATGCCAACCTGCTGTCGGCGCTGTTGCAGCACCGATGCGCGGAAGACTGCGAGCTATGCCCGCTGCGCGCGCGCATCCTGCAGCGGGCCGCGCGGGCGTGCGAAACGCTGGCGGCGTGGCTGCCCGATCCGCAGCGCGCGAACCTGCTGGTTGCGCACCTGTGGGGCTTGCTGAGCGCGCAGTCCCTGTGCCTGGCGCCATCCAGCCTCGCGCATTGCGCGGCGCCGCTGGCACGGCTGTACGGAGGCGCCGAAGTCTTGCTGGCGCCGCCGGAATATGCCGAAATCGCCACTGTCCGGCCGACGCCGGTGCGGGATACCCCCTAGTCCGCTCGGACGAAGAGACCATCCGCCCCAGTGACTACGATCCAGTCACAAGCCTGGCGACAGGCGCACGGGAGACGGCGATGAAACGGGCGCGTGGTGGGTGCTGGTCGGCGCCGGCATGGCGGCGGGTGTGGCGGTGGGCCTGGCCACGGTTGACACAGGCATGCTTCCTGGCCGCGACGGCCAGGACCAGGCCCGTACCGGCCTCTTCGAGCCGGCCGAGGCCGGGCGCGAGGCTTGCGACGACGCCTGCGTGCGCAGCCGCGGCGCCGCGGCGCTGACGGTGCTCAGCCAGCGGCCAGCTCCCTGATGTTCTTCGGCCTGGCGCCTTCCAATCTCTATTTCTGAATGGCGCGGACGCTCCGTGAGGGAGCGTCCGCGCGGCCCTGTTCTCAGCCTGGTTGCCGTTGCGCGTGAAGCGTCTCGCGCGAGCCTTGACGTCGCGCGCCACCTGGTCGAAGCCCTGCTTCACCCAGGCGCCGTGCTCGCGCATGATGGTGTCGGCATTCAGCCCCAGGAACAGGTCCGTGGTGAAGTAGCGCGTGCGCGCGGGGCCCATGGCCTGCACATACTGATCGCGCCGGGCGGCATCCTTGTTCTCGTCGGTGGGGCGCTGCTCCCATGACAGCAGCCGTTCGGGCTCCCATGCCACCAGGTACTCGTTCACGGGAATCACCTGGTCGGTGCCAGGGATGCGCACCTGCATATGCACCATGTCGCCCAGCCGCCCGGTGGTCTCCAGGCCCGGGCAGAACGTGTTCCATTCCGCATAGCGCCTGAAATCGGTCAGTACTTCCCACACCAGCGCTGCCGGTGCGTCGATCTCGACCTGGATCGATGTGACGAGATTCTCTGCCTTGGCCATCTGCTCCTCCTTGCGCCGGCCGTTGCCGCGCGGCGCGGGTTGACTCGCACCGGCAAATGCCGGCCGCTCGATGCTATGGCTGCGCCGCGTGCATTCGCATACTCCGAACAGACGAGTCCGAGCGGACGAAGCCGCCACGGCCGCGGCAGTGCAAATTGATTCCACGCTGCGCGCGATGGCAGCGTGCACGACAACTATCCAGGAGACAGACGTGAAAGCGCGACCACTGAAGATTCTGCTGCACGCCGGCGTGCTGGCGGCCGGCGCCCTGGCCGTCACGATGGCCACGGCGAAGATTACCCAGGACGACCTCAAGCAACTGGACGGCAACCTCACGCCGCTCGGCGCGGAGCGCGCCGCCAACAAGGACGGCACCATTCCCGCGTGGGCGGGCAAGTGGCTGGGCGCACCCACGGGGCTTGCGTACAAGACCGGTGAACGCTACCCGGATCCGTATGCCGACGAGAAGCCGCTGTTCGTCATCACCGCGCAGAACATGGCGCAGTACGACAAGCAACTGACCGACGGCCTCAAGGCCATGTTCAAGAAGTACCCGGAAACCTTCAAGGTGCCGGTCTACGCCACGCATCGCGATTTCCGCTATGACGACGGCACCTACAAGGCCATCCGCACCTATGCGCCGCAGATCGAGATGCTGGGCGAAGGCAACGGCGTGAAGAGCAGCCCGCCCACTTTGCCGTACCCGATTCCCAAGACCGGCCTGGAACTGCTGTGGAACCTGCGCTTTGCCTCGGCCATCGAGAGCGAGCGCGCGGTCTATGATCAGGCCGTGGTCTATGCCGACGGCAAGATTGCCTGGGGCAAGGTCAAGTACGAGATCTGGTCGCCCAAGGACGGCCAGCATTTCGACGGCAAGGCCGCGCTGAACGCACGCGCCTTCTACCGCATGTACACCGAACTGCCGCTGCGCGACCGCGGCTCGATCATCACCGGCTATACCATCTACGACGGCCAGGAGCCGGACAGCAACCGCGCATGGTCCTATAACCCCGGCACGCGCCGCGTGCGCCAGCGCCCGAGTATGGCTATGACCAGCCGTTCGGCCCGGGCGGCTTCCGCACGGTCGATGACGACCATTTCTTCAATGGCTCGCCTGAGCGCTACGACTGGAAGATCGTCGGCAAGCGCGAGCTCTACGTGCCGTACAACAACTACCGCATGAACTCGTCGTCGATCAAGTACCAGGACCTGCTGACCAAAGGCCATGCCGACCCGAGCAACATGCGCTATGAACTGCATCGCGTATGGGTGCTGGAGGCCGCGCTCAAGCAGGGCTTCCGCCATCAGTATGCCAAGCGGATCATCTATATCGACGAGGATTCCTGGTATGGCGTGCTGGCCGACAACTACGACAGCCGTGGGCAGCTCTGGCGTACCAACATCCAGGCCAATGTCTATGCCTACGATGCACGACGCTTCTACCCGACCACGGTGTTCTACCACGACCTGATCTCCGGGGCCTACCTGGCGGACCGGCTCACCAACGAAGGGCAGCCGCCGCGGCTGAACAGCGAGCCGAAGTACGTGGAAGCGTATTTTTCGCCGGATGCGGCGCGGGGGGCGGGGAACTGAGTCTCCATCAGCAGTAGCTTCAGGCCGGCCGTTTTTATGGCCGGTTTTTTTGTCTGGGGACGCTGGTCGTTATTGGTTTGGAGTCCAAGCTCCGCTCACCCCATCCCCACCACACTAGACAACAACGTCTTTACCAACACCGCCTGCCTCGTGGCCCCCGTCTTGGCAAATATCCCCCGCAAATGCGCCCGGGCCGTGTTCTTCTTGATACCAAGCCGAGCAGCCGCCTCGTCGAGCGTCAGCCCATCCACCATCAGCAGCGCGAGTTCAATCTCCGTAGGCGTGAGCCGAAACAGCTTGCGCAGGCTCGCATGGGTATTGCGCGGCGATCCCGCCGGATCACGGATGAACACCGCCACCGCTGGCCGCCGCGTTTTATCTTCAGCCCGATAGCTGAGCGGAATCGGCCGCACCAGCACGCTCAATGGCGTGGGCGCCGCCGGTCGCGCCAGCGTGGTGACTTCGCTGCGAGATACCGCCAGCCCGTGGGCTTCGATCGCCGCTTCCACGATCTTGCGGAACTTGCGGTTCTCCACCGGACAATTCGCCTGTAGCGTTCCATGATTCAGGCACAGCCCATCGCGTGCCTGCAGGAGCCTGCCAGCGACGTCATTGGCCTTCATCACCTTGCCGTCTTCGTCCAGGATCACGGTGCCGACCAGCAGCCGGTCAACCGCGTCCGCGTACAGCGCGCGTTCGGATTCGAGCACATCGAGCGCGGCATGCAGGTCCACGGCACGCTTCAGGTGCGGCAGCAGTTCACCAAGCAGCATCCTGCCGGCGACGTCGAAGTCTTCGCCGTGGTGGCCGCGGCTCACGAACAGCGCGCATTCCACGCCGTTCGGTGTCAGCAGGTTGGCCGCAAGGATGTAGCGCAGGTCGAGCGGTCCGAGGTATTGCAGATAGAAGGGGTGCGCGAGCCAGCCCGCTTCGCCGAACAGTTCATCGGCGGTGAATATCCGGTCGGGATGAAGATTCAGGAACGGGCACAGCGCGTAGTACTGCTCGCTGTAGGAGGGTTCGCCCGGCAAGTGCGGCCCGTAGGGTGATGCATTGACGATCAGCCCCGGCCGGTCGGTGGCGGGGTGCCGCAGCACCAACGTGACAAAGGATGCATCGAGCCGCTCGCGCACGCTTTCCAGAAAGCCGGCCCACGGCACGGTTTCGGTCGGGCCTGGTAGAGCTGGCCAAGCAGGGCGCTCAGCTCGCTGGCCGGCAGGGCGGCGGCGTCGGGGGCAGGCAGCATGATCGCGGATCCTCGGAGCGCTGGAGCGAAGGAAGGCGGGACAAGCCCGCCTTCAAATTGCTGAGGCGGACTTCTTCCGCAAGCATATCGAGGGGCCGCTGGATACGTCGGAAGGCTTTGCCGCGGCCCTGGTGCGCGGATTTCGCCTGGCCCATAGCGCCAGGGCGCGAAACCTGCCTGGCTATATCG
>LRMT01000273.1 GCA_001725945.1 Cupriavidus sp. UYMMa02A | reverse complement strand
CCGGGAACGCGCGCTTCGCGGCAGCGATGGCATCGCACGCATCCGCCTCGTCGGCCAGACGCACGCGGCCGATCACCTGCTCGGTCGCTGGATTGTAGAGGTCGAAGAGCTCGTTGCCGTGCGGCCTAACGAACTATCGTGTGTTATCCGCAAAGTCGTCTGGAGCAGCGATGCAAATCATCGACAAAATCTATATCAACGGGGCGGACTGCTGACATTCCGCTGACTAGCCGTACAATCAAGGATGGGCTGTTGAGTAATTTGGGACAATGAAGACATCGGGCCTTGGTGAACTGGAAGCCGTGCTGGCGGTCGCGCGTCATCGCAGCTTCCGCGGGGCGGCAAACGAATGGGCGTGTCGACCTCCGCGCTCAGTCATGCAGTGGCGGCGCTTGAAGCGCGCATCGGCGTGCGGCTTTTCAATCGCACGACGCGCAGCGTGTCGTTGTCGGAAGCCGGCGGGCAATTCGTGAGCAGCGTTGCGCCCGCCCTTTCGATCATCCGCATCGCGCTCGAGCAGGCCGGCAGCTTCCGCGACACGCCATCTGGCACGCTGCGCATCAATACCTCGGTGGGCGCCGCAAACCAGGCGATGCCGGTCTTCATCGCATTTCTGCAACGGTACCCAGAGATGAAGCTCGATATCGTCACGGAAGGGCGATTGATCGATATCGTGGTCGAAGGGTTCGACGCAGGCATCCGCCTCGCCGATTCCGTACCGCAGGACATGGTCGCGGTGCCCTTCGGCGACAGGCAGCGGTTTGCGGTCGTCGGCAGCCCCGCATATCTTGCGCAGCACAAGGCGCCGCGCACGCCAGCCGATCTCAAGGCTCACCGTTGTATCCGAAGCCGGATGCCGAGCGGAGCGATCTCTCATTGGGAATTCGAGCGGCGTGGGGAAACGTTGCGCATCGACGGCGACGGCGCGCTGACGCTCGACGAACCGGGTCTGATGCTCGAGGCGGCACGCGCTGGCCTTGGTCTCGCGTACTTGACTGAGTGGACCGTCGGCACGGACCTGGAAGCAGGCTCGCTCGTGCGGGTGCTGGAGGACTGGACGCCGCCACTCGACGGCCTGTGCCTCTACTACCCTGGCCGGCGTCACGCGCCGCGGGGCTGCGTGCATTGATCGAGATGATCCGTGAACACGCTGACGCGCAACGCGAGCGCGCTGCAGTCAAAAAAGCGCCGCTCATCGACATCGCATGGCCGGCGGCGCTGAGGCTATCTTGACAGGCAACGCAAGGCTTCAGTGTCAACCGGGCCGTAAGGGGTCTGGGTGTTAGGGCATGGCGCGGTTTCCGAACGGAGTAGGCGGGGTAGCGAATAGACTGTCGCGGATCCAAGCTTCGGGAATCCGCTCAAGGTTCAACTTGTAGTCGCCAAAGCGCTTGATGTTGCTGGTGAGATAGGGGCTGAGAAAGCTGATGTCGTCCACGTCGACCTTGATGCCTTCCTTCTCCATGTCGCAAAGCGCCTGCATCATGTCGGCGGTGTTCTGCAGGATCACTGCGGAGGCGATCAGATCGTTGTAGCGCAACCGTTTCTGCTGCTCGTCGGGATCATTCACTGCCAGCACATCGCCGCCGAACTAGAACCACTTGGCAAAGCATTGTAGGAGACCGCGCCAAAACAATGGGATGGACGCCCCCACCCTAACGACATCGGTGTGCCAAAGTGGTAGTTGTGCGCCACCACTTCACGGAAGGGAGCGTCCATCATGAAGGCTACAACCATAGGTATCGATCTGGCAAAGAGCGTATTCCAGCTTCACGGGATTGCTGGGAACGGTAAAGTCGTGTTGAGAAGGCAACTCAAGAGCGATCAGATGGCGACCTTCTTCGCGAACTTTCCGCCGGCCGTCATCGGCATGGAGGCATGCGGCAGTGCCCACTACTGGCTCGTAAGCTGCAACGCATGGGACACACGGTAAGGCTAATGGCACCGCAGTTCGTCATGCCTTATGTAAAGACCAACAAACACGATGCAGCGGATGCAGAAGCAATTTGTGAGGCGGTTATGCGCCCCAACATGCGCTTTGTTCCGATCAAGACTGTTGAGCAACAGGCAATGCTAGCTTTGCACCGAGCTCGTCAAGGATATGTGAAAGCTCGTACCGCGCAGGCCAATCAGATCCGCGGTCTGCTTAGCGAGTACGGTTTTGTCCTTCCCCAAGGTATCGCCTACATCGCCGAAAGGGTACCTGACATCATTGAAGACGCTCGAATGAGCTGCCAGGGATGTTCCGGCAGCTCATGCAACGCCTGATGGACCATCTCAAAGCGCTTCACCAACAGGTCTCGGAAATTGATGCCGAGATCAAGGTGTGGCACAGGCAGAGCGAACTGTGCTGCAAACTCGAGAAGATACCGGGTGTCGGACCCGTGACAGCCACGGCGCTGGTCGCAACAATCGGGGACGCGCAGCACTTCAAGAGCGGCCGACAGTTGGCCGCTTGGCTAGGCCTGGTGCCAAAGCAACACTCAAGCGGTGGAAAGCCAAATCTGCTTGGAATCAGCAAGCGCGGCGACTCCTACTTGCGGACGCTGTTGATTCACTGTGCGCGCTCGGCAATCTTGGCCTTGCGACGCAAAGGCATCCAGCAAGGATGGGTACGTGATTTACTGCGTCGTCGTAACCAAAATATTGCCGCCGTGGCGCTCGCCAACAAGATTGCGCGGACAGTATGGGCACTATGGACGCACAATCGAGACTTTCAAGCTGGCTACACCCGTGTCATTGCGGCTACTTAGCCAGCTCGAATAGTCCATTGGGAAGCACATACAGCGGAGGAACAAACCACAGATTGTCAGGCAGTCATGAAATTATGGCAAGACAGGTTAGACCGTGGCCGGTAAAGTCCGACAGCCCCCAAGCACTTCTGAGTGCGGCAAAACGAATGGGATCTGGCCAGCGAAACCCATCAGGGACAGCGGCGGTGCCGCAGCGAAAGTCCGAATGTATGGCTTTGGCCGTCAGACCGTCAATGATCGGTTGCAAGAGCTCGAGGGGTAGACTGGTCGCCGCAGCTTCCACGGGAGGAGGGCGGCCATGCGTATCAGCTTGCAACTCGTAGTGCAGGGCGAGGGAGGCGTGCCAGTCACCGTCACCGAAATCGGCCAGTTCGTGAGAGACGGCCTTGATGTGGGCTCGCTGGGCCTGCATCTGGAGGAGGCGAAATCATTGCTGGGTTGGCTGCAGAGCACAATGGTCGCGGCACAGGTTGCCGAGGCAGTCGCTCGGACCAGCGTTTGTCCCACGTGCGGGGCGCAGCTGGCTTGCAAGGGCCACCATCACTTGGTCTTCCGTAGCGCGTTCGGGCGATTGTCGATTGACAGTCCCAGGCTGTACCCCTGCCGGCGGTGCCAAGGCGACGCCCCCACCTTCAGCCCGGTCGACCGCTGCCTGCCTGAGCGGGTCAGCGTAGAACTGCAGTATCTCGAAGTCAAGTTTGCAGCGTTGATGTCGTATGGTCTGACCGTCAACGTCCTGCAAGAGGTATTGCCGCTCGATCATGTGCTGGCAGCCAGCTCGATCCGGCGCCAAGTCAGCACGCTCGGTCGCCGGCTGGGAGCCGCACAGGCCACCAACGCCCGACAGCAGGCGGAGGTGGCGGAGGGAGTCCGCCCGCCTGAAATCCCCGAGCCCAGTCCTGTCCGCGCGGTCGGCATTGATGGCGGCTACCTTCGGCGCGCCGGCCACCGACCTTCACCACATTGCTCCAGGACGGATGATCGAAGTTCAGGGCCGCATCGAAGTTGGTCTCGTCGAAGCTGAACGGCAAGGGTCGTTCCGAAAGATTCAGGATGATGTCAGGGTGTTGCTCACGGAAGTAACGACCCTTAGCGGTCAGCCGTGATTGCCCGTTGCGGACGTTCACCGCTACTGACCTTTAAGTTGGGTGGAGCAGCGAAAGGGCACGTTTGTGTACTTCAACCCAACGCGGGAGGATGAGGTCCTTAGCCGGCTGCACTCCTAGAAACAAGTGCATTCGTATTCAATCGCTAATGGGGCTTTTGGCGACGCAGGACGAGGCCTCTGCTCCAATGCTCCATACTTGCCCCGCTCGCCGCACGTCTTGCGACATTGCACTTCGCGCTCATAGGGCGTTTCTTGGTCGCATGATGTCAAAGAAGCCGCTATGACGAGAAAGGTGGGGAGCAATGCAATTCTCAGAACAATGGTGCTCACGGTCCTTGTCCTTGCGCTCATTCGATTAGATAGACACTTAGCTCAACCCTCGCTCAGAGCATGCAGACTCGGTCCAAATCTGGGACAAGGACGGTAATGGCGGCGTTTATGCGAAGCTTGGATTTAAAGTGGCGCATGTCCGACGCCCCCCGCTAAGTTACCCGGTTCTCGCAGTGCACGCATCTGTTAGACCAGAGATTCCCATATCCAAATATCCAACTTACTTTTGTGTAGAAGAACCTCTCTCTACAGTGCGGGCAACGAAATGTGGAAAGCCTTCTGCCATCGCGATATGCGCGAAAGAACAGAACCCATACCACGAGCGCAAACAACAGCGTCGAGACTGCGCGAGACCTAGCGTCGAAGAAGTACATCAACTCCATGAGGGCGAACATCACCACGGGCCATAGAAGAAACGCTCGCAGACGGAGGTTTCTTAGCGGGTGTTCGGTTTGCTTACTATGATGCGAATCTGCCATATCGTCCTCGCCAGAATGCGGATTTGAAATCCATCGTATCTCACGGTCATCGCTTTCGCTCGCCACTCACTCTCAACGCCTGAGTGAAAGAGGCCGTCGTATGTCCGCGACTGGCCGGACCCGGTCCTGATGGCGAGGTCCCAGCGGACCGCTGTTCGTCATATTCCCGCCACGCCTTCCGGGGCGATACCAACCCTTAGCGGTCGGTTGGACATCAGCATCAGGTCGGCTACTCAGTGTCGCTCAAGGCTATTTGGCATGGCGCGGCGGACCTCATTAATAAGGTCAGCTTGTGCCTGTACACTGGCTATGGTCCGGGCCCTGCTACTCCACTTGTCGGCCAGTCTCCAGTCGATGCCGAGATTGATTCCCTTGACCATCGATGGATCGATCTTCGACATTGGGACCGCCGACTCCAGTAGCATCCGTATTGCCCGTGCGGGGGCTAGCAAATGCTTCTTCGAATCAATAATCCGAAATGCGATTGCTCCCAAGAGGGCCGGCCAGTTCTCGGTCGGGTAAGCATCCCTCTGAAAATAGTGGGCAACGATCTGAAACGTCTTCTCGAGAGCCATGCGAGGCAGCTCTGCAATCTCATCGGGTGCGGGGTATCTTGGGACGCCGAATTCTTCTGTTCCGACGGTTCGCATGACGTGCGCCGCCAGCTCACGAATGTCCGGGAGTTCTTGGTCGCTCCTCAGATTGCCTGCGGCGACACTCAAGAACGACAACCGATCTGGGGGGCAAACGAAGAGAAACTGGTTAATCGACTCACCATAGACGAAGCTCTCATTGGACTTCGTATTGACATGAACCAGAAAGTCACCGGGGTCTCTGTTCAAGCGTTGTATCAAAGCCTGCCAGACGGCCAGTTGAGCCGAGAACCCAGCACAGGCGCCTATCGCTACCAAGATCGATGGTAAATGAACTGGTAGGTCGTTGCGAACATCCCAACCGGAACTACGATGCTATCGCTTTCGAATACCTGACGGGACACGATCATGTCGATCTCCCCAATGATCCGAATCTTCACGCGGCTCAAATTTGAGCATCATCTACCCGCTGTGCTGAACTTGAATGTCGGCGAGCGCGCATTGCGTGCAACCTAGCTGCTTCAACTTCTTGATCATCTGATGTGGCCTGAGGCGGCGAAAGTCGGCTTCTGGCCGATCTCGGACGCCGGCGGCCAGGCCTCCGGAGTCCGAGATCAGCCAATCTCCGCCGGCCCCACCCTCAAAGTACGGCCGTTCCTGACCCACCCTTCTCGGTCATCTCGGCGGGAATGGCGTACTGAGGACTGCCAGTCCCGCCATGGCTGTGTGTGCTTTCTCCAACATGTAGGGAGTTGCATTTGGCTACCATTCGAGCTGAACTACTTGAGACGGCGTCAAGTCTCGAGTGCGTTCGGCCGAATCGTAGGAGGTTTAGCAATGTCCCCACGGCGGAAGTTTTACGTCTTTGTACCCGGATATTGGGCGTCTTTCTTTCTGCTAGGAATTCTCGCTGTCAAGGTCCATGGGGCATTCCTCATCGGAATCCCCATATTGTTCTTGGTGTTCGCGTTCTGGAACGCCTTCTTTTTCTCCTGCCCCCGGTGTGGCAAGGCATACACCTACGGATTCGTTGGCCCCTTCGTATATCCAACCTGGATGCCCAGGAAGTGCCGTCGATGTGGCCTGTCTACAGACATTGATCCACGCAAGGGGGAAGACAAACTAGGTGCGTGAACAGCGCCCCCCGCTTCCGTGGGTGTCCGCAACGAGTAGAAAATTTACTACGATCTGGACTCGAGCGGATGACCAACGTCGCCATCTGCGGCCGGCACAGTCGACCATCGCGTATCCGACCGCTTCCGAATACGGTCGTCGCTGGTTCGGTCGACGACTAACTGGAGCTGGCCGGTCTCCGCGGCTCCACCCTCAAAGTACGGCCGTCCCTGACCGACCCTGAAGAGCCGCTAGCCTCAGTCGCCATGTGTTGCGGCTATTAGAGGTGGAACGGCCGCTCCCGGTTGCGGATTCAACGGGTCAACGCAACAGCTTGATGGAATCGTTCAGCCGCCCCTTTGCTCAGATGTTTAGACACACAGCTAGTAAGAACAGACGCACTCGTACTCAATTGGTAGCGGTGGCTTTGACCCTGGGGGGCGGGGGCGGGGGCGTGTTGGCTCCCATTTACCGTTTTTGCCTTGCTCGGCACATGTCCGACGACACTGCACATCGTGTTCATAGGGCGTTTGCTGGTCGCAAGCGGCCAAAACACTAATAGGCCCAGCATGATGGGGAGCAATGCAACTCTCAGAACAATGGTGCTCACGGCCCTTGCCTGACGCATCTTGATGAATGGTTTGCGGGGGTAGAGAGCATTAAATTTTTGACTCATGCCACGCTATCAAATGCTGACAAGCTTGTGTGTGCGTTGACGAACATGGCCCGGCTACCGGATTGGCTCGTCGGCGGAAGCTATGGTGTTGAGTGAACCGGCGCCAGAACGGAATCAACATGAAACGGAAGCCCAAACTGGATGTCCGGAACTGGCCGACTACGGCCCGACGCTGAACACAACCGAGTGCTCGGCCAGTTGCCCCAATGGCGGGACCTCGCTGGGCAACCTGACTTATGCCTACGATGCGGCGGGCAGGCGCATCCAGTTGGGCGGCAGCCTGGCCAGCATGGTGCTGCCCGCGGCGATGAGCGGGGCGACCTACGACGCCAACGGCAACCTGACGAGCGATGGTGGCCTGACCTACAGCTGGGATTCGCGCAGCCGGCTCAGCGCGCTCAGCGGCGGGGCGACGGCCAGCTTCACATACGACGGCTTGGGCCGGCGCAGTGCCAAGACGGTGGGGGGCACCGCCACCAGCTTCTGCTACGACGGACGGAACGTGGTGCAGGAGCTCGCCGCCGGCACGCCCCGCGCGAACCTGCTGACAGGGCTGGGGATCGATGAGACCTACAGCCGTACCGACACGACGCTGGGGGCGCGTCACTTCGTTACCGACGCGCTGGAGGCGGCCGGCGTTAGGGCAGTTGTCACGATTGAGGCTGACCTTCCGAATGACTTCATTGTTGACCAGGGAGGTGATCTTCACCGCTGGGATCTGGAAGGAGCCCAGCTTTTTCTGTAGGACTTCGACCCGAATCGGCAACTGATCAGCGTGTGCTGTGGCAACTGCAGCGTAGCCGAGCACGAGAGGGGTGATGGCGACGGCGATGCACGTGAAGAGGATGGACTTGCTCATGGTCGTGGCAACAGGTGGAATAGTCTTTGGAGGATGCGTGCCGGCCGGGCGTTATCAACGCAGGAGCGTGAGGACAGACTGGCTCGTCTGATTGGCCTGGGCGAGCACCGAAGTAGCGGCCTGCTGCAGGATTTGCGTGCGAGTCATTTTCGACACTTCCGTAGCGTAGTCCGCGTCCTCAATGCGCGAGCGCGAGGACGACAGATTGCTGATGGTTGTGTCCATGCTTGAAACGGCGGACGACAGGCGGTTCTGGATAGCGCCCAGAGCGCTGCGCGCAGTGTCGACGCTGCAAAGCTTGATCGACGATCGAGAGCGGCGTAGACGAGGCGGCCGTGGTCAGGTCAGCGGGGCGCACCTTGCTGGTGTCGATGACAAAGTCGGCCAGGCGAGTTTAGGCTCGTCGTGTCGGCCAATGGAGGGTCCACGGATAACGCTTGCTTTAAAGCTCTAGTTTCTCAAGAACGCGCTGGGCCAATTCCTTGTTTCTGGCTCGCCCGTCGAGCAGGTCGAGGTAAAAAATGAAAGGGCTCGCCAAAGTCGCCTGGTAGTTCTGGTAAGAATCGCGGAACAGCAGGCTAGCCCCGTCGCGTTCGACGATAGTGATGTTTGCCCCCTTATCGGCTGGCTTCAGGCCGATTTCGCGCGCTAGTTCTTCGGCGCGCCGCGGTGGAACAATGATTTCTGCGACATCCACACTTGTAAGCACTGGAGCGTAGACGTTTGCGGCGACAGCACCAGTGAACGCCCACTCGAACGAGACGCCGGCCTTCTCGATCTGGTACGTGAGCTGATCGAGTAGTAAGTTGGATCGCTCACAGAAAGCGTACCAGCGGGTCCGCTTTTCCTTGCGCTTCGTCCACTCCATTGCCCACGCTTCCAGCAGTTGCTTTGGCTTGGTAAGCCGGCGCCGAAATGTACGGCCAGCACCACTGGATTCGCACCACTCACGCCGGTCAAGTTCCTGAAGAACTAGGGAGCATGTGTAAGAAGACGTCCCCGACATCTCAGCGAGTTGTGTTCCGGTCGTCCAGGTGTTCCGATTGACTAGAAGGGTGTGCACGACCAGTTCCCGTGAGTCGGTAAACAGCGACGTGACTTCATTTTTTATTGACGGTATGTCTGGCCGCTCAATGTTGATTAGCCAGTTGCGCCAACTCAGGCGCAGGTTTCCGTTACGCTCGAAATAGTTGATTCCGTGATTGCGAAGCTGCTGTCTAGCCCCGGGGCTCAGTACCTCTGCAGCGACCAAAAGGACCAAATTCTGCGGAAGCTCGAAGCACGTTTATATTCGGCGAGCTTCCATAAGGCGCCTTGTATATCGCGGGGATACGCAAAGCGTAGCGCTGTTACCGCGACCTCTACCGACCTGCCAGCGACATCTAGCCAAAGTGTCAGATCTGGGCTAGGGCCGGTCGTGAGACTTGGCTCGGCCTGGACGACGCTGATCCGCCCGTCCGTGGCGTCGGACAAAGCGACGCCTAGTTCGCGAGTGACCTCAGCTTCAAAGGCGGCGCGGGTCTTTTCCCTGAGATTTCTAGTGACCTTCACCATGAGTCCTTTCGCGACGATCTCCTATTCCCGTCATAGCTTAGCAAAAACCGGTACTTTAGCTGAACAGCTAAAGTTCCAGCTTTTGCGGAACCTGTTACCAGGTCCTACTAGAACAGAGCGCAATGAGGCGTCCCCGGGCCCCAATATCTTTGCTCAAACAAACTGCGCCTTCGTGCACTGCTGGGCAAAATTTGAAATTCTACTGAGCGTTCTAGCAAGCTAAGCAGGCCGGCGAGGGGCGGCGACTGGACAACGAATTGGGAGCGCAAGCATCCCTTTCATGAAACCAACCTCTTTGCGCAGCAACGACGGCTAAGGACACAGTTTATGAGGATAGGAGCAATGGTTTGGTCCAATCAACATGGCCAGTTGAATCGCCGTCAACATTAATCAAGTAAGTCACCCGAGACGTATGGCTTGCTCTTTCCTGCGATTTTCGTCTATGACTGATTATGCCGTGTAGTGCCGGCATACAAAAGAACGCGCGAACCCAGTGCCACCTGAGTTCACGCGATGTCCGATTCGCCTGTGCATTAGCAAGGATTGCTATCGTCTGAAAAGAAACCGCCGGGACCGGCGACGCCATACCTCTGCAGACTTGGAATGACTTTGGTCGAATTTTCAGCCGAAGTCAAGGATTTTTTTGCCGTTTCGTCCCTCGAGCCAGGTCTGCATGTCGTAAATATTAAACGGAGTCAGACATGGAAATAGAAAACCCGCCGTCTGTAGCGCGCGCGAACGTGAAAGGATATCTGGACGCACCCGGGCGGGGACTTTGCAAGGTCTACGTGTTCGATTCACCGAAATGTGGCAACCGATTAGTCATATATGGTGAAGTATGCTTTTGGCATCTCATTATGGCCGAGGGAAACCCGCATGTACTGCGATACATCCTACCTCGATTTGACGAGGGTCCGATTAATATTCGCCAATATGCGGATGTTCATCTCGACGGGGGAGATATTGAGCGGTGGCATTTCTCCGAGCGAAGCAAAAAAAAAAAGTTTTCTGGCGAATTACCATCTATTCTGAAGACGGCATATGACATAGCAGAGGCAAGATGCCTGCCGCTAAATTGGAAAATTCTCTGTGCGTTCCAAAATCGGGCGCGCGGAAGATTTCTGGAGAAAGAATCAGCAGTTCTTCGGGCTTTATTCCGGGAACGAAGCAGTATTCAGCTTGATGCTCTCATTAATCAGCCGGGAGCCGATCAAGGGAGTATGTTTGCGGTACTGGCGCGCAAATTGGCATTGGGTAGCTTAGAAACGGATCTAAGAACACGCATGTTGAGCCGGCAGTCTGTGATTACTCAGGTGCAATCATGAGCGACGGTCAAAGACGCGGTCTGATCCCCCAACAATATAAGAACCTGGACTTATGGCCAGACATCAGTGTGGTTACTTTTACCGATGAGGAGAGGGCAAGGATCCTTCGCGAGAAAGAAGCCATCGTGATGTACCTCTCGGGCGAATCATTTGAAATCATAGAAAGGGAGAAGGGTGTTAAGTACGATGAACTTCGTAGGAAGATAAGAAGGTGTCTTACTCCTGCGTCGGATGGATCAATATTCGGATTTCGTGCGCTCCGCAAGCATTTCAGAATCGAACCCTATCACCGGCAGAAGGACGTTAAAGGAAAGCCGCTAAGCGCACTCGATCGTTCGAGTGGCTTTGCGGGGGCGCTCGGGCAGTTATTCGAACGTTTCCCTGAGTTGGAGTCTTTTGTCGTGCACGAATTTCTGGGAGAGAAGCACGGCAATCGGTACGTTGAAGCGCCTCGGAAAGTTGTCGATATTCATGCTGATTTTATAGAGTTTCTGAAAAAGGCCTTGAAGCTCGACGAATGGCCGCTAAATACAAAAACCAAGGATATGCCGCCCTCAGTCATTACCTAGGTTCACTCATTAGCACAAAGAGTGCGCGGTTCATTCGACATCGATACGGGGCGGAGGCTTCGCGAAATACTAGAATCGGGAACGGTTACTCGCGCATCATACTGCGAAGGCGCCGATGCAAATTATGGAGCTTGATTATGCAATGCAAGACGCATCCGGCTTCGTTCAATTCGTCGATGGGTATGGGAAAATTCATGATGTTCCGCTCGCGCGTTGGTACTTAGGTGTTCTGGCCGATGAGTTCTCAGGTGGTATATGCGGCTGCTATCTTTCCTACGACACTAACCCGACTGCGGACTGTGCACTCCAGACCATTTTGAGTGCGCTCGAGCCGGAAGATTATAGTGAGGAGCCGGAGCTACTTAATATTGTTTCACACAAATCGATATTAGTCCCAAATCTATGCCCGGCCTATGCATCGCAAGGCTACGCGCTATTAAGGGTGGATAATGGACTGTGTAACGTCGCAAATGATTTTGTCAATAACATAGTTTCGGTGATCGGCTGCGCCATCGAGTTTGGGGCTCCTCGGGCGTGGTGGATTCGTCCGTTTATTGAGCGAATAAATGGGAAACTGGCAGAGCGGGGCGTTCACAGGCTACGTATTACTAGTGGGTCAGGCCCAGGCGATCCTCGCCGTCTGGAGCCGAAAGATCAAAAAAGGGAATACAAGATTGCCGACTCTGAACTTCGTTTGATTATTCGAACTGCGATATGGGAGCACAATTGCGTATTTACATCGGAGCGATTTTTTCGTAGCACCCCCCTGGAGCTTCTGGAGCGCTATGCAGCTTTGCCTGAACTTAATTGGTTGCCTCAACCACTTCCGACCCAGACGGAAAAGGATCGCCGCCTCTTAATGCATACTGTGACGCTTACTGTTCGCGGAAACGCTCAAAAGGGTCAGAATCCGTATGTGCAGCACTATCGCGAGCGATATACGAATGAGCGTCTTGCTCGTGATTTCACGCTAATCGGTAAAGAAGTTCTGTTCCAAGTTGATCGGATGGATCCACGCCTGGCGTGGGGCGTGGTCGTTGAAACAGGCGAAGATCTTGGAAAGCTCAACGGTGAAGCGCGGTGGAGAGACTGGAAGATCTCGTTGTTTGCGCGAAAGCTTTTGAATCGCGAGACGATGGCACGTCCCGCCGATCGAGCACCTGGAACTTTGCAAAAATCCCTGGAATCGAGGCAGCAGAAATTCTTAACAACGAATCCTCGTAGGCGGAGCAAAAAAGAGGCATTGACCTTATTAAAACTCCAACAACAAGTTACCCATGATCCTCTGCCCGTCATTGACAAGCCATCCGGGCGACTAACTCCGGGGCTAACCGGTCCGTTCGGGTCATTCCGCAACTCGAGGGGAAAGGACGATGTCTGACGCCACATATCTAAGCGAGCCACGCTGGGGCAAGCAGGCTTTGGAACATCCGATGCTCTCCCGCCATAGCACTTCGCTTTGGACGCCTCCCATAAGGCGGGCCTATGACTCCGCCAAGCTGCATATTCTGCAGCGTCGTAGCTTTTATATTGCGGAAGCTACCGGGGAAGGGAAAACTACTTTACTTAAGGCAATGCAGGAAGAATTGCAAAAGGATCTCGGTAATATCTATGTCGCTTATTATTCGGCGCCTAATAAGCCGGCGCCATCCATACGAGCATTTTTCAAGAAATTCTTATATTCACTCGATCACCCCCTTACAACAGGGGAAACCGGTGATCTGCGTGAGCGCGTATCGAAGCGAATCGAGTGTAATGTGCGGCAGACTGATTATAGTATCGCGATTTTAATTGTAGACGAGGCGCAAGCGGTAGACTCCGACGATTTTGGATTCATAAAGGATATACAGAATGATCTGGAGTGCGTCGGAATCTCAACTGTCGTTATCCTATGTGGCGAGAGCCCTGAACTGGAAGACCGGCTAAGTTTAATGCAAGAACTACTAAGGAGAAAGGCTTGTGCCGATCGTTTCGGCAATTACCGCGTGCGACTTGGTGGCTACGATATGGCCGCCTTAAAGGTCCTACTTCGAGCGATTGATACCAAAGTTTGGCCGACGGGCTCTGGAATTACTTGGACACGATTCTTCTTCCGTGATGCCTTTGATAAAGGTTTTAGATTGGAAAACGAAGCAGAGAAGCTGTGGAAATGCCTGGGTAGTGAGGGGCTAATCCGTCGGGCTAAAGCAAAAGACGCCGACGCGACGTCTGGCACCGTGTTGAGTCGCCGATTATTTGAAATCGTCGGAGATTTCGTGGTTAGAGGAGAAAGTGCCGCCCTGACTCCTGACGGAGTATCGGAAACAATTTGGCTAGACGTTATTAGCACTGCATCAGATTAGCATGGACGTCCCGGGTCGTCAAAGAAATGGGGGCTTAAGCTCTTGGACAGGAGGTAACTGGCATTCGCTGCCATACGAATCGACAGTTTCGGTGGTCCAACGATGGCTTTACCTAAATGCTCCCGGTGGTCCTGCTCTCCAGATCTTGAAGATCAATAATCGCGAGAAGTTTGATCCTCCGAGCTTCTTTCTGCTGATGACGTCGTATGCTGGGGCAATGAAGGAGGCCGGGTTGATTAAAGGCCAACCTCGGGAAGAACGCGAGATGTTAGGTGGACGCGCTTCTCCACTTCTAGATGCGCTTTTCGAAACAACCCTAAGAATATGCCCGGCCTGTACGGAAGCTGCTTACCACAGTTTTTGGTTCCAGTGCAATAACTGGTGCAATGCCCATTGCATGCCTTGAATCTTGTCTCAAATTGCTGCACTTGCGGAGCTTCGCTGCCCAGGTTGGGCAGCGAAAACTCGTTGCTCCATCCGTATGCTTGCGGCCAATGCGGTTCGCCGATTGCAGGTGTGGCAACGACAGTGGAAGGACATGCTGACCTTCGGCAACACACAGTGGAGTTGGAGAGTTGCTTCCAGCCGCTGAGAGTGTGGGCGCAAACACTAGCCCGTTCACACCCGCGCGTGGGATAGGCGAGAGGGAGTTGAGGTGTTACTGGCGATTGCGGCGGGACCTGGCCTTCTCGCATTGCTTAAGTTTGTCTTCTCGCAAGCCTCAGCAATTGCAATCAGCGACCAGGCCTGTGACTGTGCTCGCTTGGAGGTTGCGAAGACCTAGTTGGCCGACCAACCGGCGTAGAGGTGATCGCCGGCGTGTCAATCTTGTTTACCGGAGTACGCTCCGCATGTTGAATCGTTGGCTCGGGGACGTGACAGCGATGCACCCCGAACTCGGACGCTCGGAGGTTTTCCGCGACGGAACGTTGCTGGTTTGTACGACGAACTGCCACTACGTGGCGGCTTTCCACATTGTGCGTTACCTCTTCGAGGGGCGGGCCCTGTACTCTGTGCATGACGACGATATGGGCGAAGCATGGATTGAAAACACTCGCGACTACCTGCTGGCAAGCAATAGCGATGCGCGGCTTTGCATCCGTGCGGCGATCCTTGGGCTCTACGCCACGATAATCGGCTTTCTGGGGGAGGGAGGGCCGCTTGTTTGGGATGCCTTTCTCTACGATCTCGGATTGAACGCAGGTGTCTTGCACTTGAACGACATGGCCGAGATAAAAGGCTTTATTGCCTTCCAAAGTGTTCCGGGCATGCCGATGTGGCCGTTCGACCGCACGGCCTAGTAACTAAAGTGCCGTGACGGCGCTACATCCCCTCAGGCGTCAAATTAGCCGATGCATACATTGGCCGGAGGCTTCCCATCCAAGCGTCGAGAAAGTGAGAATTCTCACAAGGTGACCCGATCAACAACGTCCACGAAATGGCGCTCCCAAATGGCCATAAGTTGCCGGTGCGGCGTGCCACGGGTTCTCCTTTGTGCAAACAGGTGCAACTCGAGGTGGCGGGGTGGCGTCACACACCATACTAACTGCCCTCATCCATTGCTTGCGCGTCGGGTGCATCGCCCTCATGGAGCTTTCCGCCCAATTGCCAAGTCCGGGCGCGCTACATCTCAATGGCTTCGTCTGTTGAATTGACGAACGTCCCGGGGGATTGAGGGCAGAGATGCCTACAAGCCAGAGGCCAGCAAAAGCGTAGATGGGGCCAGTTCCAGAGCGGCTGCGATTTTGATGAGGTTAAGAACAGAAAGATTGCGCTCGCCTCGTTCTATACGACCCATATGGCTGCGGTCAATACCAGTTGCATGTGCAAGAGACTCTTGGGACACCCCGACCTCCAGCCGACGAGCTCGAACCGCCGCGCCTATCGCGACTAGGTGCCTGCGTCGTCCTGTTTGACCGATACCCTTTGCATCCCGAGATGGTCGCGGTATGATGCTTGTGTGGCCACGGCATTTACGACCCATATGCAGTGGTTGGCCCTTTAGCTTTGAGGCATATGTTTCTGATTCAGGACGAAAATCGCTTACCGCTTCAGTCGGCGCTCGCCGGCGCAGGTGTATGGGCAGTGATGGAGCAGTGGACGCCCGGTGATCTGCTTGTTCTTCGGGTGTCAGAGAAGCGAACTCGTGGCGTACCGCGAATCGTCTGGATGGATCTCACGCGGGGGGCTTCATCTCTGGACCAATTTCTCCATGGTACGAGTGTGTTGCGCGGGGCTGCAGTGGTAAGCACTTGCCAAGCGAGTCCTGCTGAGAACTGGTATCTAGATCCTTTGAGCGAGATACGAGTGGGGGCAAGCGAATTTAACGAGGGCCATCAGAAGCTGTTCACCGTGACGCAATTCACAACAACAGCAGGCCGAAAGTTCTCCGTTCCGCACGGCTTTGCAACGGGCTATGCGCGGGGCAGACGCGTGTGGCACGCGCCCGCACAGAACTGAAGCGCAAACACGACGATGACAGATGCGCTTCCATGACTCGATGAACTGGTCGAGGTCGCCCGAAAGCCGTTTTGGTTGGGGCAACCGCTACTTCATTGACACGGAATTTAGCGACTTCCAGGCGCCCGAGGTACTCAGTATCGCGATCGTTGGCGAGAATGGGGTTGAGTTCTATGGTGAGCGCACGGACTTTGACGCGGCGCGCTGCAGTGGATTCGTCCGAATGGTGGTGTTGCCGCAGTTTGGGAGATTTGAAGGTAAGGCGATGACTCTGGATCGTCTCGGCCGTGAGTTGCGTAATTGGGTTGGAGAAATTCCAACGGCGTCCAAGCCAGTTCTTTGCTACGACCATGCCGTGGCATAGAAATTTTGGAGTTCCTGCTTAGCAACCAGTTGCCGCAAGGCTGGACCCTCGAGAACATCAGTCGTCGGCTCGATGCCGAACGCCGGGCGGCATACTTTTTGAAGTATGGAGGCGAGCACCATTCGCTGCACGAGCGAGCGCAAATGCCTTCGCGTGTGTCTGGCATGTGGACTTCCCTCTTTCGTCCCAGCGTAAGCATCGAGAACGTCGGACCTGCAAGCGTAAAAATTGGGTAGGCAAAGAACTGCAGTCTCCGAAATTGTGTCGCAGCGCGAGCGGCACGGGATACACAGTAGACACGCACATCGGTTTGTAACGGTTTCGTCTAATGTCATCGTCCGTGCGACGACGCCTGGAGAACCACAATGAGCTGGACTGGATCCTCGTGGATGCCTCTTCCAAACGAGTCCTCGGTGTCCGTCCTACAACGATGGGTGTTACTTAACGCGCTTCGGAAAGCAGACTTAAGAACGCTGCGAATCGCGGGCGCAAGTGGCTCCAGACGCCACAGCTATTTTGAAATTGCTGATGCATATGCACGACAGCTGATATTGGCGGGCGTATGCAAAATATCGCCTGTCGAGGAGCGGAGAGTATCCGAAGGAAGGGCATCGCCGCTGTTGGATGGGCTGTTTACATGCACGTTTCGGATATGCCCGCTCTGCTGCGAAGTCGCCTACCACAGTTTTTGGTTCCAGTGCCCCTGGCTGTCGCAATGCCCAGTGCATGCTGTGAGGCTGGTGGCAACATGTCAGTGCTGCGCGGCACCGCTCTCTTCATTGGAAAGGCTGGGCTCGTTGATCGAGCCATACGGTTGCCAACACTGCGGGCAACCGATAGCTGGCCTTGCCACTACCTTGGCGGCGCACGCCGAGTTTAGACTCCATGCCGCAGAGTTGGACCGCCGTTTTCGACCCTTGAACGCATGGACGGGCACGCTGCATCCCTTGCATGCAGAGCTTGGTTCTGCGGCAAGCAAAGTGCGAACGTACTGGCAGGGAAGAGCCGATCTTGCAGCCGCCGTCTGCTATCGCTTTTCATGCAATTGGCCGCAAGAACTTGATCCGCCGGAAAGGCCCGTCACCGTGCTCCAATGGCGCTTGCAGAAAACGGAGGCGCCCATGTTCCGAGCGAGGCTCCTGGGCGATCGGCGAGAGCGTGTCAATCAGGTGTACCGTAGTACCTTGCGCATGTTGAATCGATGGTTAGCCTCCGCCACGGAAGGTGGCGCTAGGCCGCAGCGTTGGTTGGTTGCTAGACAGGGTAGCGTAGTCCTTTGCACCGCCGAGAACCGGTACATCGCAGCGCTATCGGTGATGCGCTATCTCATGGACGGCAACGACGAACAAGCCCTCGACGGTGATCTGCAGGGGGTTAGAGTACGGGGCGCAGCGAACTACTTGTTCCCGGATATTATCGACGGCCGAATTTGTATGCGCGCCGTACTGCTGTGCCTCTACGCTTCGATAGTGAAGATTCTCGGAGCAGGCCAACCGGTTCTATGGGAACGTCTCATGATGATGCTCACAGAGTTGGTAATCGTGAATTTGAGTGATGAGCACACCGAGAAGGGATTTGTTGTGTTTGATTGGATCCCTGGCATGCCTTTGTGGCCCTTTGTCCGGACATTGCGCCAAGTACAGCATTCCATCCCTTGGCCATAGTTTTGGCAAAGGCTTCGCTGGAGGGCGCGGCAAGGACGTCGAGCTCTCACAGCATCGGATGATCGGACCGTTTGTTTCCATTTGTGCAGCATCTAGGACGACCTCCTGGAGCCGCTTTTCAGCGGACATAGAGATAGCAATCAGCGAGTAGAGTGGCCTATGGCACTGGTGGCCTGAGAGGCAATAGCAGCCATTATCACAACACCCGTCGTGACTGTGCTCAGGCCTTATGCAAGGTCAGCCGTAGGGGAGAGCAACTGGCTGCTCAATTCCAAACGTCATGAAGACCAAATTGAGAGGAGCCGACCGGCATGGGAGCGGCCGGTCTTCGTGGTCGTGCCGCGCAATGGAGACACGTTTGCGGTGATGAACGAGCTTTCCACCAACCACATGCGGTTCGCCACGGAGAAGGGCACGGTCTGGCTCTCGGACGTGACCTACTATGCCGAGCATCCGCGCGTGGGGAACCGCCTTGCGTTGCCATCGCAACTGCCGGAAGTGGTGGCGGCGTTGTTGAGCCAGAAAGGGTTGGCGATGTCGCGCATTGCTGCCGACGTTCAACATCACATTCTTGTAGGGGCACAGCGCCACCTTCCCGAGATGACGCTGCGTCCGGCGATGGCCGAGATGCGCAGCCTCCGGTGGGTCAAGCACGCAGAGGAACTGCAGAGCATGCGCGCCCTGGCCAGCCTGACGGACTGGTCCAGGACCGATACAGGGAGAACATTCGGCCCGGGCGTTTGGTGCAGGAGCTCGACCATGCCATGGCGGGCCTCATGGTGGAAGAAGCGGCCAGGCGGTTTCCCGGCGAGGATTTCGAGATCCTGAAATGCTGGACGCTCACCAGCGCCGCCTCCGCTTCCCCGCACGGCGACGGCGCATCTTGCGGCGCATTGCGAAGGGCAATCATCAACCTTGTGCTGCCCCGGCTGAACGGACTCTATGTCGAGAACGGAACGCACGTGGTTCTGCGGTCAACCGACCGACGAGCAGGCAAAGTTCTACCGTGTGGCAGCGCAAGCGACGGACGCTGCGGTCTCTGCTGCCGTGGTCGGCCGGCGTGTCTGCGAAATGGACGCCGCCGCTCAGGCCGTGATCGAAACAGCGGGATGCGGGGAGTTCGTCTTCCACAGGACGAGCCACGCGGTCGGACTCATGCTGCATGAGTACCCAGAAGACATGGCATTCAACACGCGGGCA
Organism: Cupriavidus sp. UYMMa02A; assembly: GCA_001725945.1. Taxonomy (GTDB): domain Bacteria; phylum Pseudomonadota; class Gammaproteobacteria; order Burkholderiales; family Burkholderiaceae; genus Cupriavidus. Next base: position 12,081 of record LRMT01000273.1, on the reverse strand, counting down.
CTACTGGCCGGAGAGGTCTATTCGTCCGAGCCGGGCTTGTACGTCTATGGACTCGGCGGCTTCCGCCTGGACGACACCGTGATTGTGGGCGATGAACCCGAGGTCATCGTCCGGACACCCAAGACATTGGCATACGCCACGGTTGGATAGGTATCCGGACTGACAGCCGGTTACTCTTGCGAGTTGTCCGAGCCCTACATCAACGATTCCACCGAATAAGCGACGCCATCGCGCCCGGGATCGGCGCCACCTTCCAGATGGCCGTCGCTGATACGCACGGCGTGCACCCAGCCGATGGTGTAGTTGTACGGATTCCGGATGACCTCATAGCCCCGTTGCTCGAGTTGCCGCGCCACTGCTCGTGGCACACGATTGCAGATGTCGATGGCGTTGCTGGTCGACGAGAAGCGGGGCGCGGAGACCGAGTCCTGCATCGTCATGCCGCGATCCACCACGTTCAGGATGGCTTGCAGCACGCCCATGGCGATCTGCGTGCCCCCAGGTGCGCCGAGCACGATCTCGGGCTTGCCGTCCCGGAACACGATGGTCGGGCAAGACGAGGTGAAGCGGCGCTTGCCCGGCGCGATGCTCCCGGCTCTACCGGGTCGGGGATCGAACACGCCCATACAGCCGTTGTACATGAACCCCAGTCTGGGTGTGATTACCCCGGCCGGCATGGCGAGCGAATGCGTCAGCGACACGCAGTTGCCGTCGCCATCGACCACCGAGAGGTGCGTGGTGTCGCGCGGCACTGCATGTCCCGGATTGACGCGCGTGACTTCTACACGTTGACCGCTCCGCACCGCGTCCGCCGTCGTCGCCGCCCGATCGGCGGAGAGAAGGTAGTCGAGCGGAATATCGACATAGGCGGGGTCGCCGATATGGCGATCCTTGTCGACAGTGGCCTGCTTCATGATCTCGCACAGTATCGCGACGTATTCGGGCGAGTTGTGCGGAATGGATGCCAGATCGAATTGATCGAGCGCGTGCAGCATCTCGAGCAGCATGGCACCGCCGCCCGGGGGCTGGTTCGTCGCCACGACGCGGTCGCGGTATCGGCCGAATAGCGGCTTCTGGCGGACCGCCTGATAGTTTTCGAGGTCCGCTTTCGAGATCAGTCCGCCATGACGCTGCATGTCTTCGACGATGGCAGCGGCGATTTCCCCGCTGTAGAAATCGTCGGTACCAACGCGCCCGATCCGCTCCAGCACGTTGGCCATGTCCGGATTGACGATTGGCGTGCCAATGGATTTGGGACTGCCGTCTGCCTTGCAGTAGAGCGTGCGGCCCGACTCGCTGAACGCCAGGCGCTCCCGATTGCTGGCGCGGCCCAGCGTGGCATCGTCGTTCCAGAAGGCGTACATGCCTGGGCGGACGAAGTAGCCGTGCCGTGCCCAGTCGACGGCCGGGGCAACCACTTCGGTCCAGGGCAGGCGGCCGTGCGCGGTATGCATCGCCTCGAGTCCGCGCAGCGTTCCGGGCGTGGCGATGGATTGATAGCCGATGTCGTTGAGCCGGTCCTTGATGAAGAAGCCGAAGCCGTCGCGGGCTTCGCCTTCGAGAAGGTCGGCCCACATGTCCGGCCGGGCATTGCCCGGTGCGGTCGCGTGGAAATCGAAATACTCATGCACGTTGCCGCCAGGCATATAGACCGCTGCGGTGCCGAAACCGGCGATACCGCACATCAGCGGATCTACTACGGTCTGGGCGAGTGCGCACGCTACCGCGGCGTCGACGGCGTTGCCGCCGGCTTTCAGGATTTCCGCGCCGGATTCCGCCGCTTCCGGCTGCGGGCACACCACCATTCCTTTCGTGCTCATGGTCAGTTCGCCTTGAAATCTACGTCGGACATCGCACCCTGCAGACGGGCGGTATCGCGTTCGGTCAGTTGCATCAGCATGCTTGACGGCCCGGGCATCGGGATGACTTGCATCGTCTTCATCTTCTGGAGCACGGCCTTGTCGGTCAGGAACTTCTGCGAGGCGGCATGCAGGCGACGGATCGTCTCCGGCGATGTGCCGGCCTTGGCAGCAATCCCCATCCAGCCCAGGTCGTCGAATCCCTTCAGACCGAGTTCGGATGCGGTGGGCACGGTGGGCAGTTCTGGCACGCGTTTCGGCGAGAAAAGCACAAGAGGAACCAGCTTGCCAGCTTGAATCTGCGGCGTGGCGGTGGCCACGGTAGGTGCCATGATTTGGGTCTGTCCGCTGACCGTCCCAACGATGGCATCGGGCTCACCCTTGTAGGGAACATGGGTCATGCGGAGCTTCTGGTTCTTCTGGAACAACTCCACGATGACGTGTGTGGAGTTGCCCCGGCCCGACGACGCAAAGTTGATCGCGTCGGGCTTGGCCCTGGCCATCGCTTCGAGGTCCTGCAAGGTGCGGATACCCGATTGCGGATTGGCGACCAGCACGAAAGGCGTGGTCGTCAGCACCGCCACGGGCGCGAAGTCAACTTCGGGCTTGTAGGCGAGCGGCGCATAGGCGAACTTGTTAAGCACCATCTGCGATACGCCTGCCAAGAACAGGGTGCAGCCGTCGGCTGGATGGCCGAGCACGTACTTCGCGGCGATGACACCGCCAGCACCGGCCCGGTTCTCGACGACGATCGTCGTGCCAAGCTCCTGCCTCGCCGTTTCCGCCCACATGCGTGCCAGCGTGTCCGTGCCACCGCCGGCCTGCTGCGAAACCACCAGTCGGATCGGGCTGGTGTTTCCGGCCTCCCCGCAGGCCCAGACTGGCCCCGTTGTCCCCAGAATCAGCGCGGCAGCCAACATCCTCCCCCGAGTGGAGATTTTTCTCATGTCGTATCCTTGTCTTGAGTCTTGTCGTGGTTGCAGTGCGGCCGCTGTTATTGCATTATTGCCGCGACCTGCTGGCCGTCGCCAATGAAAACTTACGCACTTACTATGAGCAAATACTCATGCGATTACCGCAAGACGCGGTAGCGTGGGCTCGCCGGTTGCGCATGCGCCATCTGGAGTCGTTCCTCGTACTGATTGACGCCGGGACGCTGACATTGGCTGCCGACCGGCTCCACATGACCCAGTCTGCCGTCTCGCACTGGCTCGGCGAGATGGAGGAATTAGTGGGGGCGCGGCTCGTGCTGCGGGGCAAGCAGATGCGGCTGACACCAGCGGGCGAAGCCGTGCGCAAGCTGGCGTTGCGCGTGCTTGGTGAAGTCAGCCGGACGAATGACGAACTCGTGTCGCTCGAGCGGGGCGAGGTATCGCGGCTGCATATCGGCAGTGTGACGGCGGGTATCGCCCACCTATTGCCGCGTGCCATCCTCGCTTTCCAGAAGGACGAAGGCAACGTGGCTTCCAGGTTTCGGAGGGCGTCTTCAACAGGCTGCTGAGCCAGCTCGAAGAGCGCGAATTTGACCTGATCGTGGGATCCATCGACGCACGGGCCTATGGGCCCACGCTCGAGCATGAAGTGCTGTTCGAAGACGATATTGCGATCGTGGTCGGCCCGACATCCGCTGTCGGCCGCTACACGGATAGCCTGGACTGACCTATACGCCTTTCCATGGGCCATGCCGCCGCGCGATACGCTGATGCGCGTGCGGCTGGAAAACACGCTGCTGGAGCGGGGCGGTGCGGGAATCGTCCCGGCGTTGGAGACGGGGTCAGTCATGGTGCTCGAATCCATCCTCCATGCCAGTCACTACCTGGGCGTCTGTTCGGGCGCCATGGCCCGGCACCTGGTGAACCGCTCGCTGGTGCGGCGCTTGCCTCTCACTGACGTGGGCTCGTTCGGCCCCGTCGGCGTGGTGTGGAGACGTGGCGGCCAGGATGAAACGCTGCTGAAGTTCGTCTCGATCCTGCGCCGCGAGGCGAAAAAGACGATGGGCGGCGAATAGGGCGGCGTTTTCACCTGTCGGTGCGGTGGGTCCTAGTTTTTTGGCCGAATTCTGAAGTAAGTTGGTCGCCGGCCGCTGCTGCGGCGTTGGGGTTCCGCATCCGACCCCGAAGCGGACCAACATGCTGGCGTTGGCACGACGGCCGTTTCCACGGTACAGCAGTCATTCAATTCCTCGTGGTAACCGGCAAGTCGTCGGCCGATTCGGTCCTCCCGCCCGGCCCAGTCGAGCGTCTCAGATGGTCGAAGACGGCCACTGTGGGGCTTGGTGACTGAACGTCCTAGAGAGGCTAAGCCTAGGAGAGGCTATTCCCGGTTGGTAGACACAACCGTCCCGGCAAGGACGAGGTAGATGATTCGCTTCGTCGTTGGACTCGCAACGATGTTCATGACTTCGTTTGCTGAGAACCACCTGCAATGGCTGATTTCCATGCTGGCTTCGGAACTGCCGTCTTACCGATGTTTGCCCGGAAGACGTGATGAACGGTCGTGGCACCCACCATCTGGAAAAGAAAGCGAACACCTTTCGCCACTAGCGCTGTCTCTTCAAGCAATTCGCGCGCCGCAGTATCACCATGAGTTTCGCCGTCGTCCGGACGCCCCCGGGGAGCGCCCACCTGGTTCCGTTCCTGGAAACCAGAAGGACCCTAACGGTCCCATCAGCTCGGCGCGGACTCAACTTCGGATCGACCCAAAACCAGCCGTACTCCTCGGGTCATCATTCCGTCGCCAGGGTTGGGACTAAATTACCAGATCTCACCTCAGTGGATCTTTGGTGTTCCCGTAACAGGCGTGGGCGTCGCATCCCATTATGGTGAGCCCGTGCTTCCCGTGCCGGGCGCTTAAGAGGCGAAGGACACATCTGGCGATTGTTTTAACTAACGAGTTGCGCAACTATGTCCAAGTGCAGGCGGAACGTGCAGGCTTTGAGCGTTAGGTGCAGTTGGTCGGTCCCGTTGCTTCGCTGGAGGTCCGTCTCACAACGGCAGGTGTGACGCCATACTTCTTCATAAGAACGCTGCCGAGATGGCTTTGACTAGAGAACCCGCATCTCAACGCTACTTGCGCGATCGCAAGACGTGATTCAGTAAGGAGGCGGCGAGCCGCTTCGACACGAGCATCGATCAGGTACTGGTGCGGGGTAACCCCGGTCGTCCGCCTGAAAGCACGTACGAAAGAAAACATGTCCATGCTTAGCAGGCTTGCAAGTTCTTTAAGAGAAAGAGATTCCTCGAGATGAGCATTGATATAGTTTTTCAACAGGTCGAGTCTCCGACGCGGCAGTAGGCGACTCGAGGTAGTCAGATCTACCTCGCCATACATCCGTGATAAGTGCGCTGCTAGCGCCACCCCGATCGCGTCGAAGAATAGAGGATCTGGGGGCATACCAACGAGGACATTCGCATGCAACGAACTCAAAAGCTGTGCGGTCACTGGATCAGCGCGGCCTGGAGATGGTTTCATTGCAATCCGCGACGCTCGAGCAGTTCCCAATGAGGCTTCGGAGAATATTGTCGGAGAGAGGGCTACTACAATACCCTCGAACGTTCCTCGCGTGCGGGCCCTGTATGGATGGAAAGCGGGAATAAGAGATATGTCGCCACGTGCAGAACAATACTCTAGGGCCCGACAGCCATCGTATGTCATTTCCGCATGAAGACCACTCAACATGTGCATGCCGACAACGTGTTCAACGAAGGCGCCAGAAACGTCCTGGATGGAAGTCGATCTGCGATGCTCGAATATTAATCTACCGGACTTCTGCGAAGACAATAGAAGGCGCTCACCTCTGCAGTATTCCGCCAGTGCGCCCGTTTCCAGATCCAGCCGCCGTAGCCCACCTGCCTTCGTAATGTCCATAGCTAGTTGCCGCTTGGAAGGATTGACGTCCCGGTGGTGCAATGCTTGCTCAGATACACCGCCGGTTTGAGCGCAAATGTACCATGACGCGCTCGGGCTCGATGACCGCACGAGCGCGTACCAGCGCCTATGATCTCACTGGCTGAGCCCTGCCGCAACGCCACTGGTTCCGCGAAGGAGCAGTGATTGGTCATCCAGGGGACAAGACCAGTTCGCAGCATCATTAACGTCGCCAGAGCCGCTATAACGCGCCTTCGCGGGGAAAGGACAAAGGGGCATGGTACGGGTGGGGGCCTGCGTCGGATCGTTGTTTTTGTATTTCGTAGCGATGATGGAAGTTGGCGGCTGCCCCTTCTCCACCCAATTTTCTATGGCCGTGAGTGTGTCGAAGTTTGCAGGACTCGGGCCTCCGAAGCAATGATGCATATCCGGCACTGCGAAAAGTCTCATGGATCGAGCGAGAACCGAGTATCCGCCGTTAGAGTTGGCAATTTGTTTAAAAAGCTCTATTTTTGCATACGGATTAATTACAGTATCCCCGAGGCCATCGTAGATGATCATCTTCTTGTTTCTGGCAATGAAGCCTTGGAGCTGACTCGCGCTCATCACCGAACCATTAGCAAGTTTAGTGACAGTCCTATCGTGTACTTCGTTGCGGACCAGATTGCCCGGCGTCATGACGGCGTCAGCCGTGACCGCCATCGTCGTTCTGATATGCCAGCAACCCGACGTAGCCATAAAGTAGAACCCAGTTGATTGGTTGATCCCCGATCGCGCCCGCATATGGAAGGAAGCCGTTCGGATCAACAAGTTTCTTGTTGATTGGCATGAATGAATCGAGACCTGTCACGTTCGTGGGAAGTGGTGGAGTGGGTAGCGGTCCGTTCATCGCGGATAGTGGCGAGCCAGGGAAGATGACGTTCCCGTCCTCGTCACGCACAGCGCTGAAATACTCGCTCAGCGCGGAGGCTTCGTCGGCGGTAACCACACCGCTAGCGACCAACTTATTCATGTCGAGATTACATGCGCCGGGCGTTTGGATCACCCCGTCTTGAACTCCGTCAGTGGCATCGCACTGGGCCAAAACTGCATTGTTAATTGCGTCCCATTTCTCTGAACTTATCGGTGTCTTGAAAAACGTCCGAAAGTTTCGAGCTTGCCAGAGAGAATTGGGACCAGGAAAAATTGTCGGATCACCGGCAACGATGCCGTCGAAGTCGTCTGGGTAATGAGCCGCCTCGATCATGCTCTCTCGCCCACCATCTGAGCATCCGCTTATATAAGAATATTTCTGTGCCGAGCCGTAGTAAATCTTGACGATCTCCTTTGAGGCCTCCGTTACTTGATGAACAGATCGGTAAAAATAGTCTGCTACCCCAGCATCGTTCGAGACGCCAGCAGCCGACACTGAAAAGGTTGGATCATCGTTGGGAATGCCGCCCCAACCGGCTGCGTTCCCTGTATGTCCTCCATCACCGGTCGCTACCGCATATCCGCGCTTCAGCATATTGGGATCTACTGCAGCCAGCGTACCGATAAAGCCGCCTGAACCGGCGTACATAAAGCGACCCGCCCAACCGTCAGGCAGCCATACTTTGAAATTTGCCTTTCCGTCGGGTGCGCCTTCCCCTGTAGTCACCAATGTCGCCGACACCTCGCAATGCCCCGGCGTGGTCGACGAATTGGGAACAACCTGAGCATTTGTCACAGTGACGCCTGCGGTCTTTAACGACGCGAATGAATCACGCCGCAGCGCTTGCCGCCGAAGTCGGTGCGCCGCCAATTGAACTGTCATCGCTACCGCCGCAAGCGGCAAGCAGCACGGCAACACTGGCGATAGCAAGGGAACCTTGGTCGGATGAAGCATGATTGTCTCCCGGTTTATTTATACCCACCGTGCGAGATACTCCGCTGCTCAATACGCCAGCGTCTATCAAAATCTTGCTCACGTGAATCGAACATTGAGCCCCAGAAGCAGCGAGCAAACCTCTCCGATAGCGTGAACTATGATGCGCATCAACATTAGTCATGCAGCAATTCCACCCGTAGCAATCTGAGCCAGACGGCGGTCCCGCACGTCCTGACGGACAGGCTCATGTTGGTGATTCGCACGTAGAGCGGCTCGGCAGAGTTGAGCGGAACCGGGATAGATGCCTGAGCCGTCGGCGCGGGCGTGTTCAGTGTCGGTATGCTCACGTGCGCCCTCTGTGCGCGGGCGATAGAGGGTACGGTGGCGGCCACGACAGGCGGCGGGGCGGGCGTGACAGGGTCGCGACAGCAGCAAGGCGGGATCATTGGGTCGGCGTACTCTTGCGCCCTGCTCGTTGACGGCATCACGCCCAATTTCTAGGACTCGCGCATCCGTGATTTTTGGCACCAGATCAATCTGCAGGTGAGGGACCAGATCCGGATGTTGCTTGACGAAGATTACGTCGCCATCCCGCTGATGCTCGAACGAATCGTCAGGGACGCAGCGCAGGTATTGATCAGCCTCGCTGTCGCGCGATACGATGCAACCGCATCATCGACGTGTACACCCGGGGCGATGACGAAGCTGTGGGCGAGTACCCGATTTTCACCGTGGGGATGGTGCGGGCGACCCAAGCAGGCTATCCGGCACCGGATGACTACCGGCCTGTCGTGGCACGCAGGGAGTACCAGTAAGGCCTATCGCGTCCGTGAAAGACATCAGGCATTAGCTGACTTCTCATCGCGATTAGTGGGTGACCAGGCGTACCACGATCTCCAGGCAGCAGGCGTCTTGGGGCCGATTATTCGATAAGACCGTGAAGAACGGAACGTGGGCACCACCACAGCAGGAGATAAGTGATGGCTCTTCAGCACATTCCCCCGATCCAGTGCCTTATGACGTTCGAGGCAGTCGCGCGACTTCGCAGCGTTAGTCGTGCTGCGGACGAGCTAAACGTAACCACGAGCGCAGTCAGCCATCGGATCCGGCAACTCGAGTCCCATCTTGGCGTCAATCTTTTCGGACGCAGCGACTTCTCGGTGACATCGGACGGCGCCGCCTATCTCGCAACGTGCGGACTGGGCTCAGCGCGCTGCAACAGATGCCGTCGAGGCGCTCCGGCGCAGCCACCACCCGGTTGCGGGTTGCCGTCACGCCTACGTTCGCGCGACAGTTTTTGATGCCCAAGTTGGAGCTGTTTCGCAATGCATTTCCCGAAATTGAGCTGATACTCCAGGTTTCGATTCCGCTGCTGGACGTTACGGCAGAAACGTCGGATCTCGAGATTCGATTTGGAGCCGGGAGTTACTCCGACCTGGAGAACCGCCTGATTCTTGCCGACGAGGTGACACCGGCATGCAGCCCCAGTTATCTCAATGAGGCCGGGCCATTTCATGCGTTCGATTCCGAGCTCGAACCGGCGCAGGCCAGGCTGATCCGCAGTCCACTCGAGCCCTGGAGCACGTGGTTTTCCCATTACGGCATGACCAGGACCGAGCCATATGTCGGAGCGCAGTTCAATGACCTCGGCCTGCTCTACGATGCGGCGGCCAGCGGATTCGGGGTAACCCTTGTGCGCCTGCGACTGGGTGCGGCGTGGCTGGAGAGCGGCAGACTGGTGCGCCTTACGCCTCAGTCGGTGCCATCGCCGCACCAGCATTACGTCTGCTGGCAGCCGGGTACGCTTGACCGCTGGGAGTGTGCCGCATTTGTCGACTGGATGATCCTGGCGCTCGCGTGACGCGACAAAATTCCCGCAATTTTTCTGCGAAGAAGTTTCAAACTGCGCCCGCATAGCTTTGTCTAGAGTCTCCCTGTGGCACGCGACTGCCGCAAACTACAAGATATCGGAGACAGACAATGGCGTGGCAACAGATTTACGACCCATTCGGCAATATGGCCCTATCGACGCTGTTGGCCGCAGTGCCAGTGGCGGTGATGCTCGTCGGACTGGGTTTCTTTCATCTGAAGGCCCACGTGGCCGCAGGGGCGGGCTTGGTTGCAGCCTTCGCGATCGCGATCTTTGCCTTCGGCATGCCTGCGGGCATGGCCGGCAACGCTGCCTGGTATGGCGCGCTGACAGGCATCGTGCCCATCGGCTGGATCGTCCTGAACATCATTTTCTTGCACCAACTCACCGAGCAGAATGGCAGCTTCAAGATTCTGCAGGATTCGATCGCCGGTCTCACCGAGGACCGGCGACTGCAACTGGTGCTGATAGCGTTCGCCTTTGGTGCCTTTTTTGAGGGCGCGGCGGGATTCGGCACGCCTGTAGCCGTGACATCCGCGATCCTGATCGGCCTAGGCTTCTCGCCGCTCGCAGCATCCGGACTGAGCCTTATCGCGAACACCGCGCCGGTCGCCTACGGCGCACTTGGCACCCCGGTCATCACGCTCGCCCACGTGCATGGCTACGATCTTGCCGAACTGTCGGCCATGATCGGCCGGCAGTTGCCGTTCTTCTCTCTCCTCGTCCCGTTTTGGCTGATTTGGGCATTCGCCGGGCGCAAGGCAATGTGGGAGATCTGGCCCGCGCTGCTCGTCACCGGCGGCAGCTTTGCAATCTCGCAGTTTGTTGTATCGAACTACATCGGTCCCGAACTCGTCGATGTGATCGCGGCGATCGTGTCGATGATGGCGCTGGTCATGTTCCTGCGGGTCTGGCAGCCGAAAACGATCTGGACATCGGTGTCGTTGAAAGGCCGCCACAAGGAGAGCGGGCCATCCGGCCCCCTGACCGCGCCCGTGCGTCACTCGCGTGCCGAGCTGATCCGGGCCTGGATACCCTGGGCCATCCTCACCGTGTTCGTGTTCGTCTGGGGGCTGCCGCCGGTGAAAGAGTTCTGGAACAGCGTGTTTGCGCCATCATTTCCGATTTCCGGCCTGCACAACCTGATCGAGAAGATGCCGCCGGTCGTCAGCTCTCCACATAAGGAATCCGCGGTGTACACGCTGAACCTGCTGTCGGCAACTGGTACAGGCATTCTGCTGTCCGCAGTGGTGGGTGGGCTCGTCATGGGTTACAAGCTCCTGGAGCTTGTGACGACGTTCTTCCGTACCGTCTGGCTGGTTCGCTATTCATTGCTCACGATCGTGCTGATGCTGTCGCTGGGATCGCTGACACGGTTCTCAGGCACTGACACCACCCTGGGCCTGGCATTTGCGAACACGGGCTGGCTGTATCCGTTCTTCGGCACACTGCTGGGCTGGATGGGCGTTGCACTGACTGGTTCCGATACGGCCGCCAATGTGCTGTTCGGCGGCATGCAAAAAGTAGCCGCGGGACAGCTAGGGCTCCATGCCAACTTGATGGGTGCGGCCAACAGCGCGGGTGGCGTGATGGGAAAGATGATCGATGCCCAATCAATCGTGGTGGCGTCCACGGCCACACGCTGGTTCAACCACGAGGGCGATATCTTGCGCTATGTGTTCTTCACTCCATCGCTCTCGCATCTCTTGTCGGGGTACTGGTGACCCTGCAGGCCTACGTGCATCCGTTCACGTTGATGGTCGTCAAATAGGAAGTTGCATAACTTCCTGTCTCGCTCGTTTTCGGAGGGGCGTGCAACGCCCCGCAGCATCTGTACGGTCAAATCATGAACGCCAAAACGACGCCTGGCTGTCGAATCCTGACGTCTTCTACCATTCCCGGACTTTTCCCTGCCCCGCGTCGAATGGCATGCAATGCCCATGTGGGCTGCCTGTCCGGCAGACTAGGGATTGACCTCAAAATGCGCGACCGACTGGCCGGCGTGACCGCGCGTTGCAGCCAGTCCGGCAGATCACCGCGCCCGTCCCAGACGTGCCCCTGGGCGTCGCGGAAGCGCACTGGCCCGGGCGGGGCGGCAACCGGAGGTTCGGCAAAACAGCCCGCCCGCTGCAGGTCGGCCAGGTGCAGCCCGAATTTGGCCATCTGGGTCTTGATCCATACGATGGTGTCAGCGCGCTCGCGCAAGTGCTGGGTGTCGGTGCCCGGAGGCAGAGCAGGGGGCATGCAGGGAAGGCGAGGGGGCGGCGTCACGAAGGATGAACGGCAGACACGCCGGACCGCGACCCAGTGGGTCGCCCGAGCGCGCCGCCGATTCTAGCCCGTACTGCCGCCGCGCGAGGGGGCGCCAGCCCGCATCGGCGTCGATCTTATTGTGGCGCATAGGGTATTTCTATGCCTGCCATAGAACTGGCAGTAGCTTGATAATTAGCATTATCTCGATAGCAACTTTAAGCCCCGGAAATAGCGTCGCTGAGATACCATCGAAGCCTCCCGAATTCGCGAATCTGCCGTGTCCAACCCCGTCCAACCACCTGATGCTGCCGGAGTCGACCGCCACGTCGGACGGCGGGCAGACCGGCCGCGCGCTGGCGCCGGCGCTATCCGCGTGCCTCGAC
>LRMT01000272.1 GCA_001725945.1 Cupriavidus sp. UYMMa02A | reverse complement strand
GTGGCCTTCCGCTTCTGCAAAACTGATTTGACGCTTCATCTCGACTCATCTCTTGGGGCCCCACACAGGCAACGTTTACAAGCCACTCGACGATGACCGGCGCACTGAATAAATCAGTCTTTCCCTAGACATGCGTGCATTCCACTGCACCGGCCCGGGCCGCACGCTCGCCACTTCAATTGCCAGATCATAGAAGGTGCGCGCCGCAGGCGCGGCAACATGGACAGCTGGGGTGTACGGAACAACCACATGGGTAACAAACCAGAAACGGCCTGGGCAAGCTCGGTGCGCTGCGCCACGCTTCGCGAGCGGTCTTACTCAGCAGGCTCACTTGAAGCCGACCCAATCCTATCGCATGCTTTCGCCAAGCGGGAATCCCATACTTGGCAATCTCTCGGCTATCCATCAGAGCGATGGGAATGCGCTTGGCGCTCTGGGCTGGCTCATTCATCAGGTTCCGTTGCGCGTTTGGCAGGTGCCCTGAACGAAGGGAAGGCCAAGCTGGTTCAGAAGGCGCGTATTGACACAACGCCGTAAGGTGATTTTTTTCTCTTGCTGGAGGTGTTGTGTTCGATGCCGGCGGCACCGGTGCACATCTGCCGGCGGCAGGGTTCAAGCGCTGGACACGGCGGAAAAATCGAAATGCGCAGCGGAATATACGGCGTTGCACGCCCAGATTTCTTGCCCGTTTTTAAAGAAGATAAACTACTTGCCGTCACTGACGCAGTGAGCGCCGGGAAGCCCCTCATCGTGGCCGTTGCTATCGTCCAGCTGGAAGGGCGCATGAGGCACGGCGGGGCCGCTCGGTAACGCTTCGATCGATTTCCGGGACATTTTTTTCAGCACCGCAATGCGGTGTCACGTAACGCAAAAGCTCGCTGCTGCGGCAAAACGGATTGTGTCAATCCTGCAAAGCCATGACATCGTCGCGAGACAGCCTCGTATTGGCTCACAGCCCATCGACTCTTGCTTACGACATGGCGCTATACCGCTGGCATCGCCGTTGCCTCACGGAAAGTCTGCTGCGAGTCGCCGCGGAAGCCGACTTCGCCGGCGCGGATGAAGAAGCTGCGGCAATGATGTTGATCCGCTTCGAGACGATGAATCGATGTGGCCATTGCCAGAAGGAGCGAAACGGCGAGGACTCGTAGCATTTGAAATGGCTTTTTGTAGTGACACCCGAAGTTCCGGCATGATCGTTGCCTCTGCTGGTACGGTACTTCGCCACCCGGTCGATGGCGGAAGAGGATCGCCCAGTTTGCATCGATTAACTCAGAAGGACAAAGCTGTCGCACCTTTCCGTCGACTGCCAATCCAGACCGCATTGCATTCGCCTGCTCGCTACCAACCCAAGAGGCGTCATGGCAAACCCTGCGAACTTCGGGGTAAAATCTCGCGCGGGTCACCATCGAGCGCACTGACCGTTCGCGTTTCCCAAAGGTCTTCTTCACCAAAAGGCGGGAGGCCTATTACCGGCCAAGTGGCGAGGAATTCGACGGCGCAAGCCGCGCGATGGCCAGAGTTCGTTCCAGGCTGGGAATGCTGCTCATACTTCCCCCTAGCTCGACCCGATGTGGGGATGGTCGACCCACCGTTGCACATAAATGTCAGTTCAGTGAGCCCTCGCCTCTATGCAGTGCCGATTTGGTATAGATTTCTCCGAAATCCGGACGACAATATGATTGATACCAACGCCATTTCTCGTGAGCTGTTACTTGATGCCCTGGCGCGAGAGGCCATCACGCCCGCATTTCAATGTCTGGTCGATTTTCGAGACTATGGAGTCAAGGGGTTCGAAGTGCTGGCGCGATGGGTCGAGCCCGGTATCGGAGAAATTCCACCAGTACGCTTCATTCCGGCGATGGAGCAGCACGGCCTGATGGATGCGCTGCTCATACATATGTTGTCCAAGGCGTGCCAGATCGCCGTAACCTGGGAGGGAGACTTCGCCCTGCCTTCAATCTATCGCCACTTCAGTTGCGAAATCCTGCCTTGTTTGGCTTGATCCGAGAAGCTGCCGGATCGGTGCAGTTTCCACTCGCTAGGTTGCAGATGGAAATCACGGAAACGCGCTGGTGACGGATATGGGGGTCGCGACATCGCTGATTCGGCAACTTAAGTCTGCAGGCGTTCAGATCGTGCTCGACGATTTCGGCACGGGCTTTTCCAACCTCGAACGGCTACATGCTTTCGCGTTCGATAAGCTCAAGATCGATGCAGGCTTCGTCCGCAAAATGGACAGCGACGGCGACAGTCGCAGGATTGTCTCGTCTATTGTCGGTCTTGGGCAAAGCCTGGGAGTCGATGTAGTAGCGGAAGGGGTGGAGACTCAGATGCAAGCCGACATCCTGCGGGACCTTGGTTGTAGCTTCGGGCAGGGATGGCTATTCGGGCGGGCAGTACCGCCGCCAGACGCAGCGCTGCTTCTGCGGCGCCGATTCGGTCAACCGGCTTCTGGGGATAGGTTATCCACGGTGTCGCCATTTCAGCGATTGCATCAGCTCGAGGCGTTGTATCGCAACGCTCCGGTAGCGCTTTGTTTCATCGATCGCGCCCAGCGCTGCGTTAGCGCCAACCATCGGTTCCAGCAGGTCGTGGGGCTCACTAGCAGTCGGCTGATGGGACGTCGCTTGTTCGACGTGGTCAGCGTTGCCAGTATGGGTGGACTTCTCGCGGCGGTGGAGCGGATTTCGCAGGGGGCAGCGCCTGCACAGGTACAGATTGAGGCACCGTGCGATGCTTGGTACTTGGCATCCGTGCAGCCGGTCACGGATGAGGTTGGCGAGTGGATTGGGACATCGATCATCATGCTTAACGTGACCGATCAGCGCCGCGCCGAGCGCGCGATCCGCGAAAGCGAGGAGCATTTTCGCCGGGCCAACGAACTGTGCCCGGATATTGCGTGGACAGCGCTGCCGGACGCACTCTCAATTATATGGGGCCGACGTTCGGCGAGACCCGCAACATGTCGGTTGAAGACCGTATCGCTGCGTGGCTCGAGGGCATGCACCCGGAGGATCGCTTGCGGGTACGAAAGGAGTGGCTGGCCTGGTTACCAAGCGGCCAGCCGTTCGAGACCAACTTCCGCACCAATGGTCCGATGGCTCGTGGCACTGGGTCAACAGCCGGGCACAGCCGCACCACGGCCCCGACGGCAAGATCGATCGCTGGTACGGTCTGATGGTGGATATTACGGGGCGAAGGGCGCTAGAGCGGCGAATCTTCGTCCTTGAACGCCTGTTAGCGCGCAGCCGTCGTCGGCAAGCTTGAGCACCACAAAGCGAACACCTGCCATAGCAACCATGCGCGCTCTTCCTAGAGTTTGCAGCGAGTACTGGCTCGCTACACAAGCTTTATGTGACATGAATCTGTGCGTGAACCTTCAGCGGCATAACCGTATTTAGGCCTGCTGCCTTGGCTTCATACAATTGCCTGGCGGCCCTCATGTACCAGTTGGGTTGCCACCAGATCGGCCAAGAGCCAAGTGGGATTTTTCTCGTTTCGTGAGGCGCCGCTCGGCTTCAAGCGTCGCGTCCAGCGCCCTTCTTGTTCCAAGCCCGTCAGGCTGTCCATGCCGACATGGCTCTGCAATTGCCCGCTCAATCTCTCGTCGTACGCGGAGTTGCTGGGTAAGTGCCACTGACATCAACACGCATAGCACACAGAGTACGGGCATGATGCCGTGTCGGTATTTAAGCTTCGCCAGCTATAGCTACCAAATTTCTCAATCAGCCCGCAAGCAATCTCGTTCAGTTGCAGGGGCTGGCCCCCGGGTTGCGGATTCAACCCTGCGATCCTCAGAATTCCTGGCAACGCGGCACGAACGAAAATACGAACGGCCTCTTAAGGCAGTACTTCCCGAAAGGAGCCGATCTCTCGGTCTATTCGCAAGCCAGGCTCAACGCCATCGCCAGGCGACTCAATGAACGTCCGCGCGATACGCGGGCTGAACGATTCCATCAAGCTGTTGCATCGACCGGTTGAGTCCGCAGTTGGCAAGAGACGGCTGGCCTGCGGCCGGACGTGGGCGACCGGGCGCCTGTCAGCGGACCGAACGCGAAGCAGCTATCCATCCCGCCTTTGCGCCGCCCGGCGTCGTCATCTGATGGATGATTGATATGACACCGCAAAGTTTCTTCACGTTCGACGTCGCCCGCGGCATTCCGAGCCTGCGGTCATCCCGCCGTACGTCGAGCGCACTTACCGTTTTGGCCAACCGGCCCAGGTCGCCGATGCGGACGGGCGCTTTACGCGCTACTGGATGTATGCGGCCCCGGAATCTCACTACCGCGTTGTCGGACTCCGGCTGTTTGAGCAGATGCCGGTCGTGGCGAGCTCGCAGTTCGCGGTCGCCGTAGTCAAGGGCGTCATCGGCGTCTTGATCGTGGCGTTTGCCTTCTTGGAACGGTGGTCCCTCGCCGCATGCGCCTTTCCGCTGTTGTTATAGCGCCCTCAACTGCTGCCTGGGCACGCAGCCCTGCCTGCTCAGCCCGCCCATGCATTCGGTTCGATCCTGACCCAGCATGCCCGCCGCACTACAGAGTACACCTACAATAGCCAGCAGCGCTCGCCATGGGTGGCTCAGCAGCGCCTCCACTTGCTCGCTGCGGCTCTCACCAGACAGGCACCACGTGCAGAAGTGCTCGCAGATGTTGGTGAGAAGGCGGTAAGGTAGCGGCTGGGCGATAAGCGACGCGCCAGTGGGTGGCGCTACGCGCCCAAGGCGACGCTATTGGCCCGAGTCGGTACAGTATCCTCTCGACGTTGTCGCGCAGGTTGCACAGCAAATGCCAGCGACTGGAGACCTGCCGGATACTCTCGGCAAACGTATGACGAGGGCAGCCGGCGTTCGCGCACTTGCAGCCATCCGGCGCGGAGCCAAGGGGCGCCGTGTCGATGCGGAATTGCGTGGTCCGCCTCTTCTTTCCGAACGGCAAGGCACCGCTCGTCCAGTCACCCGTGCGCACGATGCCCTGCCCGTCGGGCCGGCGCGTGTTCGGACGGCTTGTCGGATGGAGGAAGCGCGCCATCGAGGAGCCCAGGAATGCGGACCACGTGCCCTCCATGCAGGCGCTGTGCGAGAACAAACCCGTTCGCAGTCTCGCGCGGTAGTGTCTCGGCCTCATGCACCGACGAAGTGCGCGGCGGTCGGATCGATGGTTGAAGCCTCTGTCACCCTGCCACGCTGCGGAAATGCGCAGGTTCGCGCAAAGTCTGCGCCCCGACTTACCGACTTTGGGGGGCGTTCAAGTCGCAAGGGACATTGCCACGGCGGTCCGTCTTCAGATGTGCGCCAGGAGGAATTTCCTCGGCGATTTCCGCTAGGCGCTGTGCGTGTTCGATGTGGTGATCGCCGCTCATTGGAAAGACCGAGGGTCACGTCAACCGACTCAAGTTCCTCAAGCGCCAGATGTATGGACGCACGAACATCAGCTTCTGCGGCTGCGGGTATTAAAGTCAAGTTCAACGACCGGCCTGCCTGACATGCATGACACGTTGGTCCGATCGCCATCGCAGATGCGTAACATCGTGCGTGCTGGCACGAGGCTGGCCACGGTCAGTTTAATCTGGGATCTGGTGCAAGTTATAAACACCATTCTTAGTTATGTTTGTCGGAATAGCAACAAAATCGAACGCTATTGTCGGCTTTGACTGCAGGCGCATTCCAAAAAAACACTCCAATATTCGCAGTATTCGCGCACCTCAGAGTGAATGGCATATATCTAGCTTATACCCGCATAGTGTGACATTTATCAGCCGATGAGAAACTCATGCCAGTAGTCATAATAGTCAACCTGCTGTTAACTAGCTCACCGCGCAACTCGCATGACGTACTACCGCAAAGTTCCGCAATAATGCAGCGCGGCGCGATTTTCGTCCGGACGCCACGTATTGAAGCAATAGAAGGGAGAAGATCCATGAAGCCCGCTGCGCATTTTGTTTTCTGTTGGGACGCTCACTCAGACAGTGCTTGTGTCCGTAGTCCTAGCTGCTTGCGCGGGAAGGGTGACGGCAACGAACGGGCGGCGATGCGCACAACAACGGCAGCGGTTCTTGTTTCGCGCCGGCCCATTCAAACTGCGGCGCTTTGGACGGGCATAGGTGTCTTGAAAGGCATCAAGAACAGGGCCGCAGCTGTAGCGGCGCCCATAAACCGGTCTGACTGGCCACGATGTGACGCTCGCGTTCACTAAGCCATTTGGGTCATGTCAACGACCACACACTGACAGGGTCAACTATGTTCACTTATTCCGAAGAATCCGCATTAACGCTGCTTACAAAATGGTCTAATTCTGCACGCGAGTTACTTGAATCCTATGCGAGTTTTCGTGCGCCGGAATGGCTGAATCAATCAATTCTCGCCAGCTGGTGTTTCGGTGGTACAGAGAACATCGAAATTGACGAGAAAATGAAAAAGGCCGAGCGGGTTCGATCTGAACGTGCTGGCCATCGGCAGTAGCAAGAAACTATGCATCCATTCCGGCACGGCAAACGCGATGAGCCGCTCACGTGGCCCGAGACTGATTGGATCGACGGGAGTGTGAACCCGCACTACGTCGGTTGGTATGACGTGCAGATGCGCAGGCGTTCAATGATGAGCACGCGGCCGAGGGCATTACGCGCTTCTGGTTCGCGGGGCGTGACTGGTACACTGGACCCAAGGCCATCGAGCACGGCGCACCGTCGGTGCCGCACGGCAACATCTTTCACTGGCGTGGTCGGAGCAAGCCGTGAACTGTTTGTCAAAGGTTCGAAGTGTGTCATTACCACGGGTTGGCCATTATGCACGCTACGATTGTGGCGCATGTCAGATTTTCCGGACGCGCCTCGGGCGGTCAAGGCTGTTCGCAGATTGGATATTCCCCGTAAAGCTGGCATACGGATATGAGATCTTTGGCGATGGATCTGCCGAAGAGCATCCAGAACTGATCGATCGCTTCATGCGGACGAGCCAAGCATAAGCCACTCTACTCGTCAGTCCAGGGGCGAATTACAACAGTGTGTTCCTCTTCGGACCCTTCCATCCAGATTCGCCTCTTCGCACCTGATTGAAGGACGGCAAGCTCATCTGCACTTTCGGAAAAACACGACTTTCGCCTTCTCCTTTTCCTGGCTTTAGTTTTATGCTGTTGTTCACCACTGCCACACTTACGCGGAGGCGGGCAAAGGCACTAGTAGATTTCCGTATGGAGACTGAACTGATCCGATGAATGCCGTTGCAATATGTCTCGCGCCCGGATCAAGCTTCATCTCTCTGAAGATCATGTCTGAGAAGCTGCTTCTTACGATCTCAGTTCCGTCAACCTGGCCATGGCGATTCGCGGTAAACGAGTAGATCGTCGGTAGCAGCTTTGCGACAGCAACTCTCCTCGTAAGCAGGCGAATTTCCTTGCTCTCTCCCCGACACAAGAGCGGGAGATCGTCAAATTCAAATATGAGCCTCGGATCACTTGCTCCAACATTGAAATTTCAGAAGGGACGAACCCGGATCGACTCACCGGCGGGCCCCATGAGAGAAATCAAGCCATCTTCTACGCCGGTCAGTGTCTGTCTCGCTCGAGCTCCTCGCATTGGTCTTGCAAAACGCATGCCGCAAGGCTATCTAGCGTCATTTATAGTGCTCCACTATGTTGAACTTGATATCTAATGCGTCAATAGCTTTGACACGGTAGTGCAGGCGAAACTTCTAAGCACTAGAACTGGCTCGTCTAATGCGCGGTTTTGCTCTAGGAGTGTCGAAGCCAACTGTTTCGCGAAGCGGTAGGTGGGCCGCCTCTTTCGTAAAATTTCTATTTCCCGAGGCAACAAAAGTTGCCTTGGTCACATTCGCGGTGGTCTTCGCAATACGGTTCCCGCGCGGATCATCTGCTCTGGTGGCCGATTCTTCTACCCGTATCGAACTGGACGCCTTGAGCGCTTGCATCAGAAGATTTTCGTGCTAATCGAGAAGACGCCGTGCACAGTAGACAGCGAAGTCGCGATGTTCGAATCGATGAATGGTGGAAGGACGCGGCAACGCGTTGACGTTTACTGCGTCGCCGACACGTCAGAGGAGATGTTCTTGTCTTGCTTGGCATCACTTGCGTAGCATTCCTGAAAAGCTACTCACTGGGTAAAAAACCGACATGTTGGAATAAGCGCCAAATTTTTGGTCACAGATCAGATAGAGTTTTGCAATATTCAATAGCGTGTCTGATCTTCTTTACTGCTTGTTCATGATCCTCATGTACATACGCCGCTGTCCACAATGCCAATCCAAACGCATTCCTGTCCTGGATACTATGGATCGCATACTGGGGAGGCTTATGCCGGCACAGTGGCGGTCACTAGCGCGCAGATCACTGCGTTCTTGATGTTGAACGCGATTGGATCCTTAAAATTGAAAGTCAGATGTCGAACCACAATCCCAATATTTGCAGGAATACCACCGCGACCAAACCTTAAGGATGACGGCTATTCCAATTGTTTTTTCGATGCCAGTAATTACCGAAATCGCGAGGCGCAACATCCTGCGGACGTTACGAAGAAGTGGTATGGAAAGTTTACGTGGCATCGTAAGGACGAGGCAAGGTAGACAGAGTGCCCATTTGGCCTGCAGTTGATCAAAATCAAATCCGGCGCCGACTGCCGGTGATCAAGTGCGTTGGTGATGTTGCCGCCGACCCTCCATGCAAGCTGGACCTGCTTGGCCGAGAACTTAGTGACATCCAATCTACGCACCCTCGTTGCTCTTGTGGACTAAGCTCCTCGGACATCTCGATAGGAGGACAATCCCATATCGACGAGGAAAAAAGTAGGTGACAAGAAGGGTGCCGACAATTTGATGCCAATCCAAGCTGGAAGTGATACGGATAGTACGAGACCAAGAATTATCGGTTAGTGAAGTTGGCCGGTCGATGGACCACGGCTAGATGATCCACTTGGCTGTGGCCATGTTGAATGCCGGAAGAGAAAAATTCACCACACTTTGCCCCTCGTGTACAGGGTTCGCGTTCGGGTGCGTAATCGTTCTTCAAATTCGAGATGGACTTGAGATAACGGGCTCGACGTACGGGTTCACTAAGCACAGCTGATGGTTGTATACTGATGTCCGGAGCCCATAGCTCCTCGGAATCTGGATCGCCCTACTGGCTCGGCTTCGTAGTCGGCAGGGTCAATCCATAACGCGTCCAGGTTGCAGGCGAACGGGCTCCATTGCTTCTCGTCCAAGAGTCAGCGGTCATTGACCTTCTTTGGCGGTTGGGAGCACATCAAGCAATAGTTGTTGCACTGCTCGGTAAGGAGGATACTGGTGTGCTCAGACACCGCCGCGCTGAGTAGGGCTTTGATCCTACCATCATCGATCAAGCGGCCCGACCCCCGACGATCGACATGTGGTTGCGGTCGCAATTCATGGCGGCTCGGAGGGGAAGTTCGATGCGAAAAGCCCTATGACTGCTTCACAGCAATTAAAGTTGGTAAGTACTGCCGGGATACTCACGCTGAGTGCCGGTGAGCCGTCGTTGAGGGCCAAGTGCACTAAATGGAACCGAATGGCGGCTGCAGGAAGTACGGCCGCCGTAAGGCGCCCAATGGCGATTCATAGCGCCAGCAACTCTCGGTATCGCCCCTGTACGGATATCATGGCTCTCAACATATGCAAGGCGGGCGTTGACTGCGTAGCCGCCAGAAGGCGGCTAACTGCACTTGGGGACTAGACCTGCCGAAACGGCGGCCTCTGACGCAACTAGGATGATGTTAGCCGGGATGCGGTCGATGAATAAATACAGGGACAGCGATTGGACGAACGGCAACTTGATCTGCCAGGGATGCTCGGTGCCAGCAGCGAGGGGGAACGCCAAGACGGGGCAGTCTCAGCCAGCGTTGGTAGCTGCGCAGAACTCCATGTGCACTTAAACGGAGCGATCCCGGCGTCGACCATCAAAAATATTCTTGCCGACGAAACTACTGTTCTTCCACAGGGTTTTGAGATCACGCGGGACTTGCTCCGCCTCACCCCTTGCAAGTCACTAGCGGCGTACTTAACACCATGGCAGATTCTTCGCCTCTTTCCAAGGAAGCGAGAGAACCTGGACCGTCTTTGCATCGCTGCCCTAGCCAGCCTGGCCGCCAACGGCGTGCGTTTCGTCGAACTTCGAAGCAGCGTGTTGTACCTCGCTACTCTGCAAAAGTGCTCGCCGACTCAAGCGCTGGAACGCCTCATCGAATCCACCAGAGACGCAGCAGAGCGTCAGAACATCCGGCGCGGGTTGATTCTCACGGTGACGCGCGGCGACTATGGCGCGACTGCGCTGACCACCCTCCTGCGGGCCTACCAGGATCTGGGCGAGCCGGACGATGTGGTCGGTCTCGATCTCGCGGGCGATGAAGAGATGCCATATCCCGCACAGCTGCCATCGTTGTTCCGCGAGGCCAAAGACCGATTCGGGCTTGGAATCACAATCCATGCCGGTGAGACCGGCCGAGCGGAGAATGTGCGCTCAGCGATCGAGCTCTTTGGAACTGACCGCATTGGGCATGGAACGGCTGCCAGTAAGGTTCCTGAGTTGATGGATCTCCTAGCAAAGGAGGACGTTTGTGTCGAGGTGTGCCCGATCAGCAACCGCTTGACCGGTGCGGTGTCTTCCGAGGAAGCACATCCGCTACAAGAGTTTCGGCGTCACGGAGTTCCGTTCGTCATCTGCTCGGATAACCCAGGGATCCACCAGCGCGGCCTAGTCGATGATCACTCCGCCGCCATGGCAGAAGGACTGTCAGTCGGCGACATACGCCATCAATTTCAGGTGGCCAAGCGCTACTCATTCATAGAGGGCCTAGCTTAAAATCCGATTTCTTCCCGGCAATGCGCTCAAGGTCGATGGGCTGAATCGAATACGCGCGCGATCGGTGTGGACATCGTGCCGTTGTCCAACAAGTGCCGCCTGGCGCAAGACAATTTTAAGGCGATCGGCGCTCCTATTTGTTGAATACACTGGCCTTTATCTGAAATGCCTTAACGGACTTCCTGCCGGCTGACCCAGATGTTCTGGGACAAGTTGGAGGCTAATCGCTTCGCGAATGGCCAGACCGGGAGATGCGAATGTGACTGCAGAGACTGGGCTTGGCTAGTGCGACGGGTGGAACCGCCAGGATTTGTGTAGGCCTGTCGGGCTAGGTCAGAGACTGCCGCTTCGGTTCGGTACTGTGAGTTCGAAGTGCCGCTAGGCGCGTGGAACCGCTGGCCATGGTCGTCGCCTGCGAGGCGCCTGGTCAGTGGCGGAGGTGCTGCGGTCGTTTGGTCCGCGAACAAGCGAATGGCCGGTGCTGGCGGCAGCGGTCATTTGAGCCACCAAAACCGAAGGGCTGCAGCCCCTGGGTCGGCGAAGACAAAATTAAAGGGGCAATTCTTGGCCGGCGAGCGAAAGCATGGCCGGCTGTGACAATGGCGAGCAGTCGGCTTTACGCTGGAACGCTCAGTCCTGTGCAAACAGCCAAACAGCTGGAAGAAGGCAGGGCGGTCTGCCCGCCATGGTCGCGCGCGAAGGCAGGCTTCAAGAGGCGAAAAAGATTCGATAATGAACCTTGCGTGCCTTGCATGAGGTTAGTCGCCCCGACTGGGGCGCGCATACCCCGGGCGGCAAACTCAGTTGCGTTCGCGCCCGCGAACCGCCATAAATAGCCGTTATGACGCGACGCGGCTTTTTACTGGACTGACTTGCGACATGGGCACGGGGTGTCAACCATACCATTAACCTAGTCCAATGCGTCATTGAAAAAGCACCCCCACGAGCGTGAACAACTGGTGGCGGCAACTCGTAGCCGAACCATTCGGGCAGCCGACGCGCGCCGAGCCAAGCTGATCCTGATGCGTGAAGACTTCGAGTCGCGCGACGCGATCATTGAGCGGATGGGGTGCGACTCGCGTTTCATCTCGCGTTGGTGCCGAGCGGCTGGCGGGTTTGTACGCGCGCCACCCTGGACGAGCACCACTGCGGCCGCCTGAAAAGCTCGAAGTGCGAGTTCTGAACTACACGCTCAAGCGCAAACCTGCTGGGCGGCGACAATCATTTTGTCCGGCGTAGCGACAAACATCTTGGCCGGTGACGGGGATTCGGAGGCGGCGTAGCCGCCGGAGAATTCCCGTCACGGCGGCGCCGAGTTGGCCGGGTTCTACG
>LRMT01000271.1 GCA_001725945.1 Cupriavidus sp. UYMMa02A | reverse complement strand
CGCGCGGCCGCGTCGCGCTGCCGTACTGCAGGCCGACCTGGCGACGAAGCCGCGACTGCGAAGCTGATTGCCGCCTGCACGGCAGAGCTCGGCGTGCCGACCTGCCTGGTCAACAACGCTTCGCTGTTCCAGTACGACGTTGCCACGAGTTTCTCGTATGCGTCCTTGGACACGCATATGCGCACCACGTGGCGGCGCCGCTGCTGCTTGCGCGTGAGATGTACAAGGCACTGAGCGCCGATGCGCAGGCGTCCGATCCGCGCGGCGTGGTGATCAACCTGCTGGACCAGAAGCTCGACAACCTCAACCCGGACTTCCTGTCGTACACGCTGTCCAAGGCCGCGCTGCAGACCGCCACCGTGCAGCTCGCGCAAGCCTTTGCGCCGCGCTTGCGCGTGGTCGGCGTGGCGCCCGGCATCACGCTGGTGTCGGGCGAGCAGTCGGAGCAGAGCTTCCGCCGCGCGCATCGTGTCACGCCGCTGGGCAAGTCTTCCACGCCCGAGGACATCGCCCAGGCCGTGGCCTACCTGGCGCGCGCAAACGCCGTGACCGGCACTACGCTCTACGTCGACGGCGGACAGCACCTGATGCCGCTGTCGCGCGACGTGATGTTCCTGACCGACGAATGATGTGACCAATCTGCCGCGCCTGTTCCCGGGCGCGGCCCCCCGAATTCTCTTTTCCCGCTTGCCATGACCATGCTCGCCGCCCTTACCCATCCCAGCCTGCAAGACTGCCGCCGCATGTTCCTGCGCAACTACGAAGTGCAGATCAATATCGGCGTGCACGAATTCGAAAAGAAGGGCGAGCAGCGCGTGCTGATCAATATCGACCTGTTCGTGCCCCTGGCCGCCAGTACGCCGCAAGCCGACAAGCTCGAAGAAGTCGTGGACTACGATTTCATGCGCAACACCGTGGCCGAGCGCATGGCGCTGGGCCATGTGCACCTGCAGGAAACGCTGTGCGACGACGTGGCCCGTGCCATGCTCAAGCACCCGAAAGTGCGCGCCGTGCGCGTGTCGACCGAAAAGCCCGATGTCTACCCGGACTGCGACTCGGTCGGCGTGGAAGTCTTCCACATCAAGCAGAACTGAGCAGAACTCAGCCGGCCCTAGTAAAATCTTGGCCCTTCCGAGCCGCCCCGGCCATTTCATCCGGCGGCCGCAACGATCAGGTATGCACCATGAGCCACTCCAATAATTTCTACCGCCTCGAGACGAGGCTGCAATCGCAAACCGGCAAGGCCATCGGCGACTTCGGCATGATTGAAGACGGCGACACCGTGCTGGTCTGCATGAGTGGCGGCAAGGACTCGTACACCATGCTGTCGGTCCTGATGGCGCTGCAGAAGCGCGCGCCCATCAAGTTCAAGCTGATCGCGATGAACCTGGACCAGAAGCAGCCGGGCTTTCCCGAGCATGTGCTGCCGGAGTACCTGAAGTCGGTGGGCGTGGAATATGTGATCGTCGAGGCGGACACATACTCGATCGTCAAGGAGAAGGTGCCCGAGGGCAAGACCACCTGCTCGCTGTGCTCGCGCCTGCGCCGCGGCGTGATCTACCGTACCGCCAAGGAACTCGGCGCCAACAAGATTGCGCTGGGCCATCACCGCGACGACATCGTCAACACGTTCTTCCTGAACATGTTCTTCGGCGGCAAGATGAAGGCCATGCCGCCCAAGCTGGCCACGGACGACGGCGCGCATATCGTGATCCGTCCGCTCGCCTACTGCTCGGAGAAGGACATTGCGGCCTATGCGCGCGCGATGGAATTCCCGATCATCCCGTGCAACCTGTGCGGCTCTCAGGAAAACCTGCAGCGCAAGAAGGTCAGCGAAATGCTGCAGGCGTGGGAGCGCGAGAACCCCGGCCGCACCGACAACATCTTCGCGGCGCTGCGCAACGTGGTGCCGTCGCACCTGGCCGACACCGAGTTGTTCCCGTTCACGGGGCTGGCCACGGGCCTGGCCAAGGTCGACGAGGCGTCCCTGTTCGGCGAAACCACCTTCACGCAGCAGCCGCTGGTATTTGCGGGCAGTAGCGAAGAGAACCGGCTGGAGTTCGTGCGCTTCGAGCGTCCGCTGCAGGCGCTGCGGCGGTCCAACAGGCCAGCACGGAGTAACCGGCCGTCCGCAAAGAGAAAACGCCCGCGGCGTCTGAACTGCACCCCAGAACTTGGACACCGATCCAACCCTTGGGGTGTTTTTCACTCACGCGGGCATTTTGCTTTCCGGCGGCCTTACCTGTTGGCGGCCTGAGCCGTATTGCCTTGCCGTTCGCGCATCAGGCTGTGCGTGTCGTCGATCCACTTCTGGAAGCGTTCCACGGCGTGCGCCTTCTGCTTTGGCGTCGTAAGGTTGGCAATGGTCGCGGCCAACGCCACGCCGGCCTGGTTATTGGCCTCGTAGCTGGTGGCGCGCACCTGCCCCGGCGGGTGCTGCCAGTGGTCGCCGTAGCGGCGCAGCAGTTCGACGACCTGCGCCTTGGGCGGATGCGTCTGCTGAACCTGCCGCGCCAGCGACAGCCATTCCTCCTGGCGCCGCAGCCGCTCTGCGTAGCGTGCCTGGGCACCTTGCAGGGTAGGGGCCAGGGCAGCGTGGATGGCTTTTTCCTGCTCGTCGGAGAAGCTGCCGTAGATCAGCTTCGCATAGTCCATGACCTTGTCGAAGCGCGCCGATTCGCGTTCCTCGGCACTGCCGCTCAGGAATTTCTTGCGATACTTGGTATTGCTCTCGTCAAGCTTCTTTTCCATGCGATCGATCTGCGCCGGCGTCAGCGTGAGCAGCAGGTCCGCCACGTCCGGAATGGCCTGTTCGAACGATTGCCGCGCCAGGCGCTGGCTGGCCTCCTGGAACTGAGCGATCGCCGCCGGGCTGACCGGTTGCTGGACCTGATTGCGGGCCTGGGCCAGCAACGCCGAGATCTCCGGCAGCTGCGCCTGACGGTGCCACGCAAAGAAGCGCGCGATGGCTTCGCGCGTGGGCGGCTCCTGGGCGTCGCTGACATCGACATAGTGGTCGATCCACCAGTAGGCCAGGCGGTCGCCTTGCTGGTAGCCGGTCTTCATTGCGCTGCAGGCGCAAAGCATGAGCGTCGCAAATATCGACAAAATGCGGCCTAACCAGCGATTGTGAGAATCGGAAACAGGGGCGTATTGGGCAGAAACCGTCATGTTAAAATCGGCGCGCATCTTGCCAGGGTTGTCTGATTGCCCGCAAGCCCAGTCCTGGCAAGGGTTCCGACGGCTTCAGGAAAGACTGAAGCCACCGCCGCCAGGCTGCGGAAGCCGGATGTCGAACAGCCGGCCGGTGCTTTAAAGAATATATTTACCGATACACGCACCAAGGGGTCTCCTTGTGAATATCGTCATTCTCGCCGCTGGCATGGGCAAGCGGATGCATTCCGATTTGCCCAAGGTCCTGCATCCCGTCGCCGGCCGCCCGATGCTGGCGCACGTCATCGATACGGCACGTGCGCTGTCGCCTTCGCGGCTCGTGGTCGTCATCGGCCACGGCGCGCAACACGTACGCGACGCCGTTGCCGCCGATGACGTCACCTTTGCCGAACAGGCCCAGCAACTGGGCACCGGCCATGCGGTGATGCAGGCACTTCCTCAGTTGGACGACACGCAGCCCACATTGGTTCTCTATGGTGACGTGCCGCTCACCACGGCGGCCACGCTCAAGACGCTGGTTGCGGAAGCCGGCAGCACCCGTTTCGGCGTGCTGACCGTGGAAATGCCCGACCCCACCGGCTATGGCCGCATCGTGCGTGACGCCGCGGGCAGCGTGGTGCGCATCGTCGAGCAGAAGGACGCCAGCGAGGCCGTCCGCGCGATCCGCGAAATCAACACCGGCATCATCGTGTGCCCGACCGGCCACCTGCGCCGCTGGCTGTCCACACTGCGCAACGACAACGCCCAGGGCGAGTACTACCTGACCGATACCGTCGAGCGTGCGGCGTCCGAAGGCATCGACATCGTCTCGGCCCAGCCTGCGGCGCTGTGGGAGACGCTCGGCGTCAACAGCAAGGTCCAGCTTGCCGAGGTGGAGCGCATCCACCAGCGCAACCTGGCCCAGCGCCTGCTCGAAGCCGGTGTGACGCTGGCCGACCCGGCGCGCATCGACGTGCGTGGCGAGCTGACGTGCGGGCGTGACGTGTCCATCGACGTCGGCTGCGTGTTCGAAGGCCGCGTGCACCTCGGCGACGGCGTGCAGGTCGGTGCCAACTGCGTGATCCGCCACAGCAGTATCGATGCCGGCGCGCAGGTGCAGCCGTTCTGCCATATCGACAGCGCGAAGATCGGTGCGCATGGCCGCATCGGTCCGTATGCGCGCCTGCGTCCCGGCACCGAGCTCGGCGAGGACGTCCATATCGGCAACTTCGTCGAAGTGAAGAATTCGCAGGTCGCCGCGCACAGCAAGGCCAACCACCTGGCCTATGTGGGCGACGCCACGGTCGGCTCGCGCGTGAACATTGGCGCGGGTACCATCACCTGCAACTATGACGGTGCAAACAAGTTCCGTACGGTGATCGAGGACGATGTCTTTATCGGGTCCGATACGCAACTGGTCGCGCCGGTGACGGTGCGCCGCGGGGCGACCATCGGAGCGGGCACGACGCTGACCAAGGAAGCGCCGGCCGAGAAGCTGACGCTGTCGCGCGCCAAGCAGATGACGGTCGCCGCCTGGCAGCGTCCGGTCAAGCAGCCAAAGCCGTAGGCAGTACGGCCGCCGCGTGCGGCGGCATGCATGGAACACAAGAGGACGGTCGCTGTGGTTGCGGCCGTACCGGCGCGGCAGGCAAGGCCGCGGCCGGCATTGAAACAGGCGCCGGCACCGGCGCGAGTACGGGGGTACAGCATGTGTGGCATCGTCGGCGCGGTTTCCACGCGCAATATCGTTCCGGTCCTGATTGAAGGCCTGCGTCGCCTCGAATACCGCGGCTATGACTCGTGCGGCGTAGCCGTGGTGCGCGACGCCGCGGTCGAGCGCGCGCGCACGGTGTCGCGCGTGGCCGATCTGGACGCGCAGACCCAGGCGTCGGGCCTGGCCGGCACCATCGGCGTGGCGCACACGCGCTGGGCTACCCACGGCAAGCCCGACACCGTGAACGCCCACCCGCACCTGTCCGGCGAGACCATCGCGCTGGTGCACAACGGCATCATCGAGAACTACGAGCCGCTGCGCGAAGAGCTGCGCGCGGTTGGCTATGGCTTCGAGTCGCAAACCGACTCGGAAGTCGTGGCCCACCTGATCCACCAGCCTACTGCTACCCGAGCAGCGCCACACGCGGCGACTGTTTGCCTCGGTGCGCGCGGTGACCAAGCGCCTGCACGGCGCCTACGCATCGCCGTGTTCGCCAAGGACCAGCCCGACCGCGTGGTCGGCGCGCGCGCCGGCTCCCCGCTGGTGGTGGCGCTCGGCGATGGCGAGGCCTTCCTGGCTTCCGACGCACTGGCCGTGGCCGGCACCGCCAACCGCATCATCTACCTGGAAGAGGGTGATGTCGTCGAGGTCACGCGTGACGGCGCGACCATCCGCGACGGCCAGGATCACCTGGTCGAGCGCGAGGTCCGCGTGGTCGAGGCGCACGCCGCCACGGTGGACCTGGGCCCGTACCGCCACTTCATGCAGAAGGAAATCTTCGAGCAGCCGCGCGCGCTCGGCGACACGCTGGAAGGCATCGATGGTATCTCGCCGGCGCTGTTCGGCGATCATGCCGCCGAGGTCTTTCCCGACATCGACAACATCCTGATCCTGGCCTGCGGCACCAGCTACTACTCGGGCTGCACGGCCAAGTACTGGCTGGAGAGCGTCGCCAGGATCCCCACGCAGGTCGAAGTAGCCAGCGAGTACCGTTACCGCGACACCGTGCCCAATCCGCGCGCACTCGTGGTCGTGATCTCGCAGTCCGGCGAGACCGCCGACACCATGGCCGCGCTGCGCCATGCGCGCGCGCTGGGCCATACCCACACGCTGTCGATCTGTAACGTGGCCACCAGCGCCATGGTGCGTGAAACCGAGATGCGCTTCCTCACGCGCGCGGGCACTGAAATCGGCGTGGCCTCGACCAAGGCCTTCACCACCCAGCTCGCCGCGCTGTACATGCTGACACTGGCGCTGGCCAAGGTGCGCGGCTTCCTGTCCGAGGAAGCCGAGGCGAAAGACATGGCGAACCTGCGCCACCTGCCCGCCGCGCTGCATGGCGTGCTGGCGCTGGAGCCGCAGATCATTGCGTGGTCGGAAGAGTTTGCCCGCCGCGAGAACGCGCTGTTCCTCGGCCGCGGCATGCACTACCCGATCGCGCTCGAAGGCGCGCTCAAGCTCAAGGAAATCTCGTACATCCACGCCGAGGCCTATCCGGCCGGCGAACTCAAGCACGGCCCGCTCGCGCTGGTGACCGAAGCCATGCCCGTGGTCACCGTGGCGCCGAACGACGCGCTGCTGGAAAAGCTCAAGTCCAACATCCAGGAAGTGCGCGCGCGCGGCGGCCGCCTGTATGTGTTCGCCGACAGCGACACGCATATCCAGTCGACGGATGGTATCCAGGTGATCCGCATGCCCGAGCACTATGGCGACCTCTCGCCGATCCTGCATGTGGTGCCGCTGCAGCTGCTGGCGTACCACACGGCGTGCGCGCGTGGTACCGACGTGGACAAACCGCGGAACCTGGCCAAGTCGGTGACGGTGGAGTAAGGCGGGCGTGCCTTGAGGCAGCCCCGACAAGACAGGGCCCCGCGCAAGCGGGGCCCTTTCATTCTGCCAGCGGTCCGCCGCGTTCAGGCTCGCCGCAAGGTGGACGTTGCGCGTTCCACGACTTCGAACACAACCATGCCGGCCACCATGGCGGCCACAAAGCCGACAGCTTTCGGATAGCCTGCCCCCAGTGCCACCAGTGCCGGGCCCGGGCAGAAGCCCGCCATGCCCCAGCCGACCCCGAAGGCCGCGCTGCCAAGCACGAGGCGCAGCGTCACTGCCGTGCTGGCAGGTAGCTGCATGGGTAATCCAAGCCATGAGCGCGTGCGGCGCTTCGCGATCAGGAAAGCCACCAGGCCGATGGCAATGGCGCCAGCCATCACGAAGGCCAGCGACGGATCCCAGGTGCCGGCCAAGTCCAGAAAGCCCAGCACCTTGGCCGGGTTTGCCATACCGGAAACCATCAGGCCAATCCCGAAGAGCAGGCCGGCAAGCAATGCGGTGACGATTATCATGTCAGCCTCCGATCAGGTGCCGTTGAATGAAGACGGTCACGAATCCGGCCGCCATGAAGGTGATGGTCGCGACCAGCGAGCGAACCGAGCCGCGGGAGATGCCGCATACGCCGTGGCCACTGGTGCATCCGCTGGCATAACGGGTGCCGAGGCCGACGAGGAAGCCGGCGACCATGATCTCGCCCCAGCTTGCCTGAATGTCGACGGCCGCTGGCTTGCCAAGCAGGCCGGCAATGACCGGGGCGCCGATCAGGCCGGCAAGGAAGACAAGGCGCCATGCCATGTCGCTGCGCGGCAGGGTCAGCAGGCCGCCCAGGATGCCGCTGATCCCCGCAATGCGGCCGTTGAACAGAACCAGCACGGCCGCGGATACGCCGATAACGAGCCCGCCGGCCAGCGAAAGCCCGGGCGTGAAGTTGGCAAGGTCGATCAGCATGTCGGCTCCGGATCGGCGTTGGCGCAGAACTGCTCATAGAGGACACCCATGACGGCAAGCGCCTGGCCGCTCGCCACTGAGTAATAGATGCTCTTGCCATCGCGGCGCGCGGATACCAGACCGTTCTCACGCAGCACGCCTAGCTGTTGGGATAGCGTCGGCTGACGGATACCGAGCTGCTCCTCCAGTTCGCCAACGGCAAGTTCGCCCTGGGACAGCTGGCACATCAGCAACAGGCGGTCAGGGTTTGCCAGCATTTTGAGCAAGGCGCATGCATCGGTCGCGGCGGCTTGCAGGGTGCGCAGTTCGAGGGTTGGGTGGGGCTGGTTCATGAGTCATCTACAGTTTCGTTTTTTATTATATATGAAAAATATAATATGAAAAACTATAGTGACTTGTGGGCTGTACCGGCACGGCTCTTCCGTTTGCCGTATGTGACTGAGCCGTTTCTATGCCCGCTTGGACAGCACGACATGCAGCGCCGCCGGCGTGCTCACATGCTCGCTGCACGCATAACCCAGCGCCGGCAGGTCCAGCCCGGCCAGCAGCGCCTCCCCATTGCCGAGCAGCTTGGGCACGATGGCGAGGTGCATCTCGTCGACCAGGCCGGCTTGCAGGTATTCACGAATCGTCGCCACGCCGCCGCCGAGCCGCACATCGCGGCCCTGCGCGGCTTCGCGTGCGCGCGCCAGCGCCGCATGGATGCCATCCGTGACGAAGTGGAACGTGGTGCCGCCGTCCATCTCGATCGAAGGCCGTGCGTGGTGCGTCAGCACGAATACCGGCACATGGTAGGGCGGGTTGTCGCCCCACCAGCCGCGCCAGCTTTCATCGGGCCACGGCCCGCGCACGGGCCCGAACATATTGCGCCCGAGGATCCATGCGCCCATGTTGTCGAAGCCGCGCTCGACGAAGTCGTTGTCGATGCCAGTGCTGCCGCCTTCGCCGCCGAACATGGCCTGGAAGCGGCGTGTGGCGAAGGACCATTCGTGCAGTGCCGTGCCACCCACGCCCAACGGGTGTTCGAGGCTCTGGGCGGGACCGGCACCATAGCCGTCAAGAGATAGCGCAAAGCCGTTCACTCTGAGTCTGGACACTGGCGTGCCTCCTTTTCTTCGGGAAACTGGAGCTCCAAGCATACCCGTACGCGCCTTGCCTAGCGTGCGCTGCGATGCAAGGCCGGGTGCCCGGCCAGCGATACCACGCCGCAGTGCGCGCGCAGTTCCGTGGCGGGCCGCAGCGGCAGCGCCACCGCCAGTCCTTCGGCATTTTTCCATTTTCATGCGGGATTGATAATCGCGACGAAAATCAAAACCATACGCATTCTTGATAACAGGAACCGCGAGTGGCGATTAGCCCGGCATTTGGCCGTATCGCTTGATGTCACGCCAATCGGGGCTACCATGAAAATACACCGGCAATTAAAGCGGGCATGATCGCAAAAGGAGGACAGGGATTTTCCGCGCCGGGGGAAAAGGATATGCCATGAAGACGGACAAGAAGGTCATCCAGCTCCTCAATGCCCAGCTCAGGCACGAACTGACTGCGATCAATCAGTATTTCCTGCATGCGCGCATGTATCGCCACTGGGGCATCAGCGCACTCGGCAAGCACGAATACGAGGAATCGATCGAGGAAATGAAGCATGCCGACAAGCTGATCGAGCGCATCCTGCTGCTCGACGGTTTGCCGAACCTGCAGGATCTCGACAAATTGCTGCTTGGCGAGAATACCGAGGAAATGCTGGCCTGTGACCTCAAACTGGAACAGCGTCCCAGGTGAGCTGCAAGGAAGCGATCAAGTATTTCGAGTCGGTGGGCGATTACGTATCGCGCGAAGTTGTCGTCGATATCCTGGAGGCGACTGAAGCGCATATCGACTGGATCGAGTCGCAGATCGAACTGATCGGCAAGGTCGGCATACAGAACTACATACAGTCAGGCATGGGAGGCGTGGACTAGCCGCGCCCCGAGCAGGTTTCTGCAGACTTTCCGATTTCCCGCTACACTGCGCCCCGCAACACGATTTGTCCCCGGACCTTTCGTCCACGGCGGGGTGGCAGAGTGGTGATGCGACGGCCTGCAAAGCCGTTTACGACGGTTCGATTCCGGATCCCCGCCTCCAGTTTCTCTTCCGCGCACCCTGCGCCGGATGCCAGCGGTGCCATGAAGTGGCACCGGGCGCTATTTTCCTTTCCCGTCCCACCCGCTCTGGCGCCAGATCGCCACATCACACCGGTGGCGCGCGCGCCATTGTCGCTGTTTACGCGTTCTTCCCGTCTGGAACAACTACGCTGTTTAAGGTAGTGTGACGGCGCGGCTGCGCGTCGATGCATGCGCATCCAGTTCACGCAGCCGCACGTGACAACCATGCAGGCTTCCGTGGTGTTGCCGTACTCCAGTGACGCGAGAACAAGAGGCTCAAGATGATCAAATACCTGCGAATCCGGGCGGCGCTGACTCCGGATGCGCCAGCGGTGGGCGCAGTGCTGGAACGCTGCAGCTTGCCGACCGACGACGTGTTCCGGCTGCTGGAGCACTTCCACGTTGCCATACATGAATCGCAGATAGTCGGCTGCGCGGCTGGCGAACGCTTCGGCGAGACCGTAGTGATCCGCTCGGTTGCGGTGTTGCCCGAATACCGGGACCAGGGCGTTGCCACGCACGTCGTGCACGCGGTGCTGATGCGCGCGCGCGCCAATGGCGTCAAACGCGCTGTGCTGCTGACGCGACGTGCCCGAGCTATTTCGCGCGCTACGGCTTCTCGCTGATCTCCGCGCAGAGCCTGCCGGCCGAGGTGCTGTCCTCGAAAGAATTCCACCGCCATACCGACACGCCGCCGCTATGCATGTGCTGCGAGCTGACCTGAAGCCGACCTGACTGCGCGGGCGGGCGCGATTACCGCTCATCCTCCCGGCACACACTGATCTCCACCGTCACGTGCACGAGTTCCTCATGCACGGACAGCGCCTCGCGCACGCGCTGCGGCGTCAGCGTGGTAGCGTGCGTGACCAGGCAGACGATGCAGGCGAACTGCTGCTTGCCCACGCGCCAGACGTGAAGGTCCGTCACACGGGTGGCGTCGCGGTTGTTGTCGGCATGCCCGAACGCGGCCAGTACCTCGCGCACCTCATCGACCACCGGGTGATCCATCTCGCGATCCAGCAGCACGGCGCTGCTCTGGCGCAGCAGGCCCAACGCCCAGCGGCCGACCAGTGCCGCACCGACCAGGCCCATCACTGGATCCAGCCAGCTCCAGCCGAGCCACCAGCCGCCTGCCAGCGCGACGATGGCCAGCACCGACGTGGCGGCATCCGCGAGCACGTGCAGGTAGGCCGAGCGCAGGTTGATGTCGTGGTGATGGTCATGCCCGTGCGCATGGCCGTGATCATGATGCTCGTGCGCATGTCCATGATGATCGTGGCCGTGATGCGCACCGCCCAGGATCAGCGCGCAACCGAGGTTCACCAGCAAACCGAGTGCCGTGACGCCCATCGCTTCGCGATAGTGGATGGCTTGCGGACTGAACAACCGCTCCACGGAACCCATCGCCATCAGCGCGGCCACGCCCAGCAGGAATACCGCGCTGGCGAAGCCCGCCAGCACTTCGATCTTCCAGGTGCCGAACGCGAAGCGGGCGTCGGCCGCATGGCGGCGCGCGGCGGCATAGGCAAATGCGCTCAGTCCGATCGCGAAGGCGTGCGAACTCATGTGCCAGCCATCGGCCAGCAGCGCCATCGAGTTGAACCACCAGCCGGCCGCGATCTCCACGACCATGGTGATGGCCGTAATCACCATCACCAGCCGGGTGCCGCGCTCCGCTGCATGGTTGCCGGCGTCGAAGACGTGGCTGTGGGTCCAGGAGGAAGTTTTCGGTGTGCATTGGCGTGTGACGAAAGCGAAGTGGCTGGACCAGCCGGGAAGCGAGACGAAGAGCGTAGCAGACTGGCGTGGCGGGTTCGCTTCTCCCTGCCAGCCGGAAGGAAATGCGAAGAACCGAACACCCGGAAGCCAGGTCACTTTTCACTACGTGACGCCACTGACGGATACATACATTCATGAATGCATGTATAATTTCAAAAACGATTCACACATCTGCCCCATTCTTGTTGTTGATTTCGATTATGAGCTACCGTTTCATCGCCACTTGCATGGCGGTCTGGATTGGCATTTGCGCCACGGCCGGCTGGGTCGTCGAGCGCCTCTGGAGCTGATCCTCGCCACCGGGCCGTCTCAGGCAGCGCGTATCGCGCGCGGCCGGCCCGCCAGGCTGTCAAGGAATTCCCACACCTGTGGCGCATCGCCAGTTGCCACATTGAACCGGATCCACGGCGAATCGGTTTCATCTGGCTCGAAGTAGGATCCTGGCGCCAGCCAGATGCCATGTTCGAGCGCCAGCGTGGCCAGCCGGTTGCCCGTCATCGGCACGCCGCCGGGCAGCGCGTCGCGCAGCCGGGCCCACGCGAACATCCCGCCTTCCGGCCGCAGCAGCACTTCCAGGCCGTGCATCTCCATCTTCTCCGTTACGCGGTCCTGCTGGGCGCGCAGCCGTTCGGCCAGCGCCGCCACGTGCCTGCCGTAGTGCCCGCTAGTGAGCACTGAATACACCAGCCGCTCCGTCACTTCCGAAGATGTCAGGCCGACCGCCATCTTGGTCCGCGCAAACGCTTGGCCAGGTCCGCGCTGGCGGCGAGATAGCCGACGCGCAGTGAGGGCGTGATGGTCTTGGAAAATCCGTTGATGTAGACCACTTGCGAAAGCCCGTCCATGGCGGCCAGCATCGGCGAGCCTGCGGGGGCCAGTTCGCGGTAGATGTCATCCTCGACCACCAGCAAGCGGTGCTGCTCGGCCAGTTGCAGCACGCGGAACGCGTTCATGCTGGTCAGGCTCGCGCCCGTAGGGTTCTGCAGCACGGTGTTGACGAAGAGTGCGCGCGGCGCATGCGCGCGGATGGCGTCCTCAAGCGCGTCGGTGTCGAGCCCGGACGCGGTGCGCGGCACGCCCACCACGCGCAGCCCGGCGAGCCTCAGGATTTGCAGCAGATTGCAATAGCACGGCGCTTCTACCAGCACGGTGTCGCCCGCGCGCAGCAGCGTGCGCACGACGAGATCCAGCGCCTGCGTGGCGCCCTGAGTCAGCACTACCTGCTGCGCCTGGAGCGGAATGCCGTACTGGCCCAGCCCCGCGGCAATATGCTCTCGCAGCGGTGCGTAGCCGTACGGGTGGCCATAGCCCGACACCTGCGCCGCCGGCACGCGCGCCGACGCGCGCATCGCCTGGTGCAGGCCTTCCTCGTTGAGCCAGTCACCGGGTAGCCATCCGGCGCCCGCCTTGATCGGCACGGAATGATCCGCGAATACATCCGACAGCAACCACGCTGCGTTCAGCACCGGCGCCTCCCAGTGTGGCGTGCGCGTGTTGCCCGCCGGCGCGTGACGGTGGGCGACGGTGTAGCCGGAACCGGGGCGGGCTGCCAGATAGCCCAGCGCGGTCAGCCTGCCATAGGCCTCGGCCACCGTGAATGTGCTGATGCCATGCTGCTGCGCGAAGCGGCGCACCGACGGCAGCGCGGAGCCCGCGCGCAACGCGCGGCGATCCACCAGCGCGGCGATGCCGGCTACGATCTGCTCGGTCAGAGTCTCGCCGCCACGGCGGCTGCGGGTGAGGTCCAGGGTTAGCATGCGGCACTTCAGCAAGAGGGCAACCTGTACAGTTTAGCGCTTACGCGAACCCGTCAAGGCGGTGCGACCGCCGCGCCGCCAGAAATGACGCAGTGCAATGTGGGGCGCCGCACGGCACCGCATGGCCGACGCTGACAGACTGCCGGGCGCCCTGCTGCTGCGCAGGCACAATTCTGTACGGTTTG
Source organism: Cupriavidus sp. UYMMa02A (assembly GCA_001725945.1). Taxonomy (GTDB): domain Bacteria; phylum Pseudomonadota; class Gammaproteobacteria; order Burkholderiales; family Burkholderiaceae; genus Cupriavidus. Next base: position 17,106 of record LRMT01000271.1, on the reverse strand, counting down.
GCTTGTCTAAACTGTACGGTAAGGCGACGTTGTCCCGACCGTATATTTTGTCGCCCTTGCGCCGCCGGTAGAGTGGCCGTCATCCCTGCCGCTGTACCGGTTTCGCCGTGACAGTGCGCGCCAACCCGATTGCCCCGACCGACCCGAGGAGGACGTATGGATGCCGCCAAGACCGTGATTCCCGATCTCGATGCCCTGTGGATGCCTTTCACCGCGAACCGCCAGTACAAGGCGGCGCCGCGCCTGCTGGCTTCGGCCAGCGGCATGTACTACACCACCCACGACGGACGCCAGATCCTGGACGGTTGCGCGGGCCTCTGGTGCGTGGCAGCCGGCCACTGCCGCAAGGAGATCGCCGAGGCCATAGCGCGCCAGGCCGCGACGCTGGATTACGCGCCGCCGTTCCAGATGGGCCACCCGCTGTCGTTCGAAGCCGCCACCAAGGTGGCCGCGATCATGCCGCAGGGGCTGGACCGCATCTTCTTCACGAATTCCGGTTCGGAATCCGTCGATACCGCGCTGAAGATCGCGCTTGCCTATCACCGCGCGCGCGGCGAGGGCCAGCGCACCCGTTTCATCGGGCGTGAGCGCGGCTACCATGGCGTGGGCTTCGGCGGCATGGCCGTGGGCGGCATCGGGCCGAACCGCAAGCCTTCTCGGCCAACCTGATGCCCGGCACCGATCACCTGCCGGCCACGCTGAACATTGCCGAAGCGGCATTCTCCAAGGGGCAGCCGCAGTGGGGTGCACACCTGGCCGACGAGCTCGAGCGCATCGTCGCGCTGCATGATCCGTCCACCATCGCCGCCGTCATCGTCGAGCCGCTGGCGGGCTCCGCGGGCGTGCTGGTGCCGCCGGTCGGCTACCTGGACAAGCTGCGCGCGATCACCAGCAAACACGGCATCCTGCTGATCTTCGACGAGGTCATCACCGCCTTCGGCCGCCTGGGCACCGCCACCGCGGCGGAGCGCTTCAAGGTCACGCCGGATCTGATCACCATGCCAAGGCCATCAACAATGCGGCCGTGCCGATGGGCGCCGTGGCCGTGCGCCGCGAGGTGCACGACACCGTGGTCAACTCGGCCGCACCGGGTGCGATCGAGCTCGCGCATGGCTACACGTATTCGGGCCATCCGCTGGCCGCCGCCGCGGCGATCGCCACGCTGGACCTGTACCAGCGCGAGAACCTGTTCGGCCGTGCCGCCGAGCTGTCGCCCGTGTTTGAAGCCGCGGTGCACAGCGTACGCGGCGCGCCGCACGTGAAGGACATCCGCAATCTCGGCATGGTCGCCGGCATCGAGCTGGAACCGCGCCCCGGCCAGCCCGGCGCGCGCGGCTACGAGGCCTTCCTCAAGTGCCTGGAGCGCGGCGTGCTGGTGCGCTACACCGGCGACATCCTCGCGTTCTCGCCGCCGCTGATCATCAGCGAAGCGCAGATCGCCGAACTGTTCGACACCGTCAAGCAGGCCCTGCAGGAAGTGCAGTAACGAAGGAATCCGAAGTGAATATCGCAGAGAACCGGCAGATCGCCGAAATCCGCCACTACATCGGTGGCACCATCCGGCAAGGCGCTTCCGGGCGTTTTGCCGATGTCTTCAACCCTGCCACCGGTGAAGTAGCCGCGCGCGTGGCGCTCGGTGCGGCGCAGGATGTTGCCGATGCCGTCGCCGCCGCGAAGGCCGCGTTTCCGGCCTGGGCCGACACGCCGCCGCTGCGCCGTGCGCGCATCCTGTTCAAGTTCAAGGAACTGCTCGACAAGCATCATGACGACCTGGCCGCGCTGATCACGCGCGAACACGGCAAGGTGTTCAGCGATGCCAAGGGCGAAGTCACGCGCGGCATCGAGGTGGTGGAATTTGCCTGCGGCATTCCCAACCTGCTCAAGACCGACTTCACCGACAACGTCGGCGGCGGCATCGACAACTGGAACCTGCGCCAGCCGCTGGGTGTGGTGGCCGGCATCACGCCGTTCAACTTTCCGGTGATGGTGCCGATGTGGATGTTCCCGGTGGCGCTCGCATGCGGCAATACATTCGTGCTGAAGCCGAGCGAACGCGATCCGTCGCCGAGTCTGCTGATTGCCGACCTGCTCAAGCAGGCCGGTCTGCCCGACGGCGTGTTCAATGTCGTGCAGGGCGACAAGGCGGCGGTCGATGCGCTGCTCGCGCATCCGGACGTGCAGGCGTTGTCGTTCGTGGGCTCGACGCCGATTGCCGAATACATCTACACGGAAGGCACGAAGCACGGCAAGCGCGTGCAGGCGCTTGGCGGTGCGAAGAACCATCTTGTCGTGATGCCCGACGCGGACCTCGACCAGGCTGTGGATGCGCTGGTTGGCGCGGCCTATGGCTCGGCCGGCGAGCGTTGCATGGCGATCTCCGTCGCCGTGGCCGTGGGCGACGTGGCCGACAAGCTCGTGCCGCGCCTGGCCGAACGCGCGGCGACGCTGAAGATCCGCAACGGCATGGAAGCGGATGCCGAAATGGGTCCGCTGGTGACCGGCGCGCACAAGGCGAAGGTGGAGGGCTATATCGAGAAGGGCGTGCAGGAAGGCGCGAAGCTTGTCACCGATGGGCGCGGTCACAAGGTGGCCGGCCACGAGAACGGCTTCTACGTGGGCGGCACGCTGTTCGATAACGTGACGCCGGACATGACGATCTACAAGGAAGAGATCTTCGGTCCGGTGCTGTCGGTGGTGCGTGTGCATGATTTTGCCGAGGCGGTGGCGCTGATCAACGCGCACGAGTACGGCAACGGCGTGTCTTGCTACACGAGCGACGGCGGCATTGCGCGCGCGTTTGCGCGGCAGATCCAGGTTGGCATGGTCGGCATCAATGTGCCGATTCCGGTGCCAATGGCATGGCATTCGTTTGGCGGCTGGAAGCGCTCGCTGTTCGGCGACCATCATGCGTATGGCGAAGAGGGTGTGCGCTTCTACACGCGCTACAAGAGCGTGATGCAGCGCTGGCCGGATTCGATTGCCAAGGGTGCCGAGTTCACGATGCCGGTGGCGAAGTAGTCCTGCATCGCCAGTAGAAGATTTGCCGGGCGTGCGCCATGCCGCCCGGCTTCCGCTCCAAGCCTGCCTGCCTGCCGCTCGCGCCGGCGCTCTCGTCGCGGTCTCGATAGTGACTTCGGGCGCACGCTCACAATAGTAAACTCCGACCCTTTCGAGGAAAGGCGAAGCCATCCACAAGACGGCATTCGCGGGAGTTGTTCTGATGAGTCTGTTCCGAACCAAAAACATCGACGCCATGCTTGCCGTGGCGCGCGACGACGGCCTGAAGAAGGTGCTCGGCCCGGTGGATCTCGTGATGATGGGCATCGGCGCCATCATCGGCACCGGCATCTTCGTGCTGACCGGCACCGGCGCACTGACCGCGGGACCGGCGCTGACGGTCTCGTTCGTGATTGCCGCCATGGCGTGCGGGTTTGCCGCGCTGTGCTATGCCGAGTTCGCATCGGCCATTCCCGTATCGGGATCCATCTACACGTACAGCTATGCCACGCTCGGCGAAATCGTCGCGTGGATGATCGGGTGGGACTTGCTGCTTGAATACGGGCTCGCCACGTCGGCGGTGTCGGTGGGCTGGTCCGGCTACTTCCAGTCGCTTGTGGCCGGCTTTGGCCTGAAGCTGCCGGCGGCGCTGACGGCAGCGCCGGGCGCGTGCCCGGCGTCGAACGATGGTGAACCTGCCGGCCATGCTGATCATGCTGGCGATCACGTGGGTGGTGTCGTACGGCGTGAGGGAATCCGCGCGGCTGAACAACGTGATGGTGGCGATCAAGATCGGCGTGGTGCTGCTGTTCATCGCGGTGGGCGTGTGGCACGTGAAGCCGGCCAACTGGCAGCCATTCGCGCCGTTCGGCATGACCGGGATGTTCAATGCGGCGGCGCTGGTGTTCTTTGCCTTCATCGGCTTCGATGCCGTGACCTCCGCCGCGGAGGAAGTGCGCAACCCGAGCCGCGACATGCCCGTCGGCATCATCGGCTCGCTGACGGTTTGCACGGTGCTTTACGTGGCGGTGGCGGCCATCATGACCGGCATCGTGCCCTTCGCCAAATTTGCGGGCGTGGACCATCCGGTGTCGCTGGCGCTGCAGTTCGCGGGACAGAACTGGGTGGCGGGCTTTGTGGACCTTGGGGCGATCCTCGGCATGACCACGGTGATCCTGGTGATGACCTATGGCCAGACCCGCATCATCTTCGCAATGTCGCGCGACGGCCTGCTGCCCGAGCGTCTGTCGTCGGTGCATCCCGTGCATGCCACGCCGTATTTCGCGACCTGGACCGTAGGCATCGTGTTTGCCGCGATTGCCGGCTTCGTGCCGCTCAACGTGCTGGCCGAACTGATCAACATCGGCACGCTCGCTGCCTTCACGCTGATCTCGATTGCCGTGCTGGTGCTGCGCCGCACGCGCCCGGACCTGCCGCGCGCGTTCCGCTGCCCGGGCGTGCCAGTGGTGCCGCTGCTGTCGGCCGGCTTTTGCCTGTTCCTGATGGCGCACCTGCAGGCGCTGACATGGATCGCATTCCTCGTTTGGCTGGCGATCGGGCTGGCGATCTATTTCCTCTACGCACGGCGCAATGCCGTGCTGCATAACCACGGCGCTGACGCCGGGGCTGCACTTAACCCCTGGAAGCGGCCTCGCGCATGAATGCCACCGCGCGGGGCTCGTTGACGTAGGCGGTGTTGAGGCGGATCCAGGCCGAGGTCTCGCCGCCGGGCCGGAAATAATTGCCCGGCGCCAGCGTCACGCCGAAGGTCTCCGCCAGCGCGACCAGTTCGCGCGAGTCCGCTACGCCCGGCGGACGTGCCCACAGGAAGTTGCCGCCGGCTGGCTCGCAGAACACGTCCCACCCGCATGCCGCAAGCTGGCGCAGCGCGTTGGCCGAGGACTCGCGCACGCGCAGGCGCAGCCGCTCCACGTACTTGCGATAGCCGCCGCGCTCCAGCAGCGCGGCCGTGACCGCTTCGCCGAAGTGCGATCCGGCCACGCTGGTCAGCACTTTCACATCCACCAGATCCTTCACCAGCGCCTTGTCGGCGACCACGTAGCCGATGCGCAGCGACGCCGATATCGTCTTGGAAAATCCGCCGATGTAGATCACGTGCTCGAGCTGGTCCAGCGTAGCCAGCCGGTCGGTGAAGTTCGTCTGGAAGTCCGAGAAGATGTCGTCCTCGACAAAGCGGAAGCCGTGGCGGCGCGCCAGCTCCAGCAGCCTGAACGCAACCGGCGGCGCCAGCGTCGAGCCCGTCGGGTTCTGCAGCACGCTGTTGGTGAAGAACAGCTTGGGCTTGTGCTGGCGCAGCAGTGCCTCGGTCGCGTCCGGGTCGGGGCCGGACGGGGTCTGCGGCACGCCGACGAGCTGTACGCCATGCAGGCGCAGCAGGCCGAACAGGTTGTAGTACCCCGGGTCTTCGACGAACACCGTATCGCCGGGCTTGAGCAAGTGGCGCACGACGAGATCGAGTGCCTGGCTGGCACCCGTGGTGATCAACACCTGCGGCAGCTCCGCCGCGATGCCGAGCTGGCGCACGCGGTGCAGCACCTGCCGGCGCAGCTCCGGATGGCCCATCGGCGTGGCGTAGTGGATCACGCTGTCGATCTCGTTGCGCGAGACCGCGCGGATGGCCTGCGTCAGCCCCTCGATGTCGCGCCAGGTCTCGGGCACAAAACCGCCGGCCAGCTTGAGCGTGCTGCTGGGGTGGTTGAACTGTTCGAGGATATGGTCGGACAGGTCCTCGGCCAGGCTCGGGTCCGACCAGCCGCGCGCGAACGGCTTGCCAGCGGGCTGTCGGCGACATAGAACCCCGAACCTTGCCGCGAATCGAGCAGTCCCTGCGATACCAGGCGGTCATAGGCTTCGATGACGGGGAAGCGGCTGATGCCATTGTCGGCCGCGAGCTGCCGGATCGACGGCAGCCGCGCACCGGGGCGCACCTCGCTCGAACTGATCCACGCCTTCACGCCTTCGATGATCTGCTCGGTCAGGGGGATGCCGGTCGCGGTGTCGACAATCAGTTTCATGGCGGGGGATATGAACTGTCAGGAAAACTACTGAACAGTTCATCGAAAACTGTTCACAACTGTACATGGGATTGTAGTGGCCAATGCGAATAATGGAAGCATGGTGGAGATGGGTGCCGCCAGGCAGACGAGGAGTGGTGACATGCGTGAACTGAGGGTGTTCGAACTGGATGAGCCGGGGCAGGCAGTGAGCCTGCGCGCCGCCTGCGGGCAAAGCGTGAAGGTGGTGGAAGGCCGGCTGTGGGTGACCGTGGAGGGTTACGTGACGGACTTCTGGCTGCAGCCTGGCGAGGTCTTCGCGCTGCCCGAAGGCGAGCGCGTCTGGCTCTCGGGAGAGGGCGGCCCGGCCCGATTCGCGCTGGCCGCGGTGTCGGAGCCATTGTCCTTGCGGCGGCTGGCCAGCTGGCTGCGCGTGCTGGCGCACCGCTGGGGCGAGTGGAAGACGGATGCGTTCGGGGAATGCCCGCGGCTGAGTGTGCGGTGATGACGCTCCCCGACGTAGCCAAGGCCGCCCTGGGCGGCCTTCGTCACTACGAGGATCAGGCCGCGACCGCCTGGCGCCGAATCTCGGCCAGCTTGTCGGCACCGATTTTCTCTTTCGCCATCTCGGTGTCGTAGTAAGTTTGCAGATTCATCCAGCTTTGCGCATCGGTGCCAAAGTAGGCCGCCAGGCGTACCGCTGTGTCCGCAGTGATCGCGCGTTCGCCCTTGACGATCTCGTTGATGCGGCGGGGCGGTACTTCGATGGCCTTTGCCAGCGCGTACTGGGACAGGCCGAGCGGCTCGAGCCAGTCTGCCTGAAGGATCTCGCCCGGGGTGGCCAGAGGTACTTCGCGAGTCATTGCCTGCTCCTTTCATGCTCAGTGATAGTCGACAATTTCTACGTCGGCTGCATATCCATTGGCGAACCGGAAGCAGATGCGCCACTGGTCGTTGATCCGTATGCTGAACTGGCCGGCGCGGTTTCCCTTCAGTGCTTCCAGACGATTGTTCGGGGGAACGCGCAGGAAGCTCAGGCTGTCAGCTGCATGGATTTGCTGCAGCTTTCGCACGGCGACCTGCTCAATGTTGGCAAATCGGGCGACGCGAGTGCCGCCAAAAAGCAGCGCAGTGTCGCGGCAGTTGAACGACGTAATCATGAGCATGATAACGCATCGCGTTAATAACGCAAGGCGTTATCAGTGCGATGCCATGTGATGGGCTCGCTGCACACGGTAGCGGACTTGAGTTACGTAAACGTCAACGCCATATAATCGATTGGCCCCCGTCGTTGCAACGAGAGGCCACGCCCGCCTGCACCAACAGATCGGCGCACCAGGCCAGCAGGCGGCCGCCAGCCCATACCAGTGAGCGGTGGAGACAATGACCGATCTTTCCGATGTGCGCGATGTACGTCGCGATGCGCCCCAGGTCCAGGCGCGCGGCCCCGTCAACAAGGTGCGTTTCGTTACGGCGGCTTCGCTGTTCGACGGGCACGATGCCTCGATCAACATCATGCGGCGCATCCTGCAGTCCCAGGGCTGCGAGGTGGTCCATCTCGGCCATAACCGTTCCGTCGATGAGGTCGTGACGGCCGCGCTGCAGGAAGACGCACAGGGCATCGCCATTTCCAGTTACCAGGGTGGGCACGTCGAATACTTCAAATACATGGTCGACCTGCTGCGCGAGAAGGGCGGCGAGCATATCCAGGTGTTCGGCGGCGGCGGCGGCGTGATCGTGCCGGACGAGATCCGCGAGCTGCAGCCTACGGCGTCGCACGCATCTTCAGCCCGGAGGATGGCCAGCGCATGGGCCTGGCCGGCATGATTGCCGACATGGTGCAGCGCTGCGACATCGACCTGAGCCGCTACGCGCCGACCACGCTGGATACCGTTACGGCCGGCGACCGCCGCGCGCTGGCGCAGCTCATCACGGCGCTGGAGAACGGCAAAGCCGACCCGGGGCTGGTCGCTGACCTGCACGCACAAGCTGGCAAGGCCGCGGTACCGGTGCTCGGCATCACTGGCACCGGTGGCGCGGGCAAGTCGTCGCTGACCGATGAGCTGATCCGCCGCATCCGGCTGGACCAGCGGGACACGCTGCGCATCGCGGTGATCTCGATCGACCCGTCGCGGCGCAAGTCCGGCGGCGCACTGCTCGGCGACCGCATCCGCATGAACGCGATCAACCACCCGAATATCTTCATGCGCTCGCTCGCCACGCGCGAGGCGGGCAGCGAGATTTCACAGGCGTTGCCCGATGTCGTCGCCGCATGCAAGGTGGCCGGGTTTGATCTGGTGATCGTGGAGACGTCGGGTATCGGCCAGGGCGACGCGGCCATCGTCCCGCACGTGGACCTGTCGCTCTACGTGATGCGCCCGAGTTCGGCGCCGCGAGCCAGCTCGAAAAGATCGACATGCTCGACTTCGCCGACTTCGTCGCGATCAACAAGTTCGACCGCAAGGCGCGCAGGACGCGTGGCGCGACGTGGCCAAGCAGGTGCAGCGCAACCGCGAGCAATGGCACGGCAAGCCCGAGGACATGCCCGTGTATGGCACGCAGGCGTCGCGCTTCAATGATGATGGCGTCACCATGCTCTACCAGGCCTGCGCGAGGCGCTGGCCGGCAAGGGGCTGAAGCTGGAGTCGGGCACGTTGCCTGTGCTGAGCGGCCGCATCTCGACCGGGCAGAACGTGATCGTGCCGCCGCAGCGCAGCCGCTATCTGGCTGAGCTGGCGGATACGGTGCGCGATTACCACCGTCGCGCCACCGAACAGAGCCGCATCGCGCGCGAGCGCAGCAGCTGCGCGCGTCGAACCGGATGCTGGCAGAAGCAAAGGGCGAGGGGGCTGCGGCGCTCGACAACCTGGCCGCGGCGCGCGACGCGGCGCTCGGTGCGCTCGAACGCAAGCTGCTGGCCATGTGGCCGCAGATGCAGCAGGCCTACAGCGGCGACGACTACGTGGTGAAGATCCGCGACAGGGAACTGCGCACGCGGCTGGTGACGACCACGCTGTCCGGCACGAAGGTGCGCAAGGTGGTACTGCCTCGCTTCGAGGACGAGGGCGAGATCCTGAACTGGCTCATGCGCGAGAACGTTCCCGGCAGCTTTCCGTACACCGCCGGCGTGTTCGCGTTCAAGCGCGAGAACGAGGACCCGACCCGCATGTTCGCGGGCGAAGGCGATGCGTTCCGCACCAACCGCCGCTTCAAGCTGGTGTCGGAGGGCATGGACGCCAAGCGGCTGTCGACCGCATTCGATTCGGTCACGCTGTACGGCGAAGACCCGCATGTGCGCCCCGACATTTACGGCAAGGTCGGCAACTCCGGCGTGTCGATCGCCACGCTCGACGACATGAAGGTGCTCTATGACGGCTTCGACCTGACCAGCCCGAGTACCTCGGTGTCCATGACCATCAACGGCCCGGCACCCACCATCCTGGCGATGTTCATGAACACCGCCATCGACCAGAACCTCGACAAGTTCCGCGCTGACAACGGCCGCGAGCCGACCGGCGACGAAGAGGCCAAGATCCGCGCATGGGTGCTTCAGAATGTGCGCGGCACGGTGCAGGCCGACATCCTCAAGGAAGACCAGGGCCAGAACACCTGCATCTTCTCGACCGAGTTCTCGCTCAAGGTGATGGGCGATATCGCCGAGTATTTCGTGCACCACGAGGTGCGCAACTTCTACTCTGTGTCGATCTCGGGCTACCACATCGCCGAGGCCGGCGCGAACCCGATCTCGCAGCTTGCCTTCACGCTCGCCAATGGCTTCACCTATGTCGAGGCGTACCTCGCGCGCGGCATGCATGTCGACGATTTCGCGCCTAACCTGTCGTTCTTCTTCTCGAACGGCATGGACCCGGAATACAGCGTGCTGGGCCGCGTGGCGCGCCGCATCTGGGCCGTGACGATGCGCGACAAGTACGGCGCCAACGAGCGCAGCCAGAAGCTCAAGTACCACATCCAGACCTCGGGCCGCTCGCTGCATGCGCAGGAGATCGACTTCAACGATATCCGCACCACGCTGCAGGCACTGATCGCGATCTACGACAACTGCAATTCGCTTCACACCAATGCGTATGACGAGGCCATCACCACGCCCACCGGGGAATCGGTGCGCCGCGCGCTGGCGATCCAGCTCATCATCAATCGCGAGTGGGGCGTGTCGAAGTGCGAGAACCCGAACCAGGGCAGTTTCCTGATCGAGGAACTGACTGACCTCGTCGAAGAGGCCGTGCTGCAGGAGTTCGAGCGCATCGCCGAGCGCGGCGGCGTGCTTGGTGCGATGGAGACCGGCTATCAGCGCGGCAAGATCCAGGAGGAGTCGCTGCATTACGAGCAGCTCAAGCACGACGGCACGCTGCCCATCATCGGCGTGAACACGTTCCGCAATCCGGAAGGCGACCCGATTCCACAGAAGCTGGAACTGGCACGCTCGAGCGAAGCCGAGAAGCAGAGCCAGCTCGACCGCCTGGCCGCATTCCAGCACGCGCATGCGGACGAGGCGCCCGCCATGCTGCAGCGGCTGCGCCAGGCCGTGATCGACAATCAAAACGTGTTCGCGGTGCTGATGGACGCCGTGCGCGTGTGCTCTCTTGGGCAGATTACGCACGCGCTGTTCGAGGTCGGGGGGCAGTACCGGCGCAATATGTAGGCCGAACTGAGGCCTGAACGCGCGGAAACTGCCCGGAAATCGGGAGGTGCGGGGTGGCCGTCACGTCGACGGCGGCCCTCCTGCGGTAAACTCGGAGGCTCGCCGGACTCCGGAACCACCGCCGCACCCGACCATGAACAGCCAGTACGACACGAACAACGTTTTTGCGAAGATCCTGCGCGGCGAAATTCCGTGCCATAAGGTCTATGAAGACGCCGAGACCATCGCCTTCATGGACATCATGCCGCAATCGGACGGCCATACGCTGGTCGTGCCCAAGGAAGCCGCGGTCAACCTGTTCGACCTGTCGGAGGCCGGTGCCGAGGCCGCCATCCGCGCTACGCAGCGCGTGGCGCGCGCGGTGCGCCAGGCGTTCAATCCGGACGGGTTGTCCATCGGGCAGTTCAACGGCGCCGCGGCGGGCCAGACCGTGCCGCACATCCATTTCCATATCGTGCCGCGTTATGCCGACCAGACGCTGCGCGGCCATGCGCGCGACATGGAGGACCCGGACCTGCTCAAGAAGCACGCGGAGCGCGTCATCGCGGCGCTGCGCGAACAGGCGGCCTGAGCTGCGCGGGCAACGACAACGACAGCGAATACATAACCAGCAAAGAGGAAGATAGAGATGGCAATCAGGACAGTGGGCATCGTGGGTGCCGGCACCATGGGCAACGGCATTGCGCAAGCCTGCGCGGTTGCGGGCCTGGACGTGGTGATGGTGGATATCAGCGAGGCAGCGGTGCAGAAGGGCGTCGCGACCGTCGCCGGCAGCCTGGACCGCCTGATCAAGAAGGACAAGATCAGCGAAGCCGACAAGACGACCGCGCTCGCGCGCATCCATGGCAGCACCGCGTATGACGACCTGAAGAAGGCCGACATCGTGATCGAGGCCGCCACCGAGAACTATGACCTGAAGGTCAAGATCCTCAAGCAGATCGACAGCATCGTGGGCGAGAACGTGATCATCGCTTCGAACACCTCGTCGATCTCGATCACCAAGCTGGCCGCCGTGACGAGCCGTGCCGACCGCTTCATCGGCATGCACTTCTTCAACCCGGTGCCGGTGATGGCGCTGGTCGAACTGATCCGAGGCCTGCAGACCAGCGATGCTGCTCACGCCGACGTGGAGGCGCTGGCCAAGGAACTGGGCAAGTACCCGATCACGGTCAAGAACAGCCCGGGCTTCGTGGTCAACCGCATCCTGTGCCCGATGATCAACGAGGCCTTCTGCGTGCTCGGTGAAGGCCTGGCCTCGCCGGAGGAAATCGACGAAGGCATGAAGCTCGGCTGCAACCACCCGATCGGCCCGCTGGCGCTGGCCGACATGATCGGGCTGGACACCATGCTGGCCGTGATGGAAGTGCTGTACACCGAATTCGCCGATCCGAAGTACCGCCCGGCCATGCTGATGCGTGAAATGGTGGCTGCGGGCTACCTGGGCCGCAAGACCGGCCGTGGCGTGTACGTGTACAGCAAGTAACCCCTACAACTCACCCGCGTTGCGCTGATGCAACGCGCGATGTGCTGTAATCGCCGCCGCCATTGAGCGGCCGCTTTGTTTTTAACGTGAATATGAGCTTTCGCGGCGCGCCGCGAAAGCCGCTTACATGGATTCACATGCGGAAACAATTCCCATCACCCGTTACGCGACTGCCGCGTTAGAGTGAATCATGGATTCAAGACAGAAAAGGAATCAGATGATCCGCCCCCTCCTTGCCGCCTTCACGCTTGGCGCCTTGTCGCTGGCGGCAGCCAGCCCCGCCATGGCGCGTGTCGATGTCGGCGTAAGCATCGGCGTGCCCGCACCCGTGTATGTGGAGCCTGCCCCCGTCTATGTGGCACCCCCGCAGCCGGTTTATGTGGCGCCTCCGCCTCCGGTGGTGTATGGCCCGCCGCCCGTGGCGTATGGCCCGGCCCCGGTAGTGGTGGCCCCGGCCCTGGTGGTGGGCTGGCACGGCGACCGCTACTGGGACGGCCGCCGCTACTGGGGGCGCGAGGAGTGGTACGGCCACCGCCGCCATCGCGACTACTACGATGACGATCACGACCACGACCACGGTCACGGCCACGGCCACGGCCGCGGGCATGACCGCGACCGTTGGTAACCCGCCGTCGGGGGGGGGCAGGGACCGATTTCGCCTATAACTGAAGTCGCCCAGCCCACCACCGGAGACGGCAATGCAAAGAACTTGTCTGGCTGTCCTGCTCCTCACCCTGTCGCTGGCCGGCTGCGTCTCGGTCAGCAGCGGCGACCCGAATCCTCCCGCCAACAATACTGCAGCCAGACCGTCGTCCGGTACTACAGTCACGTGTCCACAGCTGCCGTGCTACTAAAGATGCCCGGCAATGGCTGAATGGCTTCTTCCCTGTCCCGCTGAGTGGAGAGGGGAGATACCGGGGCCAGACCGGTATCCCGCTGCTCGGCCGCAATCCGCCTGACCTGCACCATGATGTCGTCCGAGAACACGGCTACCGGCGCCAGCGGCAGTCCGGCGTGGCGCAGTGCATCGGCCGTCCAGGTATTGCAGGTATAGACCAGGCTGTAGGCGGCAGTCGCCGAGAGGTAGGCACCCCCTTCATACGGGCCGGCGCCAAGGCTGATGGGGCTCCCGTCCGCATTTCTCTGCGCCGCGTTGCGCAGATAGGCGCGCAATCCCTCCAGCCCTGGCCGGCTCACGGCCAGGCCGACGACATTGCCGGCGCGAACGCTTCGGCCGGCGGCGCGCGCAGCGCAGTCAGCACCACCACTCCACGACCCGGCACCAGCGCCAGCAGCATCGTGACCACACCGTGGTTGCGCCGGACTACGTAAGAACGGTCGCCGAATCCGAAGCATAGATAGCGTACGTCCTCGAAGCCGCTGGCAAGCCTGCGCACGGACGCGTCCGCGTCCTCGCTGCGCAGACAGACATCGGTGTGCCAGTCGCGCACGACCACGTCGATCATGGCAGCAGCTGGTATCGCAGGCGTGACAGATGGCGCCGGCGGCAGCGGTGCGCAGGCGGCGGTCAAGGCGGTCACGCAAGTCAGCAGGCGGCAGGCAAGGGAAAAGCGCGGGGCACGTTCAGCGCAGCAGTATCAGCCGCGGCACGGCGTCGGCACCGCTCCAGACGATGGCGTTCTGGCCATACTTCGTGCCGAGCGCGCTGGCCGCGTCGAGCGACAGGCCCGGTACCAGGAAGCTGGGCTCCCCAGGCCAGCCGTTGTCGGGATGCTGGCCGATGCCCGCGATGGCGGCCAGGCCCACTTGCGCGAGCTCAGCGGCCAGCGCTTGCTGTCGCGCGTCGTTGCGCGATGCATCGCACGGCTGGCTGAACGGATTCGCCGCCGTGATGAAGGCGCTCGACGCAACGTGCAGGCGCGCATGCAAGGCAGCCAGCGCTGCGCTGTGCCGGTCGATCTTCAGGATGAACGGCGTATCGCCCTGCACACGGTACTCGGTCTCGCGATAGGCCCGCAGCGTGGCGTCGTCGATCGCAGTGCGCGCCGGCATGGTGTCACTCGCCGTACTGGCGCAGCCCGTCCAGGTCCAGCACTTCGATCACGCCGTAGTCCACGCGCACCAGCCCTTGCTGTTCGAGCACCTTCAGCGCCTGGTTGGCGCGCTGGCGCGAAATGCCGGCGAGCAGGCCGATTTCTTCCTGCGAGATCTCGAGCGTCTTGCCGATGCCCGGATAGAGATGCTCATTGAGCAGCGACGACACCGCGCGCGCCACGCGCGAATCGATGTCGAGCAGGCGCTCGTATTCGACCGCGGCGATGAACTGCCCGAGCCGCTCGTTCAGCTGCGTGAGCAGGAAGCGCGTGAACGGCAGGCTGGTATCCAGCAGCCACTGAAAAGTCTCGTGAGGCAGGAAGGCGATGGTCGAGCGGCGCAGCGCCATCACGTCGTACTTGCGGATCTCCGACTTGAGCACCGCGCCTTCGCCGAACCAGCCGCCGGTCGGCACGCCGGTGAAGGTGACAGACTTGCCCGACGGCGACACGGTAGTGATCTTGACGATGCCTTCGAGCACGCCCAGCCAGTGCTCCGCCAGGTCACCCTTGTGACAGACGTAGTCGCCCTGCGTGTACTCGCGCACGAACATCGCGCGGCGCACGCGATCCCGCTGCTCCGGACTGAGGTCCGCGGCCCATACGCAGCGGTCGACGAAATCGTTCAGCATGGCCTGAAAGGATCCTGTAGGGATTAACCCGGAATTGTCACCGGCGTGACAACCCGCGGGAGAGGCATCGGCTATCTTACGATCACCACGGAGCCGGCAGGTGCCACAAGACAAGGCACGACGGGCTTGATGCGCTGCGGCATGACGACCGCCAGGCAAAACAGGCCAAGTATAACGACCCGGACCGGCGCTTGACACCGCGCGTGGACCCCCACGGCGGAGGGACAGGAGACAGCGATGCAGGAATCGTCGGCGACGACCTTCCCGCGATTGTTGCTGGAGCACGCCCGGCAACGGCCGGCGCACCCGGCCTATCGCGAAAAGGATCTCGGCATCTGGCAGACATACAGCTGGGCACGGGCAGCGCAGGAGGTTCGCGCGCTCGCATGCGGGCTTGCGGCACTGGGATTCACGCGCGGCATGAACCTGGCCGTGGTGGGCGACAACCGTCCGCGCCTGTACTGGGCCATGACTGCGGCCCAGGCGCTTGGCGGCGTGCCGGTGCCGCTGTACCAGGACGCCATTGCCAATGAAATGGTCTACGTGCTCAACGATGCGGAGATCGACTTCGCCATCGTCGAGGACCAGGAGCAGGTGGACAAGCTGCTGGAGGTCGAAGAGCAGCTCGCTGCCAGCGGCCGCAGTGTGCGCCATGTCATCTATGAGACCCGCGCGGCTGCGTGACTACGATCATCCGTCACTGATGTCGTACCAGCGCCTGCAAGAGATCGGCCGCGAATTCGACCAGGCGCATCCCGGCTACTACGACGAGGCGATTGCCGCGGGCTCGTCCGAAGACACGGCCATCATCCTCTATACGTCCGGCACCACCGGCAAGCCCAAGGGCGTGTGCCACGCACACCGCGGCCTGATCGGCTCGGCGCGGAACGGTTGCGGCTTCGATGGCCTGACGGAGAAAGACGACGTACTGTCCTACCTGCCAATGGCGTGGGTCGGCGACAACCTGTTCTCGTACGCGCAGGCCATGGTGGCGGGCTTCACCGTGAATTGCCCGGAATCGCGCGAGACCGTGATGACGGACCTGCGCGAGATCGGCCCGACCTATTACTTTGCGCCACCGCGCATCTACGAAGGCTTGCTGACCCAGGTGATGATCCGCATGGAAGACGCGGGCTGGATCAAGCGCAAGCTGTTCCACTGGGCGATGGGCGTGGCGCGCCGCTGCGGCGCGGACATCCTTGACGGCAAGCCCGTGGGGCTGGCGGACCGGATGCGCTATGCCGCTGGCGAGCTGCTGGTCTACGGCCCGCTGCGCAATGTGCTCGGCATGAGCCGCATCCGCGTGGGCTATACCGCCGGCGAGGCCATCGGCCCGGACCTGTTCCGCTTCTACCGCTCGATCGGTGTGAACCTCAAGCAGTTCTATGGCCAGACCGAGACCTGCGCCTATGTCTGTCTGCAACCCGATGGACAGGTGAAGTTCGATTCCGTAGGCCCCGCGGCGCCGGGCATGGAGATCCGCATTGCCGAGAACGGCGAGGTGCTCGTGCGCGGCGTCGGCCTGCTCAAGTCCTATTACAAGCGCGACGACGCCACGCGCGAGGCCATCAACGACGAGGGTTACTTCATGACCGGCGATGCCGGCGTGATCGATGCCGACGGCCACCTCAAGATCATCGACCGCGCCAAGGATGTGGGCAAGCTCGCCGACGGCTCGATGTTCGCGCCCAAGTACATCGAGAACAAGCTCAAGTTCTTCCCGTACATCAAGGAAGCGGTGCCTTCGGCACCGGCCGCGACAAGGTATGCGCGTTCATCAATATCGACTTTGACGCGGTAGGCAACTGGGCCGAGCGCCGCCACCTGCCGTATGCGGGCTACGTCGATCTGGCAGCGCAGCCGGACGTGATCACGATGATCGGCGAATGCGTCGACCAGGTGAATGCGGACCTCGCCAACGACAGCATGCTGGCCGGCTCGCAGGTCGCGCGCTTCCTGATCCTGCACAAGGAGCTGGACCCGGACGACGACGAGCTGACGCGCACGCGCAAGGTGCGGCGCGGCTTTATCGCGGAAAGTATGGCGTGCTTGTCGAGGCGCTGTATGCGGGCAAGACCGAGCAGTTCATCGAGACGCGCGTGAAGTTCGAAGACGGGCGCGAGGGCAGCGTGTCGGCCACGCTGAAACTGGTGGATGCCAAACGCCTGCCGCCCTCGGCACGCGCGGCGTGAGCAGGGGAGCAAGAGCATGACGCAAGTGGCCTGGCAAGGAACGGACCGCATGCCCGCGGGGCAACGCGGCGGAC
>LRMT01000270.1 GCA_001725945.1 Cupriavidus sp. UYMMa02A | reverse complement strand
GAAGCTCGAAGTCCGAAGACCTCGTGCGTCCGCTACCCAGCGCCCACACTTATCGGTTGTTTGGTTGTTAAAGAACTTCGCTGCCGGCTTTGCCGTTCAGCGCGCTGCGTTGTCTGCAGCAGAGAAAGAGATTATGAAGCGCTTTCTACGTTTCGTCAACCGGGTCAGCAATCTTTTTGCTTCGGTCCGTCGCGCCAACTTCGCGCTTCCAACCACCCCATCGACCCCGCAACCCTTACCAGCCCTGCTTTGCAGCGCCGCGTTGTGTTGCGAGGGGGCGAATATTAGATCCGTTCGGCGGGAGTTGCAACACCTTTGTCACATCCTCATGGGAATGCATACTGCCCGCCCCGCCCAACTCATTGATCGATAAGGGAATACCGTGTTTTCTTCGACATCGGGATAATGAATACCCTTGGCGGTTACTCGGGTATTCCCTTATCAAGTTATCAGCGATGCTTGAAATTGGGGCTGCGCTTCTCGACGAAGGCAGCCATTCCTTCCTTCTGGTCTTCGCTGGCAAAGGTCGAATGGAACAGCCGGCGCTCGAAGCGCACGCCTTCGGCAAGCGTGGTTTCGTAGGCCGCGTTGATCGATTCCTTGATCATCATGACCACCGGCAGCGAGTAGCCGGCAATGGTCTCTGCTGCCCCAAGCGCTTCATCAAGCAGTTTGTCCGCCGGGACCACGCGCGACACCAGGCCGGCGCGCTCGGCCTCAGCGGCATCCATCATGCGGGCGGTCAGGCACAGGTCCATGGCCTTGGCCTTGGACACCGCTCGCGGCATGCGCTGCGTTCCGCCGGCCCCGGCATCGTGCCGAGCTTGACTTCCGGCTGTCCGAAGCGCGCATTCTCGGCGGCGATGATGATGTCGCACATCATGGCGAGTTCGGACCCACCACCGAGCGCATAACCGGCCACCGCGGCGATTACCGGCTTGCGGATGCTGCGGATGGTTTCCCAGTTGCGGGTGATGTAGTCACCCTTGTACACGTCCATGAAGGAGTACTGTGCCATCATGCCGATGTCCGCGCCGGCGGCGAACGCCTTCTCGCTGCCCGTGATAACGATGGCGCCGACATTCTCATCCTTGTCGAAAGCCGTCAGCGCGGCGCCCAGTTCATCCATCAGCGCATCATTGAGTGCGTTCAGCGCCTTCGGGCGGTGCAGCGTGACCAGTCCTACTCGGCCACGCGTCTCCACGAGGATGTTCTCATACGACATGTCTTCTCCTTTATGTGCCAATGCAGGCGGAGAGTTTGCCACGTTGCCGGGCACTTGGGACTATCCGCGCCAGCCGGTAAGTGCAATCACGGCGCGACGCCGGCGTTCACGAGTCCATCCAGCCGCGCCGGCAAATCGTTCTGCGAGGCTTGCCGGTTCACGAACTGGTCGTCGTTCTTTGTAGCCGCCACCGCGGCGTGGGATTTCCCGTCGCCCGAAATGAGCTCATATGAGGCCGTCACGACCTGTTCCACCTGCACGTCCTCGATCAACGTGCCCGTCAATGGCTTGACGATGCGCAAGCGGTGGCTGTCGCCAGCGGGACCCGTCACGTGCGAAAGCGTCGGCCCGAAAATCGCGATAAGCGGCGTACCGAATGCCGCCGCGACGTGGGTTGCCCGGTATCCGTGCCAATCAGGAGCTCCGCGTCGCGATCAGCGCCATCATTTCCGGCAGCGACGTCTTGCCGCACAGGTTGATGACGCCCGGGAACTTGTCCGCAATCTGCCCAATATGCTCGGCCTCGGCCGGCGTACCGATCAAGACGGGTTGATGGCGCGGGAAGTACCGCGACCAGCCATCCAACAGTTCAATCCATTTCTCCGCAGGCCAGAGACGCGTGTTCTTTCTGTTGTGATAGAACGAACTGTTACCGGTATGGAGGCAGACAAATGGCGTTTGCAATCCATAAAGCGCCCGGATATCAAGGTCCGGCCTTCTCAGCGATGGCATGGCGCGATGCGCGATATGGTCCGGCGTGCAAAAGGCGAGCAGGCGCTGAATCACCGTGGTCCTGTGGGTATCTGGGGGATCCACTTCCTCGCGCACCCTATAGACCTTGACCTTGTGGGCGGCCGGAAAAAACCACCCCAGACTCGGGAAGAAGTCCGACCTGTTGATCGTCAGGTCCAGTATCAGATGGTAGGGATACCGGAGCAGTGCCTGGGCAAGTATCAGCCACTTGTGCGGATTCACCAGCAGGGCAGCCTGGGGCCGCCGCGCAGAACCAGGATTCGCGAAATGCGCGGGTCGTGCCTGAATAACTCGCCAGACCGGTGCTTCAGGAGCAGGTCGATCTCAATACCGTTTCCATAGGCTTCGCGCAACGCATCAATGGATGCGCTGGCCCAGACGACGTCACCCAGGCCGCCAATGCAAAGAACCAGTGCCCGCGGCCTCGATTTGCCGTTGGCCGGTTTCGTCTTTTGCAACATTGATTCTCCAGCTTCCGAGATGGTTGGACAAAATGTCCTGCAACCCCCCTGCGCAAATTGAAATTGCATTCATTGCGCCGGGCTGGCTTGAACGTTGCGCTCCCTGGAATCGTGAGTGCTCGGACAGGGAACCGCGGAGTCTGCCAGACTGTTGTTCGGAAATAAAGACAAGCGAAACGAGCTTTGGTTGCATCGACTTCGCGTTCGCCTACGCGACCATGTACGGCTAAAGCATCACATTAAGTATTGTGCGCGCAGGCCACCCCTCCTCAAAATAGGAGATTGCGGGAAGTACGGAGCGATGTCCTTGGGCTGACATCCCGCATTGAAAGCGAGCGCATCAGGTCGGGCGGTGACCTGAAGCTTCGACGAGGAGCTGGACAAACGATGCCACCGCAGGATTCCGGCCGTCATGCGGTGGCGAACTGGCGCGCTACAGCATATGCGCCAGGAATTCCCGGGTACGCGCCTGGACCGGAGCGCCGAATACGCGCTCGGGCGTCCCTTCCTCGAGGATCCTGCCCTCGTCCATGAATACGACATGGTTGGCGACTTCACGCGCGAAGCCCATCTCGTGCGTGACCACGAGCATGGTCATATGCTCCTCCGCCAGTTGCCGCATGGTGCGCAGGACTTCGCCGGTCAACTCCGGGTCCAGCGCGGAAGTCGGCTCGTCGAACAGCATGATGTCAGGCTCCATCGCCAGGGCGCGGGCGATGGCCACGCGCTGCTTCTGCCCGCCCGACAGGCGTGCCGGATAGCTGTCCCGCTTGGCCAGCAGGTCGACCTTTCGCAGCAGTTCCTCTGCCTTGGGCACCACCGCGTCGCGCGACAAACCCTTGACGGTCATCGGCGCTTCGATGATGTTCTGCAGCACCGTCATGTGCGGGAACAGGTTGAACGACTGGAACACCATGCCCATCTTGCGGCAGAGCCGGCGGACTTCGGCATCCGACGCGTACCTGGCAATGCCATCGGCACCAGTGGTTGCGAGCGCCTCGCCTTCGATCTCAACGGTACCGCTGTCGATCACCTCCAGATGATTGAGGCAACGCAGCAAGGTACTCTTGCCGGAGCCCGAAGGCCCGATCACCGCGGTGACATCGCCCTTGCGCAAGGTCAGGGAGACACCGCGCAGGACCTGCAGCGGCCCGAACGCCTTGACGATATCCCGCGCCGCGATCATGACGCCAGGTGCGCGATTGGAACCGGCGCCGGCCAGGTCAGTCATCATGTTTGGCATAGCGTTTCTCGAGGCTCTGGAAGAACCAGGTCAGGATCAGCGTCATCAGCAGATAGAAGAGCGCCGCGACCAGGAACGGCGTGGTCGTGAAATCGCGCTGCACGATGCCCCGCGCGGTGCGCAGGATGTCGTTAAGCGCCAGGACATAGATCAGGGACGTGTCCTTGATCAGCGTGATGGTCTCGTTGCTGACCGGCGGCAATACGCGGCTGACCATCTGCGGCAGCACGACGCGCCGCATGGTCTGGAAGTAGGTCATGCCCAGCGCCTTGCTGGCTTCATACTGGCCGCGATCGACCGACTTGATGCCCGCGCGGAAGATTTCCGCGAAATAGGCCGCATAGTTCAGCGCGAACGCCACCACGGCCGCGGGGAAGTCGGGCAGGCGCACGCCGATGACCGGCACGAACGGCAGCGCGAAATAGATGAACAGCATCTGCAGCATCAGCGGCGTGCCCCGCATCAGCCAGATATAGCCATTGACGAGGCCGCTCAGCAGCGGCCATTTCGAGATACGCGCCAACGCCAGCGCAAGCCCGAGCGGTACCGACAGGGCCAGCGTGATGAAAAATAAAGTGAGGGTGATTTTCGCACCCTGCGCCAGTGGCGGCAGAAGGGATAGGACGTAATCCATGCTTGGATGAAGTTCGGATTCCAGGCGTCCGGCGTTGCTGCCGTGCCGGCGCGCGGACCCCGATGAGGCGCGACGCCGCGCCGAAAGGCGCGGGGCGTCGCGAAGGGACAGGATTACTTGGTGATGTCGGCGCCGAACCACTGGGTGGCAATGCGTGCCGCCGTGCCATCTTCCTTCATCGAATGCAGCGTCTTGTCGAGCTTGCCGAGCAGCTCACCGTCGTCCTTGCGCACGCCGACGCCATAGTCTTCGGTGCCGAAGTTCTCGTCGAGCACACGGTATTCGCCGGCGCGCTTGCTGATCAGGTAGCGGCCCACCACTTCATCGACCACGATCGCGTCGAGGCGGCCAGCCGACAGGTCCATCAGCGCCGTGACGTTGTCGCCGAAGGTCTTGAGCTCCTTCAGGCTGGCCGCGACCTGGGCTTCCTTCTTGATCGCGTCCACCGCGCTGCTGCCATCTTGCGCGCCGACGGTGCGCCCGGCCAGGTCGGCCTTGGTCTTCACCGGGGAATTGGCGCCGACGATGACGATCTGGTGGTTCGTCATATAAGGCGCGGTGAAGCTGATGTTCTGCTTGCGCTCTTCCGTAATGGTGAGGCCGTTCCACAGCACATCCACGCGCTTGCCGTTGAGCTCGGCCTCCTTCGCGCTCCAGTCGATCGGCTTGAACTCGACCGTCATCCCGAGGCGGTGGCTGGCTTCCTTTGCCATGTCGATGTCGAAGCCGACGAGTTCGTTATTGCTGTCGCGGAATCCCATCGGCGGGAAATTGTCGTCAAGGCCGACGATGATCTTCGTGGCCGCGGCCGGAGCCGGCTCCGTTCCGGCGGCGGGTGCCGATTCCTTCTTGCCGCACGCGCCGAGTAGGGCGACGGTCGAAATGAGGAGTAGTGCAGCGAACTTCTTCATGGAGGTATCCAATACAAATAGACGGCGCGCCGGTGTCCCGGGTACGGAGACCGACGGAATTCAAGGTTATTGTTGGCAGCGCGATTATAAAGCCACACCCTTCGGCGGCATTGCCCAGGAGAAAAGCTGCGGCTCCGTCACGTCGATGGTGCGTGCGCGATGGCGTGCGGGATTGTCTATGCGTCCACGCAACGCATGAGCGATACGAGGTAGCGGCAAGGATTTACGCCTTCGCTGAGCTATGCCTGCCGGGCTTGCGCAAACAGCCAATTGCGAAAGGCAACAAGCCTGGGCAGGCCGGCACACTCTTGCCGATATACGACGTAATAGGCCAGCGACGATGCGAGGCGGATTTCAGGGAACAGGCGGATTAGGCGGCCGCCTGCCAAGTCATCACGCGCCATCACACTGCGGGCCAGCGCAATACCGTGCCCGTCGATCGCTGCTTGTAGAACAGCTGCGGAGTTATTGATCTGTAGGCTACGTGCGTGGGGCGCGTCGGCCACTCCGGCGGCCTCCATCCATGTATCCCAAGTTGGGAAACCCGTATGTCTGTCCATCGACAAGTCGTGGATCAGAGTTTCCTGCGCGAGGTCATTTGGTCTTTGCAAGCGCCAAGGCTCGCGTAACAGCTGGGGCGAGCAGACCGGGTAGATCTCCTCGTCCATCAACTTCTCCGCCGCCAGTCCTGGCCAATTTCCCGTGCCATAGCGCACGCCGATATCAATTCGTTGAGCAACGAAATCCACCGGTTTGAGATTGGTATCCAGGCGCACATCCGTGTCGGGCCAGGCGCTATGGAAGCTCTCGATGCGTGGCAGCAGCCATTTAGCAGCAAAGGCGGGGCTTACGGCTACGGTGAGCACCCCACAGGTCGATCCTTCCCTGAGCCGCTCCAGGCCCACCGCAAGCCGATCGAAGCCTGCGCGTATGTCCGGCAGTGCGCGTTCGGCCGTCTCAGTAGGGACGAGTCGCGCCCGCCCGCTGGTGCCGCGCAGAAACAGCGGCGTGCCCAGCCAATCCTCCAGCGTGCGCACGAGTTGGCCGACTGCCG
Organism: Cupriavidus sp. UYMMa02A; assembly: GCA_001725945.1. Taxonomy (GTDB): domain Bacteria; phylum Pseudomonadota; class Gammaproteobacteria; order Burkholderiales; family Burkholderiaceae; genus Cupriavidus. The sequence continues at coordinate 20,577 of LRMT01000270.1, read as the reverse complement.
CGGGCGTGACGTTCAGTTCGGCGGCCGCTGCAGAAAAGCTCTGATGGCGAGCGCTGGCTTCGAAGGCGCGCAAGGCGTTAGGTGAACGGGCGACCTCATAACGATAAGTTTTTCTTTCAATACGAGACACTTTATCTCATTTGTCGCCACATGAGAATCAGCGAAGAATCCCCCTACAAGTCGAACGTATTCGCCCCTGGCGGGGCCCTCCGTGCAAGAGGGATGAAATAGTTTTTCTGCCAGATTGGCGCTGGCGTCGATGGCGACCCGAACGGAATCCGCGAAGGTCACAGCCCGACGCACGGCATGGGCATCAACGATGTTGGGCCGTGCCTCGCCCGGGCTGTTCTTTCATCACAGACCTGTCGATTGGCAGGCATACAAAGAGGTTTTGAAGATGAGCAACCAATTCAAGGACAAGAAGCTGCTGGTCGTCGGTGGCACCAGCGGAATGGGCTTGCAGACGGCCAAGATGGTCCTCACCGAAGGCGGCACTGCTGTGATCGTCGGTCACCGCGCGGACAAGACCGAAGCAGCGCGGGCCGAGCTGGCCGCGCTGGGGCCGGTCGCGGCGCTGACGGCCGATTTGTCCAGCGATGGAGGACTGGCCACGTTGCTTAAGTCCATTGACGAACACCACCGGGACATCGACCTGCTGGTCAACGCGGCAGGTGTGTTCTTCCCCAAGCCATTCCTGGAGCACCAGGACGCGGACTACGACCAGTACATGAAGTTGAACAAGGCCTTCTTCTTCATCACGCAAAAGGTCGCCGCCAATTTGATCGCAAAGGATCGCCCGGGTGCGATCGTCAACATCGGCTCGATGTGGGCCAAGCAAGCCATCGCGGCCACGCCATCTTCGGCTTACTCGATGGCCAAGGCGGGCCTGCATTCGTTGACCCAGCACCTGGCGATGGAACTGGCTCCCAAGCACATCCGCGTCAATGCGGTGTCGCCGGCGGTGGTACAGACGCCGATCTACGAAGGCTTCATTCCGAAGGCCGAGGTCCACAGCGCGCTGCAAGGCTTCAACAACTTCCATCCGATCGGCCGTGTCGGCACCCCGCAGGACGTCGCCGAAACCATTACTTTCCTGCTCTCCGACAAGGCGAGCTGGGTCACCGGCGCGATCTGGGACATCGATGGCGGCGTGATGGCCGGCCGCAACTGATGCCCGGCGGGCAGGCGCCCTGGGGCTTGCCCACGTTGATTTCGCTCACCTAGCAAGGAGAAATGCAAATGGTCTATCTGCAAATCACTCTCAAGATCGCCGACACCAACCGCGCTGCCGCCGCTGGTATTTATCAGAAATACAAGGCGCCGTTCCTCAACACGATCAATGGTGCGAAGTCCAAGGAACTGCTGGTGCGCGAGGAGGACGTGCAGGTGCTGCACGGCTTCGACACCAAAGAAAACGCAAACGCCTACCTGCAATGCGAGCTCTTCACCGCCGATGTGGTCGGTGGCCTCAAGCCGTTGCTGGAGGCCTCACCCGACGTGCGCATCTATCAAGTCGCATAAGCCCTAGCGGGTGCTATGTCGGCGCCCGTCACCCTACCCCCCTCACAGGAGCAACAACCATGATGCAAGACTGGAACGCCTACCGTGATTCCCTGCTGGAGCGCGTTGGCGACTACGCCAAGCAGAGCCCCGACGTAATGCGGGGTCTAATGACGATCGACAACGCCGCCAGAACCGGCCACCTCGGACCAAAGATGCACGAATTGATCGCGCTGGCCGTGGCCGTCACCACGCGCTGCGACGGTTGCATCTCCGTGCACACCCAGAAGGCCGTCGAGCATGGAGCCGCGCTGGAAGAAATCTCCGAGGCGCTCGCGTTGCCATCGCGCTTAACGCAGGTGCTGCGCCGACCTATTCGGCGCGCGTCGTCGAAGCCTATCAGCAACTGCCGAACAAATAAGCCGTACCGAAGGGTGCCGGCTGCCGCCGTTCCAACGGTCAGTCGGCACCATTCCTGATGATGCCTGGATATCGCTCATGTTGATCAACGCCGATTTCTCGCGATGCGCCATCGTGTCCTCGCGCCAGTACCAATGGGTCGCCTCCCCACAGGGCGGCGTCGAGCGCGTGATGTTAGACCGTGTAGGCGCGGAAAAAGCCCGCGCAACCAGCATCGTGCGCTACGCACCCGATTCCTACTTTCCGCGCCACTTGCATCCCGGCGGCGAGGAGATTCTTGTACTGTCAGGCACCCTCTCCGAAGGCAGCGAGCACTACCCGGCAGGCTGGTATTTGCGCAATCCGCCTGGCTCAAGTCACAAGCCCTCCAGCGACAAGGGCGCCATCATCTTCGTCAAGCTCCAGCAGATGCCGCCGCACGACCAGCGCCGTGTGCGCATCGACACCCGCGACCCAGCCACCTGGCGACGCCAGGGCCGCCGTGAGGTCTGCCCATTGTTTGCGGACGAGTCCGAACAGGTCTGCTTACAACGTCTTGCGCCGGATGAAGTCTTGTTCGCCGAGTCGGCGGACAGCGCCGAACTGCTCGTGCTGACCGGAGACCTGATGGTGGGTGACCAATCCTACGAGCGTGGCAGTTGGATGCGCTTGCCTGCAGGTGAATTCCCAAAGATCGCGGCCGGTGCACAGGGCGCCACCGTCTATCTCAAGACCGGCCATTTGGCCGACGTGGCGATGGGGGCATAGCCATGCAAGCCGCACGCATCGCCATCATCGGCGCAGGATTGAGTGGCCTTTATGCCGCCTGGCTGCTGGAAAGCCGAGGCTTCCATGACTGCGTGTTGCTGGAGGCGCGCAATGCGCTCGGTGGCCGCATCGCGTCCGCCTCCGCATCGGGACAGGCCGGCTTCGACATGGCTGATGCCATCGATCGCTTCGACCTGGGGCCGACGTGGTTCTGGCCCGACCGTCAGCACGAGTTGCACCGCCTCGTCGATGCGTTGGGCTTGGCACGCTTCAAGCAGTTCGAGACCGGCGACACGGTGGTGGAACGCTCACCCGAAGAGCCTCCGATGCGGGTGCGTGGGTACTCGAACGCCTGGCCTCAATGCGCTTGGTAGGTGGAATGGGTGCGCTGGTCGATGCCCTGCATCGCCGTCTCGATGCGACGCGGGTAGTTACCGGTCAGACGGTGCGCCGTTTGCGCGGCACAGACCAGCACGTCGAACTGGACAGCGAAGACGCCACCGGCCGCGTTACAACCTGGCGCGTCGCAACCCCGGACACAAGTTCGCGCGGCAGGCGAAGGCTTCATGCGCATCAACCTGGCGTGCCCTCGGCAGCATGTCGATGAGGCATTGCACCGTCTTGCGTCGGCCCTGAACTGATGCCTTTCCACAACTTTCGAAAATTCTAAGAGCGACGACCATGAAGAAGACAACGTACCGCGCCATGCAAGTGACGCGCCCCGGCTTCCTTGACTGGTGGAGCGCCCGACGCCGAAACCCGGCGTTGGCGAAGTTCTGATCGAGGTCGAAGCCTGCGGCATCTGTGGCGCTGATACCGCCGACATAGAAGGAGCTGACCCGACACTGGAACCGCCGCGGGTGCCCGGCCATGAAGTGGTCGGGCGCATCGCCGCGCTGGGCGCACACACCCCAACCATCTGGAAAATGGGCCAGCGCGTCGGCATCGGCCGGCTGGGTGGGCCTTGCGGCGAATGCGTACAGTGTCGCCAGGGACATTTCGAGCTTTGCCAGAACCAGCCTTTCGTCGGTGCTACCTGCGACGGCGGCTACGCCGAGATGATGCTGGCGCGCGCTTCCGGGCTGGTGTCGATCCCGGACGAGCTCAACGCCGAGGAAGCCGCGCCGATCCTCTGCGCCGGCATCGCCACCTTCAACGCACTCAAAAAGTGCGGCGCACAGGCCGGCGACACCGTTGTCATACTGGGCATCGGCGGCCTGGGACACATGGCGCTGCAATACGCCCGCCGCATGGGGTTCCGGGTGGTTGCAGTAGGGCGCGGCCGCGACATTGCCAAGGACGCGCTGGGCTTGGGCGCACACGTATACATCGACGCCAACGAGGAAGATGCAGCGGACCGGCTCAGGAGCATGGGAGGGGCGCAGGCGATCGTGACCACCATCGGCCACCCGGCCACCGTGGCGGCGCTAATGGCCGGCTTGGCGCCGCAAGGGCGGCTGGTATTGCTGGGCGCAGGCAAGGACCCGCTGCCGGTCTCGGCCGGCCACCTGATCATCGGTAAGCGCAGCGTGCTCGGCGCGATCACCGGCTCGCCCTACGAGAACGAGAAGGCGCTGGATTTCAGCGTGCTCGCTGGTGTACGGCCAAAGATTGAGATCATGCCGCTGCAGAAGGCTAACGAAGCGTACCAGCGAATGAAGTCCGGTGGCGTCAAGTTCCGCATGGTGCTCTCGGTCGCGGGTGGGGACAGCTTGCAAGGTCCCTGCTCCAACCAGACGGTCAATCGTTAAGCCACCAGCGGGAACCTCAGCCTGCCCTACCGCGAAAAAGCGCGCGCGCCATTAGGGTAAAACAAGAGGGAAGGTGGCTGGGACCGCGCAAGACTCTGAAAAACGTGACGTTCCTCTCGCGTGAAGTGGCGCGTGACGGCACCCAGCCCGGATTTTGATGCTACCATTCACCGACCGATCGGTCGGTTAATTGAAGCTGTCCGACGTGAACACCAAGGCAGGAGATAACAATGCCCCCGATGTCCGCGCCCGCTGGCCAGCCGGTCAGCCTGGAGTCCGGCCCGGTCTTGCTGACATGGCAAGGCAACGTGGCCGTGGCCACCCTGAACCGTCCCGACAAGCTAAACAGCTTCACGCGCGAGATGCACGGCGCGCTGCAGCAGGCGCTGGACCATGTGGAAGCTGGCGGCGCCCGCGCGCTGCTGCTGACTGGCGCTGGCCGCGGCTTCTGTGCGGGCCAGGATCTGGCCGACCTGGACTTCACGCCCGGACAGATGACGGACCTGGGCGCACTGATCGACAGCTATTTCAACCCGCTCATCCGCCGCCTGCAGGCGCTTCCGCTGCCCGTGGTGGCCGCCGTGAACGGAACCGCCGCGGGTGCCGGGGCCAACCTGGCGCTGGCCTGCGACATGGTGCTGGCGGCGCGCTCGGCCAGTTTCATCCAGGCGTTCGTCAAGATCGGACTGGTACCGGACTCAGGCGGCACCTGGCTGCTGCCCAAGCGCGTCGGCATGGCCCGCGCGCTGGGACTGGCCATGACCGGCGAGCGGCTCACGGCCGAAGAGGCCGAGAAATGGGGGCTGGTCTGGGAAACCATGGACGATCCGCTGCTGCACGAGCAGGCACTGGCGCTGGTCACGCATCTGGCGGCCCAGCCGACGCGAGCGCTCGCAGCAATCAAGCGCGCCATGTATGCGAGCGCGACTATGACGCTCGATGCGCAGCTCGACCTCGAGCGCGACCTGCAGCGCGAGCTCGGGCAGTCCGCCGACTATGCGGAAGGCGTCAATGCCTTCCTGGAAAAGCGCGCCCCGAAATTCACCGGCCGCTGACCCGCGGACGCCATCGGGCGCCGCCCTATCCAGACAGGAGATCCGCTTGACCAAAGATCCGCAGGCACTTGCCGAGCGGCCGCCGCCGCCATGTATGAAGCCGATACCTGCAGCCGCTGGCTCGGCATCGTGGTGCAGGAAGTGAGGCCCGGCTATGCGCGGCTGACCATGCCGGTGCGCCCCGAATTCCTCAATGGCCATGGCATCTGCCACGGCGGCCTGATGTTTACACTGGCTGACTCCAGCTTCGCTTTCGCGTGCAATAGCCACAATATCAATACCGTGGCGGCGGGCTGCAGCATCGAGTTCCTGAAACCCGTGCACGGCGGCGACGTGCTGACGGCCGAGGCGGCGGAACAAACCCTGTCCGGCCGGCATGGCATCTACGATATCCGCGTGACCAACGCCGCCGGCGACGTGGTGGCGATGTTCCGCGGCAAGTCGGCGCAGATCAAGGGCCACGTGGTACCGCCGGACAGCAGCACCTGAAGCATCGCCAGGCCAGTGGCCTGACCCCGCACAAGACGAATTCGCGATTTCATCGACAAGAACGACCCACGTGCAGGAGACGATATGAGCACGCGCCTGACCGATCTGCCGCTCGAGCCCATCGAGACCGCCAGCCGCGCCGAGCTGCAGGCACTGCAGCTCGAGCGCCTGAAGTGGTCGCTGCATCATGCGTATGAGAATTCGCCCGTGTATCGCCGCAAGTTTGACGAGGCGGGCGTGCACCCGGACCAGCTTCAGTCGCTGGCGGACCTGGCGCGCTTCCCGTTCACAAGCAAGCAGGACCTGCGCGACAACTACCCGTTTGGCATGTTCGCCGTGCCGCAGGACCGCGTGGCGCGCATCCATGCCTCGTCGGGCACCACCGGCAAGCCGACCGTGGTGGGCTACACGCTCAAAGACATCGACATCTGGGCCACGGTCATGGCGCGCTCGATCCGCGCTTCGGCGCGCGGCGCGGCGACAAGGTCCATGTCAGCTATGGCTACGGCCTGTTCACGGGCGGCCTGGGCGCGCACTACGGGGTGGAAAAGGCCGGCCTCACGGCGATCCCGTTCGGCGGTGGACAGACCGAGCGGCAGGTGCAGCTGATCATGGATTTCAAGCCCGAGATCATCATGGTCACCCCGAGCTACATGCTGGCGATTGCGACGAATTCGAGCGCCAGGGTATCGATCCGGCCGCGACGCCGCTGCGTGTCGGCATCTTCGGCGCCGAGCGTGGACGCCCGAGATGCGCCAGGCGATCGAGAAGCGCATGAATATCTCGGCCGTCGATATCTATGGCCTGTCCGAGGTGATGGGCCCCGGCGTGGCCAATGAATGTGCCGAGACCAAGGATGGCCCGACCATCTGGGAAGATCACTTCTATCCGGAAATCATCGACCCTGACACCGGCGAAGTGCTGCCCGACGGCGAATTCGGCGAGTTGGTGTTCACGTCGCTGACCAAGGAAGCGATGCCGGTGGTGCGCTACCGGACGCGCGACCTGACCCGGCTGCTGCCCGGCACCGCCCGCCCGGCGTTCCGGCGCATGGAAAAGGTCACCGGCCGCACCGACGACATGATGATCGTGCGTGGCGTGAACGTGTTCCCGTCGCAGATCGAGGAGCTGATCCTGAAGCGCCCGGAACTGGCGCCGCACTACCAGTGCGTGCTGACCCGCGAAGGGCCGATGGATATGCTGACGGTGCGCGTGGAATGCGCCCACGGCGGCGAGCCGGCGACATCGCAGGCCGCGCGCGACGCGCTGGCCCACGATATCAAGGCGTATATCGGCGTCAGTGCCGGCATCGAGGTGCTGCCGACCGGCGGCATCGAGCGTTCGGTCGGCAAGGCGCGGCGCATCGTCGACCAGCGTCCGCGCTAGCCCTTGCCGCGCCGCGCGTCAGCTGCGCGGCATCAGCACCCACATCCGGCCGCCCTGCTTCATGCGGCCGGCGGTCTCGCCCGCGGCGTCGCCCGCGCCCCAGAAGAAGTCCGCGCGCACGCCGCCCTTGATCGCACTGCCGGTGTCCTGCGCGAACATCAGCGCTCGATCGGTTCGGTCGAAAGCGGCCGCGTGGTCGACAGGAACACGGGAACGCCCAGCGGAATGGTGGACGGATCCACGGCAATCGAGCGCTCCGCCGTCAGCGGCACGCCGAGCGCGCCGACCGGGCCGTCATTGGTCGGCGGCAGCTCGCGGAAGAATACGAAGCGCGGATTCACGTTGAGCATTTCGTCCACGCGCGACGGATTGGCCCGCGCCCACGCCTTGATGCCCTGCATGGTTGCCTGCGCCGGCGTGAGCTCGCCGCGGTCGAGCAGCCACTTGCCGAACGAGCGGAACGGCTGGTCATTGGTGCCGCCAAAGCCCACGCGCATCATGGTGCCGTCGGCAGCCGGATGCGGCCGGAACCCTGGATCTGCAGGAACGCGGCTTCGACCGCGTCGTCCACCCACACCAGCTCGTTGCCGCGCATGGCCGGATTCTGCAGCAGCTCGGCGCGCGCCGGCAGCGCCCGGCCAGCCATTTGCGCAGGCTTGCGGTACAGCGGAATCTGGTACGGCCCCTGGCGTGTGCGCGAGCCATGCAGGATGGGCTCGTAGTAGCCCGTGATCAGGCCGCTCTCCGTACCGTCGCCATTGATCACACGGTAGGGCTGGAAGTTGGATTCGAAGTAGGCACGCATGCGCCGAGGTCGCCGGCGTCGACCATCAGGCCCGCGGCGCAGGCTCGGCTCCATTCCGCGCGCTTCTTCAACGCCTGGCAGCTGGCCTGCAGGGCGGGCCAGGCAGCGCGCATGTCGTCCTGGCTCCAGCCGCTGATCTCGTTCCAGTTGGCGGCCTGCAAACGGCCCTTCTGCGTGCCCGGGACCGGGGTTGGCGTGCCGGGCGCGCCGCCGGTCTCGATCCGCGGCGGCGGACCGCTCATGCAGCCGGCCAGCAGCGCGGCGCCGGCGGCCAGCGCGAGCCAGCCCCGCCATGGCGCGCCGGCAAGGCGGCTGGCCTTCACTCGCGGATAGGTGGAAAAGGAATGCGGAATTGCCATCTTGTCAGTTCGTATTGTCCAGCGCCGCCGCGCATCGATCGGAGCTGATGCCCTACAATGCCCCGCGTCTATCGTCACCGTTGCCGGCGCCCGTGAAGGACGCCCGCCGTACCGATCATGTCCGAGTTCCTTGAAGCCCACCCGATGCTGCTGTTCGCGCTCGAAGCCGGCGTGGCGCTGTTCCTGCTGATCTTCATCGTGGTCTGGACCATGGGCACAGCGAAGAAGAACCCGCGCCCAAGCCGTGCCCCGGCCGACCATCCGTCGCGCCATGAGCCGGCGTCACCGGCACCAGATCAGGACAGCCAGCCGCGCCAGTAGGTTCCCGGCGCCGCCTGGCTACGCCTCAGTGCAGCATGCGCGGCAGGACCAGCGCGAACTCGGGAATCGGCACCTCGAAGCGGTGGCCGTCCTCGGCCACGCAGAAATATGCGCCCTTCATCGAGCCTACCGGCGTCGAGATCGTGGCCCAGCTCGTGTATTCGAAATGCTCGCCCGGCTTGAGCAGCGGCTGGTGACCGACCACGCCCAGGCCCGCGACTTCCTGCGACGCATTGTCGCTGTCGGTGATGATCCAGTGGCGTGAGATCAACTGCGCGGCGACTTCGCCGGTGTTGTGAATCGTGATGGTGTAGGCGAAGGCATGCGCCCGCGTTCGGGGTCGGACTGGTCGGGCAGGTACTGGGTACGTACCGCCACGGAAAAAGCGTACTCGCTCATTTGTCTGCGGGATCCGGCTTCAAGGGTAGGCGCATTGTGCGGCAAGGCTCCGGTAGCGGCAAGTGCGCAGCCTGTCCCGGCCCTGCTGCGCCGACAGGCGTAAAATACGCGCCATTCGCCGGCCGGCGGATCCCGGACCGCCCGCAGGGGTGGAATTCGCGCCGCGCCGCCGCCCCACAGTCCCCTTTATCCGCCCGCCACCATGAGCACGCCCACGTACCGCATCGCCCCGTCCATCCTGTCTGCCGACTTTGCCCGCCTGGGCGAGGAAGTCCGCCGCGTGACCGAGGCCGGCGCCGACTGGATCCATTTCGACGTGATGGACAACCACTACGTGCCGAACCTGACGGTGGGCCCGCTGGTCTGCGAGGCGATCCGCCCGCACGTGACCGCCCCGATCGACGTGCACCTGATGGTGCGCCCGGTGGATCGCATCATCCCGGACTTCGCCAAGCCGGTGCCAATATCATCACCTTCCACCCGGAAGCCAGCGAGCACGTGGACCGCTCGCTCGCGCTGATCCGCGACCACGGCTGCCAGGCAGGCTGGTGTTCAACCCGGCCACGCCGCTGCACCACCTTGATCACGTGATGGACCGCCTGGACGTGATCCTGCTGATGTCGGTCAACCCGGGCTTCGGCGGCCAGTCGTTCATCCCCGAGACGCTGAACAAGCTGCGCGCGGTGCGCCAGCGCATCGATGCCTATACCGAGCGGACCGGCCGCAAGATCCTGCTGGAAGTGGACGGCGGTGTGAAGGTCGACAACATCGCCGAGATCGCCGCCGCGGGCGCGATACCTTTGTGGCCGGCTCGGCCGTGTTCGGCAAGCCCGATGCGGACGGCGGCTACCGCGGCATCATTTCCGCGCTGCGCGCCGAGCTGGCCAAGGCCGGCCAATGAGCACGGCCATGAGCGCCGGCATGACACTGCGCCGCACCGACTGGCGCGGCATTGAAGGCGTGATCGTCGACCTCGACGGCACCATGGTCGACACCGCCGGGGATTTCCACGCGTCGATCAACGCGATGCTGCTGGCGCTCGCGCACCTGCACCCGAACCTGGGCCCGGTGGCGCCGATGTCCGAGCAGGACATCATCAGCTTCGTCGGCAAGGGTTCCGAAAACCTGATCCGGCGCGTGCTGGACGCGCGCTTTGCGCCGCTGCACGCCAACGGCCTGTTTGCGCAGGCCTATGCGCTCTACGACCGCGAATACATCCGCGTCAACGGCCAGTTCTCGCAGATCTACCCCGGCGTGCGCGAAGGCCTGGCCGCGCTGAAGGCGGCCGGACTGCGCATGGCCTGCGTGACCAACAAGCCCTACAACTTCACCGAACCGCTGCTGGCCAAGACCGGACTCGCGCAGTATTTCGAGCTGGTCTACGGCGGCGATGCGTTTCCGCTGCGCAAGCCGGACCCGTATCCGCTGCTGAAGGTGGCTGAGATTTTCCACCTCGATCCGTCCGCCATGCTGGCGATCGGCGACTCGGAAAACGATGCGCAGGCGGCTCGCGCGGCCGGCATGGGGGTGCTGCTGATGCCCTATGGCTACAACCATGGCAACCCTGTACAAGGCGTCGACGCCGATGGTATAGTCGATTCCATTGCCCGCGTGGCAGAGCTTCTTTCTGCACACGAAACACGTTGAAAACGCAGTTGAAAACGCGTTGAAACGCAGCGATCCGGCAATCAGACCTTCATAGCCCTGAACACCTCAATGTTCTTCAACCGCAAACGCATCTCTTCTGGCAGTGATCGGCAGGCTTGGCCCTGGCGTCGCTGGCGCGCCTCCCAACAGGCGTAAAGTGCGTTCGCGAGTCCGCTGAACGGCCTTCGTACCGAAGGCTGTCAGCACCGGCCAGGGTGCCGGCATCCTTACCAGGATCCCTCTTCACTCCCCGCCAGCAAGCGTAGCTGCATGTGCTACGTTTAGCTCAAGAACGCGCCACACGCCGCCAGGCCGTGTGCGGTCTTGTCCGCAGTCTTCCCGCACCACGGTTCCGCCACCGGAGCGGCCTTGCGCCTGCTCCCGCCCAATTGCCGACACCACGGCGCCGCGCCACAAGAAAACGCCGCGCGCCGCAAACGAGGATCGACATGACCGAACTGGAATTCAAATCGCTGGCCGACCAGGGCTACAACCGCATCCCGCTGATCGCCGAGGCCTTTGCCGACCTGGAAACGCCGCTGTCGCTGTACCTGAAGCTGGCCCAGTCGCAGACGCGCGGCGTCAACACCTTCCTGCTGGAATCGGTGGTGGGCGGCGAACGCTTCGGGCGCTACTCGTTCATCGGCCTGCATGCGCGCACGCTGCTGCGCTCCTACGGCAACCGCGCCGAGGTCGTCACCGACGGCAAGGTCGTGGAGACCCACGAAGGCAACCCGCTGGACTTCATCGCCGAATTCGAAAAGCGCTTCAAGGTGGCGCTGCGCCCTGGCCTGCCGCGTTTCTGCGGCGGCCTGGCCGGCTACTTCGGCTATGACGCGGTGCGCTATATCGAGAAGAAGCTGGCGCACACGCAGAAGGAGGATGACCTGGGCCTGCCCGATATCCAGCTGCTGCTGTGCGAAGAGCTGGCCGTGATCGATAACCTGTCGGGCAAGCTCTACCTGATCGTCTACGCCGACCCGACCACGCCGGAAGCCTATCCCCGCGCCCGCCAGCGCCTGCGCGAACTGCGCATGAAGCTGCGCCAGCCCGTGGACGTGCCCGTGACCAGCCCGTCGGTGCAGACCGAGGTCTACCGCGAGTTCGACAAGGCCGACTACCTCGCCGCCGTGCACAAGGCCAAGGAATACATCATGGCCGGCGACATGATGCAGGTGCAGATCGGCCAGCGGCTGATGAAGCCGTACCGCGACGCGCCGCTGTCGCTGTACCGCGCGCTGCGCTCGCTGAACCCGTCGCCGTACATGTACTTCTACAACTTCGGCGATTTCCAGATCGTGGGGGCCTCGCCGGAGATCCTGGTGCGCCAGGAATCGCGCAAGGTCGGCACCAACGGTGATGCCCGCGACGAGCATATCGTCACCATCCGTCCGCTGGCCGGCACGCGCCCGCGCGGCAATACGCCTGACAAGGACGCGCAGCTGGCCACCGAGCTGCTCAACGACCCGAAGGAAATCGCCGAGCACGTGATGCTGATCGACCTGGCGCGCAACGACATCGGCCGCATTGCCGAGACCGGCTCGGTCAAGGTCACCGACAAGATGGTGATCGAGAAGTACTCGCACGTGCAGCACATCGTCAGCTCGGTCGAAGGCACGCTGCGCCCGGGCATGAGCAACCTGGACGTGCTGCGCGCCACTTTCCCGGCGGGCACGCTGTCGGGCGCGCCCAAGGTGCACGCGATGGAGATCATCGACGAACTGGAGCCGCGCAAGCGCGGCATCTACGGCGGCGCCGTGGGCTATCTGTCGTTCGGTGGCGAGATGGACCTGGCCATTGCGATCCGCACCGGCATCGTCAAGGACGGCAACCTGTACGTACAGGCTGCGGCCGCATCGTCGCCGATTCGGACCCCGAAGCCGAATGGAGGGAAACCGAAGCCAAGGCACGCGCCGTGATCCGCGCCGCCGAGCAGGTCCAGGATGGCCTGGACTCCGACATCTGAACCAAGGAGACAAGGCCATGCTGCTGATGATCGACAACTACGATTCGTTCACCTACAACCTCGTGCAGTACTTCGGCGAGCTCGGCGAGGATGTGCGCACCTACCGCAACGACGAGATCACGATCGAGGAAATCGAGGCGCTCAAGCCCGACCATATCTGCGTGTCGCCCGGCCCGTGCAGCCCGAAGGAAGCCGGCATCTCGGTGGCCGCGCTGCAGCACTTCGCCGGCAAGGTCCCGCTGCTGGGCGTATGCCTGGGCCACCAGGCCATTGGCGAGGCCTTTGGCGGCAAGGTCATCCGCGCCAAGCAGGTCATGCACGGCAAGGTCAGCACCATCGAGACCACGCAGGAAGGCGTGTTCGCCGGCCTGCCGAAACACTTCGACGTGACGCGCTATCATTCGCTGGCGATCGAGCGCGAAACCTTGCCTGAGTGCCTGGAAGTGACCGCCTGGACGCCTGACGGCGAGATCATGGGCGTGCGCCACAAGACGCTGGCCGTCGAAGGCGTGCAGTTCCATCCCGAGTCGATTCTTTCCGAACACGGCCATGCGCTGCTGGCCAACTTCCTGAAGACGAAGCGATGAGACTGCTCGACACAGCTACGCCGTCCGTTTCCATCGCGCCGCACGCCACCCAACCGACCGAGACCGCCATGACCATCACCGCCCAGGAAGCGCTGACCCGCTGCATCGAACATCGCGAGATCTTCACGACGAGATGCTGCACCTGATGCGCCAGATCATGCAGGCGCAGATCACGCCGGTGATGGCCGCCGCGATCCTGACCGGCCTGCGCGTGAAGAAGGAGACCATCGGCGAGATCTCGGCCGCGGCGCAGGTGATGCGCGAATTCGCCAACAAGGTCACGGTCGCGGACCGCGAGAACTTCGTCGATATCGTCGGCACCGGCGGCGACGGCTCGCATACGTTCAATATCTCGACCGCCTCGATGTTCGTGGCGGCCGCTGCCGGCGCCAAGATCGCCAAGCATGGCAACCGCGGCGTAAGCTCCAAGTCGGGCAGCGCCGACGTGCTGGAAGCGCTGGGCGTGAACATCATGCTCACGCCCGAGCAGGTCGGCCAGTGCATCGAGAGCACCGGCATCGGCTTCATGTTCGCGCCGACCCACCACCCGGCCATGAAGAACGTGGCGCCGATCCGCAAGGAAATGGGCGTGCGCACCATCTTCAATATCCTTGGCCCGCTGACCAACCCTGCCGATGCGCCGAACATCCTGATGGGCGTGTTCCACCCGGACCTGGTCGGCATCCAGGTGCGTGTCATGCAGCGCCTTGGCGCGAAACACGCGCTGGTCGTGTACGGCAAGGACGGCATGGACGAGGTGTCGCTGGGCGCCGCCACGCTGGTGGGCGAACTGAAGGACGGTGAAGTGCGCGAGTACGAGATCCATCCGGAAGACTTCGGCCTGTCGATGATTTCCAACCGCGGCCTGAAGGTCGCCGATGCCGTCGAGTCGAAGGAGATGCTGCTCGAAGCGCTCGGCAACGTGCCCGGCACGCCGCGCGAGATCGTCTCGCTCAACGCCGGCACCGCGCTGTATGCCGCCAATGTGGCCGATTCCATCGAAGACGGCATCCGCCGCGCGCGCGAAGCCATCGCCAGCGGCGCCGCGCGCGAGAAGCTCGACCACTTCGTGCGCGCCACGCAGCAATTCAAGTAAGGCAACCATGTCCGACATCCTCGACAAGATCCTGGCCGTCAAGGCCGACGAAGTTTCCGCCGCGCGCAAGAAGCGCGACCTGCCCAGCCTGCGCGCCGAGGCCGAGAGCCTGCGCAATGAAGCAGGGTTGGCGCCGCGCGGCTTCGAACGCGCACTGCGCGAAAAGATTTCCGCCGGTCACGCCGGCGTGATCGCCGAAGTCAAGAAGGCGTCCCCGTCCAAGGGTGTTCTGCGCGAGAACTTCGTGCCCGAGGCGATCGCCGAAAGCTACGCGAGCCACGGCGCCGCCTGCCTGTCGGTGCTGACCGACGTCAATTTCTTCCAGGGCCACGCCGACTACCTCAAGCGCGCGCGCGGCGCCTGCCCATTGCCCGCCCTGCGCAAGGACTTCATGGTCGACCTGTACCAGGTCTATGAAGCACGTAGCTGGGGCGCGGACTGCATCCTGCTGATCGTCGCCGCGCTCGACCCGGGCCTGATGGCCGATCTGGAAGCGTGCGCGCATGAGCTCGGCATGGACGTGCTGGTCGAAGTCCACGGCGGCGACGAACTCGACCGCGCGCTGCGCCTGAAGACGCCGCTGCTTGGCGTCAACAACCGCAACCTGCGCACGTTCGAAGTCTCGCTCGACAACACGCTGGACCTGCTGCCGAGCATGCCGGCCGACCGGCTCGTGGTGACGGAATCCGGCATCCTGGGTCCGAACGACGTGAAGCGCATGCGTGAGGCCGATGTCCACGCTTTCCTGGTCGGCGAGGCGTTCATGCGCGCGCCCGATCCGGGCGTGGAACTGGCGCGGTTGTTCGCGTAAGCCGATGGCACAGGAAATCGAGCTGAAGCTCGCCGTCCCTGATGACGCGCTGGCGCAACTGGCCGCCTGGCTCGATGCCAACGGCGAGGCGAAAGGCGAAGTCACGCTGCTCAATGTCTACCTCGATACGCCCGAACGCGACCTGGCCCGCGCGCGTGCCGCGCTGCGTCTGCGCCGCAAGGGCGCGCAGTGGCTGCAGACGCTGAAGACCGCCGGGCAAAGCCGGGCCGGCCTGGCCAGCCGCAACGAGTGGGAAACCGAAGTCGCGGGTGAGGCCATCGAGCTGCAGCAGCTGCCTGACGAAGCTCGCGCCCTGCTCACGCCGCTTGCCGGCCGCCTTGCGCCGGTCTTTCGCACCGACTTTGCCCGCCGCACCTGGATCCTCGAACATGACGGCGCGCGCATCGAGGCCGCGCTCGACAGCGGCACCATCACCGCACCGGCCACGCACGCGCAGGAGCGCATCCAGGAACTGGAGCTGGAATGGCTGTCCGGCGATCAAAGCCGCGCCGCCGATACGCTGCATGCGCTCGGTGCACGCCTGCAGGCTGTCGCCACCCTGACGCCATCCGACCTCAGCAAGGCCGCGCGCGGCTACCGGCTGGCCGGTGTCGCCGACACCTGATCCCTTCCCTGTCTTTTTCCTGCCCGTCCCGATGCCGCGCCAATCCGCCCGCATGCAAGCCGATCTTTTCGCCACCGACGCCGATACCGCAACGCCACGCTCCGCCGCGGAGCTGCAAGCGCAGGCCGATGCCCTGCCCGCCGCCTGGCGCCAGTTGCTCGCACCGTGCCTGACGCGCCCGCCTGGCAGGAACTGGTCGCCTTCGTCGACAGCGAGCGCGCCGCGGGCAAGCCGGTCTTCCCGCATGAGGTATTTCACGCGCTGCACCTGACGCCGCCCGATGCAGTCAAGGTCGTCATCCTTGGACAAGACCCGTACCACGGCACCGGTGTCGTTGGCGGCGTGGAATTGCCGCAGGCACACGGTCTGGCGTTCTCGGTACCGGAAGGCGTCAAGGTGCCGCCGAGCCTGCGCAACATCTTCAAGGAAATCGCCGCCGAGTATGGCGATAGCCCCGCGCCGCGCGCGTCCGGCAACCTGGAAGGCTGGGCGCGCCAGGGCGTGCTGCTGCTGAACACCGTGCTAACCGTGGAACAGGGCCAGGCCGCCAGCCATGCGCGGCGCGGCTGGGAAGCCGTGACCGACTGCCTGATCCACGCGCTGGCCGCGAGCCATCCGAACCTGGTGTTCCTGCTGTGGGGCAGCCATGCGCAAGCCAAGAAGCCATTGCTGACCGACAGCCATTGCGTGCTCGAGGCCCCGCATCCGTCGCCGCTGTCGGCGCATCGCGGCTTTCTTGGCTGCGGGCATTTTCGCGAGGCGAACCGGTGGCTGGAAGCGCACGGCCGGACACCGATTGACTGGCTGGCGGCCTGAACTTTGATTTCGCCAGCGCTGTCCGCCGACGCTGGTTCCTTCCCTCTCCCACTGACGTGGGAGAGGGAAGGAACCCAAACAGTCGGTACTCCGGCTACATCGTCGGCCGCAAATCAAAATCCTCGAACGTTCCCTGCCCCGGCTCCATGTCCACGCGCGTGACATGCGCGGCCGGCGGACCGGTCTGCATCCAGTTGCGCAGCGCTTCCAGTTGCCGGACGGTGCCGCAGGCCATCACCTCGACCGTGCCGTCGGCCCGGTTGCGCACCCAGCCCCTTACGCCGAGCGCGATTGCCGCTGCCGCGCAGCCCGCGCGGTAGCCCACTCCCTGCACGCGTCCATGCGCGGTCATGTGCCAGGTTTCCATGGCATGCTCCTCCTTGGCCGTTTGCCGGCGGACCGGCTACACCGGCATGTCATTCACAAGACGTAAACTAGACGGCTGTCCCAGGCGTACCAGAGAATGCACGCCGCAAGGCGTGATGTCATCGGCACCCAGCCGTCAGCCACGGCCCTTCCACGGGCCGACTACCGTACCGTCGCCGGCAACCGCCATGCCGGCTGCGCCAGTCCACCAAGCGCCATGATGCAGCAGCCCGCCAACGATAATCCGGCCCAGCCAGCCCCCGGCTATGACAGCCAGCTGCTGACAGCGCCGCCCAACCGCTTTGACTTCGCATTGCTGCCGATCATCCTGGCGATCATCGTGATGGTGGCGTTCGCGGTACAGCAGATGAATGTGCCCTTCGTGCCAGGCGAGCCGATGGTGGTGCACCTCGACATCGCGTACCTGCCCTATTACCTGATGCGCACCAGCATCCGCATGCTGACCGCGCTGGCGGCGTCGCTGGTATTCTCGCTCGCGTTCGCGGCGCTGGCATCCAAGAACCGCACGGCCGAGAAGGTGCTGGTGCCGGCGCTGGACATCCTGCAATCGATCCCGGTGCTGGGCTTCCTGTCGATCACCGTCACCGGCTTTATCGCGCTGTTCCCGGGCAACCTGATCGGCGTGGAATGCGCGGCGATCTTCGCGATCTTCACCTCGCAGGCCTGGAACATGGCCTTCAGCCTGTACCAGTCGTTCCGCACCATCCCGGGCGACCTGCTCGAGGCGGCAACCATGTTTCGCCTGTCGCCGTGGCAGCGCTTCTGGCGGCTGGAAGTGCGTTCGCCATGCCGGGGCTGCTGTGGAACATGATGATGTCGATGTCGGGCGGCTGGTTCTTCGTGGTCGCGTCGGAGGCCATCTCGGTGTCCGGCCAGGACATCCGGCTGCCGGGCATCGGCTCGTATATCGCGCTGGCCATCCAGCAGCAGAACCTGGCCGCGATCGGCTGGGCCATCGTGGCCATGCTGGTCGGCATCCTGGTGTATGACCAGTTGCTGTTCCGCCCGCTCGTGGCATGGGCCGACCGCTTCCGCTTCGAGACGCTCGCGCAGGACAAGGAGCCCGAGTCCTGGCTGCTCGACCTGCTGCGCCGCTCTGAGTGGGTACGGGCGCTACTGGCACGCACCGCAGCGCTGGCCGAGCGCACACTGGCATGGGGCGCGCGGCGGCAACGCCAGGCGACCGCCCAACCCGATCCGCGCCGCGTGCAATGGCGTGAGCATGCCGGCAACGCGGTCATCCTGCTGGTGACCCTGGCCGCGCTGGGCCGCGTGATGTACTTCGTGCACAGCGAGGTCGGCCTGGCGGAAGTCGGCCATGTGCTGTGGCTGGGCGCGCTGACCATGGTGCGCGTGATCGTGCTGATCGCGCTGGCGGCGGTGATCTGGGTGCCGATCGGCATCCGCATCGGCCTGAACCCGTCGGTGGCGCGCATTGCGCAGCCGGTGGCGCAGTTCCTGGCGGCGTTCCCGGCCAACCTGATGTTCCCGCTGGTTGTCATGCTGATCGTGCGCTTCGGCCTGAATCCGGAAATCTGGCTCAGCCCGCTGCTGATCTTCGGCACGCAGTGGTACATCCTGTTCAATGTGGTCGCCGGCGCATCGGGCATTCCGACCGAGCTGAAGCTGGCCGCGCGCAACTTCGGCCTGCGCGGCTGGCTGCTGTGGAAGCGCTTTCTGATCCCCGCGGTGTTCCCGAGCCTGCTGACCGGGCTGGTGACGGCGGCCGGCGGCTCGTGGAACGCCAGCATCGTGGCGGAATACGTGACCTGGGGCGACCGCACGCTCGTGGCCACGGGGCTTGGCAGCTATATCGCCGAGACCACCGCGCGCGGCGACTTCCCGCGTATTGCGCTGGGCATCGGCGTGATGGCGCTATTCGTGGTCGGCTTCAACCGGCTGCTGTGGAACCGCCTGTATCAACTCGCGCAGGAGCGCACACGCTTGTAAGGCAATGATGGCAGAAAACCTGAACCCCGCCCCCGCTATCACGGCACCGGCCGTGATCGAACTGCGCGGCGTCTCCAAGATCTTCCGTACGGCGAACCAGAGCGATCGCGCCGTACTCGAAGGCGTCGACCTCACGCTGCGCGAAGGCGAGATCGTGGCCATGCTCGGCAAGTCCGGCTCGGGCAAGTCGACGCTGCTGCGCATCATGGCCGGGCTGGTCGCGCCGACCGCGGCGAAGTGCAGTTCCGCGGCAGGCGCCTGGCGGGCGCGGCCGAAGGCATCGCATGGTGTTCCAGTCGTTCGCGCTGTTCCCGTGGCTCACGGTGCAGCAGAACGTCGAGCTGGGACTGGAAGCGCAGGGCGTGCGCAAGGCCGAACGCGCGCGCCGCGCCGAGGCAGCGATCGACATGATCGGTCTGTCCGGCTTCAACGGCGCCCTGCCGCGCGAGCTGTCCGGGGGCATGCGCCAGCGCGTGGGCATCGCGCGCGCGCTCGTGACGCAGCCCGACCTGCTGCTGATGGACGAAGCATTCTCCGCGCTCGACGTGCTGACCGGAGAAACGCTGCGCGACGAGATGCTGGACCTGTGGGAAAGCGGCCGCGCGAATATCCGAAGCATCCTGATCGTCTCGCACAATATCGAGGAAGCGGTGATGATGGCCGATCGCATCGTCATCCTGTCGAGCGACCCGGGGCGCATCCGCGCCGAAGTGCGCGTGCCGTTCCCGCGCCCGCGCAACCGCGACGACGCCCAGGTGCGTGCGCTGATCGACGAGGTCTACATGCTGATGACCTCGCCGGTGGCGGCCGAGCCGCGTGCGCCGGCATTGGCGCCCGCACGCCAGATCGGCTATCGGCTGCCGGAGGTGGATATCAGCCAGATGGACGCCATTCTCGACCTGCTGTCCGAGCCGCCGTTCCATGGCCGCGCGGACCTGCCGCACCTGGCCGACGAGGCCGGGCTGACCGACGATGACCTGCTGCCCGCATGCGAAGCCTTGCAGCTACTGCAGCTCGCGCACATCGAGCGCGGGGACATCACCACCACCGAGGCGGGCCGCGAATACTATGCGGCCGAGCCGAACGAACGCAAGGCAATGTTCGGGCGGCAGTTGCTGGGTCATGTCGCGTTGGCCGCGCATATCCGGCGCGAACTGGAAGCATCGGAAGACGGCGAAGTCGGCGAGGAACAGGTGTTGCGCGAACTGGAGGCGTTCCTCAAGCCAGAGGAAGCGGAGCGCGTGCTGTCGGTGGCAATCGACTGGGGGCGCCACGGCGAGGTGTATGAGTACAGCTATAACAGCGGGATGTTGACGTTGCCGAGGGAGGAACAGGAGGAAGCGGGACAGGCTGGCGGATAGCGCCGTCGCCTGACCTTTGCCGGCTTGGCCCCCTCTCCCATTTATGGGAGAGGGGTTGGGGGAGGAGGGTGAGGCGTATCTCGATGCGATGCGCTGGAC
>LRMT01000269.1 GCA_001725945.1 Cupriavidus sp. UYMMa02A | reverse complement strand
ACCTATTGGGCACATGGACATGCAGTGCCGGCTGATGCACACGTCGCGAGCGTGTGGCGCTGCGCTATCATGCGGCCACCTCTCCCGGAGCGCGCGACGCGCCGCCGACGCCAGCACCATGCGGTTCCGATTTCTCGAAGACCAGGAAGTCACGCTGTTCGCGGCGATCCCGGTCGGCATTCCGCCGCCGCCGGTGCCGCTTGCGGCCCCACCGGTACCGCCAGTGCCCGCCGTCGCGCTGCCATTCGTCACGTTGCCAGCGGTGGCGCTGCCATTGGTCGAATTGCCGCCGTTACCGCCATTGCCACCATCACCACCGTGACCGCCGGCACCGCCGGTACCGCCATTACCGGTTCCACCGTCCCGGCACCACCTGTCCCGCCCGCGCCCGCACTGGTATTGCCAGTGTTCCAGGCCCTGTTACCTACCGCAGCGAAGGTGTTATTGGCAACGGTTCCGTTCAGCTTGCTGATCGCCAGCGCCTTGTTGGTGTTGAATGAATTCGTGAAATTGGCAGTGGCCACACTACCGTTCGCCGCGGCCGCATTGCCGTAGCCGCTCATATCCTGATCGGCCCTGGTCCTGGTGGAATTCCTCGTGGAAGTCCGGGTGGAGGTATTGCCACTCACATTCAAAGAGCGTGAATTTTCATTGGCCTGGGCACCGCCGCCGCCCTGGGTCGACGTGGCCGTCGCGGTCTGCGTATTGGTCGTGCCACTATCGTCGTTGTTGTTGGTCGGATTTGCCCATGCCTGCCCGGAGAATGCGAGGGCGATGGCAGACGCAAGTAGTGTCTTTTTCATACGATGCTCCCAGGAGAATTTCACACAGCGGCTCAGCCTCCGCCCAACGCTCTTGCGGAACGATGGCTGGAGGTTCAGGTCCGGCACAGTGCCAAACCAGACCCCCCTAGCGCATAATCGGTGCCAGCTTCGTCACCCGAAACCGCAATCCCTTGCAAGACAAGGCCTTGCCCGACATTTCCCGGGAACTTTCCGGCTCGCCCGGCGATCCCTGCCACCTTCGCTGCAGTGCATCGCAAGCGACATGTCACATGGCTGTGACACCGAGTCCCGCCTCCCTGCGGGGGGTGCTTCTGGCCATCCACGGAACGCTATATTTTTCAGCGAGTTAGCGAAAGGCTCGGGCAATGCGCGATGCGCCCGGGTGCGTATCGGCGCTGAAACAGGGTGCCCGGCGATGCACAGGCCGCCCCACTGACCCGCACCAGCGCAGACCCGGATATCGCTCAGAAGCCGCAGCCGCAAAGCCCGATGACAGCGGCGCAGCGCATACATTGCGGCCTTGCGCGGCCGCGCGGCCGATGGCCGGCCAGCCGCAGATGCATCGCTGCAACACATCCACCGCCCAACTGTGCCGAAATCCCCGCTTCGCACTGTCAGGCTAGGACTTATGTCTGATCTACAGTACATTAGAGGCATTACAGACTTGTCATGTCTCCGCACGCCAAACCATGAGCGAAGCCGTCGTTCCCCTGTATCACCAGATTTACGTGGTACTGCGCCAGCAGATCGTCGAGGGCCGCTTCGGCCAAGGACCGCTGCCGGGCGAAATTGACCTTGCCAAACAATTCCACGCATCGCGCGTGACCATGCGCCGGGTGTTCGACCGTCTGGTCCAGGAAGGGCTGGTACGCCGGCACCGTGGGCTGGGGACCTTCGTCAACCCGCATCCGGTCAAGCCCGCGCAAACGAGCGAGGAGCGCGCGGCCAGCCTGCTCGACAACATCATCGACATGGGCCAGAAGACGTCGGTGAAGGTGATCTCGATCGACGAGGTCCACGCCACGCCGGAAGTCGCCGAGGCGCTCGACCTCTCTCCCGGCGATCCGGTGGTGAAGATCGTGCGCGTGCGCCACTACCGCAACCGGCCCCTGTCGCACATCACGGTTTACCTGCCCGCCGAACTCGGCCGGCCAATCACGCGCAAGGCGCTCGAAGAACAGCCGGTGCTGCGCCTGCTGGAAAGCAGCGGCGTGCGTCTTGGCCGCGCCAGCCAGGTCCTGTCGGCGCGCCTGGCCGACGTGGTGGTCGCGCCGCTGCTCGACGTGCCGGTCGGCGGCGCCCTGCTCGCGGTGCGCCGCGTGGTCAAGGACAGCAACGGCCGCCCGATCCAGTTCCTGCTCGGCCAGTATCGGCCGGACCGCTACGAATACCGCATGGAGCTGTCGCCCGCCGGCGTCGACAGCGCCAATGTCTGGGTAGAAAGCGAAACCCGCCCCGGCCTGCGCGACTGAAGCCGGACCAGCGCAGCGCGTCCGGCAACCCTGCCGCCACCATGCCGCCGTGGATTGGCCATACGGCGCGATTCCGGACCGTACTGCGCACTTGTGATCACTTTCCGCAAGGAGCTGCCGTTATGCCGTCGTCCCGTCCAAGCGCGCCGATCCGCCGGCGTTCATTGAGCGCCTGGTTGCGCGGCGCTGCCAGCGCATGCGTGCTGACGTTGTCGATGGCGCCGCTGGCCGCGCACGCGCAGATCGCTGGCGGCAAGGCCGTCCGCATCCTCGTGGGGGCACCGGCCGGCGGCACCACGGACACGCTCGCCCGCACCATCGCACAAGAAATGTCCCAGCAATTGGGGCAGCCCGTCGTGGTGGAGAACCGGCCCGGCGCCGGCGGCAACATCGCCGCCGACCTGGTCGCCAAGAGCAGCCCCGACGGGGCCACGCTGCTGATGAGCTTCACCAGCCATACGATCAACGCGACGCTTTACAAGAAGCTGCCCTTCGATCCGATACAGGACTTCACGCCCATCACGCTGGTGGCTACGGTGCCCAGCGTGCTGGTGGCAAACCCGCGGCTGCCGGCCAACAACGTGCCCGAGCTGATCCGCCTGGCACGCGCGCAGCCCGGCAAGCTGAACTTCGCCATCGGCTCGGTCGGTTCGTCCGTGCACCTGGCGGGTGACATGTTCAAGATGATGACGCACACCTACATCGTGAACATTCCGTACAAGGGCACCGCGCCGGCCATCGCTGACCTGCTTGCCGGGCATTGCGACCTGATGTTCGCGAGCACCCTCAATGTCCTGCCGCATGTGCGGGCCGGCAAGCTTAAGGTGCTGGGCGTGACCAGCGCCGCGCCGCTGCCGCAGTTCCCGGGCGCCGCGCCCATCGGCGCCACGGTGCAGGGCTTCGAGTCGAGCGCATGGTTCGGGCTGTTCGGGCCGGCCGGGCTCCCGGCGGACGTGACGCAGGCCATCTATCAGGCGGCCCGCAAAGCGCTGGATACACCCTCCGTACACAAGCGGCTGGAGTCTGACGGCGCGCAGCCGCTGGGCACGCCGCCGGAATCCTTTGCCGCGTTTGTCAGGCAGGACGTGAAGCGCTGGGCCACGGTGGTGAAGTACTCGGGAGCCACGTCGGAATGAGCGTCGATGCCGTGTCCGCGCGCAAGCCTGCGGCAACGCTGGCCCAGAAGCTGGTGGCGCGCGCCGCAGGACTCGCGCATGTCGAGCCGGGCTCGCTGGCGATGTGCCGGGTGGACCTGGCCATGTCGCACGACTCCAGCGGTCCGCGCCGCGTCGCGCCGCTGCTCGAGGCCCTCGGCACGAGCGTGTGGGATCCGTCGCGCTATGTGGTCGTGACCGACCATTTCGTGCCAGCGAGCGACCCGGCCGCCGAAGCGATCCTGCACTTCACGCGCGACTGGACGCGCCGCAGCGGCGCGCACCTGATCGACGGTGAAGGCATCTGCCACGTGGTGCTGCCGGAGCACGGCCACGTGCTGCCCGGGCGGCTGATCGTCGGCGGCGACAGCCAC
This sequence comes from Cupriavidus sp. UYMMa02A, assembly GCA_001725945.1. GTDB lineage: Bacteria > Pseudomonadota > Gammaproteobacteria > Burkholderiales > Burkholderiaceae > Cupriavidus. The sequence continues at coordinate 4,357 of LRMT01000269.1, read as the reverse complement.
AGCCCGACCGGCGGCGCGTTCGGCGCCTACATGTTCGGCGTGGGCGCCACCGAGATGGCCGGCGTGCTCGCCACCGGCGAAATCTGGCTGCGCGTGCCGCAGACCATCCGGCTGCAATGGGATGGTGCGCTTGCGCCCGGTGTCTGCGCCAAGGACATGATGCTGTTCCTGTGCGCGCGGCTCGGCCTGGGCGGCGGCCGCTACGAAGCGATCGAATACGCGGGCAGCGCCGTGACGGCGCTATCCATGCAGGAACGCATGACACTGGCCAATATGAGCGCCGAACTCGGCGCGCAGACGGGCCTGGTGGCGCCCGACGCCGTCACGATGGACTGGCTCGCCGAGGCGGGCGTGCCAGCACAGACGCTGGCGGACATCGACCTCGCACACTGGCGCAGCGATGCGGGCGCACCGCTGCTGGCCAGCCATGTCTTCGATGCCGGCACGCTGCCCCCGCAGGTGGCCGCGCCCCATTCGCCGGCCAACAGCGCGCCGGTGGACCAGGCCGCCGGCGAAGCCGTGCAGATCGCGTATCTGGGCGCGTGCACCGGCGCCAAGCTCGATGACCTGCGCATGGCCGCGCAGGTGCTGCGCGGCGGCGCGTGGCTGCGGGCGTGAGCCTGCAGGTAGCGCCCGCTTCGGTGCGCGACCAGCAGCAGGCACAGCGCGAAGGCACATTGGCCGTGCTGGCCGAAGCCGGCGCCGAACTGCTGCCCAACGCCTGCGGTGCCTGCGCCGGCTACGGTGCGGCCCGCTTTCCCGCCGCAGCCGGGCCATTGCCTCGACAGCGCGCAATTTCGCGGGCCGCATGGGCGATGCCGGCAGCGCCGTGTGGCTCGCTTCGCCGCTGACGGTGGCGGCGAGCGCTGTCACCGGGCGCATCACCGACCCACGAACCTGCTCTGAAGCCGTTCTTTCGCATGACCGAGCCTTTCGTTCCCGCGCCCGCAGGCCGCATCTGGCGCTTTGGCGACAACATCGACACCGACGCCATGGCGCCCGCGGTGCTGATGAAGGCCGCGCCGCAAGTCCTCGCCGCGCATTGCCTCGCAGGCCTGCGCCGGAGTTTCCGGGCCATGTGCGCCCGGGCGCAGGTGGTGGTAGCAGGCGCCAACTTCGGTATCGGTTCTCGCGCGAGCAGGCGCCGCAGGCGCTGCGCCACCTTGGGGTGCGCGCCGTGGTGGCGCCGTCGTTCGGCGGGCTGTTCTACCGCAATGCCATCAACCTCGGCCTGCCGGTATTGGTATGCCCGGACACCAGCCGCCTGGCGGATGCGCCGTGGCCGCGCTGGATCTCGAGAATGCGTCCTGCAACTGGGCGACGGCACCACGGTGGCGTGCGAGCCGGTGCCCGCTTTCCTGCGCGAGATTCTGGGCGCGGGTGGGCTGATCCCTCACCTGAGGCCAGGCTCGCGCGCCGCTGACGAAGCGGTTGGGTGCCTACACTGGCCACATTGACGCCTCGCGCAACAGCGCCAGGGCCTCGTCGTCGCTGGTCTGCGTGAAATCGAGGTAAAAGGCGCCAACTGCGCCGAAGTTAGCAGGCGTATTCAGGCAGATGACCTGGTCCGCGGCGGCCTCCAGGCTGGCCAGCCCATCGGCGGCACCCACCGGCACAGCGGCAATCACTTGCGCGGCACCGGCCATGCGTACCCCTTCGAGCGCGGCGCGCATCGTGGCGCCGGTCGCCACGCCGTCATCGACCACGATCACCGTGCGCCCCGCCAGGCGCGGCAGCGGCGCGCCGCCGCGGTAACGCTGGACACGCGCACGATCTCGTCGAGCTGCGCCCGCGCTCGGCGTCAAAGGATCCGCTTTCCACGGTGCGCTGCACCCAAGGATCGTCGTTGACCACGGTATGCGGGTCGCGCCCGGCGTCACCCTCCACCACCGCACCCAGCGCCAGTTCCGGGTAGCCTGGGGCGCCGGATCCTGCGCGCGAGCAGCACGTCGAGCCGGGCACCAATGACGCGTGCCGCCTCGAACGCGACCGGCACGCCGCCGCGCGGCAGCGCCAGCACCAGCGCCGGCGTACCGTCGCGCGGCTGGCCGACACCAAGTTCGGCAAGGCGGCGACCCAGGTACAGGCCGCCTCACGTCGGTCGGCAAAGCACGGCGGCATGGACATGGCGCGCTCCTGCAGGATGGTCGGCGTGGTCGGGGAAGGTTGGTATCCGCTGGGGCCGGGGGTCCCTCAGTCACTATAGCCTGTCCGCGGCTTGCCACCCCGCGTTCCGGATCCGGATCTGAAGCCGGAGGAATTGAAGGCAATGCGGAAACACTGTGTTGCACCGCGGCAGGCTGATCGCCGCGGCGAGACCCGCTAGCATGTTCGTCAGGCGCCAACCCCCGCCAGAGTGACGAATCGGCCGACCCCGGCCCCGCCAACAGTGAGCCAGACATGAATCCGCAGCACTCCGCCTGCAACGAGCAGGACATCTCCCGTCACGACAACGACCCGGACATCCCGTTCGGCTCGCTCGAAGCCGCCGCCGTGGCCGAACTGCCTTATACGTTCAGCCAGGCCGGCACCTGCACGCAATACTTCCGCGAATCTTCAGCTAGTCAGCGCCGAATTCACACCATAGCCTGGTCGCACAGCGCCACCAGGCGCCCCATCATGTCCCGTGCCCGCAGCGGACGGGCTCGGGTTGGCGCGTGCAACGTCAGCTCGATGGCCGGCACAGCGCCGAGCCATGGCTCATCGTCCAGCAGCCGATGCGCATCCGAAGCCAGCCGGCGCGGCAGCAGGCTGATGCCGAGGCCATCGGCCACGGCCGCACTGATGCTCGCCAGGCTCGCACTGACGAAACCGATGCGCCAGCGGCGGCCGCTGGCGTCGAGCGCATGCGTCATCTCGCCGCGGTAGAGGCCGCCGCTCGGGAACGCCACCAGCGGCACCGGGTCGCGCGCCACGGCCGGGCGCGTGCGGCTGTCGATCCACGCGAGCGGCTCGGGCCAGCAAGCCACCCCGGCGGCATGGCCGACACGCTGCTTGACCAGCGCCAGGTCCAGCTCACCGTCCTGGAAGCGCTGCCAGAGTTCGTGACTGAGCCCGCTAGTCACCTCCGGGCGGATGCCCGGCCAGGTGTCGGCAAACCCGGCCAGCACCGCCGTGAGCGGCTGCGCCGCGAAATCCTCCGGCACGCCCAGACGAATCTCGCCCTGGCCTGAGGTCTGGCGCACCTGCTCCACCGCTTCCGCCATCAACTGCTGCAAACGCCGCGCGTAGCCCAGCAGCCGCTCGCCTTCGGGTGTGGTGGTGACGTAGCGTCCACCCCGGTCCAGCAGCGCGCAACCAAGCTGCTCTTCCAGCCGCCGCACCTGCTGGCTCACGGTCGACTGGGTCAGGTGCACGCGCTGTGCCGCGCGGGTGAAGCTGCCGCTTTCGGCGACGGCAACAAAACTCTGCAGCAAGGCGGGGTCGAGACGGGCATCATGCATGGCGGACAGGTATTTGGTTTTCCACTGCCGCTGATTTCATCATTTAATTTCCCAATCGCCAAGTCGCGGCGTAGATTGGCGCCTCTCCACCTGTCCCTTGCCAGCTTGCCGCATGGTGCTGCCCAGTACACCTGACAGTGAGCCGGCACTTACTTTTCCTACACTATGGCAACCCATGAGCAACTGATGCGCGAGGCGGTCGACCTGGCGCTGGCCAACGTGGGCCGCGGCGGCCGACCCTTCGGCGCGGTGCTGGCCATCGACGGCGAAGCTGTGGCTACCGGCGTCAACGACATCGTGCACAGCCACGACCCCACCACGCATGCCGAGATGGAAGCCGTGCGCGCCGCGGCCCGCAAGCTTGGCAGGCCGGACCTGAGCGGCAGCGTGGTCTACGCCAGCGGACATCCGTGCCCGATGTGCCTGGCGGCGATGACCATGGCCGGCGTGCGGGCGGTCTACTACGCCTTCGATAACGACGACGCAGCCCCTTACGGGCTGTCGAGCGAAGCCGCTTACCGGGCCCTGCGCCTGCCGCTGGTGCCGCCGCCGCTGCCGTTGCAGCGCGTGCCGGTGGCAATCTCCGCCGCGCAGCTTTATGGCTCGCACCCGCCCCGCGGCTGAGCGCATGCCATACAAGAAGCACGAGGTTTCGCACCGCGCGCCGCCGCGCTGGCTGATCCTGGTCGCAATCGTGGCGATCGGGCTGAACTTGCGGCCTTTCCTGACGGCGGTCGGGCCACTGGCCGCCACCATTCGCGCCGGCACCGGACTGGACTACGAAGGCATGGCGTGGCTGACGCTGCTGCCCATGCTGCTGATGGGCGTGGGCGCGTTTGCCGCACCGGCCATCCGCCAGCGGCTCGGCGCGCGCCGGGCGGTGCTGGGCGCGCTGGCCCTGCTTGCCGCGGGAT
>LRMT01000268.1 GCA_001725945.1 Cupriavidus sp. UYMMa02A | reverse complement strand
CCGGCGCGCCCCGCGCGTCTGCTCCAGGCCGGGTCGATGGCGGCGACAGCGCCGTCCGTGTCCAGCGTCAGCGCCCACAGCAGGCGGCGGTCGGGCGCTTCGCCGAAGGCGTCGGCGCCACCTGCGAGCCCCTGCAGCGCGTCCAGCGCCTGTTGCCAGGCGGGCAGGCCGCTGTCGGAGTCATTGTCGGCGGGGGGGCCTGAGCGGGCGTCGGATGGCACGGAAACGGGTCTGGAAGCAGGAAATTGGGCAAGAACGGCGCGAAAGCGGGCATTTTAGACCGGCTTTCGCGGGCTGCCGCGTTGGCACCCATGCCCCCGCAGCTTACAATGTATGCTTTTGCCACAGTCGGATACCGGCCAACGGGCAAACAGTACAAGACGCGGCCCCGCTCCGGCCTTGCCGGCACGGCGGCAGCCCGACCGAATCCCGAAGCACGACACCCCGCAACACCATGACGCAAACCGCCACCATCGTCGAAATCGGCGCCGAAGACATTCCGCTGCACTGCCCCACCGCCAACACGCCGGCCTGGAACTACCATCCGCGCGTGTTCCTGGATGTGGCCGACACCGGCGAAGCCAAGTGCCCGTATTGCGGTACCGTGTACAAGCTCAAGCCGGGCACCGTGCTGAAAGGCCACCACTGAACCGCACTAGCCGCGTCTGCAGCATCCCGACGCTCCGGGCCGCCTGCCGGCGCCCCGGGGCGTGGCATTTCCGCCCGCCGCACCGGCGTGTGGGCAAGTTTCGCCCCACTCATGAAAAAAGCCCTCGTCATCGTCCCTGACCGGATCAGCGACGCGCTGATGGCACAGCCGCTGTTCGCGCTGCTCAAGGCGCGCCATCCGCGGCTGGTCATCGACGCCCTTGCACCCAAATGGGTAGGCCCGGTACTGGCGCGCATGCCCGAGATGGGCAGGGTCTTTCCGAGCGACCTGTCACACGGCAAGCTGCAGCTTTCGGCGCGGTTCATGTTCGCCCAGCAGCTCAAGAACGAAGGCTACGACATGGCCTACGTGCTGCCGGACTCGCTCAAGTCGGCGCTGATTCCGTGGCTGGCGAGCATTCCGCTGCGCGTCGGCTACCGTGGCGAAACGCGTCCTGGCATGCTGAACGTGTGCCATGCCAACCCGCCGCGCAACGGCCGTCCGCACATGGCCGAGCACTACGCGCGCCTGGCGCTGCGGCCCGGCGCCAAGGCCCCCGCCGGGCTGCCGGAGCCGCACCTGCGCACCGACCCGGCGCGCATTGCCGCCACGGCCGCGCGCTTCGGCATTCCGCCGCAGACACGCCTGATCGCGTTCTGCCCAGGTGCTGGTTTCGGCCCCGCGCGGCGCTGGCCCGCCGCGCATTTCGCCAAACTGGCGCAGATGCTGCGGCGCTCGTACCCGTATGCGCAGATGATCACGCTGGGCGCAGCGGCCGACGCGGACGCCGCCGCCGAGATCAGCAAGGACGCGCCGTTCGTGCGCAACCTGTGCGGACAGACCTCGCTGGACGACGCCATCGACCTGCTGGCCCTGTCAGAGGCGGCGGTATGCAACGATACCGGCCTCATGCACATCGCCGCGGCGCTGAACCGGCCGCAGGTGGCAGTGTTCGGCTCCAGCGATCCACGCCAGACGCCGCCCCTGTCACAGGCAGCGAGTATCATGTGGCTGCAACTCGAATGCAGTCCGTGCCTCAAACACGAGTGTCCCCTGGGACACATGCGCTGCCTGAAGGACATCGAACCCGAAATGGTGTTCGTTGAACTGCGCAAGCTGCTGCACCGGCCCTGACTCCTGAAATCGCGACCATGCCCCGTTTTGCCCGTTTGTTCGATTCCGCGGAAGACATTGTCGAGGCCTTCCGCGAGGCCATGAAACTGCGCGATGCCGACAGCGCACTGCGACTATGGCTCGACGAAGACTCGGTCACCTGCGTCATGCCTGACGGGCAGCGCCTGATCGGCCACGAACACCTGCGCCAGGCGTTTTCGCAATTGCTCGAGGAGCAGCCGGTGCTGATCGATGTCATCGAGACCAGCAGCCATGCGTCGTCGCTCGGCGTGTCGATCTTCGACGTGACCGAGGCACTGCGCTTCGGCGCGGACCGGGTCGAGGCCGACCTGTACGTACACACCACCTACGTGCTGATGCAGAACCACGAGGCTGGCGCCTCGCGCATATCCACTGCAGCCCGGCCAATGCGGTGCAGGTGGCCGCCGTGGCCACGGCGCCGGGACAGGCCCTGCACTGAACGCAGCCACGGGCCGCGCGCCATCGCACACGGCCGTTCGCTTCACCAAGCCGGCATGACGCAGCTTCCGCACCATCGCCTGCCGTCCACCACCGAGGCCAGCGTGCCCGGGCACGCCTATGGCGACGGCATCGCCATGCCCTGGTGGCTGCGCGGCGGCCACGCCCAGACCATCATTCCCGCACGTTTCACGCAGCGTCCGCCGCGCGTGCACTTTCGCCGCGAGCGCTGGGAAACGCCCGACCAGGACTTCATCGATCTCGATTGGACCACGCATCCCGTTCACGACCGATCGCCGCTATTGGTGATGTTCCATGGACTGGAGGGCGATTCGGGCAGCCACTATGCCCAGGCGCTGATGCATGCGCTGCAGCCGCGCGGCTGGCAAGGCGTGATCCCGCACTTCCGGGGCTGCTCGGGCGAACTCAATCGCGCGCCGCGCTTCTACCATTCCGGCGATTCGGCAGAGATCCGCTGGGTGCTCGAACGCCTGCGCCGTGAACACTGCGCCGATGGCCGGAAGATGCTGGTGGTCGGCATCTCGCTGGGCGGCAACGCGTTGCTGCGCTACCTTGGCGAACAGGGCAGCGGCGCCGCGTTCGTCACCGCCGCAGCCTCGATCTCCGCGCCGCTGGACCTGGCAGCCGGGGGCGCGGCGCTGTCTGTAGGGTTCAACATGCTCTACACGCGCATGTTCCTCCAGACGCTCAAGCGCAAGTCGCTGGCCAAGCTCGAGCAGTTTCCAGGCCTGTTCGATCGGGAAGTCATGCTGGCCAGCCGCGACCTGTACGCGTTCGACAATGTCGTCACCGCCCCGCTGCATGGCTTTCGCGATACCGACGACTACTGGAAGCGTGCTGCCAGCAAACCCGTGCTCGGCGAGATTGACGTGCCCACGCTGGTGCTCAACGCGCGCAACGACCCGTTCCTGCCGGCCCGACACTTGCCGGGCCCGGCCGAGGTCAGCCCGCAAGTCTGGCTGGAGCAGCCGGAGCACGGCGGGCATGTCGGTTTCATGACACCGCCTGCCGGCCTGCTCGCACAGTTGCCGCGGCTGCCGTTCGGTGGACATATCGAATGGCTGCCTGCGCGGATCCTGCGCTTCTTCGATGGCATGGCCTGACGAACGCGCCCGGCACGCAACAAGGAGACACGACGATGGATGAATCAGTCCGGCAAGCGATGGCGCGCTGGCCCGATGTGCCCAACTGCTACGGATGGCTCGCGCTCGATCGCCGCGGGCAATGGCGACTGCGCAATGAGTTTGCCCAACAGCACGGGCTATCCGGGGACCCCATCCGCCATGAAACCCTGGTCGCGTTCATCGAGCGCAACTACCTGCGCGACGAGCGCGGCGCATGGTACTTCCAGAATGGGCCGCAGCGCGTCTTCGTATCGCTGGCCTATGCGCCGTGGATCGTGCGTCTGCATGAAGGCAGCCTGCGCACAACCACGCAGCGCGCCTTTGCCGTGCAGTCGTGCTACGCAGATGAACAGGGCAATGTGGTACTCGCCGGCAAGGTTGAGGGCGAAGAAGGCGATTCACATGCAGCGCTGCTGCATGACCATGACCTGGATCTCTTCAGCAGCGCGTGCGACTGGCATGGCGACGCGTGCGGTGCGGACCTCGGCGTGTTCCACCATGACGGCCGCGACATCCCGCTCGAGCCGATTGCCGCCAACGAAGTGCCGAAGCGTTTCGGCTTCGTGCGCGACCCGCAGGCCCCGGCCACCTGATAGCGCCCGTCAGTTCGGCATGCCCTTGTTGTCCTGCTTTTCCTCGCGGTACTGCCGCTGGAGCTGGTGCAGGCGCGCGTCGACCTCGGACAGCGTGTAGAAATCGCCGTCGCCGGCCTTGCGCGCGATCTGTAGCTGTTCGATCGCGGCCTGGAAGGCACCGTCCATCGCATACTTCTCCGCAAGCGCCTGGTGCTGCTGCACGCGCTTGCCCTGGCCGGCATACGCGCGCGCCAGCATGTCCCACCAGTCGCTGCGGCTGGTCTCCTGCCGCGTGCGCTCGCGCAGGAACGTCACTGCCGCGTCGTACTGGCGGGTACCGAGCAGCGTATCCGCATAGGTGAGCGCCACCGCGTGCGACAGCGGGAAGCCTTCATCGATGCCGTGGCCTGGCTCATCGCTTCGGGCACGCGGCCCTGCTGGCGCGCGAGTTCGATCGCCATCACATCGAGCATCGGGCTGCCCGAGCTGGCGCCCGGGATGTTGCCGTAAAGGCGACGCGATTCGGCCAGTTCCTGCTCGGCGGCCGGATAGCGGCCGAGGCGCTGTTCGACGAAGGCCAGGCCATAGTGCAGCGCCGGCAGGCGCAGCGCGGAGGCGTTTGGCAATTGCGAACGTATCGCCGCGCGCAGGTTCTGCAGGTCGCTTGGCGAGCTTTCCTGGATCACGCGGGCCCGCACGCGCGCGAACTCGTATTCCGGCGTGTTGGCCACCTTGCGCGCGACACGTGGCTGACGCGATCCTGCATGTCGGCTATCCGCTCGGACGTGAGCGGGTGGGTCCGCACATAGGAAGGCACCGAGTTCTCCGCCGTGCCCGACGAGCGCTGCAGCCGCTGGAAAAAGTCCGGCATGCCCTGCGGATCGAACCCGGCCGCGGTCATGATCTGGAAGCCGACGCGGTCGGCCTCGCGCTCGGCCCCGCGCGAAAACGACAACTGGTTGGCAATCGCCGCGCCCTGCCCGCCATCGCCAGCGCCGCAGCGGCATCGGGGCTGCGCGTGGCCGCCAGGCCGGCCAGCACCATCGAGGCCAGCGCGATCCACATCGACTGGTCCTGCTGCGTGATGCCGCGCGCGATATGCCGCTGCATCACGTGGCCGATTCGTGGCCGAGCACCGACGCGAGTTCCGATTCCGTCTCCGACTGCACCAGCAGGCCCGTATGCACGCCGATATAGCCGCCCGGCAACGCGAACGCGTTGATGCTGCGGTCACGCACGGCAAAGAGGTCGAAGCCCGTGGCGAAGGTCCCGGCACCGGTCGACCCGGAGATGTTCTGCCGCCGGGCAGCCTGCACCAGCCGGTAGCCCAACGCATTCAGATAGTCGGACAGCAACGGATCGGGCACATACTGCGGATCGCGCCGGATATCGCGGATGATGCGGTCGCCGAGGCGCTTTTCCATGTCGGGCGACAGCGCTGCCGTGGACGGATCTCCCATGTCGGGCAGCTGCACGCCGCCGGCATCGACCACGGCATTATTGGTGCGCAGGCCGAACTCGGATTTCTGTCCCGCCTTCACGCTGCGGTTCAGGTTGTCGTAGACCTGGTCACTCGTTTCCGCGGACACGGCAGCGGTTTTGGCCGGCGCGGTACCCTGCGGCCACGCGGGCGTCACCATGGTCAGCGCGATCAGGGCAACCAGCGAACGGCGCCATGGCCCCGCGTTCCGCGCAGGGCCATGTGATGCCGGGCCGGCAGGCGTCGTGCCTGGCCGTCCGGAAAGGCCGGCGGCGCCTAGCCTGCGAAGCGATGGGGTCTTGGGCATGTTGCTATGATAGCGGCCTCCGCAAGCCGTTCCCATTGGCGCTTGCACGCCGTTGCCGTACAGGATCCAGCCATGACCAAGCTCACCCATTTCGATACCGCCGGACAGGCCCATATGGTCGATGTCGGCGACAAGGCCAGCACGCACCGCGTGGCCGTGGCGACCGGCACCATCACCATGCTGCCCGACACCTTCGCGCTCGTGCGCGACGGCAATGCGAAGAAAGGCGACGTGCTGGGCATCGCGCGGGTCGCGGCGATCATGGCGACCAAGCGCACCGCCGATTTGATCCCGCTATGCCACCCGATTGGACTGACCAAGGTCGCGGTGGATTTCGCGCTGAACGAGGCCGGCTACAGCGTTACCTGCACCGTCCGCACCGAAACCCGCGGCCAGACCGGCGTGGAGATGGAGGCGCTGACCGGCGTGCAGGTCGCGCTGCTGACCATTTACGACATGTGCAAGGCGGTCGACCGGGGATGGTGATGGGCAATGTGAAGCTACTGGAGAAGCACGGCGGGAAGTCGGGGGACTGGGTTTCCACGCCGGCCGGCTAATGGTTCCCTAAGCCTGGGCCTCTGCCGGGGCTGGCTGCCACGGCATCATCCCGGCGCATCGCAGGTCGTCTGCACAAGAATATCGACGTCCTGCCCTTGGGATTCACCAGGCCATTCCCGGGACCGAATGCTGTTCCGGCCGGACGCCTTGGCTTCGTAAAGCAACGCATCGGCGCCAGCGATCAGCGACGTTTCGGTGACGTCACCTCCCACGACCGAGAAATCGACCGACAACACACCAAAGCTGGCCGTCGCTTCGATGCGCCTGCCCGCCCCATCCATTGTCGGGTTGCCTGCAATTGATGTCCTCAGCCGCTCTGCCACATACGAGGCGCCGTCCGGGCCCGTTTGCGGCAGGAGCAGAAGAAATTCTTCGCCGCCATAGCGGACCACGCTGTCCACGTGCCTGCGGGTGGTGGCCCGGAGAACGGACGCAATGTGCTGCAGTACGGCGTCACCGGACTGGTGGCCATGCGTGTCGTTGATCGACTTGAAGTGATCAATATCGCAGACGACCATGGTCAGCCAATGCTGATACCGGCGCGCCTCGCGATTTCCGTGGGCAGCAGCGTTTCATGGAGATGGCGCCGGTTGTAGCAATGGGTCAGATGGTCGCTCAGGGATGCCTGCTTCAGGTCCATGAGGACGCGATACTCGTCTCGCCGCAACCGATGGTAACGACGCGCTGCGATCAGCCCGAAGCTGTTGGCAAGCAGCAATAGCATCGACATGGTCAGCGTCCCGGAAGGCGGGACCGTTCCTTTTTCCACGACAACCAGGACGAACGCCGCCGTCGAGGCAATCGCGATGCCCTTCGCGATGATCAGCCGGTTAGGGATGAAGATGTAGACCACGATCAGCATGATGCACAGCGACATCCCATGCCACGCAATCTCACCAGGGCGGTACCAGACGATGAGCATGAAGGTGGCCATGCCCACGACCTCGGCGGCACTGGCCACGAGCCACAGGTCCGCAATGGGCCGCTGCGCTTTGCGGATCAGGAACAAGCCCATGGTTGCGGTGACCGCGACCAGCATGCGCCCGGCGAACAGGATCAGCGCCTCGCGTCCATAGCCCAGCACCGCCACATCTGTCATGGCAAAGGCCAGATAGAAGACGGAGCAGAAAATCAGTGTCAGGCGCAGGCTCGCCCGACTGCGATCCAGATGGTGGCGCTGGAATGCAAGTTCCGTTTCCGCGCTTCGGAACTCCAGGCGCAGCGGATCGATCGCGAATTCAGGTAGGGATACGGGATTCAAGATGTTGCAGGCAATTCTGCGGCTGCCTTGCCATTCAATGCGACTTCAATCGTTGCAACATGCGGACCGTCCCGGAACATATCGCAGAACATGGCGCTTTCAGTGGCCTTGGCGCCTCCGGATGCCGTTGAAAGTGTCCATCAATCCATGTTTGTATCATTAGACATGCACAACGGGGGAGTAACCACGACGTGGGGTGTTGGGTTGGAGCAACCGCGTACGTCTGATGGCTTCGACCAGAATCGCCCGCGCGACCGTGACGCCAGTACCGTTGACGACGCGTGGATTCTTCCAGCATCTTCGCATTGCATACCTCTTCGCATTGCATACCGCCACCGCAGCGCTCCGTAATAAAGGTAACGCTGCATTTCGCCCGGCGATGCGGCACCGCCAGCAGGCGTAAATTGGTATTCAATACCAATCAGGCCAGCATGGCCGGAAAGGCTGCTGCACTGCAGTGCCGGCAGTCTGGAACCTTCGCATAGGGTGGATTCCATGAACGGGCGCAAGCTTTGCCAGTTGGCGCTGGCGCTGGCGGCGGTCACCGCCAGCGGCGCCGCAATTGCGGGCCGGGGCTACTACCACGGTGGTGGCTACCATGGCGGCTATTACCACGGTGGCTACTATCACGGGTTCTACCCCGCGGTGGGCGTGTACTTCGGGCCGGGCTGGTATGGTGGCTACCCTTACGGCTACGGCTATCCCTATCCGTACTACCCGCCTGCCGTCATGGCTGCGCCTTCGTCGCCGCCGCAATACATCGAACAGGGGCCGAACGGCCCGGTTCCTGCGCCCGGGCCCGAAGAATCCGCCCCGCAGGCGCCGGACCAGGCGTGGTGGTACCACTGCAACCAGCCCGAGGGCTATTACCCGTATATTCATGCGTGCCCCGGCGGCTGGCAGCGGGTGCCGGCGCAGCCGCAGTCCAGATCCGAAACGCCTGAAGAGAGGGTGTCATCATGAAGGCCCATGTGCGCCCCGTGAATCGTCGACGCATGGTCGCGCTGGTTGCGGCGGCGCTGACGTTGAGTGCTTGCGCCGTGCTGCCAGCGGGCCCGTCCGTGACGGTGCTGCCCGGCACCGGCAAGACCTTTGACCAGTTCCGTGCCGATGACGGCAACTGCCGCCAGTACGCGTTCGGGCAGGTGGGCGGCGTCAGTTCCGCGCAAGCGGCGAACACCAGTGCGGTGGGCAGCACAGTGGTCGGTACCGCGCTGGGAGCGGCCGCAGGCGCAGCATTTGGCGGCGGCGAAGGCGCGGCCGTGGGCGCCGGCGTGGGCCTGCTGACCGGTGCAGCATTTGGCGCGAGCAATGCGCAGTACTCGGGCTATGGCACGCAGCATCAGTATGACGCCGCTTACCTGCAGTGCATGTATGCCAGCGGCCACCGCGTGCCGGTCTACGGCAACATATCAACGGTGGCACGGCCGGCGGCGTCTTACTACTATCCTCCGCCGCCTCCGCCACCGGGGTACGGCAGGCCGTACTGACAGACCCGCCCTATTCCGGCATGCGCCGCGCCTGTTCGCGGATCCATCTGCAGAACTCGCGCGGCCGCGCCGCATCGGCGACCTCGCGGCAGGCGTTGTCCAGCGCCGCGTACTGTGTCGGCTCATCGCCAAGGTAGTAGTAGCGAAGACGCTCCAGCCATGCGCGGCCCTGTGCCGAATCACCAGTCAGCGCCATCAGCCATGCCGTGCGGGTAATCATCGTCGGCGTCGGCAGCAGATGCACTGCTGCAATATGCGACGGCAGCAATTCCGCGGCGTTGGCAGGAGTGATGACGGCACGCTCGGCGACATCGGCCGCCGCATACTGGCGGAACCAGTACGCGGGCATCGGCAGCGTGGCACGGCGTTCGCGCGTGGCATATTCGCGCACCTCCGCACGACGATAGTCCTGCCACATCGTAGCAAGCACGATTGCGCTGACTGCGGCGAAGCGGCCAGCAGTCCCAGCGACAGCCAGCGCGGCAGGCGCCAGCGCCCGAAGCCGCTTGGTTCCAGCCAGCCCAGCATGAAGCAGAACGGCAGGAAGAAGTACAGGTAGTGCAATGGGTACTCGAGCATCGAATGCGCGCACAGCATGGCCAGCCAGGTGAGCACGACCATGGTCTGCGCTCTTTCCTCGCCATCGGCTTGCACGATGCGCACACGCACCACGCGCAACAACCACGCCACCAGCGTCACGGCGACACCAGCCGTGCCGACAATGCCGGTCTTGGCCAGGAGGTCGAGCAGAGCGTTGTGCGCATGCAGCGACATCTCGACCTTCACGCCGACCTGAGGCAACTGCTGGAACTGGGCCCAGCCGAATTCGCCCCAGCCGACGCCGAGCCATGGGTGCGATCGGAACATGGCCCATGCGTGGGTCCAGAGCGCGCTGCGTGCGGACATCTGGTCTGCGGCCTGCAGTTGCGCAAGGGTGTCGAACAGGCGCCAGTCGAAGGCGTGGCCAGCCGCCTTGATGGCGGGCTGCAGCACCAGCAGTCCGGCAACCAGGGCGACCGCTGCGACAAGCAGCCCGACAGGCCCGCACATCGGATCGGCATCGCGGCGCGTATCGCGCGCGAGCCATGCAGCGATGACCGCGTACAGCGCGGCAAGTCCTACATGCAGCACGCCTGTACGCGAGCCCGACAAGACGATGCCGCTTTCCAGCAGCACCACGGCAATCAGCCACATCGGAAAACGCAACTTGCCGCGCGAGGCGAGCCACGTCGCAGCGACCAATGCCATGCCTTCAACGGTCGCCTGGTGATTGGGCTGGTTCAGGTTGCCCCAGAGGCGGCGGTTGTCGTCGTAGAAGTAGGAGGAGACGAGGCCCAAGGAGCGGGATTCCAGGTGGAAGAGCTGGATCCATTGGGAAAGGGTGCCAAGCAGGCCAGCGAGGAGGAAGGCCGTGGCGAGGGCGTCTGTGATAACCGGGCGTGCGTCGGGCGAAGCGGACGAACGGTAACGCCAGATCGCCAGCATGAGCATCGCGCCGAGACCTAGCGTGAGCTGCGTTGCAAAGCGGCTGCCGGTGAAGTCATCGAAGCCGTAGGCGGACTGGATGGCACCTAGAATGATCAGCCACAGCGGAAGGCTCGCGATCCACGGGATGTTTGCATCCGATCCGCGCGGACATTGCAGTGCGAATGCAGTGAGCAAACCTGCCAGTAGCAGGAACACTGCCGCTGCTGCCCACTCACCATAGAACGTAGCCAGCGGCAAGGTGTGCCGGGATACGATGAGTGGAAAAGCAATCGTGAGGACGAGAAAGATCGCCGGAATGGCGGTCCTGGACTGCGGCATGCGGCGCCTTGTTGGGGAAAAGGCGGATGATAGCGTGGTGGGCGGGCAAAGAAAAAGCGCGCGAAGGGAGTTTTTCCGGCCTGCTTTGTTCAAGAGCTCCTTGTGCGACCGAACTGATGATCGTCGCGGCGATTATCAGTAGCGGCATCGATCGTAATTCCTGTGCTTCAGTAAGCCCGCAATGGGACGCCATTCGAAGAATCTTTGAGGGCTTCTGAGCCAGCCGACCGCCTCTTACCTGACTTGGCTCAGGTCCCGATGGCGTGCCCTGCGACAAAGGCATCGTGTCCTGCCCTCCGGGGCATTAACGAAGCTGCGAAGAAATGGGATGAGTTATGTCTTCCAAAACCTCGTTGCAGGCAAACCTGCTTCCAAGATGACAGGCGATCCTATATTCTTCTTGCGCAGCGTCTGAGTGGCCCTGTAGTTTATATATTTGGCCATTCCCCGATGTGACAACGGCGCATTTGGATCGATCATCAGCGCATGCTCAAAATCAGATTTGGCGCCAGAAATATCATTAAGCTGTAATTTCGCCGCACCGCGATCATTATATGCATAAGAGTCTGCCGGGCGAAGTTCGAGAACAGCGTTGTAGTCTGATATGCTATCAGCGTACTTCCCCAAGCGTAACGCGGCATTGGCGCGGTTGAAATAACTCGCTCCATACCCGGTATTACTGGCCTCCCCTCAATAAGGCGCGCCGCATCGTTCCAAAGCAACCAATCACTTGAAAATGATTGCAGACGCAAGAGTGTCGGGAAAATCAAAAGTGCCGCGATAACAACAGTTCCTATCGCAATATGCTTGACGGTGAGTCGCTGAAATAACCACGGCAGGGCGGCAAAACTACCAGCCATCCACAAATAACTCCTGTAAATGACAAGTGGATCGGCGATTCGTATCGTGGCAAATTCAGTAAAAATAACAACCATGGACACAGCATTCCGAATCCCATCAGACCGCGCGAACCTTGCAGCCATAGTAAACGGATAGCAACCCAGCCATAAGCGATGAACGCTAGTGCGCCTGCAGCCTGAGGTAATGACCACAGACGCGGCGCAAACGGCTCATAGACGTCAATGGACATCCAGGCCTCGCTAGGGAGAAGCCAAATCAGAAGATATTTAAAAAATAACCAGCCTTGCGTGATAACGGATAATGCGTATGCATGCCTAATATTAAATCCTGGATCGGCTTTAGCTACGCGCGCCAACAGTTCTGAGCCGTTGACCTGATATGCTGTCCCAATGAGATTGTATCCCGCCCCAACCTTAAATATTGTATAAATCGCAATTGCACCGTACAGAATGAGGACCGGCGCCCATTGCCTCACGGGTATTTGATTATTCTTACGGACCAAAACCGTTAACGCAAGAATAACGAAAGGTGCCATTACCGCATGCTCCTTGGACATAACCGCAAGGAAGTAGGCTAACGCTGACAGCCATAGTAGTAGCGGTTTTTTCCTTTCCAGCCCGCGCAGCCAGAGGACTAGCATCACGAGGCTGAAGAACGTTGCCATTAAAATCGAGCGCTGCGTCAGATATGCTACTGCGTAAACCGACGCTGGGTGTAATGCAAAAATCGCACTCCCGAGAAATGCGAGCCAAGTGGAATGAGAGCTGACCTCCACCTCACCGACTGCTTTGGTAAAATTTAATAGGTTACACAGGAAGAGAAATATTAATGTCGCATTCGCTAAATGAACAACGAGATTTCCAATGCGGAACCATATTATATCCAATCCGAAGATGATACGCGTCCATTCAAATGTCGCATAAGGAAGCCAGCGTAACTCAGGACTAAATAAGGTACCCAAGAATTCCTTGTGTACGGTCCCATCGAAAAAGTAGACATCGTCAAAGACTAGCGGATTATGCAAAAAAAACCATAGAGCGCACTTGTGATGAGCCCCAAAAGGCATAGCAAGAGTAGCGGGCTGTGATTTTTCTTTGTATTAGGCATCTGCTTTCTTCTCTTTCGATATGCTGTTGGGTGCGTGCAACACACTCTGGTGACGGGCGCTAAACACCCGTCACGCCTGATCTGTTGCTAGGGAAATGGGAAGTTCGTGTCACGCAGCATCTCCAGTGGGCAGCACCTCGTCAGGTATCTCTCGACGCGATAACAGACGCGCAAGCCGATGCGACGGGACTTCCACGAGAAAATAAAAGCAAATCGCCAGGGAAGATGCCGCGATGAGGATTCCGCCCCAATGAAGTAATTTAGAGCCCAACAACGGAAAATCGGGGAATAGCGGAAAAACCAATTTATGCACAAGGTAGATGGAATACGACGCCGCCCCGAGTGGCGCCAGACGGGACCACAAGACTCCGCTTGAATTCCTCGATAGTTCGGCGGCCAACCAATAGTACGCTATAAATGAGAACGGCAACATCGACCACTTATATGGAAAAAGGCCACTTACCTGTAGGCGAAAGGTAATAATAGCGCAAAGCAGAACAAAAAATCTCAGGCAATTGATATGCAGAACTGATACCGGAACCACCTTCCCTGCGATCATGCGCTCTGCCAACGCACACCCTAGGAGCCAGATCGGAAGACCAAGCACCGCACTGCCAATAGCCCCATATGTCCAAAACAATCCGTAATTTTATCAGGCATGCATGCCAGCAGCATGGAGAGCGCTATAGTTACGGCAATCAGCGTGGCAATAAGCGCTTCACCAGAAAAGGCTTCAGAAAAGGATAGAGTGCATAGTACACGATCTCACATTGCAGAGACCACAGAACGGCTCGTAGCGATAACATTCCTCCCGGAATTATTGCAGCCAAACCAATGGCAATGGCCAGAGGAGCCACGATCCTTATCATCCTTCCAAGGTAGAAACGCAAGACCGGGACGGCCGCGCCCCTTGTGACCGGCAAATGGATACAAAACCTGAGACAATGAAAAATATCATCACTGCCGCTGTACCATTTAATAGCCCCCCATGACGAATCATGGGAAGATGCGATAGGACGACAATACAAGCTGCCATGAATCTTAATCCGTCAATCGCACTATAATGCTTGCCTCCCGCATAAACGACGGGGTTGCACTCCTGCGGATTAATATCTGCTTTAACGCGCATGCGTGTCTTGGAGGTTTATTGGAGCACCAGCGTAAGCTCTCTCGGCATCGCGCTCCCAGCGCTTTATGAATTTTCCGCTTGTGATCTTACACCTCACGCGATGAAAGGATCACACATTTTGTGCCGCATCACTATTTTGGTGGACCCTCCCCCAAGCGGCGTCGTTAGGACGCCGGCGTAAGGCCTAACCGAGAAGTGCGTGCCGAGTATCCCGTTGTCTGGGGCGTGGTAACGCCGAGCTCGACTTCCGCTCCCATTGTTGGTTCGGCAACCACCTCCGGAACAACCGTTGGTAGACTCAAGGCACAAAGGCAAACCGAACACGCCCCATTCACGCTTCCCAAAGCGCTCGACGTGGGACCACTACTAAGGCTTCGGTGGTCGACCAATCTGACTCGGGTCCTGTCAGCCGAATGCAATAGTGATCCGTGGCCTGCAAAAGGCCGAGGCGAGGAATACGACGAATTCGACAAACGCGACTTGTACGCGCGCAGCCACCGAACGACGGACGTCGCAAGGCGGCTGCGTGGCTCCATAAGCCCGTGCGACTCGCGACAGCCCTCTTGGCGACAACTGGCACGTCTTACCTATCGTAGCGGCTGATGCTACGCACTAAGAATGCGTGCAAGGCATTATTCGGGGACAAATCTTGTCACGTAAAAAGCGACAAGATTTGTCAAGCTAACGCAAGTCGAGTAGACGGTAGCGACAAGATTTGTCACTTGTTCGGTACTTTCGACGCTTTCTTTCTGGCACGGCGTTTGCTGTTTCCACCCCGCAGCTTTTTTGCTGCTAACTCAAAAATCTCTTCGAGGGGTCTAATCATGCAACGGGTACAAGAAATGAAGAACCTGGGCCGTCGCGTCCAGAACGGCTTCACGCTGATTGAACTGATGATCGTGGTCGCGATCATCGGTATCCTGGCCGCTATCGCTATTCCGCAGTACAGTGACTACACTTCGCGCACTCGGGCAGCCGGTGCAGCAGCAGAACTGGCGGCTGTCAAAACTGCCGTCTCAATGTGCTACCAAGAACTTGGTGCTCTGGCAAACTGCAACCAAGGGTCCAATGGAATTCCTACCATCAACCTAACGAAGAACATCACTGCGGTGACGGCGACTGCCCTTGGCGTTATCAACGTAACCACAGCCGCTACCGATGCATCCGGCACTGCTCTCACTATCATTGACACCCCAACATTCACCGCGAACAGCAACACCTTGACTTGGACCAATTCGGGCACGACTTGCACGTCGGCACAAGCGTCCTCGCGTGGGTTCAAGCCGGGTTCGGGCGACTGCCCCTGAGTGTTGTTGACGGCTTAAGTCGTAGTCAGAACAAGGCGCCTTCGGGCGCTTTTTGTCTGACGATGGAACTTGCCTTTGGCCACCAACCCGAACTCATCACCTCACTGGCTGGGGAACTGGTTGATCTCCACTGTGTGATCTCTTCCACGAGCGAATGAAACTTGCCGCGTTGATCCCCACAATGAGCACGCCAGAACGGTGTCGCAAGATACGTACGGCACAAAGTCACGCGGCCGTCTATCGCGCATCTCCTGATTTAGTGGAGAGGATCGCCCATGCAATCTTGAAGGCAGAAGCACAGCAACCCGGTCCAAGCAGGTGACCGTCCCGATGCCATCCCCCATCGGATCATCCGAACCTACGCCTTCACTGCCCCGCTATCCTGTCAGCTGACTCCATGTAGGCGTGCAGTTCTCTCCCCTACCTCCTATCGCCAACTGCCTCTTACCAATAGCAGAAGGGCAGCCACCAGGCTGCCCTTCATTCAATCGGTCGCTGACGCCGACCTACGTCAGGCCGTCTGTGCCGCCCGACGGCTCATCAGCTTGCCGATGAGCACCACCAGGATTGCGCCAACAGCGCCGAACACCAGGTGCGCATGCGGCACATGCACTTCGAACCAGGCCGCGTCGACCGGGTCGCTCACCAGCATCTCGCCAGCCAGATAGCCCAGCAGCGCCGCGCCCAGCACGATGATGACCGGGAAGCGTTCCATGACCTTGAGCAGGATGGTGCTGCCGAACACGATCAGCGGAATCGACAGGCCCAGGCCCAGGATCAGCAGCATCAGCTGGCTGCCTTCCGGTCCCTTCTGGGCGGCAGCGGCCACGGCCACCACGTTGTCCAGCGACATGACCAGGTCGGCGATCAGGATGGTGCGGATGGCCGCCCAGATATTGTCCTTGGCATCATGGCCGTCTTCATCATCTTCGCCGGTCAGCAGTTGCACGCCGATATAGACGAGCAGCACGGCGCCGATGATCTTCAGGTACGGCAGGCTCAGCAGCTTGACGGCTGCCACGGTCAGCACCACTCGCATGATGATGGCGGCGGCGCTGCCCCAGAAGATGGCCTTCTTCTGCTGCGCGGGCGGCAGGTTGCGCGAGGCGAGCGCGATTACCACCGCGTTGTCGCCGGACAGGACGATATTGGTCAGGATGATCGATCCCAACGCAATCCAGAACGTGGTGGAAGACAGCAGTTCCACGGCAGAGCTCCTCGAGGTTTCTATCTATTTGTCCGAACCGCCCGATTGTGGCAGTTCGGATGTCTGAGTAAACAGACATGTATATCGCGCGAACCTTTCGATTCGATTTCAAATCACGGGCAATCAGCTCAGGAGATACCCTAGGAAGCGCCTCGCCACATGACATTGCCCCCGCACTAGGGCGGGGGCAAACCCGTTCCGGCCAAGGCCGGGACGGTTCAACACAGGCCTTGCGCATCAAGGCGACGCGCAAGGCACGATGGTGTTGCTTACAGCTTTGCCTTCAGCAGGCGAGCCATTTCCGACGGATTCTTGGTCACCGTGATACCGCAGGCTTCCATGATTTCCAGCTTGGCCTGGGCGGTGTCGGCACCACCCGAGATCAGCGCGCCGGCGTGGCCCATGCGCTTGCCCGGAGGCGCGGTCACGCCAGCGATGAAGCCAACCACCGGCTTCTTCATGTTTTCCTTGATCCAGTAAGCCGCGTTGGCTTCGTCCGGACCGCCGATCTCACCGATCATGACCACGGCGTCCGTTTCCGGATCGTCGTTGAACATCTTCATGACGTCGATGTGCTTCAGGCCGTTGATCGGGTCGCCGCCGATACCGACAGCCGACGACTGGCCCAGGCCCAGCGCGGTCAGCTGGCCCACGGCTTCGTACGTCAGCGTGCCCGAGCGCGACACCACGCCGATGCGGCCCTTGCGGTGGATGTGACCCGGCATGATGCCGATCTTGATTTCGTCCGGCGTGATCAGGCCCGGGCAGTTCGGTCCGAGCAGCAGCGTCTTCTTGTTCTCGCGGCGCATGCGGTCCTTGACTTCCATCATGTCGCGCACGGGAATGCCTTCGGTGATGCAGACCACCAGGTCCAGGTCGCGTCAACGGCTTCCCAGATCGCGGCGGCAGCGCCTGCGGGCGGCACGTAGATCACGGAAACGGTGGCGCCGGTCTGGGCCTTCGCGTCCTTCACGCTCGCGTAGATGGGAATGCCTTCGAAGTCTTCGCCGGCCTTCTTCGGGTTCACGCGGCGACGAAGCAGTTCTTGCCATTGGCGTAGTCACGGCAGCCACGCGTGTGGAACTGGCCGGTCTTGCCAGTGATGCCCTGGGTGATGACCTTGGTGTCTTTGTTGATCAGAATCGACATACGTTAGTCCTTTGCTTGACTCTGGCAGCGCGGGCGTTGGCCTCGCGCGCTGCCCCAGTGCTGGAGTTGTTTCGGCGCCTGGATTACTTCTTGCCGGCGGCAGCAGCCACCACCTTCTGGGCGGCTTCTTCCATGGTGTCGGCGGCGATGATGGGCAGGCCCGAATCGGCCAGCATCTTCTTGCCCAGGTCTTCGTTGGTGCCCTTCATGCGGACCACCAGCGGCACCGTCAGATTCACGGCCTTCGACGCCGAGATCACGCCTTCGGCGATCACGTCGCAGCGCATGATGCCGCCGAAGATGTTGACCAGGATGGCTTCCACGTTCGGGTTGCTCAGCATCAGCTTGAAGGCTTCGGTCACCTTCTCGGTGGTGGCACCGCCGCCCACGTCGAGGAAGTTGGCCGGCTCGCCGCCGAACAGCTTGATGGTGTCCATGGTGGCCATGGCCAGGCCGGCGCCGTTCACCAGGCAGCCGATGTTGCCGTCCAGCGAGATGTAGGCCAGGTCGAACTTCGAGGCTTCGATTTCGTTGGCGTCTTCTTCATCCAGGTCGCGGTAGGCGACGATTTCCGGATGACGGAACAGCGCGTTCGAGTCGAAGTTGAACTTGGCGTCCAGCGCGATGACCTTGCCGTCGCCGGTCAGGATCAGCGGGTTGATTTCGGCCAGCGAAGCGTCGGTGTCGTAGAACGCCTTGTACAGGCCTTGCAGCGCCTGGCGAGCCTGGGCAACCGAAGCGTCGGGCACACCGATCTTGCGGGCGATGTCGTCGGCGTCAGCGTCGGTCAGGCCGGTCGACGGCTCGATGATCAGCGTGTGAATCTTTTCCGGCGAGTGGGCAGCGACTTCTTCGATGTCCATGCCGCCTTCGCTCGACGCCATCAGCGCGATCTTCTGCGACACGCGGTCCACCACCAGCGAAACGTACAGTTCCTTCTTGATGTCGGCGCCTTCTTCGATCAGCAGGCGGTTGACCTTCTTGCCTTCCGGACCGGTCTGGTGCGTGACCAGCTGCATGCCCAGGATGTTGGTCGCGTAGGTCTTGACCTCGTCGATGCTCTTGGCAACCTTCACGCCGCCGCCCTTGCCGCGGCCACCCGCATGGATCTGCGCCTTGACCACCCAAACCGGGCCGCCAAGCTCTTCTGCGGCCTTCAGGGCCTCGGCGACCGAGAACGCGGGAATGCCGCGCGGAACCGGCACATTGTATTTGCGCAGGATTTCCTTGCCTTGGTACTCATGGATATTCATGCGTGTTTCCTTTCGGGTAGGCGTAAAAGGTAGAAGGGAAGAATTTGAAAGAAGACGAACTCTCTCGTCCGTGGCCGATCCTGAGGATCAGCCGGAAGTGCCGGTTGGCCGGTCGTACGGAACATTGCCGTTGCCGGCTGCCGCTTGCGCCTGAGGCGTGTTCGCAGCGGCCTGCTCCGCCTCGGCCCGTACCTTGGGCTTCGGCTGGTGACCATACCAGCGCGGGTAAAACTCCCGGACCACCTCGCCGTCGAAGCGCAGCGCGTGGCAGCCGTTCAACTGGTAAGGCGGTTCGGGATTGGTATCGTCGCTGTCGCCGTCGCGGATGCTGATGACCTCTCCTGCAAAAGCCTGGATCGCTGCACTCGGCAGTACACCCGCCGCCTCGGTGAGGTGCGAGCAACCCTGGATGCCGGACAAGCGCTCGCGCACCGCCTTGCGGAAACCCTTGCGCAGGTTCAGGCCGATCAGTTTGCGGTAAGCCGGACCGACCGTGTCGCAATGAGACGGATACGGCACCCAGTCGGAACAAGCCTCGGCATCGATGACGGTCAGTTCCTCGTCGATCGTGACGCGCAGCCACAGGTCATGCAGCGGCTGCCCGACCGGTCGGATGCGGTTGCCCGCCAGGGCGATATCACGGGGCTTGGAGTCGGTCAGACGCACCTCGATGTCCCACAAGCCGTCTTCCCTGAGGTAAGCCTCGGCCGTAATGGCGCGGGTATGGCGCGGGGAGCGGTTGACGGGCTGGGAAAGAGGCATGACCAGACTGGGAATACGGGGGCAAGGTGCGGCACCAGGCAACGGCGCCGGATAACCTGAAGAGTTTAACATGCCGGGGCGATTTGCCCGGGAACATCGCCGTGCGCCAACTGTCGCCCCCCGATTGTCGGCCAACCGGAACGAAAACTGGCGGATGCATGACGCTCGCGCTGCGTCCTGTGCTCGGTTCGCCCCTCAGGCACCCCCGGGCATACGACGGAATACACCTGTAGGCAGTATTGGTATTGCGGTGAATTGCTCGCGCCGCCCTTCCGTATGACTCAGTCGATATCACCGGAAAGATCGTCCTCGGCGCTGGATCACCTTGCCGATCACCGAGCGCGAAAAGCCGCGGGCCATCATGAAGCGGATCTGCCGCGCGCGCTCTTCCGGCGTGGCAGGCGGCGTGCCGAAGCGTTTGCGCCAGACCTCGCGCGCGCGTTCGGGCTCGGATTCGCGCAGCCGGTCCCGCAGTTCGCCGAGCTGCTCGCTGCCAAGCTGGTGGGTCTTGGCCTCCTGCATGACGCGGGCAGCGCCGTAGCGGCTGCCGCGCCGATGCAGCAGGCTGTCGGCAAAGCGCTCGTTGGACAACCAGTTCTCTCTTTCCAGCGCGTCCAGCAGCTGTTCGAGCTGCTCCGGCGATTCCGCGTGCGGCGCCAGCTTGCGCGCCAGTTCGGCGCGGCTGTGCTCGCGGCGCGACAGGTAGCCCACAGCGCGGGCCTCAGGGATAGCGGGGGGCGGGAAACCATCTGCGCAATTCAGGATAAGACTCGGAGAAACAAAAAGGCCGGCGCATCGGCAATGCGCCAGCCTCGGGAGCGTGCCTGTCGGCCGGCGCTCAGTCTTCTGTCACGACCTCGGCCGCCGGAACGCCGTTCATCGGCGCCACACCCAGCGTGGCGCGGACCTTGTTCTCGATTTCCTTGGCAATGTCCGGATTCTCACGCAGGTACTCGCGTGCATTGTCCTTGCCCTGGCCGATCTTGTCGCCGTTGTAGCTGTACCAGGCGCCCGACTTTTCGACGATCTTCGCGTCCACGCCGAGATCGATGATCTCGCCCTGGCGCGAGATGCCCTGGCCGTAGAGGATATCGAAGAAAGCCTCGCGGAACGGCGGCGACACCTTGTTCTTGACCACCTTGACCTTGGTCTCGTTGCCGATCACCTCGTCGCCCTTCTTGATCGAGCCGATACGGCGGATATCGAGGCGCACCGAGGCGTAGAACTTCAGCGCATTGCCGCCGGTGGTGGTTTCCGGCGAACCGAACATCACGCCGATCTTCATGCGGATCTGGTTGATGAAGATCACCAGGCAGTTGGTGCGCTTGATGGTGCCGGTCAGCTTGCGCAGCGCCTGGCTCATCAGGCGGGCCTGCAGGCCGGGCAGCGAATCGCCCATCTCGCCTTCGATTTCGGCCTTCGGCACCAGCGCGGCCACCGAGTCGATGACGATCAGGTCGATCGAGCCCGAGCGCACCAGCGCGTCGGTGATTTCCAGCGCCTGCTCGCCGGTGTCCGGCTGGGAGATCAGCAGTTCGCCCACGTCCACGCCGAGCTTGGAGGCGTAGTTGACGTCAAGCGCGTGCTCGGCGTCGATAAAGGCGCAGGTCCCGCCCAGCTTCTGCATTTCGGCCACGACCTGCAGCGTCAGCGTGGTCTTGCCTGACGATCCGGGCCGTAGATTTCGACCACCCGGCCGCGCGGCAGGCCGCCCACGCCGAGCGCGATGTCCAGGCCGAGCGATCCGGTGGATACCACCTGGATATCCTTCTCAACCTCGCCATCGCCCAGGCGCATGATCGAGCCCTTGCCGAACTGCTTCTCGATCTGCGTGAGCGCGGCGGCAAGCGCCTTCTGCTTCTCGGCGCTCAGGCCGGCACCTGCCTTCTTGTCGTCCATGGTCGTCCTTGAGTCAATTGTTGAGTCAATGGTGGTATAAATAGGCCGCATGTGGCGCGGCACCGGCTTTTTCCGATCTGCGCACTTGACCCGACTGCCTGCACAGCCGCCTTCTGCGGCGGCCTGCGCGGAATGTGCGGGTACTGTATAAAAAACAGTATGCTTGGCAAGCCCCTGTCCGCATCGATTGCGTGGCGGCCGGCAATGCCGGCGTGGTGGAGACAAACCATGCGCATTCTGATCGCCGAAGATGACGACGTGCTTGCCGACGGCCTGACGCGCTCCTTGCGTCACTCCGGCTATGCGGTCGACCATGTCGCGAATGGCCTGGAGGCCGATTCCGCGCTGTCGACGCAGACCTTCGACCTGCTGATCCTGGACCTGGGCCTGCCGCGCATGCCGGGCCTGGAAGTGCTCAAGCGCCTGCGTTCGCGCGGCGCCATGCTGCCCGTGCTGATCCTGACCGCTGCCGACAGCGTCGACGAGCGCGTCAAGGGCCTGGACCTGGGGGCCGATGACTACATGGCCAAGCCGTTCGCGCTGTCCGAGCTCGAGGCACGCGTGCGTGCGCTGGTGCGCCGCGGCGCCGGCGGCGGCGCCACGCTGATGCGTCACGGCCCGCTCGCGTTCGACCAGGTCGGACGCATCGCCTATATGAACGAGCAGATGCTGGACCTGTCGGCGCGCGAGGTCGGCCTGCTGGAGATCCTGCTTACGCGCAGCGGCCGGCTGGTCTCCAAGGAGCAGCTCGTGGACCACTTGTGCGAATGGGGCGAAGAAGTCAGCAACAACGCGATCGAGGTCTACGTGCACCGGCTGCGCAAGAAGATCGAGATCGGCGGCATCCGCATCGCCACGGTGCGCGGGCTCGGGTACTGCCTGGAGAAATTCCAGCCGGCCGTGGCCGCCCATAGCTGACGCGTCTCGCGCCGTCTCCGTTCCACGCAGCCGCCCCACTCGACCTACACTACCCTCCCCATGCCGAGATGAGCCTGCTGAGACTGCAAGGCGGCATCGGCCTGCCAAGGACCCCATCCCTCCGCCCAGCGCCACCGCCCCCAGCGATCCGGACGATCCGGACGACCTGGCCGACGCCCTGCCTCACCTGGAGGAGAGCACGGCAAACCCTGCGCCGCGCTCGCTGTTCGGCGAGATCCTGGACTGGATGCTCGCGCCCTGCTGCTGCTCTGGCCGATGAGTATCGCCGTCACCTATCTCGTGGCCAAGTCCATCGCCAACGGGCCATTCGACCGCGCGCTCGAGGCCAGCGCCATCGTGCTGTCGCAGCAGGTCCGCGAAGTGAATGGGCGGGTCACGCTGCAGTTGCCCTTGTCGGCGCGCGAGATCCTGCGCGCGGACGAAACCGACAACGTGTACTACCAGGTGGTCGGCAAGCGCGGCGAGTATGTCGCGGGCGACCACGACCTGCCGCTGCCGTCCGAAGAGGACCAGGGCCATCCCGGCCTGGTGTCGCTGCGTGATGATCGCGTGTCGGGCAACGACGTGCGCGTGGCCTATACCTACATCGACCTGAAGAACATCGGCGGCAATCAGCCCGTGCTCGTGCAGGTCGCCGAGACCCTCGACAAGCGCGCGCGCCTTGCCAACGAGATCATCAAGGGCGTGATCCTGCCGCAGTTCGTGATCCTGCCGCTGGCCGTGGTGCTGGTGTGGTTCGGACTCACGCGCGGACTGGCGCCGCTTACGGCAATCCAGCAGCGCATCCGCGCGCGCAACCCTGGCGACACCAGCCCGATCGACGAACGCGCCGCGCCGCAGGAGATCACGCCGCTGGTCGCCTCGTTCAATGAACTGCTCGCGCGGCTGGACCAGTCGGTGCAGACACAGAAGCGGTTTATCGCCGATGCCGCGCACCAGATGAAAACGCCGCTGGCCGGACTGCGCATGCAGGCCGAACTGGCACAGCGCGAACAGTCGCCGGAGGAATTACGGCGCTCACTCGCTCAGATCGCCGGCAGCTCCGAGCGCACGGCGCACCTTGTCACGCAGTTGCTGTCGCTCGCGCGCATGGAAAACCTGGCCGCGCCGGCAGCATGGCGGCACTGGACCTGGCCGCGCTCGCGCGTGACGTGGTGAAGGACTGGCTGCCGCGCGCGTGGGCCCGGCAGATCGACCTGGGACTCGATGCCGACGACCATCCGGTGATGGTCCAGGGCAACCGCCTGATGCTTACGGAAATGCTGAACAACCTGATCGACAATGCCATCCGCTACACGCCGCCCGGCGGCCATGCCACCGTGCGCGCCACTGCCGACCCCTTCGAGCCGTTCGCGTATCTCGACGTGGAAGACACCGGGCCCGGCATTGCGCCGGCGGACCGCGAACGCGTGATGGAGCGCTTCTACCGCGTGCTGGGGACCAACACCGAAGGCAGCGGCCTGGGCCTGGCCATCGTGCGCGAGATCGTGCAGCAGCACGGCGGCGAAGTCAGCATCGACGACCACGTCTACCAGCAGGAGCCGCGGCTGGCCGGCGCGCGGTTCCGCATCACGCTGCGGCGGCCGGCACCGGAGCTGTCAGCGTGAGCGCGCGTCCGTCTGTCGATGCGGCCCTCAAGCGCTCATGGCAGCGCAACCGGCGCTGGATCTGCGCATTGCTGGCGGTCTGGTTCGTCGTCACCTTTGTCGTGAGCTGGTTCGCGCGCGACCTGCGCTTCGATTTTTTCGGCTGGCCGTTCTCGTTCTGGATGGGTGCCCAGGGCGCGCTGGTGGTCTACGTCCTGATGACGGCGCTCTATGCCTGGCGCATGAACCGCGCCGATGAAGCTGACGAGAGCGCTGCGAACGTCATCCCCCCTTCGCAGAGCGTGCCGCCCGATGCCGGCAATGATGCTGCATAGCGTCAAGCCGCATAGCTGCGCGCCATATGCTTGTGCGCACATACGGCTTCGCAATGCAGCAGGCCAGCGGCCGGTCCAGGCACTTTTCCGGCTAGCGTATACCCCGACGCTTTGCGCGCGAGATAGGCCAAATCTGTCAGAACTCAGTAAGTTTCGCCTCCCAGAATCCTTGAAGCTCCGGTGCCACGGCCCCGCAGCGCGCCATGTCTTGCGGTGCGTCCGCGGCCTCATCGGTGAACCATTTCAGACGGAGGGAGACAATATGGCAAACGCGCAGAACGTAGCGATGCCCGGCGGCAGCGCACACAATGCACCGATGACAGCCGAGGAGAGAAAGGTCATTCTCGCCTCGTCGCTCGGCACGGTGTTCGAGTGGTATGACTTTTACCTGTATGGCTCGCTGGCAGCCATCATCGCCAAGCAGTTCTTCGCCGGCCTCGACCCGACCTCAGCCTTCATCTTTGCCTTGCTCGCCTTCGCCGCGGGCTTCATCGTGCGCCCGTTCGGCGCGCTGGTGTTCGGCCGCCTGGGGGACATGATCGGGCGCAAGTACACCTTCCTGGTGACGATCCTGATCATGGGCCTGTCGACCTTCATCGTCGGCCTGCTGCCCGGCTACGCCACCATCGGCTGGGCCGCGCCGATCATCCTGATCGCGCTGCGCATGCTGCAGGGCCTCGCGCTCGGCGGCGAGTACGGCGGTGCCGCCACGTATGTGGCCGAACACGCGCCGCACGGCAAGCGCGGTTCCTACACCGCGTGGATCCAGACCACCGCGACACTGGGCCTGTTCCTGTCGCTGATCGTGATCCTGCTGTGCCGCGAGCTGACCGGCGCCAATTTCGACACCTGGGGCTGGCGCATTCCGTTCCTGGTCTCGATCCTGCTGCTGGCCATGTCGGTGTACATCCGCCTGTCCATGAGCGAATCGCCGGCCTTCCAGCGCATGAAGGCTGAAGGCAAGACCTCGAAGGCTCCGCTGACTGAATCCTTCGGCCAGTGGCGCAACCTGAAGATCGTGATCCTGGCGCTGCTGGGCCTGACCGCCGGCCAGGCCGTGGTCTGGTACACCGGCCAGTTCTACTCGCTGTTCTTCCTGACACAGGTGCTCAAGGTCGATGCCAAGACGGCCAACCTGCTGATCGCGGGTGCCTGGTGATCGGCACGCCGTTCTTCCTCTTCTTCGGCTCCCTGTCGGACAAGATCGGCCGCAAGTGGATCATCCTGCTGGGCTGCGCGCTGGCCGTGCTGACCTACTTCCCGCTGTTCAAGGCGCTGACGCACTATGCCAACCCGGCGCTCGAGCGTGCGCAGCAAACCGCGCAGATCGTGGTGACCGCGGATCCGAAGCAGTGCTCGTTCCAGGGCAGCCCGATCGCCCGCGAGATCGACTTCCGCAGCTCCTGCGATATCGTCAAGCGTACGCTGGCCCAGGCATCGGCAAGCTATGAAGTGGTGCAGGCTCCGGCAGGCACCACGCATCGGTGAAGATCGGCGACAAGGAAATCGCCGCATTCAACGCCACGCTGGTCCCGGCCGGCCACAGCTTCGACGACGCCAGCAAGAAGCAGATCGCCGCATTCAAGAAGGAAGTCGGGGACTCCATGGCGGCCGCGGGCTATCCGACCAAGGCCGACCCGGCACAGATGAATACCATCATGGTGCTGGTGGTCCTCGTGATCCTGGTGATCTACGTGACGATGGTGTACGGGCCGATCGCCGCCATGCTGGTGGAACTGTTCCCGACGCGCATCCGCTATACCTCGATGTCGCTGCCATACCATATCGGCAATGGCTGGTTCGGCGGCCTGCTGCCCACCATCTCGTTCGCGCTGGTGGCCCAGAACGGCAACATCTACTACGGTCTCTGGTACCCGATCATCATCGCCGCCGTGACCTTCGTGATTGGCGCCCTGTTCATTCGCGAGACCAAGGACGTGGACATCTACGCCCACGACTGAGCACGCCAGGTTCGGGAAAGACCGATCCGGTAATCGGTCGCTCCAGCCGGCAGGCCGCAAGGCTGCCGGTTTTCTTTTCAAGGTCCTGTCCGTCTTCTTCCGGAAAGAGTGGGAAAGGGTGTTGACAGCCCACAAAATCCCGGTACAATAGCGGTCTTCGTTGGCGAATTAGCTCAGTCGGTTAGAGCGACGGAATCATAATCCGCAGGTCCGGGGTTCGAGTCCCTGATTCGCCACCATCTATTTGAAAAGCCGCGTTCTCGTAAGAGACTGCGGCTTTTTGCTTTGGCGCCTGCCGGCCGAGGCGTTCTTTGCCGCGCGCCATCACAGCAGCCGGTGCTTGCGCGCATAGTCCGCCATCTCCACGACGGAGCCGACATTGAGCTTGCACATGATGTTGGTCTTGTGGGTACTCACGGTCTTGCTGCTGATCTGCAGCCGCGCGGCAATCGTCTTGTTGGCATGGCCGCGCGCCAGGTACTGGAGCACCGTGAGTTCGCGCGCGGTCAGCCGGGCGAGCCGGCCGGCCGACGGCGAACGCCACTGGCGCGCGGCCTCCAGCGTTTGCAAGGGAAAGACAAGGTAGCCCGACATCACGCCGCGCGCCGCATGGACCATTTCGGCGAGGCCGCGCCGCCGCGGCAAGAAGCCATGGGCACCGGCGCGCAACGCCTGCACGGGCGCATGGTGGCATCGCTTTCGGACAGCACCAGCAGCCTGACCGCCGGATGGCTCTTGGCCAGCCGCCGGATCAGCGTGATGCCGGCCTGCCCAAGGGCGTCGAGTTCGATGACGACCAGTCCGGGCTGACGCTCCCGCACCACCTGCTGCGCCTGGCGCACGCTGTCGGCCAGCAGCGTGCGGCGCGCGCCAAGCGCACTCACGATCTGCCGCGACGCCTCGCGCGGGGCTACGGGTCTTGTATCAACGATCAGGGCTTCATCGAACGGAGTGGGGTCCAACACGCGGCTCCTTGGCAAAGGGATACCGCGAAGGTTAGAAGGTGGGTGTAACGCCGGACCGCTGAAATGACTGCATCCGATGCGTAGTAGTGCGTACGCATGGGGAAATTTCCGCGTCCGCGGAAACGGGGCCGCTTATGCAGGCGTGAAGCGCGGCGCCGGCGTGGAGCGCGCCAACTCGCGATCGCCTTGCCGGTACAGGCGGTAGGTACCGCGCGCCTGGTTGTGCGGATGGCGGGCGGCCTCGTCCAGGGTCAGCACCTTCGCGAAGCAGACGTCGGTGCCTTCGAGCAGCGACTCCCAATGCGTGCTGGGCTTCGAGGCAATGAGTTCGGTGATGCGCGCCTTCACCGCCGGCCACTGGGCGCGGTCATACTGCGCGGCGGGATCGATATCCGTGAGTTCGAGCCGCTCGAGCAGCTCGCGGTAGAACTGCGGCTCCAGCGCACCGAGCGTGATCGCGCGGCCATCGGCGCAGGCATAGACGTCGTAGAACGCGGAATCGTGGAAGGCACTGGGCTGCGGGCCGCCGAGCGAGCCGGCCGCGCGCGACACCTGCACCAGCGAACCCAGCATGGCGACGATATCGGTGATCGCAGCGTCCACCACACAGCCCTGCCCGCTCGAACGCGCGCTCAGGATGGCGCTGGTGATGCCGAACGCCAGGCCGAGCGCGCCGGTGGCATCGCCCACCACGGTGGGGGGCACCATCGGGAGCGCGTCGCCGCGCGCGGCCATCGACAGCAAGCCGGTCAGCGCAATGTAGTTGAGATCATGGCCGGCGCTTTGCGCGAGCGGGCCGGTCTGGCCCCAGCCGGTCATGCGGCCGTACACGAGGCGCGGATTGCGCGCATGGCATTCGGCCGGGCCAAGGCCCAGGCGCTCCATCGCGCCTGGACGCAGGCCTTCGATCAGCGCGTCGGCGCCCGCCACCAGGTCCAGCGCGGCGGCCACGCCCTCGGCGGACTTCAGGTTGAGCTGGACCACGCCCTTGCCATGCTCGATCTCCATCTCGGCCGCACGTCCTGCCCGCGCAGGATGCGGCGCGCGTCCGGTGCGACCGGGCGCGTCACGAGCGTGACCTCGGCACCAGTCCGGCCAGCATGGCGCCGCACAGCGGGCCCGGGCCGATGCCTTCGAATTCCACTACCTTGATGCCACGCAGGGGCAGGAGATTGCCGCGCTCGCTCATGTTTGCTGTCTCCGTCGAGGCATCGCGCCGGCCGGGCCTGGCGCGATCGCCTTTTGTTCTGGGATGGGGATGGGAAAGTGACCGGGTGCCATGTCGCGGCGACGCCAGCCGGGCTGGGCACATGCTAAGGGGGCCGGTGCGGGGCGGCAATGGCCAAATGTGTCAGGTGTCTTGACATATCCGGACCGGGTCTCCGGACGCCCGCCGCCAGAGGAAATTTCCGAATCACTTGATCTATGTCCGATTGTGACGAAAGACTTGCTGCCATGATGATGGCAGACGGTTGGCCCCGCACCGGCACCGCACGTGGCCGATCCTGCCTATCCTATAACCTGGCGTATCCGTACAGCGCCCCATCCAGGAGATTCCCGCCATGTCCAATATCGTGCTCGCGACCGACGGTTCGGCCTTCAGCGACGCTGCTGCCCGCTTCATTGCCGAGGGCAAGCTGCTGCAGACGGGCTTCACCGTGCACGTGGTACACGTCGCGCCCGAGGTCAGCGGACAGGTCCGCGCCTTTGTCAGCAAGGAAACCATCGACGCCTGGCACCAGGAGGCCAGCGACAAGGCCATGGCCGGTGTTTGCGATATCCTGACCAGCGCCGGCGTGCCGTTCGAGCGCCATGCGCTGCACGGCTTTGCGCCGGAGCGCATCGTGACCTACGCGCGCTCAGCGAATGCGCAGGCCATCGTCATGGGCACCCATGGCCGCGGCTCGTTCTTTGATGCGGTGATCGGATCGGTGGCGGGCCGCGTGCTGGCCCAGACCGAATGCCCTGTCCTGCTGGTCAAGGCACCGGAAAAGGCCTGAACGGCCTTGGGCTGACCGCTGCGCGCACGGCTTCAGGCGCCCCAGAGGGGCGCTTCTTCCATCAGTGCGACCTGCTCGCGCAGTTCCAGGATGCGGTCCTGCCAGTAGCGCGCCGTACCGAACCACGGAAACGCCGCCGGAAACGCGGGATCGCGCCAGCGGCTGGCCAGCCAGGCGCTGTAGTGGAGCAGGCGCAGCGTGCGCAGCGCTTCCACGAGCCACAGTTCGCGCGGCGCGAACTCGGCAAAGTCCTCGTAGCCCGCGATGATATCCGCGAGCTGATTCTGCATGGCGGCGCGGTCGCCTTCGAGCAGCATCCACAGGTCCTGCACGGCCGGCGCCATGCGGCTGTCGTCGAAGTCCACGAAATGCGGGCCCGCCGCGGCCAGGCCCGTGACCTTGGCGTCTTCGCCGTCGATCCACAGCACATTGCCGCGATGGCAGTCGCCATGCACGCGCAGCAGGCGCACATCGCCCGCACGGTCGTAGCAACGGCGCACGCCATCCAGCGCAAGGTCGACAATTGCCTGCCACGGTTGGCGCAACTCGGCGGGAATGCAGTCATGCGCGAGCAGCCAGTCGCGCGAGGCCACGCCGAACGTCTGCGCATCGAGTACCGGACGCGCCTGATAGGCATTCGTGGCGCCCACGGCATGGATGCGGCCGATGAAGCGGCCTAGCCAGGTCAGCGTGTCGGCACGGTCCAGCGCCGGGTCGCGGCCGCCGCAACGGGCGAAAACCGCGAAACGAAAACCTGCGTGGTGTTGCAGCGTGCTGCCATCCGGCCCGGTCAGCGCCGGCACCGCGGGAATCTCCGTGTCGGCGAGCTGCTGCACAAAGGCGTGCTCTTCGAGGATGGCGGCATCGGTCCAGCGGCCGGGCCGGTAGAACTTGGCCACCACGGGCGCGGCGTCCTCGATGCGACCTGCCAGACGCGGTTCTCGTAGCTGTTGAGCGCCAGCAGCCGGCCATCGGGGCGCATGCCCGCCGACTCGAGCGCGTCGAGAATCAGCTCCGGCGTCAGTCCCGCGAACGGGATGCCGCTGTCGCCGGATACCTGATGTGCGCTCATGGCTGCGTGGCGAATGGAATCAGCGTGCCGGCTTGGTCCGTGCACCGCCAAGCAGCGCGGCCTGCGCCGGGCGGCGATTGCGTGCCGGTGCGCCGGCGGCATCCTGCGCCGGGCGCGGCTG